>NZ_RDRE01000001.1 GCF_003693265.1 Corynebacterium gottingense
AACTGTCCAAACCCCGACCGAAGCGCAGGCCACCAGAATGACCCGCTAGAAACTGTCCAAGAACTCCATAGATTCCGTGTCCAAAAAGTCATTGGACTCCTTGTCCAAAAACTCTATGGACATAACACTAGTAGGCTAGAGCAGCGTGACTCAGCCAGCCAATCCACGCAGCGTCGCAGAGCGCCTCGCCGACGCACCCCACGTGCGCGACGTCATCTTGTTCGCCGCAGCGTCTGCGCGCGAGCAGTTGCTTATCGACGCCCCCGCGGACCAATACGCAATGACCCACTCCTGGCTGTTCACGGGCCCGCCGGGCTCAGGGCGCTCGCAGGCCGCGATGGCGTTCGCCGCGGCGCTGGTGTGCACGGACCCACACGAGGTGGGCTGCGGCCGCTGCGCCGGGTGCCGCGACGCGCTGGCGGACCAGCACGCCGACGTGGTGCACGTGGTGCCCAAGGAACTGATCATCAAAACCGAGTACATCCGGGACATCGTCGCGCAGGCGGCCCGGATGCCCACGGTGGCCGCGCACCGCGTCCTGATCATCGAGAACGCGGATCGCCTCCACCCGGCCGCCGCGGACGCCCTGCTCAAGACGGTGGAGGAGCCGCCGGAGCGCACCGTGATCATCATGCTCGCGCCGTCGACGGACCCCGAGGACTTCTCGCAAACCCTGCGCTCTCGTTGCAGGCACCTCTATATCCCGTCGCCGTCCGAGTCGGAGCTCGTGCGCATCCTTATGGACGAGGAGGGTGCGAGCGAGCACGACGCGCGCCTGGCCGCGGCGACCTCGCTGCGCCACGTGGGCCGCGCGCGCCTGCTGGTGCGCAACCCGGACATCCAGCAGCGCCGCGCCCGCGCGATCAACCTGGCCGAGCTGATTTTCCACGGCGCGCAGGCGTTCCAAGCGGTGGGGGCGCTGGTCAAGGCGACGGAGAAAGAGGCTGTCGACGCTTACGCGGAGGAAGATGCCGCCGAGCGCGCCAAACTCGAGCAGGCCCTGGGCATGGGCGCGAAGGGGAAGGGCGCGGCGAAGGCGCTGCGCGGGGCGGCCGCCTCCATCAAGGAACTCGAATCGCGGCAGAAAGCGCGCGGCACCCGGCGCAAGCGCGACGTTTTCGACCTGGTCCTGGTGGACCTCGCCGGCGTGTACCGGGATGCGCTGGTGGTGCAGTCGGGTGCCGACGTCCCGCTGA
Source organism: Corynebacterium gottingense (assembly GCF_003693265.1). Classification (GTDB taxonomy): domain Bacteria; phylum Actinomycetota; class Actinomycetes; order Mycobacteriales; family Mycobacteriaceae; genus Corynebacterium; species Corynebacterium gottingense. Next base: position 1,197 of record NZ_RDRE01000001.1, read on the forward strand.
CGCACCCCGACTTCGAGCCACTTGCCCGCGAGGTAGCGGACCGCGTGCCCGCCGCCGGCCTGGTCGCCTGCCAGGACGCGATCGCGCAGTGTCGCGCCCGCCTGCACCAGTCCGTGACGCCGACCGTGGCGTTCAACGGCATGATCGGACACCTGCGCATCGCCTGCGGCGTGCGCTGACCTGCTGGTTTATTATTTGCCGGTTTCTGCACTACAATCACTTTCCGGTACAGCGTCACTTTGTGCGTTGTCCGGCCGCCTTAGCTCAGTCGGCAGAGCGTTTCACTCGTAATGAAAAGGTCGCGAGTTCGATTCTCGCAGGCGGCTCCACCAAAACCCCAGTTAGAACACCGTTTTAGCTGGGACTTCATCGTAGGTCTGGCGCGCCAGTTGTTCCAGGTTGTGGTGGCCACCCCCAGATGAATTCAGGGAGAAATATGATCTATGTGGTCTTTGGCGCAGCGGTCGCGATATTCATCTCCTTATGCATCATGGCAATGGGGTACCTTGTCCACCTTTCAGTGAAGCGAAAGGTGCTTTCTCCATTCCGTTTCTTAGTCGTGATGGTTTTACTAGCCCCGGTTTTTCTGATCTACGACATTCTCAGCGATGAGATGTGTAGCGGCCTTTTCAATTATGCGGTCAGCGGATACTTAATTACCGCAGTCATCATCGGATCCCTAGGGCGCATCATCGCGGATGGCTCCAGTGAAGCGCGGGAATAGGGGCGACTCCTAGGCAAGAGAACGACTCACCTGACCCCAAACGTCTCATCAACACCTAACTCAGCAGGAGCAAAATGAGTTCATATAAAGACATCACGACCTTCTCTGTCCCTATGCTCGTCAAGTCTCTGAATACGTTGCAGATTTCTGCGAGAGAGGACAACGGCGATTGGGGCGCCCAATTTCCGCAAGGTGTTGCCATCTTCGTTCCCGAGGGTGAATATTTCAGTGTCCGCATTGAGTCCTCTCAAACAATCCCGTCAGGCGAGCAGCTTGCGGCAATGAACGCTATCAATGCGACGAACGACAACCTCGCTTTCGGCAAAGTGGTTCCTAATGTCATAGAGGGACGCAGGACGGTTGTCTTTCGCAATCACTTCAACTTCACCCAAGGTGTGTCCCAATTCCAGCTGGACACGCTCATCGACGCCAGCTTGCAGGTCGGGTTCGACGCGCTGGGAAAGATCGAAGCTCTTTTCGAAGGAACGGAGTAAGGCCATGGGATGGTTTGGAAAGAAGAAGCCGGCGTTGCGTGAAGCATCCGTCGAATCTATTGGGGAGGCACTCTCCTCTCTGGGGCTTAGCTGCTCGCAGCTGTCGACTGGTGGGTTGCTTACTAAGGTCAATGGGGTTCCTATCTACGCCGTTGACCAGGACACGAACATTGGTATTGGTGGGATGATCCAGGCGCGTCAGCCGAAAGCGGAGGACCTCAATTGGATCAGCGACTTTAATAATCGTGCGCTGTGGCCGGTTGTCTTCCGCGTGGACCAGCAGACTGCGAGTGTTATCCACGCTGAGCATCGAATCATCAAGGGCGTTGCGTACTCCGAAGCACAGCTGCGTGACGAAGCTGAGCTTGGAGTCCTGATTGTTGCGGATACCTTGCTGCGTTACAGCGAGGAGCATCCGCAGTAGGCCACTACCCAATAAGACTCTCGGTATGAGCAAGCGAGTGCAATGAGTTTTTGCGTTTTAACCATCATCTCATTCATTTCGCCCGCTCAAGCTGTTGCGCGCGTGCATTTAGTAACACCGTGGTGAGTATCGGGTAACGCGATGGTGAGTATCGAGTAACGCTTGAACTTTCGGGGAAATTCTTTGGTGACCGCGTGACTTCAGGGCACGCGGCATTGCCAAAGGAGTCCGATTGTGACTGACTACAGGGCGGTGATGGACCTTGTGCTCAAAGGTTGGTCCGTTCGCCAGATCACAGCGTCGATTGGATGCTCGCATTCCACCGTGCAAAAAGTTCGTAAAGTGCTGCAAGCAGAGCAGATCACGACCACGGCCCAGATTGCTGGGCTTAATGATGAAGCCGTAGCTGTGCTGTTTCATGACGGAGGATCCACAGGTCAGGGTGTGTTCGTCCCGATCGATTTCGATTCCGTGGTGAAAGCACGGACCGGAAGACATAAGACCACGCTGCAGGTTCTGTGGGGGAAGTACACCTCAACGCCAGCGCTGCCGGGGCAGCGGTACTACAGCTACGAGCGGTTTCGCCAGCTTGTAGCGCAGCATGTTGATGCCACCGGGGTAACCGCCTGGATCGTGCACGCACCAGCTCACACTATGCAGGTGGACTGGGTAAGAACGAAGATGCGCTTGTTCGACCCCACCGGGGGACGTCCGAGGAAGCTCCCCGCCCATCCCCCAAACGCCCGGGTGTTACTGGATACTCACCCGGGCGTTACTCGATCCTCACCATGGCGTTACTAAATCGGTGGTCTGAACACTCAAGCCAGCACGTTCGGACAGGCACCCACGGTATCCTACGCAGTCGATTTGAATGATCCGCAGGAACAGGAACATGTCAATCCATATGGATTGTTTCCGCAGCCATTCAGATTCAAATCTCGTTTTTCGACCTCCCGCATATTTCTACATCTGAAGGACCTAGGGCGGCCAGTGTCCACGGATGGTGGGATCAGGTTTCTGGCCCGCAAGAACTGCTACGGTACGTATTGAGCTTTGGGCGAAAGGACCCCATGGCCAGGGGTTCCGAAAGGTAGGGACGGGTACCAAAATTCTATTCCTGGTGGGGCGGTCGCTGAAATCGGGCTACCGCACGTGCTATCTGCAAGAATCACGGTCAAACGGTATTTCGAGGCGACGTCGATGTGGAGATCAACGATGATGCTGATGCCCCTGGCGTGGTTTGGGGTGTAGAAGTGACGCTACCCTGCGGGGTGTGACATACACCGTGTACGAGGACAACTACATCATCCTTGAGACTTCTGCTTCAGCCGCCGTGGAAGTAGACGTAGACCTACTCTTTGATCGCTTTAGGTGGGCAGAATTATCGCTTGGCTTCGCCAGCACCGGGAATTCCTTGAACGAGGAAGTCTCTTCGGGTCTCTGGGAACTCAATGACGTCACACGCAACATGAACAAAGAGCTACAAGCTATCCAAATACATGTAAATGTCCGCTCTGCGGAGGGCCGATTGCCCCTTCGGCAGCTCTTCGCTGTGTGGGACTTGGCGCTCCCTGTAGCTATCATTTCGGACCTTCGGTCGGTCGCCATGAAGAGAATTTCACGCCCTGGAATCTCTCCAGTACAGCGGAATTCCTTTCCCGACTTCTATTCGGGGCACTGCCTTGCAGATATAGACAAGGAATCCTGGGCAAGTGCTGTAGCGCTCGTCGATCATGCTGTAGTTCGACACCGCACACCTGAGCAAGGAAAAATCGCGTTGAAGGTCAGGGGAGAAAAGACCAAAGAAGTAACGTTCTATGCAGAAGGATTCCGCCCCGTGATCATCTCCCGTGATTTTGAATCGATCTTGGGTGATCTTCCCCTCGAAGAAGAATGGTCTGTCGCAGCTATCCGGATATGAGCAGGGCATTGATTGCAAGCCTCAGCCACGAGATCAACGCACTCGAACCGGCGAGGCTGCATTGTCCAAACGGAGCTAGCTCCATTTGGACCAAGGCCGGGCACAAAACCCCAGTTCGCACCGTTTTAGCTGGGGTTTCTTCGTTGGTTTGGCGCGCCGGGTTGCCGCAGGAAATCCGGGGTGAGAAGTGGGTCACCTCACGGAATCTATAGGCCCTTGAAGCAATACTTAGACCGACCAAGGGCGACCGTAATTAATGTTTTCGTTACTACTTTCAGTAAACGGTGACAGCAAGTAGCGACTCTTCCATGGGCATGGGACCCGCCACAGGTACGTGTTATCGCCTAAATAACCGTCTTCGTTTTGTGTTCCTTCTCGTTCAGGTTGGGGACGCACGATTCCAAGGAAATTATCTGGGACGCGAGCTTTACGTCCTACCGGATCCGACCATTGGAGATCCTGATTACAGTAGTCCTCGTCCATAAAATCACCGGTAAAATGGATGAGGATTTCACGCGGTGCAGCACTGGGATGAGGGAGATTATCAATGGGAAGGTCCTCATACCAGATATCATGGTTTATCTGTTTCCCCTCTTCGATCCAGTTGAGAACGGTTGTTTCGTCGAAACTAGCACCTGCCAAAACTTGTAAAGCCGAGGAAGGGTCATCTAGGTAGAGACGTTTCACATACGCCAGATAGATACGAGGCGGGGGAGCGACCCGGGAAGCATTGTCAGTCATTGCCGGGAATCTTACCGCCTACGCGGGTTGTTTTGCTATCGCAGCAGCTATCCGGATATGAGTAGGGGTAATGATTCTCGGCACTAGCGACGCGATTCATCACACTCCAACCCGTGGGATTGCATTGTCCAAACGGAGCTAGCTCCATTTGCACCCGCCCGCTCCGTAAAGCCCCAGGTCGCCGTCGCCCGCATCGGCCAAACGGAGCTAGCTCCATCTAGGACGTCACGCCCAGGACGCCACACCGACGAAACCTCAACTCCCAACAACCTCGCGCACCAGGTACCCGCGCCGGATCTGCACGCTGCGGATGAGCGCGGAGCACGCAGCCAGCACGGCGAAGACCGCAAACGGCAGGCTCGGCCCGACGCGCGGCGTGGTCCACGCAATGAGCGGCGAGACCCCGAACCCGATGTAGGTGGCCACGTAGTACAGCCCGATGACGCGGCCGCGTTTGTCGGGTGGGGTGTACTCGTCGACGTCGAGAAGCCCCTCGCGAAGGCACAGCCCGTACGCCAGCCCGAGCAGCGCGGTCGCCGCCACAAACACCCAAGCAGACGGCCGTGCCCCGCCAACCGCGATGAGCGCCATGCCACCGGCCGCACCGAGCGCCCCGACCACACCCGCGCGCAGCCCCCACTGCCCGCGCCGCGCGAGCGCCTGCACGGCCAGCGCCACGCTAAAGCCCAGCACCGCGGCCACACCAGGCATAAACGCCGCGCCGATGGCAAAGTCGGTGCGCCCGGCCAGCACCACCATCGCGGTCGTGATCGAGGCGAAAACCCATATCCCCATCGGCACCGCAGTCGCGAGCGCCTTGACCTCGCTGTGGCCCGGGCGAGTCTCAGCAGTCTTCGTCACCGCAGGCGCGCCGTCGTCGCGCATGCGTATCGACGCCACCATCACCCCCACAGCCATCACAATCGGCACCACGAACGGGACCTTCACCGCGTCTGCGGCCAGGTGGGCGACCACACCGGAGGAGACCGGACCGAGCATGAACCCGGTGGTCAGGGCGATGCCCGCGGCGGTGGCACCGCCCGCGCCGCGGAGTCTGCCGGCCCAGGCAGTGCCGGCGCTGACGACCAGCCCCACCCCGAGCCCGACAACGAAGCGGCCGAGGAGCAACCCGTGCCCGGGGATACCCAGCATGAGGTAGGCGTTGCCTGCGGCCGCGATGACGGTGCCCGCAACGACGGCGGGGCGCGACCCGAAGCGGTCGGCGACCCACCCGCCGATGAGCAGGCTGGGGAAGAGCCCAACCGCGTAGATGCCGTAAGCGCTGTTGGCTAACACTGCGGAGACGTCGTGGTCGCGGCGCAGCAGCACCAGCACTGAGGCGAAGTGGTTCGCTGACCACCCGGCGGTGATGAGGAACGCGAGGGCGAGGAGGAATGGTGCGCGGGCGTTGTCGCGTGTGCTGGGGGCAGCGGCTCCCATGGGGCTCCTTCCTCCCAGGGATAAGAGCTGGCGCCCTGGTCCTCGGGACTTATGTGTCGCGGCGGCTTTCCGGCAGGAGGCGGGGGACAACCTTGCCCGTCGCGTTGCGCGGAAGCTTGTCCACGAAGTTTACGTCGCGGGGGATGGAGTGGTCAGCCAAATGGGCTCGGACCCAGTCGCGAATTGCCTGGGGAGTCAGGCGCGCGCCGGCGTCGGAGCGTTCGCGCACGACCCACACCGCGATGCGCTTGAAGGTGTCGGGGTCGTCGACGCCGCCGGAGTGGAGCTCGTCCACCCCCGGCATCTTCTCCAGGACCTCGGTGACGGATTGCGGGTGCACGTTCTCGCCGCCGACGATGATCATGTCGTCGTTGCGGCTTAAGACGTGGAGGTAGCCGTGCTCGTCGAAGTAGCCGAGGTCGCCCATCTCGACGAGGCCGTCGATGGTCACGATGGGTGTGTCCGGGTTGGTGTAGCCGCGCAGGGCCGTTTCGTTGTTGAGGAAGATGCGGCCGACTTCGCCTTGGGGGACTTCCTGGTCGTTGGCGTCGTAAAGCTTGAGCACCGTGCCCGGCGGGACGCGGCCGGCGACGGAGAAGTCGCTGGCCAGCAGTTCCGGGTCAGCGGCCGCGGCGAGGGCGAGTTCGGTGGAGCCGTAGATGTTGGCCAGGATGGGGCCGAAGCGCTCGTGCATGCGCTCAATGATGGCGGGGGTGAGCGCGTTGCCGGCCGAGCCGATGAACTTCAGGTGCGAGGTCTCGTAGCGCTCGTTGCCGGGGACGTCCAGCATCTGTTTGAAGAAGACAGGGGAGGAGACGAGCCCGTCGCAGCGGAAGTTCTGGATCTGTCGGAACACGTTCTCGGGATCGAAGACGCGCTGGGTCACCACGGTGCCGCGCACGCCGAGCGTGATGTTGAGCGCGGACCACCCCCAGGTGTGGAAGATGGACGCCGTCATCTGGATGGTGTGGCCGGAGCGGAACGGCATGGCTTCGAGGTAGCCGGCTACCACGATCGGCAGCTTCGGCTCGGGGCGGAGGATGCCTTTGGGGATGCCGGAGGTGCCCGATGACATGAGCACCATGTCGCCGTGCGCGGGGAAGGTGGGGAGTGCGGGGAGGTCGCGGGTGCCGCGGGCGATGATGCCGGCTTGGGTGAGCTCGTCGCCGTGGTCGCGGGAAGTGTGCGCCCACACCGTGGTGACGTGGTCGATCCCCTCGGGGATGCGGTCGGCGAACTCGTCGTCGATGAACAGGATGTTGATGTCGTTTTCCGCGATGATGCCGGCCAGCTGCTCGGGGGAGGAACCGATGTTGAGCAGGAAGATCGTGCCGCCGGTGTAGCCCTTCGCCGCGAGGGGCAGGATGATGCCACGGCCGTTGCGCGCCATCACGCCGATGCGCAGCGCGTCGAGGGCCTGCGTGCGCTGGACGTCAAGCATCCAGCGGCCGAGGGCGCGCGAGTGGTCGCGGAGCTGGCGGTAGGTGAGGAGGCCGTCGTCGTCGATAAGCGCGGTGCGCTCGGGCACTGCCGCGGCGCCCTGCTCGACCTCGCGCGCGGTGGTGAAGTGGTAGCGCGCGAGCGCGGGCGCGAGGGTGAACAGGGCTTTCGGCCCGCCTTCGGCGCTGATGAAGCCGGCGCGGGTGGCGGCGCGGAGGAAGCGGACCGCGGAGCGCGCGGTGAACGCGGCGCGGCCCACGGGAGAGAGTGCGGGGTGCGGCATGGCGCGAGGTCCTTCTTTCCCTGAAAAGCTGGCAGACACAGTGTATCTGCTTAGTCGTAAAAAATGATTTGGGATGTTAATTCAGTAAACGTATGTGACTTATGTTGTGGTGAAAGTATGGCACGGGTAACGTTTGTCCACGACTTGGGGATACACATCCTGTACATAATGCCGCCACAAGGAGCATACGGAACATGACGCGCACTTCACTTCGTACCAAGGTTGCCGCCACCTGCGCAGCGGTCCTGGCCACCATCGGCTCCGTCGGGGCTGCCGGCACGGCCGTCGCACCGGCCGCGCAGGCGCAGGAGCGAAACCTGGTCATCCTCGGCGACTCCGTTATCGCGGACCCGAGCGGCCCGCAGTGGGCGGCGGGCAAGCTCGGGCTGGACCCGCGCGGTTCCTCTTCCGTGACCACGTGGTGCCCGACCTCGCCAACCAGCTGGGGCAAGCAGGCGGCCGGCCGACTCGGGCTGCCCGCCTGGGACTACTCCTGCACGGGCACGGTCTCTATCCAGAAGGGGCCGCAGTTCGCCTCCCAGGTCACCCGCGCCGTCAACGAGGGCGGCCTGACCCCCAGCACGGCCCGCGTGATCATCTCCACCGGTTTCAACGACACTTACCACAACGACGGGCGCGATCGAGCCGCTTTTCGACGCGACTTTGTCGCCGCCATGGTGCCGCAGATCAACCGCATTCGCGCCGCCGCCCCCAACGCGCGCATCCAGATCGTCGGCTACCCCAAGATCACGCAGGGTGATCGCGTCTGCCTCTTCCATGTAGCGCCGAACGTGTCGGACTACACCCCGTTCGCGGCGGTGCAGGAGTGGGAGGACTCCGCGCAGTGGGCGCAGGTTGACCTTGCGCGCGCGACCGGTGTGGAGTTCCTGGACATGAAGCCGTCCACCTGGAACAACAACATGTGCTCACCGGATAACCAGCGCATGTGGGCCGGCCTCGTAGACTTCTACGGCGGGCCGGGCAATCTGCCCATCCACGTGAACCAGCGCGGCCACGCCCACGTCGCGGCTATGATTGCCGCATCTTAAGCAGTGAGTAGATCGCTGCCGCGGCGGAGCATACCGCGGCGATGCTGAACATGACGATGCCGAACATGTTTGGCCCGTCTTCGCTGAAGTAGTTGAGCGCCATGTTGGCGAGCATGAGCAAGAATACGCCGGCGTTGATGCTGGCGGCGCGCTGCAACTTACGCTTCGGGCGCGACGGAAGGCTGTGCGCGTAGCGCTTTGCGTCGCCGAATTCTTCCTCCACCGTCGTGCCGTTTTCCTCGGCGAACGCGTGGGCCTCCGCAAGCACTTCGCGGATCTCGCGCTCGCGGTACTCACCACGGGCGCGTAACTCCCCGGCGACCGTGCTGTCCCAATCGCCGGCGGCAGGAGTGGTGTGTGTGGCGTCGTCGGGCGTCTGCTTCTTCCACGGCAAGAAGAACGCCGCGGCCGACATGATAAGCGCGAGGATCAGGCTCCACCCGTTGCCAAACGGCAGGTCGATCGTGCTCAGCGCCGAAATGAGCCACGCACCGATGAGGCTGAACGCCACGAGCGGGATGGCGGAAATGGCACCGGCCTTCCACTTCGCCATGCGGGTGTAGAGATTCCAGTACGTTGCCAGCGTGGCGCTCAGCCCGAGCGCGAGGACCGCCGGGGTGATCGCCATGCCAAGGGTGACGTCTTCGTTCCAGGTGGCGACGGTGAGTCCGATGGCGAAGCCTGCCGTGGCGACGAAGAAGATCCAGGCCAGGCGCGGTGGGCGCGCCAGTCCCTGACCGACGAACGGGTCCGTGCCACCGTGTGCCAGGTCGTCGCGGACCTCGGCGGCATGGGATTCTGCCCACTCGTCGGCCTTGCCGAAGGCGGCCTCGGGTGTGAGCCCGTCGGCGTCTGCGTGCGCTGCGGCATCGGCGGCGGCTTGCTCGGCCGCGTCGCGGGAAAAGCCGTGGTTGAGGGTGAGGACAAGGGTTGCGCGGTCGGTCCAGAAGCTCATTTCGTGTCCTTTCGGGTGGTAGTGGGGTTCGCGGAATTGGTGGGGTCGGTGCGCGCCGGGCCGTCGCGAAGCGCCGCCCTGAGCTGGTCGAGTTGGGTGCCGTAGTCGAAGAGCTCGGCCTTGCCCTTGGTGGTGATGGAGTAGGTCTTGCGGCCGGGCCCGCTTTCGCTGGGGGCCCAGTGGGCTTCGATGAGGTCGGCGTTCTCGAGCTTGCCCAGGACGGGGTAGAGGGAGCCGCCCTTTGGTCTGCCGAAGCCGAGCGATTCGAGCGATTGTGCGATGGCGTAGCCGTGCGCGGGCCCGTCGGCGAGGCATCGGAGGACCGCAGCCGACATGAAGGCGCGTATCCAAGGTTGGGGGAATGTCATGTACCTAAGTATGAAACGTATCTAGGTATGTGTCAAGATTTTGGTTGGTGTGAGGGGTAATGCTCGGATAAGTGACAGATCTCCAAATTCTGGTACGGTAGGGCCCTATGAGTATCCAAAAGGTCCAAGGAGTCATCGCTCGCGAAAAGGGTGCAGACGTTGAAGTCACCACCATCGTCATCCCGGAGCCGGGCCCCAACGATGTCGTGGTGAAAGTCCAGGCCACCGGTGTGTGCCACACCGACCTGGCATACCGTGACGGCGACATCGAGGACGCCTACCCGTTCCTCCTCGGCCACGAGACCGCTGGCGTGGTCGACACTGTCGGCGAGGACGTCACCCACGTGGCGCCCGGCGATTTTGTCGTGCTGAACTGGCGCGCAGTCTGCGGTGAGTGCCGCGCCTGCCGCAAGGGCGACACGAAGAACTGCTTCAACACCCACAACGCCTCCAAGGGCATGACCCTGGAGGACGGCACCGAGCTCACCCCGGCGCTGGGCATCGGCTCGTTCGCGGAGAAGACCCTGGTCCACGAGCTGCAGTGCACCAAGGTGAACCCGGACGAGGATCCGGCGGCCGCGGGCCTGCTCGGCTGCGGCATCATGGCCGGCCTCGGTGCGGCCGTGAACACCGGCGACATCCAGCGCGGCGATTCCGTCGCCGTCTTCGGCCTGGGCGGCGTTGGCCTGGCCGCAGTGGCGGGTGCTGCACTCGCGGGCGCATCGAAGATCATCGCGGTGGACATTGACCAGCGCAAGTGCGACGCCGCCACTGAGACTTTTGGCGCCACCCACGCCGTGTGCGCGAAGGATCTCAGCGAGCAGGAGGTCATTGATAAGGTCCGCGAGCTCACCGACGGCTTCGGCACCGACGTCGCCATCGACGCCGTGGGTATCCAGCCCACCTGGCGCCAGGCCTTCTACTCGCGCGACCTGGCCGGCCGCATGGTTATGGTGGGCGTGCCCAACCAGACCGACCACATCGACGTGCCGGCTATCGACGTCTACGGTCGCGGCGGCTCCATCAAGCCGGCCTGGTACGGCGACTGCCTGCCGGAGCGCGATTTCCCCACCTACGTCGACCTGCACCTGCAAGGCCGCTTCCCGCTCGGCGAGTTTGTCTCCGAGCGCATCGGCGTCGGCGACGTGGAGGACGCTTTTGCCAAGATGAAGCGTGGCGACGTGTTGCGCAGCGTTGTCGAGTTCTAGTCAGACCGAACCCGAAGGGACCACCATGACATTCCGCGTAGAAAACGTTGTGACCTCCGGCCTGTTCAAGCTGGACGGCGGCGAGTGGGAGGTGGACAACAACGTCTGGATCGTCGGCGACGACAGCGAGGTCTACATCATCGACGCCGCCCACGACGCCAACGCCATCGCCGCCGCGGTGGGCGACCGCCGCGTCAAGGGCATCATCGCCACCCACGGGCACTCGGACCACATCGACGCCGCACCAGAGCTCTCTCGGCTGGTCAACGCGCCGGTGTACCTGCACCCCACCGACGGTTTCCTGTGGCAGCGCGAGAACCCCAACGCGCAGTATGAGCAGCTTGTCGACGGCACCACGTTCCAGATCGCCGGCACCGACCTCAAGGTGCTGTCCACCCCGGGCCACTCGCCCGGCTCCGTGGTTGTCTACGCGCAGGAGGCCGGTGAGCTGTTCTCGGGCGACACCCTGTTCCAGGGCGGCCCGGGCGCTACAGGTCGCTCGTTCTCCTCCTTCGACACCATCATCCACTCGCTGCAGACGTCCGTACTGGATCTGCCGGCGGAGACGGTGGTGCGTACCGGTCACGGCGACCATACCACCATCGGCGCGGAGGCCCCGCACCTGGAGGAGTGGATCCGCCGCGGCTACTAGGGCGACTGCCTAGACCCTCGCCTTTAGAAGCCTTGCTCGTCTGCTATCTTGCTGAGCCATTTCGGCTCGTCAACACGCAGAGAGAGGTCGGATTCGACATCGGCGATTCGTTCGTTGTAACGGCGAATGAGGCGAGCGAGGCCTTCACGGATCTGGTCAGAGCTGTACAGAGCGAGCTCCTCGATGTTCGTCCCAATGTAGGATTCTGCCTCGACTATGCCTACGCTGTGGTCAATCGCGGCGACTTCGGCGAGCTGTTTCGCTGCCAGAACACGAGATGCGGGAACGATAATTACTGGGCGTACCTCTTCGGATAGGTTCTCCCGGCATCGGTCCATGAGCTTCTCCATTGGAGAAACGGTCACGTGAAACGCGGTGGTGCCTAACTGGAAATCGCCGTAGCGGTCAGTCTGGAGATCCGCTGTGTTGGCTTTATCCCGTCCCACATCGAGATCCGGGAAACGGAGCTCAAGTTTTGCGCCAATGAGGTGTTGGAGTACTGCGCCGGTGGGACGGTCTTCTCGGGCGGCAGCTGCCTCGAGAATCTCGCCAATCGTGAGTGAAACTGGCTTGCGATGATTCAGGTCTACTTTGATCCGTTGCTTGTCAAAGTAATCAACCTTTGCTTTTTCGACGAAAAAGGACTCGAGTTGATCCGCTAGAGCTGCAACGTCTACCCCGTCGATGTTGACGCGATTCCAGCGCGCAACGAGACCTTGTGCCTTAGGGATTGTTCCGCGGGAGGTTCTCCCACCTTCAGAGGTGTATTTTCTGTGCTCGCCGTGTTCAGCCAGGATTTTCTTTATTGCTGTGCCAGAAAGGCCGCGAACCTGACTTTGATTTTCGGAGAGTAGACGTTCCTGGGGGATTGGCAAACCATCGCGGACCATCCTGGAGACGATTAGGCCAACATTGATCGTATTCGTTCTTGCACTTTTGTCTCGCTTGCGATGATCCTCATACCAGTCTGTCGCTTCACCGAGAAGTTCGATGAGCGCTTTTTCTACGCGACTCACATCTGAGTCGTTAGAGTGCGTGCTCACTATATGTACCCCCTCGAGTCTGCAGCGTAAGCGGAACCAGCGCTTCTCGCGAAAGCCAGGACACAACTGGTACAGCTACCGCATCGCCAAAACCGTAATGAATCTGGGACTCTCGTAATCCTCTGAGGTTGTACCACCCGGCCCCCATGAGGCGTGCATACTCCAGGCCGGTCATCCAGCGAACACGAATCCTGCCATCTCCCATGAGCGCTACTGCTTGCTTCGATGAGCCGCCACGTGCCGTACGCAAGCATCCCGCGATGTCTTCCGCGCGCATTTCCCAGGTAGGCACACCGTTTCGCGTCCTCCGGTAAGCAGTGCGAGCGGACAATTCGCGCGCGTTGATGAACCCATCAGCACGCAGCCTTTGCGTCGGTGACATGGAGCGGATAAAGTTGTCGGTTCGCTGGCTGTCCCACCACCGTGGGTCATCATCTGCGAGGTGCTCGATTTCGCTGCTGAGCCCCTCCTTACGCGGAGCGGGAATGGGTGGGAAAGGAAATTTGAAGGTGCGAAAACCATCCTCTTGGTGCACCCACGCCACTGAGTCTGGTCGCAGTGCGGTGTCGTCCTTGCCTCCTTCGAGTGGTCGCTTTGCGCCTATGAGGAAAAGCCTTGGACGGGATTGCGGGACAAACCGGCGTGCATCGATGGTGACGACATCTACTGCGTACCCGAGCCCATTGAATTCCCGGATCGCGGCGCGGAGATCGTCGCCGCCGTGGGAAGACGCGAGGCCGACAACATTCTCCAAGACTGCCACGCTTGGTCCGCGATCCCCCATGCCGCGGAGGACTTTGGTGAAACCGAAGAACGCGGATGATTCCCGACCGCTGATCCCACTTCGTTTTCCAGCAAGTGACAGATCCGTGCAAGGGGAGGAAGACCAGGCTATGTCTGCATGCGGCACTTGGTCGGGGTCCACATCAAACACGTTTTCCAGTGCAAAGTCATCGCCGCCCCACTGGCCCGAGTACATGGCAAATTTATTCTTGTCGTAGTCGTTTGCCCAAACCGTCGAAATTCCAGCATCAGACATCCCGGCTCGCGCGAGGCCGATACCAGCGAAGAACTCGATAGCCGTCGGCTGGCCAGTTGATGGGACGGGATATAAATGAGACATGGGGGACTCCTCGAGGAGCGGTTGAACTTAGGGCTGTCTAGCTTAGCGAAAATCGCATACGAGTTTTTGCTGGCCCCTACGCCCCGGCTTTCTCAAGCTCGGCGTCGATGACCTGGGCAAACTTCTCAAAGGGCAGCGCGCCCTCGAGCACCTGGCCGTTGATGATAAAGGTCGGGGTGGCGGTGACCTCGGACTGCTGGGCGAGCGTGTTCGCCTCCGAAAGCGCCTGGTCGTACTTGTCACTTTCCGCGTCCGAGCGGAACTGCTCGAGGTCCGGCACGCCGGCCTCCTTGGCAAAGCCCGCGAGCTCGTCGAGGGAGAAGTCCGGGTGGCCCTCCACCTTGGAGGCGGCCGCGACGTAGGCCTCCTGGAACTCGAAGAACTTGCCCTGGTCCGCAGCGGCGCGGCCGGCGCGCGCCCCGTTGAGGGCGCCTTGTCCGTTGATGACAAAGTCGTTCATCTCGAAGCGGACCTTGCCGGTGTCCACGTACTGCTTCACAATCTCCGGCATCGTTTGCGCGGCGAAGCGTATGCAGTAGGGGCAGGCCCAGTCGGAGAACTCGGAGATGACGACGGGGGCGTCGACGTCGCCAAGCGCCATGGCGTCGTCGGCCTCGCGGCGAGCAACATCCACCTTCGGGGCCTCTGCCTGGGTAGACTGCTGAGCGGTCTCCGTCGCGGCGGGTGGCGTCGCGGTCTGGTTGCCAATGAGATATCCGCCCACGCCGGTGCCGATGGCGAGCACGGCCGTAAAGGCCCACATCAGGGGTGGGATCTTCGTATCACTCATGGTAAAAATGCTCCTATTCAGGTTGCGATGCTTGAGTCGCTGCGCCGTACGGATCTTCCGGGCGCACCGCATTCTGCAAGGCTACCGCGCGGGCCAAGCGGGCATAACGCAGCTCCTGTTCGCGGAACCGGGTCCACGTGGAGATGGTGGTGAAGAAGAACGCGAAGATGAGCGCGTACAGCATGAGATCCGTGCCGCGAGACACCCCGAGCCAGTTGGCCAGCACCGTGACGTCGTCGGGGCGCAGGATCGCCCAGATTGCCGCGAAGACGAGCACCACGAAGCCGAGCTTGACCCACGCCTTCGCGTTCGCCTTCTTGCGGTGCGTGAAGAAGTAGATGACCAGCACCAGGGTCGCCAGGATGAGGAACAGCTGGATCATGGGAGCCTCCTTGCCACAATGCCGTCGGCGAGGATGTTCACACCGTTGATCAGGGACTGGCCCTTGCTCATGGAGTACTCGGTGTACAGGATGTCCACCGGCTCCTCAGCCACGCGCCACCCCTGCGCATCAATCATGCTGACAATTTCGGAGGCGTGCGACATCCCATTCATACGGATGTTCATCTCGTGTGCCACTTTGGTATTGAAGGCGCGCAGGCCGTTGTGCGCGTCGGTCAGCCCAAGTCTGCGGGTGCGAGGGGAGAGGAGCACCACCGTTCTCAGCACGAGACGCTTGATCCACGGCACCTGCGTCTCCTCCTGGCCTGCAAAGCGGGTGCCCACGACGATGTCAATCGGCTCGGTGCGCAGCCGCTGGATCATGCGCTTAACGTCTTTGACCTGGTGCTGGCCGTCGGCGTCGAAGGTGACAAAGTACTTCGCGCCAGGCTGAGTACGCGCGTACTCAACACCCGTCTGGATCGCGGCGCCCTGACCAAGGTTCACCGGGTGGTTGACCAGGTGCGCGCCCGCGGCGTGGATCGACTCGGCGGAGTTGTCGTGCGAGCCGTCATTGACCGCCACGATATTGGGAAACGTTTCCCGCGCGTGCTTCAACACGTCCTGGATGACCTGACCCTCGTTGTAGCAGGGGACGATGAGCCAGGTGTCGGTGAAAGACTCGTGCGCGCCCTGTTCGCGCCCTGGGTATTGCGCCGAATGCTTATCGACGCCGCGAGATTGGTTCATAGCGCTCAATACGTTACCGGTCTCGATGGAAAAGTAGGGCGTACACGCGCGTGAGCAGCCTGTGAGGAATAGTCAGCGAAAACGGTGTTCACTTACTTCGATGGAACAGCACGCCATATGCGCGCTGCATGAGGTGTAGTGGGAGCGCGCGGTAGAGGTTTCGGAGGACGAAGTTGAGGCGCGCGCGCACCGGCGAGACTAGGCCATACTGAACCAGCGCGGTTTGAAGTTCTCTTTCAGCCTCGCGTACGTTGTTCGCGGAACGGCGTCTGAACTGGTCTTGATCCACTCGAAAATATGTTAGAGGTTCTGGGAGATTATAAAGTTTCTTCCCCTGCGAGATCATGCGTGCCCATAAATCGTAGTCCTCCATGCCACGTAGATCGCGGTAACCTCCTACGGCAAGTACGTCGGCGGTGCGAAACATTACCGAAGGGTGGTTCATTGGGGAGTTGAGTCGGACGTATTTTGCAATCGCCGAGGGAGATTCCGGCAGTTTTCTAATATTGCCGTGACCCGCTTCGTTGAACTCCCTCATCGAGGAGCCGACTACCGAGATGTCAGGGTGCTTACTGAGGAAACTGAGCTGAGTCTCGATGCGGTGTGGGAAAGCGGCATCGTCCGAGTCAAGGCGTGCGACAAATTCGGTGTCGACTGCACGAAGACCAGCTGCCAGAGCTTTCCCGAGGCCAACATTTTCTTCCAACGGTAGCGTATCGACGTTGTTGAGAAGCGAATGGACGTCCTGGGCGATTGGGCCGTCGAGAACTACGAGAATGCGTTCGGGCGGCCGAGTCTGTGCTTGTAGGCTCTTCAGGGCGAAGGCGAGATCTTCAGCTTTCGTATTTGCGTATACGGACATGAGTACTGTGACTTCGCCTACGCGCAATGACTTGACCTGCTTTTCTTCGAATTGTGAACGTGTGATCTCAGGGCAAATTTCTCTGAAGCCCTGAGATTTCACATCTGGCTAGTTCAAGGTTTTTAAAATACCATTCCCCGACCATGTGTGGCAGAAGTTGACTGCTTTTCTCCAGTCATTTCCTGCGGCGACAGCTGCCCACCTTCCTTGAGCATTGTTGTATAGGTCCATTTCCTTCTCAGCTTGCGGACCGGTTGTGAACTTCTCGTGATTAGTCCCAATCAGTTTCGCTGCATTTTCTCCGAGATCGATTGTCATTGATGCGCTCCACCAGCAGTGACGCCAGGCGTCTCCTCTTCCGTTGTGTGAGGAAGTCGGATAGAAGCGAATAGCTTCGTCGGAAGCGTGATCGGCGAGTTGCTTTGCTTTGTAGCATTTGGACGCGCCTAGCGTGATGCCGCATTGAGCAATCTCAGCAGCACTTAAAACGGTTCGGCTGTAGGCTGATCGCGTTTGTGCGTTTGGGTGCGCAAGGGCGGCTGCATCTTCAAGCTCCGCTGTGACTGCGAGTTTGGTTTCCAGACTGAGGTTGTCGAATTCCTGCCAAAATTCCTCTTCGGAAAGAGTGCGATTTTGTTCGATGAAGGCTTTCGCATCAGCTTCTGCTGTCGGAGTGATTCGGCTTCGGTCAACGCTGCTAAAACCTTCGGTATCAAGCTCCTGGGTATCCGCGTGGGCGAGAGGTGTTAAGCCTAGGGTAAGTGCGAGCATTGCTGCTGCGGTGATTTTTGCCAACATGGCATCTCCTTGGTGTTGGGGGAGGGGGGACCGCGGTGGTTTTCCGGGTAAAAGAATTGTACCAAAAATTAGAGCGGGAAAATGACTTTCCCGTGACTTCTCCTAGTCCCGCGCTGCGTCCAACAAGTAGCGCCCGTAACCCGATTTCAGCGTGGCGCGGCCGAGGGCCTCGAGCGCGTCGCGGGAGATGAACCCCTCCCGGTAGGCGGCCACCTCGGGCGAGCCGATGATGGTACCGGTGCGCTTCTGCATGACCTCCACGTACGCGCTGGCCTCGCTCATGGAATCAATGGTGCCGGTGTCTAGCCACACGTCCCCGCGGTGCAGCCGGTGGACCTTCAGCGCGCCCTCGCGCAGGTAGGCCTCGTTCACGCTGGTGATTTCCAGCTCGCCGCGCGCGCTCGGGGTGATCTGTTTAGCAATCTCCACCACCTTGCTGTCGTAGAAGTACAGGCCCACGACGGCGAAGTTGGACTTCGGTGTATCCGGCTTTTCCTCGATGGACAGGGCGGTACCTGTTGCATCGAACTCGACGACACCGTAGCGCTGCGGGTCCGAGACCTCGTAGGCGAAGATGGCACCGCCGTCCACGTCGCGGGTCTCGCCAAGAATCCGGGTGAGCTGCGTGCCCTCGAAGATGTTATCCCCCAGCACGAGTGCGACCGAGTCGTCGCCGATGAAATCCTCCCCGATGATGAAGGCCTGCGCGAGCCCATCCGGGGAGGGTTGGACTGCGTAGTTGAGCATGACTCCGAAGCGTGAGCCGTCGCCAAGCAAACGCTTGAACGCGCCCGCGTCCTCCGGGGTGGTGATGATGAGAATGTCGCGGATACCTGCGCTGATCAGCGTGGTCAGCGGGTAGTAGATCATCGGCTTGTCATAAATGGGCATGAGCTGCTTCGAAGTGCCCTGCGTGATCGGGTACAGGCGCGTGCCGGACCCGCCGGCCAGAATGATGCCTCGCATGCGTCCCAGACTAGCCGGTCACGCGAAGTCCGCCCGCGCTTACTCCTGTGTCATTTCCTTCATGAAGTCTTCGAAGGTGTAGCGGCCGGCGGCGATCTCGCGCACGTCGAACCTCACTGCCAGGCCCAGCACCGTGGTGAGGACGCCCAGCACGAGCAACGCGATCTGCGGCTTGCTGATCTTGGAGAAATCGCCGCTGGACATCGCTTGCAGGATGTCCGGGGCGGAGGGCGCGGCCGTCGACGTGGTGGTGGTCGGCGTGATCGTGGGGGTGGTGGTGACCGTGACCGTTGGGGTTGTCACGGTGGTGGGACTCGGGGTGGCGGTCGGCGTTGCGGTTGCGGAGGTGGTCCCGGTTGCCGTTGCCGTCGGAGTGGCAGACGTCGTCCCCGTCTGCTCCGTCTGCGCAGCGTGCGCCGGGACCACCAGGCCCGCGGCCCCCAGGACGGCGACGGTGGCCAACGCGACGGACTGCGTGCGGGACATCTGCGTGCGGGGCAGCTGCGTGCGAGACATGGTGGAGCTCCTTTTACGGTTTCCTCAGGCAAAGCAAGTTCAGCGTCTAAACCTACTGCATCGCAAGGTGCAGGGCGAGTGCTGCTCGCCAATTGGTTGGCGTGAATCCGGTCGCCTTGATCTTGTCCAGGCTTAGCGTGGACTCCGCCGGACGGCGCGCCTCCGGTCCGTTGAGCTCGGCGTACTGCGCCGTGGTCACCGGGTGTACCTCGGAGGGGCCGTGGCCGACGCCAATGAACACGGCCATGGCGATCTCGTCGCGGCCCACCGCGTCCCCGTCCGAGGTCAGGTTGTACACCCCGTACTCGGCCCGGGTGCGAAGCAGGTGCGCGATGCCCTTGGCCAGGTCCTCGGCGTACGTGGGGCGGCCGCGCTGGTCCATGATCACCTTCGGCTCCACCCCGCGCGCGGCAAGACCTGCCATCGTGGACATGAAGTTGTTGCCGTCGCCGAAGACCCAGGCGGTGCGCACCACGTAGTGCTTGCGCGCCACCTGCGCCGCAGTATCGCCCGCGGCCTTCGACGCCCCGTAGGCCGACAGCGGGGAGGGGGTCTCCGCCTCGTCGTGGACCTCGCGGGTGCCGTCGAAGATGTAGTCGCTGGACACGTGCACCAGCGTCAGATCGTGGGCATTGCTTATCCGCGCCAACTGTGCCGGCGCCTCAGCGTTGACCGCCCAGGCGGTGGCGCGGTCGTCCTCGGCGCCGTTGACGTCGTTGTACGCGGCGCAGTTGATCACGGCCCAGTACTGGGAGAAGTCCAGGTCTGGCATGTCGGTGAGGTCGAACTCGTCGTGGGTGAAAAAGTCGGCCTCATCCTCGCCGTACACCTGCCTGAGCGCCCGGCCCAGCTGGCCGTTCGCGCCGGTGACGAGGATTTTGCGGGGTGGGACTGGCGTGGCGTCGGCAAGCATCGGGTGCTTCGTGTCTGCCTCCGAAAGCTCGGTGGGCTCGAGCGGCCACTCGACCTCCTTGTACGAGCAAAACGCGTATGCTCCGTCCGGGTTGTAGCGCTGATTGACCAGGTATATGTAGGTCGTGGCGTCCTCGAGCGCCTGGAAGCCGTTGGCCACGCCGCGCGGGACGAACACCGCGATGTCCGGAGTGATCTCCAACCCGAACGTTTTGCCGTAGGTGAGCGAGCCCTTGCGCATGTCCACCCACGCGGCGTAGACGCGGCCCGAGGCCACCGAGATCCACTTGTCCCACGGCTCGGCGTGCATCCCGCGGGTGGCGCCGCGCCGGGCGTTAAAGCTCACGTTCTGCTGCGCGGGCACGAGCGCCTGGCCCGCCCAGTTCTCCTTGAACCAGCCGCGATTGTCCTTGTGGACGGTCAGCCGTTCAACCTGCAGGCCTTGAATCGGGGTCTCACACATGCACGCCAGTCTAGGGGCTGCCTACTGGCCGCGCGCCGCGTAGCCCGCCTCCACCGCGTCCTTGCCCGCGGCCCACCACGACTCGTGGTCGCGGTACCAGGCAATCGTCTGCTCCAGGCCCGCGCGCAGGTCCGTGTAGCGCGGCTGCCAGCCCAGCTCGCGGCGCAGCTTCGTCGCGTCCATGGTGTAGCGCTGGTCGTGGCCGGGGCGGTCCGCGACGTGCTCGTAGGTGCCGCCCATCAGCGCGCAGATGTCCTCGATGACTTGCTTGTTGGTCACGTGCGCGCCGCCGGCCCCGATGTTGTAGGTCTGGCCCAGCTCGCCGCGCTCCAGGATGGTGAGCACCGCGTCGTTGTGGTCGTCCACGTGGATCCAGTCGCGCACCTGCGCGCCCGATCCGTACAGCTTCGCGGGCTCGCCGCGCAACAGATTGGTGATCTGCCGGGGGATGAACTTCTCCACGTGCTGGTAGGGGCCGTAATTGTTGGAGCAGTTGGAGATGGTCGCCGGGATGCCAAAGGAGCGGACCCACGCGCGCACCAGGTGGTCCGAACCCGCCTTCGTCGCCGAGTAGGGCGAGGACGGGTTGTACGGCGTTGTCTCAGTGAAGGCGTCCGTGCCGCCGAGGGCGAGGTCGCCGAAGACCTCGTCGGTGGAGATGTGGTGCAGCCGCGCGCCGTGCTCGCGCACCGCCTCGAGCAGCGTGTACGTGCCCACCAGGTTGGTTTGGATGAACGCCGAGGGGTCGCGCAGCGAGTTGTCGTTGTGCGATTCCGCGGCGAAGTGCACCACGGTATCGGCGCGTGCGACGAGGCGGTTGACCAGCGGGGCGTCGGCGACGTCGCCAAGCACGAGCTCCACGTCGCACCCGGCGAGGCTGTCCCGATTGCCCGCGTAGGTGAGCTTGTCCAGCACCACAATCTTGTCCACCCTGCTGAGCGCCATGCGCACGAAGTTGGACCCGATGAACCCGGCACCGCCGGTGACCAGCATTGTTCCCATAGGGAACTACCTTAGCGCGCGCCGCAGCCCCGCCACATGCACCAGCGCGCCGGCCAGGGGGCCTGCGAAGAGGGCAATGCTTATCGACGCCACCGTGCCCCCACCCTCAGCACCCACCGGCGCCGCGAACAAAATCCCAAACGCCACCGCCGTGGCCGTGAGCCACCCGGCGACGTACCAGCCGTGGCGCTCCAGGGCGAGCACCGCAACACCGGTGATCATGAGCGCGCCCATGAACGCGGACGCGAAGGTGAGCACGCCGAGCGACACCCCGCCCATCGCGTACTCCGGCGAGAACGCGATGCGCAGGATGAGCGGGCCGACCGCCCACGCGGCGACGAACCCCACCGCGCCGAGCCCCAGGACCGCGCCAATTGGCATGGCCAGCGCCGTGTAGATCCGGTCGCGGTGCTCCACAAACCGGACCACCAGGGCCGACTGGAAGCGCTGCAGCGGCACGAGCACGGGCGCCCTGGTGAGGATCACGGCGTTGATCACCGCCGCCACCGGCGCGCCGGGAAACGCCGCGTTGATCACGGCGGGGAAGCCGGTGATTAGCGCCGCCGACGCCCCGGAGGCCACCATGGCGGTCACCATGCGGCGTACGAACAGGCCGCTGTCCACGTCCACCGGCACCTGCAGGTGCTCCCGGCGCAGCAGGGTGAGCCAGCTCGCCGCGCCGATCACGGTGATGAGCAGGAAGACCGGCAGGCCCCACCCGGCGGCCCATGCCACCACGGCGAGGACCAGGCGCACGCCCGAGTCCAGGGCGAAGAGGGCGGCGTAGCGGCCCCACAGGTGTGAGCCGGACAGGACGCCCGCCAGTACCGCCTGGAACACGTAGCTGATCAGGCCGATGGTGAGCAGGGCGGTGGCGGTGCCCGGGGACTGCGGTACGACGGTGCCCATGAGCAGGGCGCCGCCGACCGCCACGACGACGAGGACCACCGCCGCGAGCCGGGCGCCGATGCGCCACGGGTTAGCCGCGCCGCGCTTGCCGGTCTCGGCGGCGGAGGCGACGGCGCGGGTGGTTTCGTGCGTGATGCCGTCGACAAGCCCGGCGCCCGCGAAGAAGACGCTCCAGAACGCGGCGAAGTGCCGGTAGCCCGTCTCCGGGTCCAGGGCGCGGGCGGCGACCCAGAGCACGACGAAGCCGCTGATGGCCGCGAAGATGGTGGCCAGCGTCAGGTTCTTCACTGCGTGCGCTCCGCCGTTGCTGTGTCGCCGATCTGGCGTTCCAGCCAGGTGTAGATCATGGCCTCCACGCGCGCCACCTGCTCGTTGTCGGCCGCGCCCGCGTGCCCGCCGGCGGTGTTTTCAAAGTAGTCGACCGGCTGGCCGGCTTCCCACAGCGCGAGCGCGAAGGTGCGCGCGTGGGCGGGGTGGACGCGGTCGTCGCGGGTGGACGTGGTCACCAGGGCCGGCGGGTAGGCGGGGGCGCTGGCCACGTTGTGCAGCGGCGACCACGTCTCAATGAAGGCGCGCTCGGCAGGGTCGTCCGGGTCCCCGTACTCCGCCATCCACGACGCCCCGGCGGAGAGCGTGTGGTAGCGCAGCATGTCCGTGAGCGGGACCTGCACCACGGCGGCGCCGAAGCGGTCCGGGTACTGGGTGAGTGCACCGGAGGTGAGCAGCCCGCCGTTCGAGCCGCCGCGGATGGCAATGCGCTCGGGCGTGGCGTAGCCGCGAGCGACGATGTCTTCCAGCACCGCGCGGTGGTCCTCCCACACCTTGTGGCGGTTCGCCTTCACCGCCTGCGAGTGCCAGCTGGGGCCGAACTCGCCGCCGCCGCGCAGGTTGGGCTGTACGTAGAAGTTGCCCTTGGACAGCCAGGCGATGCCGCGCACGTTGGAAAACGACGGCGTAAGCGAGACCTCGAAGCCGCCGTAGCCGCCCACCAGCGTCGGGCGCGGGCCGCGCGAGAAGTCGCCGGTGATGTAGTAGGGGATCCGGGTGCCGTCGGCGGAGGTCGCCCAGTGCTGGCGGGTTTCCAGCCCTGCGGTGTCCGAAAGGTCAAAGAGGGCGGGGGCGTGTTTGACCGCGTTGGGGTGATCGGGCGCGGTGGCGTCGAGAAGCGAAAGCGTGCTCGGAGTGGTGAAGCTGGAGGTGTTGAGCCATACCTCATCGCCGTCGAGCGGGCTGGTGGCCACGATGTGCGCGGCCGAGGCCGGCGGGAGCGGGACGTCGGTGCGCTCCCAGGTGCCGAGGGTGATGCGCTCGATGCGGGTGGACACGTTGTCGAGCGTGGTGACGAAGGCGTAGTTGGCGGTCAGCGAGAGGTCTTCAACCGCGCCTGAGTCGGACAAGTCGGACAGGACGCGGAAGTCGCGCTCGCCCGCGAGGAAGCGCTCCAGGTCGGTGACGGCGAGCGCGCCGGCCGGGATCGTTGCGCCCTCCGGCTGGTAGTCGGTGCGCGGGATGATGAACAGCCACTGCTTGTAGGGCACCGCGCTGCAGTCCAGCGGCAGGCCCAGTTCGTGGCCGTCGACCCAGGTCCGGGACGTGTAGAAATCCAGGGCGCGGGTGATCACGGTGCGCTCGTAGCCGGGAGTGGGGTCGTAAGAGGCGCCGACGGCGACGTCGCTCGCCTCGCCGCGGAAGATCTCCTCCGCCTGCGCGAGCGGCGTGCCGCGGTGCCAGCGGCGAACCTGCGCGGGGTAGCCGGAGTGGGTGAGCGAGTCCTCGCCCAGGTCCGTGCCCACCAGGAGCGTGTCGCGGTCGACCCAGCTCACATCGGTCTTGGCCTCGTCGATGCGGAAACCGTCGGCGACAAAGGCGCGGGTGTGCAGGTCAAACTCGCGGATGGTCACCGCGTCGGCGCCGCCGCGTGACAAGCGCAGCAGCGCCCGGTCCTGCGTCAGCGGCAGCACGGTCGCGCCCTTCCACACCCAGTCCTCACCCTCTGCGCGGGCAAGCGTATCCACGCTCACCAGTTCCTCCCACTCCGTTTCCGGAGCCAGGAACTCGGGCAAGGTGGTGCGGCGCCACACGCCGCGGGGGCGCGAGGCGTCGCGCCAGAAGTTGTAGAGGAAATCGCCGCGGCGCAGCACGTAGGGGATGCGCGCGTCGGTGTCCAGGGCGGCGCGGATGTCGCTGCGGAGGCGCGCAGCCTCCTCGGCGAGCGGGCTGCCGAGCGCGGTCAGCGAGGCCTCGGTGTCGGCGGACCACGCGTTGGCCCACGCCAGCGCCTCATCTCCGGTGATCTGGTCGAGCAGCGCCGGGTCGATCGCTCTGCTGCGGGGCTGATTGCTCTGCTTGCTCTGCGGGTGCATCTACATCCCAAACGCAGGGGCGATGGTGGTGAACCATGCCTGCTGGATGTCGTCCTGCCAGTATCCCCAGGAGTGCGTGCCAGCGTTGCGGAACTCGTAGTGCGCCGGGATGTTCAGCCCGTCGAGCTTTGCGCGCAGGTCGTGGTTGCACTGGTTGATGGCGGCCTCGATCGCGCCACCCTCGACCTGCAACGTGGTGGCGGCGACACCCGCCGCGATCTCCGGCACGCCGGCCTCGCCCACCAGGTAGCTGACCTGGTCCTTCCGGCCAGCCAGGCCGGTGGAGGAGGAGATGTAGAGCTTGGTGCCGCGCAGGCGCTCGGCGTTGGCCAGCCCGTCGTTCCACACATTGTTCGGGCTGCCCATCGGGCCCCACATTTGCTCCGGGGTGATCTCCTGGAAGTTCGGGATGTTCGCCGCGCGGTTGACGGTCACGCGCCCGTAGTTGTATCCGTGCGGGGAGGCGGTGGCGGCGCAGCCGGAGAACGAGGCGGCGGCGTCGTAAAAGCCAGGGCGGTGCTCCGGCAGCACGAGCGCGCTCGTGCCGGACATTGAGAAGCCGACGATGGCGCGGCGGTTGTCCGCGTTGAGCGTGCGCTCCATCGGGCCGGGCAGCTCCTGGGTGAGGAACGTCTCCCACTTCTGCGGCCCGCGGACGTAGCGCCCCTGCGGGTTTTGGTCTACCCAGTCGGTGTAGTACGAGAACGCGCCCGCCTGCGGGATGACCACGTTGACGCCCTTGCCTGCAAAGAACTCGCGGCTGGTAAAGGACTTCAGCCAATCCTGATCCTGCTCCGCGCCCCCTGCGCCGTTGAGCAGGTAAATGATCGGTGCGTTGGGCACGCGCTGCCCGGCGGAATTGGTTGCCGGGATCACCGCGACCGGGATGCCACGCCGCATGGAAGGCGAGTACACCTGGTACGACAGCACGTTCTTGTGGTCTACCTGCTGGGTCCACGACTGCGGGCGGTTGGTGTTCAGCGCCAGCGGCGGGTTGGACCGCGCGTCCCACGCCTTCACAGTGCCCACCGGGGTCTGCCCCGCGACCTGGGCGGCGGTGACGGTGGCGGCGTCCGCCGCCGGGGTCATACCGCAGGCCAGAGCGATTGTCGACGCCGCGGCAACCACGGCTCCCTTCAAGTTCATCAGTCCTGCATTCCTTTTCCAGGTTGTCTTGGGAGTAACAGAGAGAAGCGGGAGTGCCCACTGTTTCAGATATTGCCGAGTGCTCATCTTACGTTACTCATGGGGCAATTGAGGTTACAGTGTGCGACAATAGGCCGCACAGTTTGTAACAGCGGTGACAGAAAACGAGGTTTTTCACATGAACGGATTGGAAACCATCCAGGTCCAGATCAACGAGGCGCTCGGCCAGATTCTCAACTTTGGCTCGTCGACCTCCTCCACCATCGCCTACGGTCTGGGGCTGTTCTAAGCCGCACGTTTGTGGCCCAATAGTTTGAGGGCTGGCTTGCACCCGGTGCAAGCCAGCCCTCAAGGCGTTTCCGGCGGGTGACTAGTTGGCGTCGGCCGCGGTGGTCTCCGTCGGCGCTGTGGTTTCAGTGGTTTCAGTGGTTTCCGTGGTTTCCGTTGCCTCATCCGTCGCGGTGGCGGCGGCGGACTCGGAAGGCTCGGCGGCAGTGGTCGTTTCAGTCGGCTCGGTTGGGAGCGTCGGCAGGGCCGGTGCTTCCGGTGCGTCGGTCCCGGTCGGCTTCTCGGGGGCCGCCGGGGTGTCCTTCTCGGTCGTGGTCTCCGGCTCGTCCGGGAGCAGCGCCGGGCGGATCACGGTTGCCCAGGACTCGCGCATGTCCTCCAGCCAGGACGGCCAGGAGTGGGTGCCGGTGGCGCGGAAGTTGTAGTGCGCCGGGATGCCCTTGGCGTCCAGCTTGGCGCGCAGGTCGTGGGTGCAGGCGTTCATCGCGCCCTCGATCACGCCGCCCTCGACCAGGAGGGTGAGGTGGTTAGAAAAGGCGCGGCTGGATTCCAGGTTGCGCTGGTTCTTCAGGTAGCCGATGGTGTCGGTCTCGCTGACCAGGCCGGTGCCGCTAGAAATGTACAGGTCAGTGCCCTTGAGGTACTCCGCCATGACGAGCGCGTCGTTGTAGCGGTTGTACTCGGAGCCCATCGGGCCCCACAGCTCATCCGGGGTCAGGCCGCCGCCGCGGTTCACCGTCAGGCCGACGAAGAACCAAGGGAGCGGGCGGGAGGTCGCGGCGCAGCCGGAGAAGGAGCCGACCGCCTTGTAGAAGCCCGGGTTGTGCTCAGCGAGCAGGAGCGAGGAGGTGGCGGACATGGAGAAACCGGAGACCGCGCGGCGGTCGTTGGTGGTGTCCATGTACGGCTCGATTGCCTGCGGCAGTTCCTTGGCCAGGAAGGTGGACCACAGCTGCTTGCCGTTCATGTAACGGTTCTTGTCCGGCTCGGTGAGCCAGTCCACGTAGTAGGAGAAGGCGCCCTCCATCGGGATGACCACGTTGACGGGCTCGTGGCCCAGGGTGCGGTCGAGGGTGCCGCCGGCCTGGGCGATCCAGTCCGTGTCCTGCTCGGAGCCGCCGGCGCCGTTGAGCAGGTAGTAGGTCGGCGCGTCTTTGATGTAGTTGCCCTGGTCGTCGGTCGCGCGGATGATCGCGACCGGGATGTCGCGCTCCATGGAGGGGGAGTAGACCTCGACGGCCTCGCCACCGTCGAAAAGCTTGATCTTGTCCACCCATTCCTGCGTGCCGCCGGTGGCGGCGGGCAGGGAGCGGGTGAGCGGCTTGACGGTACCGGCGGAAGTAGCGCGCTCCTCCTGCATGTTGTTCAGCTTGTCGGGGTCGGTTTCGGGGCCGGACAGGACATCGTCGATAAGCGCGCCGACCTCGCCCTCGTCCCCGGTCGGGTTGGAAGCGCCGCCGCCGTTGGCGTCGGTGAGCTCGCTGTCGGAGTCCTCGGCGTCCGAAGTTGGCTCGCTCGGCGCAGAGGACGCAGACGACTCAGAAGACTCAGTGGTCTCTGCCGGCTCAGAAGATGCGGTGGATTCCGTCGTCTCCGGCACGGTCGCGGAGGTGGTGGATTGTGCGGCGGCGATCTGCGCGGGCTGGGTGCCTTCCTCGCTGTCGGCGCTGAGGTGGATACCTGCCGGGACCGCGGCTGCGGCGATGGCAACTGCGGCGACGGCGGCGAGTGCGGGGCGCGTGAACTTCACGGTGGCTCGCTTTCCTAGTTAGCTGTGTAAACGGTGTAAACAAACGGGAGGGCTCGTCGTTGCTTCCGTATATATTGCCAGATCGCCGTAATGTTACAGGAGCGAAACCGGAGTACAGGGTGTTTCGGGGTGTTCGGTACCCACATTCGGGCGCTGTACGGCACTCGCGGAAGCGCGATGTGGGGGAATGCATACCCAAAGTTGGGGAATGCACGTATCCTGTGTGGCGTGAGTAAAGAACATTTTGACGTTGTTGTCCTCGGCGCGGGCCCCGGTGGGTACGTTGCCGCCATCCGTGCAGCTCAGCTGGGTAAGAAGGTTGCAGTTGTAGAGAAGCAGTACTGGGGCGGTGTCTGCCTCAACGTGGGCTGCATCCCGTCCAAGGCGTTAATTAAGAACGCTGAGGTTGCAGAGATTTTCAACCACGATGCCAAGACGTTCGGCATTAAGGGTGACGTGGAGTTCGATTACTCGGACGCCCACAAGCGCTCCCGCCAGGTCTCTAAGAAGATCGTCGGTGGCGTGCACTACCTGATGAAGAAGAACAAGATCGCCGAGATTAACGGCCTTGGTTCCTTCACCGACGCGAACACGATCGAGATCACCGAGGGCGACGACAAGGGCACGACCGTCACCTTCGACGACTGCATTATCGCCACAGGCTCCGTCGTGCGCACGCTCCCGGGCATTGAGCTGTCCGAGAACGTTGTCTCCTACGAGGAGCAGATCCTCAACCCCGAGGCCCCGAAGAAGATGGTCATCGTGGGCGCCGGCGCGATCGGCATGGAGTTCGCCTACGTGCTGTCCAACTACGGCGTCGACGTGACGGTTGTGGAGTACATGGACCGCGTCCTGCCCAACGAGGACAAGGACGTGTCCAAGGAGATTGCGAAGAAGTACAAGAAACTCGGCGTGAAGCTGCTGACCGGCCACGCCACCACCGCCGTGCGCGACAACGGCTCCGAGGTCGAGGTGGACATTCAGAAGAATGGCACCGACAAGACTGAGACGCTCACCGTGGACCGCGTGATGATCTCCGTCGGCTTCGCCCCGCGCACCGAGGGCTACGGCCTGGAGAACACGGGTGTCGAGCTGACCGAGCGTGGCGCCATTGCTATCGACGATCGCATGCGCACCAACGTCGAGCACATCTACGCCATCGGCGACGTCACCGCGAAGCTGCAGCTCGCCCACGTCGCGGAGGCTCAGGGCATCATCGCCGCGGAGACGATCGCGGACGCGGAGACCCTGGAGATCGAGGACTACATGATGACCCCGCGCGCGACCTTCTGTAACCCGCAGGTCGCGTCCATGGGGTACACCGAGGAGCAGGCGAAGGAGAAGTGGCCGGACCGCGAGATCAAGGTTGCGACTTTCCCGTTCTCCGCGAACGGCAAGGCTGTCGGCCTGGCCGAGACCGCCGGCTTTGGCAAGCTCATCGCCGACGCCGAGTTCGGCGAGATCTTGGGCTGCCACCTCGTCGGCGCAAACGTCTCCGAGCTCATACCGGAGGTCGTGCTGGCGCAGCGCTTCGACCTCACCGCAGGCGAGATCGCGCGCTCCATCCACATCCACCCGACTCTGCCGGAGGTGATCAAGGAGATCGCGCACGGCATCGAAGGCCACATGATCAACCTCTGAGCCATTGCTTGTCGACGGCTGCGTCGACGCAACTGCAGCGCCCCGGTTCGCCGGGGCGCTTTTTGCGTGCAGCGGGGCGTCGAGAAGCGACAGCTCAACCTCACGTTGAAACTAAGGGTAAACTTACCAACGAAAGGTTGACACATTAAGGGGTGCGGGCAGGGGGATCATGAACAAAATGTGGCGAGAGTGTGCAAGGTCACAAATTACCGTAGGGTGGGCTGGGAACGTTGAAAGTTGCTGGGAGCGGGCGCGCTCTGGGGGTCAAGCGAGAAAGGTATTCCCATTATTCGAGGTGGGAGGGGGTGTGGGAGCGCGGAAGTGGCGCGAATAAATAGGTGGGGTGCCCAAAGGTTGCCTACAGTAGTAGCGACACTGGAGGTGCCATGACTGTACAAAACGCAGACCGTGAAGCCATTCGTCACGGTAAAATCACTGAAAAGCCGCTGCGCGAGCGGCCGTCCTACCCAACGTGGGCTTTGAAGCTGACCATGGCCGTCACCGGCCTCATTTTCGGTCTTTTTGTGCTCGGCCACATGGTGGGCAACCTGAAGATCTTTATGCCGCTCCACGCCAACGGGCAAGCGCCGATTGATGAATACGGCCGCTTCCTGCGCGAGATCGGCGAGCCGCTGCTCCCGCACGAGGGCTTCCTCTGGATCGCCCGCATCGTGCTGCTCGTCTGCCTGGTGCTGCACGTCTGGGGTGCGTTCACGCTGAAGGCGCGCTCGTCCCAGTCGCGCGGCAAGTTCAAGCGCACGGGCCTGATGGGTGGCTGGCAGTCCACCGCGACCCGCTGGATGCTCATCACCGGCGTAATCCTGCTGCTCTTCGTCATCTTCCACCTGCTGGATCTGACCACGGGCCAGGTCGTCGCCTCGAACCAGTTCGTCCACGGCGAGGTGCGCAACAACATGCTCGCCACCTTCGCGCCGGGCCGCTGGTGGGTCACCCTGATCTACGTCGTGGCCAACCTCGCGCTGCTGATGCACCTGACCCACGGCATCTACCTCGCTGTCTCCGACCTCGGTTGGCTCGGCGAGCGCGGCCGCGGCCTGATGGTCCTGCTGGCGTACGTCCTCCCGTTCATCGTGGTCATCGGCAACGTTGTGATGCCGATTGCCATCGCGTGCGGATTCGTCCCCGACTTTTCCCGGTAACGGCTGATAGAGGAGAAACACACTATGACTACCGCATACAACCCCAATAAGGGTGCTCAGGGCGGCGCAGCCGACACTGCCGCTACCGGCGCAGTGGGCGCCCAGGGTGCTGCCGGCCAGGAGACGTCCGGCGGCTTCCGCCAGCCCGAGTCCGCCGCTCCCGGCGTGACCCCGGGGCACATTCTGGACGCGGCGGAGCCCAACCGCGACGAGGTCCGCATGAAGGACATGTGGGGCTACCAGAAGGACCACATGAACCTGGTCTCCCCGCTGAACCGCCGCAAGTTCACCGTCCTCGTGGTGGGCACCGGCCTGTCCGGCGGCGCTGCCGCCGCGGCGCTGGGCGAGCTGGGCTACAACGTGAAGGCCTTCACCTACCACGACGCACCGCGCCGTGCGCACTCCATCGCCGCGCAGGGTGGCGTGAACTCCGCCCGCGGCAAGAAGGTGGACAACGACAGCGCGTACCGCCACACCAAGGACACCGTCAAGGGCGGCGACTACCGCTGCCGCGAGTCCGACTGCTGGCGCCTGGCTATCGAGTCCGTCCGCGTCATCGATCACATGAACGCCATCGGCGCCCCGTTCGCCCGCGAGTACGGCGGTACCCTGGCCACCCGCTCTTTCGGCGGCGTGCAGGTCTCCCGCACCTACTACACCCGTGGCCAAACGGGCCAGCAGCTGCAGCTGTCCACCGCGTCGGCGCTGCAGCGCCAGATCCACCTGGGCAACGTGGAGATCTTTACCCACAACGACCTGATGGACCTGGTCATCACGGAAAAGGATGGCAAGAAGCACTGCGAGGGCATTGTCACCCGCAACCTGATCACCGGCGAGATCGTGCCGTTCACCGGCCACGCCGTGATCCTGGCCACCGGCGGTTACGGCAACGTCTACCACAAGACGACGCTGGCCAAGAACTCCAACTCCTCCGCCATGATGCGCGCGTACGAGCGCGGCGCGTACCTCGCCTCCCCGGCATTCATCCAGTTCCACCCGACGGGCCTCCCGGTCAACGCGAAGTGGCAGGCAAAGACGACGCTGATGTCCGAGTCGCTGCGTAACGACGGCCGCATCTGGACCCCGAAGGAAAAGGGCGACGACCGCGACCCGAAGGACATCCCGGAGGAGGAGCGCGACTACTTCCTCGAGCGCCGCTACCCGGCGTTTGGCAACCTGGTGCCGCGCGACGTGGCCTCCCGCGCCATCTCCCAGCAGCTCAACGCCGGCTACGGCGTTGGCCCGCTGCACAACTCCGCGTACCTGGACTT
Organism: Corynebacterium gottingense; assembly: GCF_003693265.1. Taxonomy (GTDB): domain Bacteria; phylum Actinomycetota; class Actinomycetes; order Mycobacteriales; family Mycobacteriaceae; genus Corynebacterium; species Corynebacterium gottingense. Next base: position 33,030 of record NZ_RDRE01000001.1, read on the forward strand.
CACCGACGCCATCGAGCGTCTCGGCGAGGACACCATCCGCGAGCGCTACTCCAACCTGTTCGAGATGTACGAGGATTCCATCGGCGATGACCCGTACAAGGTCCCGATGCGCATCGCCCCGACCGTCCACTTCACCATGGGCGGCCTGTGGACCGACTTCAACGAGATGACCTCCATCGACGGCCTCTTCGCCGCCGGCGAGTGCTCCTGGACCTACCACGGTGCGAACCGCCTGGGTGCGAACTCGCTGCTCTCCGCGTCCGTTGACGGCTGGTTCACCCTCCCGTTCACCGTGCCGAACTACCTGGCCAACCACCTCGGCGAGGAAGTGCTGCCGGAGGACGCGCCGGAGGTCACCGAGGCTGTCAACCGCGCCAAGGACACCATCGAGCAGATCATGTCCGTTAACGGTACCGAACCGCACGGCCCGGAGTACTACCACGAGCAGCTCGGCGACATCCTCTACGAGCACTGCGGCGTCTCCCGCACGGTCGAGGGTCTGAAGGAAGGCATCCAGAAGATCCGCGCGCTTCGCGACGATTTCCGTGCCAACATCTCCATCCCGGGTTCCCCGAACGAGATGAACCAGACCCTCGAGGCCGCACTGCGCCTGGCCGACTACATCAACCTCGGCGAGCTGATGTGCATCGACGCCCTGGACCGCGACGAGTCCTGCGGTGCGCACTACCGCATGGACCACCTCACCGAGGATGGCGAGGCAGAGCGAGACGACGAGAACTGGTGCTTCGTCTCCGCGTGGGAGCCGGCCGGCGAGGGCGAGTTCATCCGCCACGCAGAACCCCTGTACTTTGATTCGATCCCGCTGATGACAAGGAACTACAAGTAATGAAACTGACACTTGAGATCTGGCGTCAGGCCGGACCCGACACTGAAGGGCACTTCGAGACCGTCCAGGTGGACGACGCCGTCGAGCAGATGTCCATCCTGGAGCTCCTTGACCACGTGAACAACAACCTGGTCGAGGAAGGCAAGGAGCCGTTCGTCTTCGCCTCCGACTGCCGCGAGGGCATCTGCGGCACCTGTGGCCTGAACGTGAACGGTCGCCCGCACGGCGCGGACACCAACACCACCGCCTGCCTGCAGCGCCTGTACAACTACAAGGACGGCGACACCCTGAAGATTGAGCCGTTCCGCTCCGGCGCGTTCCCGGTGATCAAGGACCTCGCCGTGGACCGCTCCGCGCTGGACCGCGTGATGCAGCAGGGTGGCTACGTCTCCATCAACGCCGGTACCGCACCGGACGCCGACACCCTCGCCGTGAACCACCACGACGCGGAGACCGCGCTGGACTACGCGGCCTGCATCGGCTGCGGCGCCTGCGTCGCCGCCTGCCCGAACGGTGCTGCACACCTGTTCACCGGCGCGAAGCTCAAGCACCTGAAGCTGCTGCCGCTGGGCAAGCAGGAGCGCGGCCGCCGCGCCCGCAACATGGTCGACGAGCTGGAGACCAACTTCGGCCACTGCTCGCTCTACGGCGAGTGCGCGGACGTCTGCCCGGCGGGTATCCCGCTGGACGCGGTCGGTGCAATCAACGCCGAGCGCGCACGTGCAGCCTTCCGTGGTGGCGACGACTAGGCCGCCGTATACTATCTACCGAGTATTTGAAGCAGGACGAGAGAAAAGAGTCATCATGGCTTCCGAGCACGCAGTTGCAGACATCAGCAGCGAGTCTTTCCCGACGTACAAGTCGGCACTCGCGGACACCTACATCGAGGGCTACGACCCGGTTTCCCTGGGCGCTCCGCACTCCTCGCTGAACCGATTCTCCACCTGGATCGCGATGGCCCTGATCCTGGCGTCCCTCTCCGGCTTCGGCTTCGCCGTCTGGGGCGGCTCCGCCATGATCGCCGGCTTCGGCGCACAGGAGAATGACTACAGCCAGATCCTGCTCATCCTCGGCCTGATCGTCGTCGCCGCGACCCTGATCCTCGGCGCGATCCTGATCGCCGTAGGCCGCAAGGACTACAAGGCGTACAGCAAGGCCACCGGCCGCGTGAACTAGCGCCGCACGCCCTGCGCCAATTCCCCCGACTGCGGAATTTTCCCGCGGGCGGGGGATTTTTGGTGCACGGGGGCGTCGCTAAGCAACTCGAACTGCGCGGGGCCGGGCTGCCATAATCAAGGTATGTCTCAGCACGCGATGATGCCCGCGCCCTCGAACGAGGTGGAGCGGCGGCGGATCCTCCGGAATCACAAGATTTTTGTCACGAGCCTGCTCGGGCTCATGGCGGTGATCTTCCTGTCCTGCTCGTGGTGGCAATCGCACGGCGCGCCCGCCTGGGTGGGCTATGTGCGTGCCGCGGCGGAAGCCGGCATGGTGGGCGGGCTGGCGGACTGGTTCGCCGTCACCGCGCTGTTCCGCTATCCCATGGGCCTGCCGATCCCGCACACGGCGATTATCCCCAACAAAAAGGACCAGGTCGCCGACGCGCTCAGCGAGTTCGTCAGCGAGAACTTCCTCAACGCCCGCACCATCACGCAGAAGGTGATGGAGGCGAACCTGCCGCAGCGCGTCGGCACGTGGCTCACCCGCCCTGCCAGCGCCGAGCGGGTCAGCCAGGAGGTCGGTGACTTTACGGTCCGCGTCGTGCGCGGCATCGATCCTGCCGACGCAGAGGCGTTCATCAACACACAGCTCATCGACCGACTCGCCGAGCCCACGTGGGGCCCGCCGGTCGGCCGCGCGCTCGAGGGCTTCATCGCCGACGGCAAAGCGGAGCCCATCGTCGAGGACATCCTCGCCTGGTCTCGCGCGAAGCTGGACGGAATGGAGCAGAGCATCGTCACGCTTATCGACGACCGCATGCCCCGCTGGGCACCGAAGTTTGCCAAGGATCTGGTGGGGGAGAAGGTGTACACCGAGCTGGTGAAGTTCATGGCGGAGGTGGACCGCGACCCGAACCACGAGGCGCGCCGCGCCATCCGCCGGCAGCTGTCCCAGTTCGCGCAGGACCTGCAGTTTGATAGCCAGATGATTACGCGCGTCGAGGCGCTCAAGGGCGACGTGATGGGCTCCACCGCTGTCACCTCCGCGGCAAGCAGCATGTGGGAGCAGCTCGCGGACACTATCGTGGCCAACGCCACCGACCCGCAGAGCATGCTGCGCCGCAAGGTGGCGGACGCTGCCGCGGAGTGGGGCGGGAAGCTGGCGAACGACCCGGAGGTGCGCGCGTCGGCGGAGCAGAAGCTGGAAAAGGTGGTGCACTTCGCCGCCGAGAACGGCGCGGACCAGATCGTGGGCATCATCGCGGAGACCATCCAGCGCTGGGACGGGGCGGAGGCCTCGGACAAGATCGAGCTTATGGTGGGCAAGGATCTGCAGTTCATCCGCCTCAACGGCACGATCGTGGGTGCACTCGCCGGGCTGGTTATTTACACTGTGTCTCAGCTGCTCTTCTACTAGCTCACGCAACCACCACCCAGCAAGACACTGCAAGACACTGAAAGACACTGAAAGGTTTTCTGACATGGCTGACAATTCCTTCGACTCCGCATCCAACCCCTCCGAATCCGGCGACCTGCGCGCCAACCTGCGCGACGCGGGCCAGGCAATCGTTGCCGCCGGCTCCTCCCTCGGCGCGATGATCAGCAAGCACGCCGGCAAGTACACGGAGGACCTGCCGGAGAAGCTGAAGTCCGCTACCACCAGTGCCCGCGAGCGCCTGGACCAGGCCGATAGCGAGGGCGAGATCCGCGCGGCGGCCTCCAACTTCGTCGCTGAGGCAGAGAAGCAGTTTAAGGCGTTTCAGCAGCGCGACCTGGAGTTCTCCGACGACGTGAAGGGCTCGCTGCAGAAGGCCGTGGAAGACGCGCGCGGCCTGTTCAACGAGAAGATCGGTGAGCTGCGCGGTGGCGGTGCCGGCACCGCCACGGGCCAAGGCGCGGACAGCGTGCTCGATGATGTGCGCGAGCGCCTCGAGTCCCTGTTTGCCCGCGTGCAGGAGCAGTTTGGCGGCGCGAACCAGCGCCCCGATATTATCGATGGCGAAATTGTCGCCGACGAGGATAAGTAACGTATGACCCCGACTCTTGCGAACCTGAGCACCGTCACGATCATCATGAGCATCCCGACGATGCTCAGCGCCCTCTTCTTCTTCGCGGTGGCGATCGCGGGCTTCGCCGGGGTGTACTTTGCGCTGTCCACCCGTGCGGATGCGTTTGACGCGGCGGACCGGCAGAACAAGAACACGTGGGCGCTCATCCTGGGCGGCTCCGCCCTGGTCTGCCTGCTCCACCTGCCGTTCATCATGTGGTTCGGCGCGGTGGCGATCGGCGTGTACTGGCTGGACGTGAAGCCCCAGCTGGATAACATTCTGCGCGGCAACTACGGGTACTAGCGGCGCATGAACGACTACGAGTGGCTGGCCACCCGCCGGGGCACGTTCCTGGCCGGTGGCCCGTTTGCTGCCCCGGACGACCGGGGGAGCGCGGGCCTTGTCGTCGAGCCGACCCAGATCCCACAGGTGCTTCGCCGCAGTCTTCCCGCCATCGCCGTCGTGGGCTGGCCCACCGGCCGCCACCACAGCGTGATCAAGGCGGCGGAGGCGCGCCTGGCGGCCGAGTCAGGCGCCGACGAGATCTGGCTCGCGCTCGACCCCGATGCCGCGCAGGGCGCCGCGCTTGCCGACGCCATCGCGGTCCACCAGTCACTCACCGTCCCAGTGGGCATCGTCTGCCCCGCAGGCGCGACGGATACCGCGCTGCGGGTCGCGGAGCAGCTCGGCGCGTCCTGCCTAGCTGTCCCGGCCGCCGCCGGGGTGCCCGACACGCCTGTCGACGTCGCCGTCTACGGCGCCGATCCGGGCGAGGAGGCCGCGATCACGTGGCTGGAAGCCGGCGCGGCCCGGGTCTTCGCCCGCTCCGGAGCACAGTCGGACTAGGCCGCGGCGCCGTACTGGCCCTGCGCGTTCTGCATCTCCGCAAAGTTCACGTTTTCGCCGGTCATGGTGACGCGCACGCCGCCGGGCACGACGCTGAACTCCTGAATGTTCATGCTGCCTGCACTCTGCTCCTCCATGCCCTGGCTCATGGCGTCGCTCAGCGCGCTCGCGGCCTCCTCGGGCAGGTCCATGCCGAACAGCTGGGTGCCGGTGGCCTCGAAGCGCATCTGGCCCTGCTCGGTGATGGGCTTGAGGTCCAGCGCGGCCACCCCGCCGGTGAACTCGATGTGGACGGTGCCGGCGTCGGGGTCGGTGTTCACGTCGGAGACGTTGATCAGGCCGCTGAGGAAGGAGTCCTCGCCCATCTGCTGGTGCAGCTGCTGGTTGAGCATCGCACGGATGAGGTCATTGGTGAGCTCGGTGTCTACGCGGAAGGACTCGGCGACGGGGTCGCCGGAGTCGTAGCGGATGTTGTCCATGACGATGTGCGAGGCGGGGTCGCCGGTCACCTGGTCGCCGTTGACCACCAGGGTGGAGGGGGTGTCCAGGTCGATGTGGGGCAGCTTGCCAGACACCAGGCCGAAGATTACCGGTTGCGGGCCGAAGGAGACGTCGGGCTCCGCGTCGTCACCGCCGCCCTGGGCGGACGAGGTCTCGGCGTTCTTGTTGAACTCCGAGGTGATCTGGTTTGCCATGAACATGCGGATCCCGCCCTCGGCGATAAGGAGCAGGACAAGCAGTGCGGCAAGGATGCCAACGATGACTTTCCACGCTGTTTTCATGCGGCCTAGTCTACGGCAGGGTCCACCGCCGCCCAGTCCACGGTGAGCACGTTGTCGCGCAGGGGTCGCCGCACCGGGTGGATGGGCCACCCCTTGGACACGAGTTCTTTGCGGGCCTCGCGCCAGCGCACGCGGGGCCCGTACGGGTCGAAGGGGGCGGCGTGGGCGTAGGCCGTGTTGGCGTCGGCAAGCAGCGCGTGGATCTTCTCCCCAGGGACGTTGCGGTGGATGAGGGCCTTGGGCAGGCGCTCGGCCACGTCACCCGGTTCGGCGACGTCGAAGGGGTCCCAGGCGAGGGTGAGGGAGCGGGGGCCGGTGGCGTCGAGAAGCACCCAGGTGGCGCGGCGGCCGATCTCGTCGCAGGTGCCTTCGATGAACATGCCGCCGAGGGCGAGGCGCTCGCAGACGGTCCGCCAGGCCTCATCCACCTCGGCGACGTCGTATTGGCGCAGCACGTTGAAGGCGCGCACGAGGTGGGGACGGTAGCCGGCGAGCTCGAAACCGCCGAGCTCGAAGCGCACGCCGTCGCGCGGCGGCAGCACCCGGTCGGGGTGGATCTCCAGGCCCACGACCTGGGTAGACGGATTGACGCGCCGCAGCCAGCGGGACCACTCGACGGTGGTGGTGTGCGAGGCGCCGTAGCCCACGTCCAGCGCGAGCGGCTCCCGCGCGCCGCGCAGCAGGGAGCGGATCGCGGGGTTGTAAAAGGCCCAGCGATCACAACGGCGCAGGCGGTTGTACCCGGTGGTGCCGCGGGTGATTACTCCGTACGGCTTGCCGGGGCCGGCCTGCGCCCTGAGGTTGTGGTGGTGCGGGGAGATTTACAGGTTCTCCGCGATCCACTGTTCGGTGAGCTTGGCTTCGTTTTCCACGATCTCCTCGAGCGCCTCGGCCACCTTCGGCTCGAGCGCTGCGCCCATGAACGGGATGTCTACCTTCGCCTCGTTGTCGTAGGCCAGGGTGGTGATGTCGCCCTCGCCGGTCATGGTGATCTCGCCGGAGAAGTCGACCGGGGTGCCCTTCACGTCGCCGGTGAAGGTGTGGTTGGCGGTTGCACCGTCCAGCTTGCCAATGTTGACCACGCGCTTGAGCTTGAGGTCCTGGCTGATCATGGCCTGCGCGGCCTCGGGCAGGATGGACTTGGGCAGCACTTCAAACAGGGTGGCGGTGTCACCGGTGAACTCGTGCAGCTGGCCCGGCTCCGGGGAGAGCTTCTCCGCGATGAACTCCCAGTACGCCTGGGTGGCGTAGGCCTCGGTGACCTTCTCGGCCGGCTGGTTGATGGTGACGGTGGTTTCACTTCGTGCAGTCATGCCCAACAGACTACCGTTGGTGGGGTGTCTGATTCATCTTTCGCCTCCCTGACCACGCTGCGCGTCGGCGGCACCCCCGCTGACCTGATCCGTTGCACGACCGCGGAGGAGCTCGCCGCCACCGTCGCGCGCCTGGACGCCGCGGGCACGCCACTGCTGGTCGTGGGCGGCGGCTCGAACCTGCTCGTCGCCGAGGGGAAGTTGGACCTCGTTGCGGTCGTCGCGGCAAACGCGGGCATCACGCTTGTCGACGCCCCCTCGTCCCCCTCCTCCCGCACCACCCTGCGCATCGGCGCGGGCACGGTGTGGGACGACGTGGTGGCCTACGCGGTCGAGCGCGGCCTGGGCGGTATCGAGGCCCTCTCCGGGATCCCGGGCTCCGCGGGCGCCACCCCGGTGCAAAACGTCGGCGCGTACGGAGCGGAGATCGCCGAGGTGCTCACCCGCGTGCGCCTGTGGAACCGCGAGACAAACACCGACGAGTGGGTGCCCGCGAGCAACCTGGAGCTGGCCTACCGGTATTCCAACCTTAAGTTCACGCACCGCGCGGTGGTCTTGGAGCTGGAGATCGAGCTGGAGCGCCGCGAGCTCTCCGCCCCGCTGCGCCACCTGGGCGGCGAGCAGGTCCCGCTGGCGCAGGCGCGCGCCTCCGTGCTGGCCACGCGCCGGAAGAAGGGCATGGTGCTCGACCCCGCGGACCATGACACGTGGTCGGCCGGTTCCTTCTTCACCAACCCCGTCGTGGACCCGTCGGTTGCGGACACGATCGAGCGCGAGGTCGGCGAAGACGGCATGCCGCGCTTCCCGCAGCCGGACGGCAAGGAGAAGCTGTCGGCGGCCTGGCTCATCGAGCGCGCCGGGTTCCCGCGCGGTTTCCCGGGCGAGGAGGCGCCGGCCCGCTTGTCCACGAAGCACACGCTGGCCCTCACGAACCGTGGCCGGGCGAGCGCGGATGATATTGCGGAGTTGGCTCGGCGGGTGCAGCGTGGCGTCGAGAAGCGCTTTGGCGTGGCGCTGGTGCCCGAGCCTGTGTGGGTCGGGCTCCCACCGCTTAGCTGAGCATGTTGAGCAGGTCGTCGCGTACCTCGCGGCGGCGGATCTTGCCCATCTGATCGCGCGCAAGCTCCTCAAAGTGGTAGAAGGTGCGCGGCACCTTGTAGCGGGTGAGGTTCTCGCGGGCGAAGTCCTTGAGCCCCTCCGGGTCGAGCGCTGCGCCGTCGCGCAGCGTGACGCAGGCGACGACGTCCTCGGAGCCGTCCTCGCGGGGGCGGCCCACCACCGCCACGTCGATCACGTCGCGGTGCTTGCGCATGACTTCCTCGACCTCGGCGGGGTAGACGTTAAAGCCGCCGGTGATGATGAGCTCCTTGATGCGCGAGACCAGCTTGATAAAGCCGTCTTCCTCCATCACGCCCATGTCGCCGGTGCGGAACCAGCCGTTGTGGAAGGCCTTCTCGGTGGCTTCCTCGTTGTTGAAGTAGCCGCCGAAGACCTGCGGGCCCTTCACCAGGATCTCGCCCGGCTCGCCGAAGGGCATGTCCTCGTCAAGGTTGTCCTCGTTGGCGATGCGGATCTGCGTATCCGGGAACGGGATGCCGATGTAGCCCGGGCGGCGGTCCTCGGTGCGCGGGTTGCCCACGATGATCGGGGAGGTTTCGGTGAGCCCGTAGCCCTCGACCAGGTGGCCGCCGGTGAGCGACTCCCATTCCTCGATGACCTCGACGGGCAGCGAGGACGCGCCGGAGAAGCCGACCTGCACCTTGGACATGTCGACGTGCTTTTCGCGGGCCGTCTTCACAATGCGCTCGAAGACGGTGGGCACGCCCGGAATGAATGTCGGCGGGCGCTTCTTCAGGGCGTTCATGATCAGGTTCATCTTCGGCGCCGGCAGCAGGTTAAGCTCGCTGCCCACCAGCATCATGAGGGTGAGGGAGAAGGTGAGGCCGTAGGCGTGGAAGAAGGGGAGGGTGGCCAGCATGCGCTGGCCCGGCTCCTGCAGTTCCTTGACCCAGGCGCGGCCCTGCACCGGGTTTGCGTGCAGGTTTTTGTGCGAGAGCACCGCGCCCTTCGGCGCGCCGGTGGTGCCGGAGGTGTACAGGATCACGGCCGGCGAGTCCGGGGTGAGCGCCTCCGGGATGTCAATGTCCGCGCCCTCGCCGCCGATGGCGGAGCCGGTGAGCGCCTCGAAGGGGACGGTGTTGGTGCACGGACCGGTGAGCTGTGCGCGCGCCTCGCGCACCTTGGGCAGTGGGATGCGCAGCGCCAGGCGCGTCTTGCGCGGCATCGCGCGCGTCATGTCCACGCTGATCACCGTCTCCAGCGGCGTGTCCGGGCGAAGCTTCTCCAGCGTGTCCGCGGTCTTGTCCCACACGATGGCGATGCGCGCGCCGTGGTCGGCGAACTGCGGGCGCAGCTCGTTGGCGGTGTAGAGCGGGTTGTGCTCGACGACGACCGCGCCAAGCAGCTGCACCGCGTAGAAGGCGACGATGTGCTGCGGGCAGTTGGGCAGCATGATGGCCACGCGGTCGCCCTCGCGCACGCCGAAGGCTTTGAGCCCGGCGGCGGCGCGGCGGACGTCGCGGTCCAGCTCCGCGAAGGTGAGCGTGCGGCCGAAGAAGGTGGCCGCCGGCTTGTTCGCGTTTTTCTCCAGGTTCTGCTGGTACATCTCCGGCAGGGTGGTGGTGCCGTATTCCAGGGAGTGGTCGGTCCACTCCGGGTAGTACTGCAGCCAGGGCTTTTCCTGGTTCGGGTCAAAGGCGGAACCGGAGTTGTTGGCGGCGGAGGTATGCACTGTGGAAGACATGCCCCACACCTTACGCTTCCGTAGCTTTCTCTACCGTAACGGGAGAATGTGGGGCTTCTGTGAACTTCTGCGCCTCGTTGCTGCCCGTAATGTTCCGTTATGCGCCGTCCTCTTCCAGCATCCGGATGAGCGTGCGCTGCACGTCCCGTCGGCGGATCTTGCCGGTCTGGTCCCGGTCCAACTCCTCGAAGTGGTAGAAGGTGCGCGGCACCTTGTACCGGGTGAGGCGCTCGCGCGCGAAGGTTTTCAGCCCCTCCGGGTCGAGCGCCGCGCCGTCGCGCAGGGTGACGCAGGCGACGACGTCCTCGGATCCGTCCGCGCGGGGCCGGCCTACCGCGGCGATGTCGGTGACGTCCGGGTGCTGCCGGATCGCCTGTTCGACCTCGTCGGGGTAGACGTTGAAGCCGCCGGTGATAATGAGCTCCTTGATGCGCGCGACCAGCTTGATCCACCCGTCCGGCTCCATCACGGCCATGTCGCCGGTGCGGAACCAGTCCAGGTAGAAGGTCTTCTCGGTGGCCTCGGGGTTGTTGAGGTAGCCGGAGAACACCTGGGGGCCGCGCGCGAGGAGCTCGCCGGGCTCGCCGTCCGGCACGGTCTCCGCCGGGTTGTCCGGGTTGGCAATGCGGATCTCCGTGTTGGGGAAGGGGAGGCCGATGTAGCCGGGGCGACGGGTGCCGTCGAGCGTGTTGCCCGCCAGGATTGGCGAGGTCTCCGTGAGTCCGTAGCCCTCGATGAGCCGGCCGCCGGTGGCCTGCTCCCACCGTTCGATGGTGTGGGCCGGGAGGGTGGACGCGCCGGAGATGGAGGTGTGGATAGAGGAGAGGTCCGCGTGGGATTCGACGGCCCAGTCGATGATCCGGTCGTACAGGGTGGGCACGCCCGGCAGGACGGTGGGCCGCGTCTTCAGGATGGCCTTCTGGTACAGCTCCGGCTTGGGCGCCGGCAGCAGCACCATCTGCGCGCCGCAGGTGAGCGGCAGCGCGTAGTTCAGCGTAAGGCCGTAGACGTGGAACATGGGCAGGATGCCCAGCACCTTTTCCTCTACCGCGCCCCAGTTTTCCAGCCAGGACACGCCCGCGGTGAGCACGGAAGTGATGTTGCGGTGGGTGAGCGGCACGCCCTTCGGCGCGCCGGTCGTGCCTGAGGTGTACAGGATCACCGCCGGGTCGTCGGCGCTGATCGGCGGCTCGCCGGCCGGTACCCCGCCGCGGCTGGCAACGTGCGCGCCGCCGCGCCCCTCCAGGAGGTCCTTCATATCGATCGTGCCGGGCGCCGGGCCGGTGAGCTGCGCGCGCTTGTCTCGGATTGGGCCGACTGGCACGGAGAGCGCGGCGCGCGTGGCCCAGGGCATCTCGTCGATCATGTTCACGGAGACGACGGTCTCAAGCGGGGTGTCTTCGGTCAGTGTGGTGAAGGTGTCCGCCTGCTTGTCAAAGACGATGGCCACCTTCGCCCCGTGGTCGATGAACTGGTCGCGCAGCTCGTAGGCGGTGTAGAGCGGGTTGTGTTCCACCACGGTTGCGCCCAGCCGTAGTACGGCGGTCAGCGCCACGACGTGCTGCGGGCAGTTCGGCAGCGCGAGCGCGACGCGGTCGCCGCGGCGCACGCCGAGCCCGGCAAGCGCGTTGGCCAGCCGGGTGACCTTCTCGTTGAGCTGCGCGTACGTCAGTGCCTTGCCCATGAACCACGTGGCGTCGCGCTGCGGGGTGGCGGCCACGTTGGCATTGAACATGCTGACCAGGGTGTCGCTGCCCAGTCTAGGGTGCGGGTCCGTCCACTCCGCGTACTGCTGGATCCAGGCCTTCTCGTCGGATGCGCTCACCGTCACTCCTTAGTTATAGTGAAATAAGTAGATGCGAGTATAACCTACGCAACCGTAACTTTGGAAAGTTTTTCGCTTGGAACATCCTCCGAAACGCATTCGCGTTGCACGCTTCCCCCAGCTGCCTTAGGCTTGGTGCCCACACGTTCAGGGGGAACAATTCAAGGGGGATTTCTGTGACCACGCTCAGTGACGGCCCAATCGAGCTCGTCCCGCCACAAGCGCTCGACCACTCCAACCTGGTCGATCCCGTCAAAGCGCCGCCAAAACGCGGCTGGCGCAAACTCGTCCACACCGCCACGCGCGGCCGGATCAACCCCGGCGGCTCGCGCAAGGAGCTCGAGCACGAGCAGCTTATCGACGCCATCCGCGCACCCCTCCGCGGTGACTACCGCATCGCCGTGATGAGCCTCAAGGGCGGCGTGGGCAAGACCACGACGACCGTGGCCCTTGGCGGCATCTTCGCCGAGACCCGCGGCGACCGCGTCATTGCCATCGACGCCAACCCGGACCTGGGCACGCTCGCCCAGCGCGCCGCGGCGACTACCCCGGCGACCATCCGCGACCTGCTCGCCGCGCCGGACACCTCGCGCTACCCGCAGGTGCGCGCCTACACCAACCAGTCCAGTTCCCGGCTCGAGGTGATCGGCTCCGAGCGCGACCCCGCCGTCTCCGAGGCGTTTTCCGAGCTGGACTACCGCCGCTCCATCGACATCCTGCAGCACCACTACAACGTCATCCTCACCGACTGCGGCACCGGACTGATGCACTCCGCCATGGCGGGCGTGCTGGACCTGGCCAACTCGCTCGTGCTGGTGACCTCGCCAGCGCTCGACGGCGCCCAGTCCGCCGCCGCCACGCTCGACTGGCTCAACCTCCACGGCTACGACCAACTCGCGGCCAACTCCACCGTGGTCATCTCGGCGGCCGCGCCAGGCAAGCCCACCATTGATACGGACAAGCTCGCTGCGCACTTCGCGTCGCGCACCCGCGCCGTGCATGCAATCCCGTACGACCGACACCTCGCCGAGGGGGGCAGTGGTGGACCTGGACCGCCTGGCGGCGCCCACCAAGCGCGCCTACCAGTACCTCGCGGCCGACGTGGCCAGCGACTTCAGCGCCTGGCACAAGCACGCCGCCTACTAGGTACGCGCGCTGCATTACCCTGGGGCGCTATGGATGCAGATGCACTGCGCGTGGGAATGATCTCCATGCACACCTCGCCCCTGGAACAGCCCGGCGTGGGCGATGCCGGCGGCATGAACGTGTACACCTTTAACGTGGCAAAGGGGCTCGCGCGCCAGGGAGTCCAGGTGGACGTGTACACCCGCGCGACCCGCCCCAGCCAGGGGGAGGTGGTGCAGGTGTGCGAGAACTTCCGGGTGATCAACATCGTCGCCGGCCCCTACGAGGGGTTGCACAAGGAGGAACTGCCCACGCAGCTCGCCGCGTTCGCGGGCGGTGTCGTCCAGTTCACGCGCGCCCACGACCTGCGCTACGACCTCATTCATTCCCATTACTGGCTCTCGGGTCAGGTTGGCTGGCTACTCGCAGACTTGGCTGGCATCCCGCTCGTGCACACGGGGCACACGTGGGCGGCGGTGAAAAACGCGGCGTCGAGTAGCAGCTCCGAGGGCGAGGCCCGGCGCATCTGCGAGCAGCAGCTGGTGGACAACGCGGACACCCTCGTGGTGAACACCCGCGACGAGATCGACCAGCTCTCGCGCCACTACGACGTGGACCCCTGCAAGATCAGCGTGGTCACCCCGGGCGCGGACACTGAGCTGTTCACGCCGGGCACGAACCGCAACACGGAGCTGGCGCGCCGCCAGCTGGGCATTCCGCTGCACGCGAAAGTCGTCGCGTTTGTGGGGCGTCTGCAGGATTTCAAGGGGCCGCAGGTGCTCATTCGGGCGCTTGGCGAGCTGCACCGGGCGCACCCGGAGGTGCCGCTGCGGGCGATTATCTGCGGCGGGGCGTCGGGAAGCGGCACGAGCGTGGAGCGCTACCGCGAACTCGCGCGCGAGGAGGGCCTCGGCCGTCTCGTGCGCTTCCTGGGGCCACGGCCGCCGGAGGAGCTGGTGTCCATCTACCAGGCGGCGGACGTCGTCGCCGTGCCCAGCTACAACGAGTCGTTCGGCCTGGTCGCGGTCGAGGCGCAGGCCACCGGCACCCCCGTCGTCGCCGCGCGCGTGGGCGGGCTGCCGCTCGCGGTGGCGGAGGGGGAGACCGGGGTGCTCGTGGATGGTCACGAGCCCGCCAGCTGGGCCGAGGCGCTCGGGGCATTGCTTGACGACGACCCCCTGCGCATCCCCATGGGCGAAGCCGCCGTCGCGCACGCCGCCACTTTTAGCTGGCAGGAGAGCGCGAAGGCGCTGGTCGGCGTCTACGAGCGGACGATCGCCGAGTTTGAGCCCGGGCTGGACGACCGCCGCGCCATCGGCGGCTAGTGCGGGCTAGTGCGGGCGGCCCTGCCCGAGGACGTCGTTGAGCAGGTAGTTCGCCCCAGTGACCGCGAGCTGCTGGGCGTGGTGGTCAGCCGCCGCGCCGGCCATGTTTGCCACTTCCTGCGCGCCCTCCACGGAGTTGACCTGGCTCGCGCGCTGCGCCAGGGTGTTGGCGTCCTGCTGCGCGACGGCGACCGACTTGTCCCAGGCCTCCTTCGGCGTGGAGATCTCCACCTCCGGGTTCTCCTCCTGGATTGTGTTCATGACCTGGTCGAACTCCTGGTTCAGCGAGGTGTACTCCGCGTGCGGGGCCGTCGACTGCTCCAGCGTGAACTCCTCGTTGACGTGTCCGTCGGGCACGCCGTAGGCGTCCTCGATGATGCGGTCCGCCGGCTGGGCCTTGCCCAGCGGGCCGATGCCCATGGAGGTGACGCCGATGACGGCGCCGTCGTTCGGGTCGTAGTTGATGCCGCCGGAGTCGCCGCCCTGGTAGTTCAGGCCCCAGGAGTAGACGCCGTTGCGGCTGCGGCCGATCTGCGTTCCGCAGGAGCGGCCGGACGTCGCGCCGTCCTTACAGATGGGCTGGCCGAAGTTGTCCGTGCTGAACTGGTTCACCGGCAGGGTGGGGTAGTCGCGGATGCTGCGCAGCTGCACGGGGGCACTCACCGGGGCGCCGGCCGCGTTGCTGGACTGGGAGATGCTGGTGGCGGGCACGGAATCGTCGATAAGCACGACGCCCCAGTCGTCGGTGTTGACGGTGTCCCAGAAGAACTCGTGCGGCCAGAAGGTGTGCTCGTACTCGGTGGGCTTGTGGGCGGCTTTGCGCTCGCCGATGCGCGGGTATTTGCCGGCGACGGGGACGGTGGCCTCGGTGCTAAACGTCGGGGTTTCGTTGTCCTGGAGCACGCAGTGGCCGGCGATAAGGAGGACGCGCTCGCCGCGGATCGTGCCGCTCGGGCCCTGGGAGCAGGACGCCACGCTGGCCTCAGGTGGGATGGTGATGTGCCCGTTGGCCGCACCCTCGAGTGGCATCTCGGTCTGCGGCTCCTGCGGGAAGACGCGGAACGCGCCGCCGGGTGCTACCAGCGCGGGTTCCTGCGCCGTAGCGGGGGCGGCGAAAGTTGCGGCGAGTGCTGTGGCGGAAAGCGCTACGGCCACGACTTTACGGGTGCGGGCGAGCTTCACAAGTCCTCCTCGAATGGTGGTTTAAAAGGTCTGTCTATGAGAGTACGTGAACGCATGCTGAACGGAATCGTGGCATGCTGGGAACCATGAGCAACGGAAAGCTAATTCTTGTCCGTCACGGGCAAAGCGAGTGGAACAAGTCCAATCAATTCACCGGCTGGGTTGACGTCAACCTGACCGAGCAGGGTGAGCAGGAAGCAATCAACGCAGGCAAGCTCATGGCCGAGCAGAACGTGCTGCCCGACATGGTGTTCACCTCTCTGTTGCGCCGCGCGATCCGCACCGCAAACCTGGCACTCAACGCAGCTGACCGTCACTGGATCCCGGTGGAGCGCAACTGGCGCCTCAACGAGCGCCACTACGGCAAGCTGCAGGGCCTGAACAAGGCTGAGATCCGCGACGAGTACGGCGAGGAGCAGTTCATGACCTGGCGCCGCTCCTACGGCACCCCGCCGCCGGAGATCGACCCGGAGAACGAGTACTCCCAGACCCACGACCTGCGCTACGCCTTCCTCCCGGAGGTGCCGCGCACCGAGTGCCTCAAGGACGTTGTCGAGCGTTTCCTGCCGTACTACGTCGACGTCATCCTGCCGCAGGTGCTCGAAGGCAAGACCGTGATGATCGCCGCGCACGGCAACTCCCTGCGCGCGCTGGTCAAGTACCTGGACAACATTTCGGACGACGACATTGCCGGGCTGAACATCCCGACCGGCATGCCGCTGGTCTACGAGATCGACGCGGACGGCAAGGTCCTCAACCCGGGCGGCACCTACCTGGACCCGGAGGCCGCCGCTGCCGGCGCCGCTGCCGTGGCAAACCAGGGGCAGAAGTAAGACCCTAAAGTTGTCTGCATGACCCCACTTATCGCCTTTTTCCTGGGCATCGCAGTCGCCGCGCTCGCCGCTCCAATCCTGCGGCGGGCGCTGCGTTGGCGCGAGCGCAATCGGGAATACACGGCGGAGTCGGAGACGCAGGCAAGCTCGATCAGCCAGATGTATCACCTGGCTATCCAGGGCTCCCCCACGGGTATCGCCGTCATGGAGCGCTCGGGACACGTCACGCTTTCCAACGCTCGCGCCCACGACATGTCCGTCGTGCACGACGGCACCGTGAACCCCGAGGTGTGGGCGGTGGCCGAGGAGGTCTTCGACGACCAAGAGGAGCACATCCTCGCCCTCGCCCTCCCGCAGCGCGCAACGGGCAGCCGGATTCGGAACGTGCGCGCCGTGATCAAGCCGCTCACGCTCACCCAGAACTCGTACGCGGTGGTCTACGTCACCGACGAATCCGAGAACGTGCGGATGGAAAACGCGCGCCGCGACTTCGTGGCCAACGTCTCCCACGAGCTGAAAACGCCGGTCGGCGGCATGGCGCTGCTTGCAGAGGCGCTCATGGAAGACCCCACGGACGCGGACATGGTCACCTACTTTGGCGCGAAGCTGCAAAAGGAAGCCCACCGGATGGGGGAGATGATCACAGACCTGATCTCCCTGTCCAAGCTGCAGGGCGCGGAGGCGCTCCCGGACATGAGCCCGGTGCGGGTGGACGAGATTATTGACGACGCAATCGAGCGCAACCACGTCGGCGCGGAAAACCGCTCGATCGAGCTCATCCGCGGGGAACGCACCGGGCTGCGCGTGATGGGGGACCGCCCCCTGCTCACCGCGGCCGTGTCCAACCTCGTTTCCAACGCGGTGAACTACTCGCCCGACGGCAAGCCGGTGAGCATCACCCAGAAGGTGGTGCGCGGCAACGTCCTGTACCTGCGCGTGACCGACCGCGGTATCGGCATCGCCCCCGAGGACCAGAAGCGCGTCTTCGAGCGCTTTTACCGGGTGGACAAGGCCCGTTCGCGCTCCACGGGCGGGACCGGCCTGGGCTTGGCCATCGTGAAGCACGTGGTGGCAAACCACGGGGGTAACATCAAACTATGGTCCCGGCCCGGAACGGGGTCGACGTTCACCATTGAGCTGCCGATCTTCGACCCGGAGCAGGCCGCGGAGCGCGCGGAGCTCGAGCGCGCGGCCGCCGAATCGGAAGCGGCGGGCGAGCCAGCAGTGACGGCCAAGGGGCAGCCGAAGTCGGGCACGAACACCCCGGTGCGTAACGTCATGCGTCGAGTGAAAGCCAATAAGTAGGAAAGGGAAGACCTGTGACCACCATCCTGATCGTTGAAGACGAAGAATCTTTGGCTGATCCCCTGGCCTACCTCCTGCAAAAGGAAGGCTTTGACACGCTCGTGGCACAGGACGGGCCCAGCGCACTCGACCAGTTCGGCGACAACGACGTGGACCTGGTCCTCCTGGACCTCATGCTGCCGGGCATGTCCGGCACCGAGGTGTGCAAGTCGCTGCGCTCCGTCTCCTCGGTCCCGATCATCATGGTCACCGCCCGCGACACGGAGATTGACAAGGTCGTGGGCCTGGAGCTCGGCGCCGACGACTACGTGACCAAGCCGTACTCAACCCGCGAGCTCATCGCCCGCATCCGCGCCGTGCTGCGCCGCGGTGGCGAGACGGAGGAGGCGAAGCCGGCCGAGCAGGAGGTCCTCGTTGGCGGCCGCGTCAAGATGGACATTGAGCGGCACACAGTGCTTATCGACGGCACGCCCGTCCCCATGCCCCTCAAGGAGTTCGACCTCCTGGAATACCTGATGCGCAACGCCGGCCGCGTCCTCACCCGCGGCCAGCTCATCGACCGGATCTGGGGCGCGGACTACGTCGGCGACACGAAGACGCTCGACGTCCACGTCAAACGCCTGCGCACCAAGATCGAGGCGGAGCCGTCCAAGCCGAAGCTGCTGGTCACGGTCCGCGGCCTGGGCTACAAGTTCGAGGGCTAAGCCTGCTTCCGGGCCGCCGGGTGAACCGCTTTCGCCTCGGCGGGTAGCGCCGCGCGCGCCGCGCAGTGCGCCGCCACGATCTCGTAGGGCTTCTCGCCGATCAGCGCGGTGAGCTCGTCCTTCATGGACTGCCACACCGGCGTCGCCGAGCCGCTGCCGGTGGGGGTGTGGCAGCTGGGGGCGCTGGTGCACCACCAGTCGAAGTCCTCGCCGCCCCCGCCCCACTGGCGCCGGTCGTACTCGCCGATGGTGGTGCGCAGAATCTCCTCGCCGTCGGAGCGCTCTTCGTACTCGTCCTCGCGCGAAAACGGCACCTGCCAGCACACTTCCGGCTTGGAGCCGATGATGTTGCGGCCCTCCGCCATCGCCCACTGGTGCAGGGCGCACCCCGGCCCCGTCCCTTCCTTTGAACGGTTGGCAAAGATGCACGCGCCGTCGACCACGCGGGTCTTAATGTGCGGCCCGTCGTCCTCTTCCTCGGTGTCGTCCCACTCCAGCCACGGCTCCAGGATGGTCGGGTCGGCGTTGGCGATGTAGGAGTCGGTCTCGGCGGGCCGCAGCTGCCAGTACTTCGCCGGCATTTCCGCAACGGCGTTGTAGAGGTCGTCGCGGTCCGACTCGTCCGAGAGGTACGCGCCGTGGATGCAGCAGCCGACCACGGGGAAGCTCTCATCAATGCCCAGGCACTCGGGCGTGCCAAACCGGCACGACCAGGTGGATTCCAGCCAGGTCAGGTCGAGGCTGAAGTAGTGGGTGGGGTCGTCGGGGTGGACGAACTCGAACCATTCGTGCGGGAAGTCTGGGCGGGTTTCGCGCCCGGCCAGGATGGACTTTCCGGCCGGCGAGTCTGCGGGGAAACCGAGAAAAACTTGGTTCGAAGCTGGCTGATTCACACCTCAACACGGTAGACCCATTACCCTAGTGGTGTGCGATTAGGTGTATTAGATGTTGGGAGCAATACCGTCCACCTCGTGGCGGTAGATGCCCAGTCCGGCGGCCGCCCGACCCCGATGAGCGATTGGAAGCAGCCCCTGCGACTTGTGGAGCAGCTGGACGCGGACGGCAATATCGAGGACAAGGGCGTGAGCAAGCTTATCGACGCCGTGCAAGAGGCCAAGGACCTCTCCGACAAGCTCAAGTGCGATGAGTTGCTCGCGTTTGCCACCTCGGCGGTGCGTTCGGCGACGAACTCAGACGCGGTGCTGAAGAAGGTGGAGAAGAAGACCGGCGTGCAGCTGCGGGTCATCTCCGGCGAGGAAGAGGCGCGTTCCACCTTCCAGGCGGTCCGCCGCTGGTACGGCTGGTCCGCCGGTCGCATCACCAACCTGGACATCGGCGGCGGCTCCCTTGAGCTGTCCACCGGCACCGAAGAGGTGCCGGACCTGGCCGTGTCGCTCAACCTGGGTGCCGGCCGCCTGACCCACGAGTGGTTCGACACCGACCCGCCGGAGCGCAAGAAGATTAATGCGCTGCGCGATTACATCGACGCCGAGCTCGCCGGCCCGGCCGATGAGTTCCGCGCGCTTGGCGAGGCCGGCCTCGCCGTCGGCACCTCCAAGACGTTCCGCTCCCTGGCCCGCCTCACGGGCGCCGCGCCCTCCTCGGCCGGACCGTACGTGCAGCGCACACTCACCGCCCCGGGGCTGCGCCAGCTCATCGCCTTCATTTCCCGCATGACAGCGGCGGACCGCGCGGAGCTCGAGGGCATCAATTCGGACCGCTCCCACCAGATCGTCGCGGGTGCCCTGGTGGCCGAAGCCGCGATGCGTGCACTTAATCTTGATAAGTTAGAGATCTGTCCTTGGGCGTTGCGCGAAGGCGTCATTCTGAAGCGTATTGACCAGGGACTTGCCCCAGGAGATGACGAAGGAGACAACGCCTAATGTCTGAGGAACGGCAGCTGACCGTTGCGGAGCTTCTTGCCCGGGCCCAGCAGGACAACCCCGAGGCAGGCAAGCGCCGTCGGCGTCGCCGCAGCTTGGAAGACGGCGGCGTGTCTGTCGCGGAGCTCACCGGGTCCCTGAAGAAGGTCGAGGCGCGCCCGCCGGAGTCGAAGCACTCGAACGTGCCTATCGACGCACCCCCGCAGCCCCCCAAGGACGCGAAGCCAACCGGCGCTTCCGCTCCCGTCGAGGTGGTGAAGGTTTCGCCGGAGCCGGCGGAGCCGAAGCAGCCTGCGGAGCCGAAGGCGCCGTCCGCGGGCGACACCGCCGTCCTGCGGAAGGTCCCCGACGCGTCCGCCCCGAAGGTGGCGCCCAAGGCTGAGCCGAAAACTGAGTCTCAGACTGCTGGCGCGTCGCGTCCGGTGCGTACCGAAGACACGTCGCAGATCCCGGTTGTCGCGCCGGAGACGTCGGCAACCGCGCCCGCCGAGCCGCGCGAGGAGCGCCCCGTCGAACCGGCCGCGCCTGTCCAGTCGCCGGAAGCAGCGGAGGCAGCGGAGGTGGACGAGCCGGTTGACGAGGGCGTCAACCCAATCGTCCTGGTCCTGCTGGTGTTCGTCGGCGTCCTGCTCGGCGTGCTCGGCTTCCTCGCCTTCCAGTGGATCTGGGCGCACATGTCCACCATCCTCGCCGCGATCCTGGGCGTGGTCGCCGTCCTCGCCGTCATCTTCGGCGTGCGCGCGATGCGCACCGGCAAGGACGCGCTGACCGTCACAATGGCGGGCATTGCCGCCGCGGTCATGGCGTTTGGCCCGGCGCTGATCTAGACGCCCCCGCAGTACAAACCCTCCACTGAGCGCAACTGCCGGTGGAGGGTTTAGTCTGTCCACCATGGAATCCACGACTGCACCCACGTTCCAGGGCAAGATTGCCATCCTCGGCACCGGCAGCATCGGCGAGGCCCTGCTGTCCGGCCTGGTGGCCAGCGGCATCGACCCCAAACAGATCACGGCCACGAACCGCACGGCGGCGCGCCGCGACGAGCTCGCCGACCGCTACGGCGTCAACGTCACCGACGACAACAACGGCGCCGTCTCCGAATCGCAGGTGGCGTTCCTGTGCGTGAAGCCGGGCCAGATCCTCGGCCTCATCGAGGACATCAGCACCGACATCGCCGATTCCGACTCCGCTACGGTGCTGGTCTCCATGGCCGCGGGCATCTCGCTGCAGGCGATGGAGGAGGCCGTTTCGGCCGCGGGCACCCCGATCGTGCGCGTGATGCCCAACACCCCGATGCTGGTGGGCAAGGGCGTGCTCGCCGCGGCGTTCGGCCGCTTTGTTGATGACGAGCAGCACGCCGCGATCAGCCAGCTGCTCTCCGCGGCCGGCAAGCTCGTCGAGGTCAAGGAGAAACAAATGGATGCGGTCACCGCGCTCTCGGGCTCCGGCCCCGCCTATTTCTTCCTGGTCGCAGAGGCGCTTGTCGACGCCGGCGTGTCCCTCGGCCTGCCCCGCGACCTCGCCACCGAGCTCGCCTCCGCCACGGCCGCCGGCGCCGGCGCGATGCTGGAGGGGGAGCAGACGCCGACCGAGCTGCGGGCCGGGGTGTCCTCGCCGGCCGGGACGACGGTGGCGGCGATCCGGGAGCTCGAGGAGTCCGGGCTGCGCGGCGCGTTCTACCGGGCGACGGAGGCCTGCGCGAACCGTTCCGCGGAGATCGGGTGATGGTGCGAGGGGGTGGGTGTGGCGTCGATAGGCACTCTGCGCCCCACTTTTCACACCAATGACGCGGCGTCTCTGGGGACTCACAGAAAAATTTTGGCACTCAGGTCGCATTCGGCCCTGGTTTCACGATAGTCTGGTTCAGGCACGTGCGTGTTCGTCCTGTGGGAGGGGAAGCCTACAGCGCGACCGTGCTGAAGGGTTAAGTATTTTATGGCAAACGAAGACAAAGGTAAGTTCCTGACAGTCGCAGAGGTCGCAGAGATCATGCGCGTCTCCAAGATGACGGTGTACCGCCTCGTGCACTCCGGCGAGCTGCCGGCCGTGCGCGTGGGTCGGTCGTTCCGTGTGAACGAGGGCGCGGTGAATGAGTACCTGGAGTCCTCCGTCTACGACGTGGGATAACGCCCTTGCGCTGCAACCGGCACCGCTCGCTTCCAGTCAAGGCGGGTGGCGCCGGATTTTTGGTTGGACACGCGGCGGGCTGTATGCTGTCAACCATTGATGTCGGCGCACGCCCTGCGGAGTGTGCACCTCACGCCGGCCCGTTCGCCCCGCTTGGCGGGGTGGCGGTCGCGCTGACAGGCACTGTACGTACACCAAGGAAACGAGGAAGCCCCATGGGTTCTGTGATCAAGAAGCGCCGCAAGCGCATGTCCAAGAAGAAGCACCGCAAGATGCTGCGCCGCACCCGCGTTCAGCGTCGTAAGCTGGGCAAGTAGGCCCTGTCGGCCCGCACCCGTTCCCGTTGGGGCGGGTGCTTTTTCGTGCCCGCGCACCTGTGCCGGGTGGGGTGCAGCCTAGCTGACGAAGACCGGATGACGAAGATGCGAGAGGCTAGTCGCATCTTCGTCATGGCCGTCTCGTCATCCTTCAAGAGCCGCATCAGTATGGTCGGCGCCCCGCCTCGCCGCGGCCACACCCGCCACACCGGCAACCGCGACCGCACCCGCAACGCCCAGCGCCACGCGGCTGCGCGCCAGCTTGCGCAGCGGCCGGTACTCGCGCACCGCCCACCCGGCTGCGCGGGCGTGGCGGCGCAGCGCCCGGTCCGGGTTCACCGCCACCGGCACCCCGACCATGCCGAGCATGGGCAGGTCATTGATGCTGTCCGAATAGGCCGTGCATTTGTCCAGGTCAAGGCGCTGGATCGCGGCAAGCGCCGCCACCGCGTGCTTCTTGCCGGGGCCGTGCAGGATGTCGCCGACCAGCCGCCCCGTGAACACCCCGTCCTGCTCCTCCGCGACGGTGCCCAGCGCGCCGGTGAAGCCGAGCCGCTTCGCC
The DNA here is from genome assembly GCF_003693265.1 of Corynebacterium gottingense. GTDB lineage: Bacteria > Actinomycetota > Actinomycetes > Mycobacteriales > Mycobacteriaceae > Corynebacterium > Corynebacterium gottingense. The sequence continues at coordinate 56,017 of NZ_RDRE01000001.1, forward strand.
AGCGCCTGGCCGATCTGCACGGGCGTGGCGGAGACCAGCCACACCTGCTGGCCCGCGGCGATGTGCATGCTGGCCAGCTCGATCGTGTCCTGGTACGCCTTGTCCAGCATCTGGCGCTCCACGATCTCCTGGCACAGCGCCTTAAGCTCGTCGACGCGCTTGCCTTTCACAATCCCCAGCGCCTGCTCGCGCCCCGCGGCGATGTCCGAGTGGCTCTCCGCACCGCGCAGCCGGTACCGGATCTGCTTGAGCAGGGCCGGGAACAGCTCGCCGGCGGTGATGAAGCGCCGCCTCGCCAGCCCCTCGGCGAGCAGGATGAGCGAGGAGCCCTGGATGAGGGTGTTGTCCACGTCAAAGAACGCGGCGGCCTCGGTGTCCTGCGGCACGTCCGGGTCCGGCGGGGTGATGGTGGGGGTGCCGGCGGTGTTGAAGGCGCCGCCGACGGAGTCGATGCCGAGCGAGAAATCGTCGATAGTCAGCCCGAAGGTTTCCTCGATGGCGGCCGCCGCGGCGGCTTCGCCGGCAGTGCGTTGGGCGGAGGCGTCGAGCGGGGGCAGGGCGAGTTCCTCCAGGAAGCGCCGGAAGTTTCCGTGGGAGACGGACCAGTACGCGAGCAGATCGCGGTGTTCGGTCATGTCCTGCCTTTCGCGGTCGGGGGTGCGCGTGAGATAGCTTGGAACTCTGGAATATCGTACCGCTTGGGTTTCCGTGGAGAGGGAGTGACCAAACGTGAAGAGGGTCGAGCTCATGGTGCGCGAGGGCTGCGGGTCGTGCGACCGCGTCGCCGCGCAAATCCGCCCGCTCGTGGCAGAGTGCGGCGCGGAGCTTTCGCTTATCGACGTCGACGCCAACCCCGACAACGCCGCCGAGTACGGTGACCGCGTCCCCGTCGTGGTGATCGACGGTGAGGAGTTCGCCTGCTGGGAGGTAGACTCGGACGACCTCGTCGCGGAACTCAGGTCGTAGCGGGGTATCCTTTAGTTTGATTTTTTCTGGATTTGGCTGGATTGCTGGAGTGATTGTGTGAGTGTGCTCGTCGTAGGGATGTCGCACCGTTCTGCGCCGGTGGCGCTGCTGGAGCGGCTGAGTATGGACGAGACGGTGCAGCACGACACGGCGACGGCGCTGGTGTCCCGGCCCGCGCTGACGGAAGCGATGATCATCTCCACCTGCAACCGTCTCGAGGTCTACACCGTGGCGACCGCCTTCCACGCCGGGGTCGAGGACGTGCTGCACGTGCTCGCGGACGTCTCAGGCGTGCCCGAGGCGGAGCTGCGCGGCTACCTCTACGTGCGCTACGCCGACGCCGCCGCGGAGCACATGTTTACCGTGGCTGCGGGGCTGGACTCCATGGTGGTGGGGGAGCAGCAGATCATCGGCCAGGTGCGCTCCGCCTACTCGGACGCCGCCGAGCGCGGCACCGTCGGCCCGGCCCTGCACTCGCTGGCGCAGACCGCGCTGCACACCGGCAAGCGCGTGCACAGCGAGACCGCGATTGATGATTCCGGCGCGTCCATGGTCACGCTCGGCCTGGACCAGGCCATGCGCGAGATGGAAAGAGAGGACTTCTCCGGCACCACCGCGCTGGTCCTGGGGGCGGGCGCGATGAGCTCGCTGGCCGCCACCCACCTGGGCAAGCGCGGCGTGGACAAGCTGATCATTGCGAACCGGACGCGCTCGCGCGCCGAGCGCGTGGCCGAGCACGCCCGGGAGGCGGGCGTTGCCGCGGAGGTCGTGGACTTCAACGCCCGCGCCGGCGCGATCGGCCGGGCGGACATCACCGTCTCCGCCACGGCGTCGGACGACTTCACCATCACCCCCGAGGACCTGTCCGGCCCGACCGTGCTGGTGGACCTTTCCCTGCCGCGCGACATCGATGACGCCGTCACCGAGCGCGACGGCGTGCGCCTGATCAACATCGAGTCACTGCACGCGACGTTGCGCGACAACGACAGCGAGGATTCCCGCGCGCTGCAGCAGGCGGAGGCCATCGTGCGCGAGGAGGTCGAGGAGTTCAGCTCGGAGCAGCGCGTCCGTGACGTCACGCCGGCGGTGACGCGGCTGCGCAGGACGGCCGCGGAGGTGCAGGCGCAGGAGCTCGAACGGCTGCGCACGCGCCTGCCCAACCTCTCCGAGGAGGAGTTTGACCAGGTTGGTAGGGCGGTGAAGCGTGTCGTCGATAAGCTTCTGCACACGCCGACGGTGAAGATTAAGGAGCTCGCCGCATCCTCCGAGACGGTGAGTGTAGAAATGGCGATCGAGGAGTTGTTCGGGCTCGGGCGATCCTCGGTGGCGGTGGACGCGCAGCGCCTGCCGCGGCCGGACGAACTGCAGGCGAAGGAGAACTGATGCTCAAGATTGGTACACGCGGGTCCCACCTGGCCACCACGCAGGCTGGCCACGTGCGCGACGCGCTGATCGCGGGCGGCGCTGAGGCGGAACTGCATATCGTGACCACCGCCGGCGACCTGAATATGTCGCCCGTCGAGCGCATCGGCGTCGGCGTGTTCACCACCGCGCTTCGCGACGCCCTCGCGTCCGGCGAAGTCGACGTGGCCGTCCACTCGTTCAAGGACCTCCCCACGGCTGGCGACGCCCGCCTCCACCTCGTCACCCCGGAGCGCGAGGACAACCGCGAAGCGCTCATCGCGCGGGATGGGCTGACGCTCGCGCAGCTGCCGCAGGGCGCCAAGGTGGGCACTTCGGCGCCGCGGCGCGTCTCGCAGCTGCGTGCGCTGCGCCCCGACCTGGACATTCTCCCGCTCCGCGGCAACATTGAGACCCGCATGAGCTACGTCGAGCGCGGCGAGCTGGACGCGATCGTCCTCGCCTACGCGGGGCTGTGCCGCGGCGGGTACGCCGAGCGCGCCACCGAGGTGTTCGACCCGGCCACACTCATGCCTGCCCCGGCGCAGGGTGCGTTGGCAGTGGAGTGCCGGGCGGACGACGCGGCGACGCGCGCAGCGCTCGACGCGCTTGTCAGTGCGGAGGCGACCGCGTGCGCCGCCGCCGAGCGCCAGGTGCTGGCCACGCTCGAGGCGGGCTGCACCGCCCCGGTCGCGGCGTACGCGGAACTGGGGGAGCACGGCGCGCTGACGCTCCACGCTGGCGTCTTCGCCGTGGACGGCTCCGCGCAGCTGGTGGAGACGTTGACCGGCACCGATGCCGCGGCGCTGGGGCGCGAGGCCGCCGAGAAGCTGCTCGAGCGCGGGGCCGCGGACATCATGGAGTAAGACGCGGGTTTGGTTTTCGGGCCGCTTCCATCTTAAGGTGTAACTACCATACGTCGGATTGCCCCGGCGCAACTGGGTCCCATGGGGAGGGCGCGCCTTGCTGCGCGCAGCCCGCACTGAGCGTCCTGTTGCGCCGAGGCTACTGTTTTGCGCCTTAGAAAAGATCGTTCTATGACATTGCCCTCGCTTACGCCCCCACCGGGGAAGGTCATCTTCGTCGGTGCAGGCCCGGGCAACCCTGATCTGCTTACCGTCCGCGCACGCGAGGTGATGGAAACTAATTCTATCGCCCTCGTTGATCCGGACGTCGCTCAGGGTGCCCGAGACGTCGTCGCCGCTAAACTGCCTGTTCCCAAGGCTAAAATGCAGGCCGCCGACGAGGCGTACGCGCGCATGGTCGCGGAAGCGAAGGAAGCGGGTGCGCGCCGAAAGCCGCCGCGCCCGGACGACCCGACCGCGGCCGAGGTAGAGGAGCTCGCGTTGTCCGCCGACACCATCGTGGAGGCCGTGCAGCGCGCCCTGGGCGAGGCCGCAGCGTCCATCGAGCGCGGCGAGGCCGGCGACGGCGACGTGGTCCGCCTGGTCCGCGGCAATCCGCTGACCCGCGACGCGGTGATGGAGGAGATCTCCGCCGTCGCCGCCGCGGGCATCGAGTTCCAGGTCGTGCCGGGCATGAGCCTGCCGTCCACGGTGCCGTCGTTTGCGGGCATCGCGCTCGGCTCCACCTACACCGAGGCGGACCTGACCTCCGGTATCGAAGGCATCGACTTTGACCAGCTGGCGTCCGCGCCGCAGCCGTTGGTGCTGCAGGCGGAGCAGGAGCAGCTGGGCGAGATTGCCGACGCGCTCATGGAGCGCGGCTTCGGCCCGTCCACGCCGGTTGCGGTGACGACCCACGGCACGACGCGCCTGCAGCGCACCGTCGACGCCACCCTGGAGACCCTGGGCAAGCTGGACGCCGACCTGCCCGGATCCCTCGTAGTCACGCTCGGCGCGGTGGCGGATGACCGCTCGAAGTACTCGTGGTGGGAGAACCGTCCCCTCTACGGCTGGCGCGTCCTCGTGCCGCGCGCGAAGGAGCAGGCCGGGCCGATGAACGCCCGCCTGAGCTCCTACGGCGCGATCCCGCAGTCCGTCCCCACCATTTCTATGGAGCCGCCGCGCAACCCGGCGCAGATGGACCGCGCGATCAAGGGCATCGTGGAGGGCCGCTACCAGTGGGTCCTCTTCACCTCCGTCAACGCCGTGAACGCGGTGTGGAAGAAGTTTGCGCAGCTGGGCCTGGACGCCCGCTCCTTCGCCGGAGTCCACCTGGGCGCGGTGGGACAGAAGACGGCGGACGCGCTGCGCGCCCGCGGCATGTTCCCCGAGCTGGTGCCGCACCGCACGAAGCAGAACGCGGCCGGGATGGTGGAGATCTTCCCCGAGTACGTCGAGGACATCGACCCCGTCAGCCGCGTGCTGCTGCCGCGCGCCGACCTCGGCTCTGACCTGCTCGTCGACGGCCTGAAGGAGAAGGGCTGGGAGGTCGACGACGTGGTGGCGTACCGCACGGTGCGTGCCGCCCCGCCGGCTCCCGAGACCCGCGACATGATTAAGACGGGCGGCTTCGACGCCGTCTGCTTCACCTCCGCGTCCACGGTGAAGAACCTCGTGGGCATTGCGGGCAAACCGCACCAGCGCACCATCATCGCCTGCATCGGCCCGAGCACCGCGGCCGAAGCGAAAGAGCAGGGGCTGCGCGTGGACGTAGTGCCCGAGGTGGCGGACGTGCCTTCGCTTATCGACGCCCTCGCGAACCACGTTGCCAACCTGCGTGCCGCCGGCCAGCTCCCGCCCCCGCGGAAGAAGCGCCGCACCCGCCGCAAGCCCGTGGCCAAAGCGTCCGGCGAGTAGGTACGCACGGCCACGGGGCCTATGATGGTGGCCATGTCTACCTACGATTTGCCCCGCCGTCCCCGCCGCCTCCGCCAAAACGCCGCGATGCGCGCGTTGACTGCGGAGACGCGCTTGCACCCAGCGGACTTCATTCTCCCGATGTTTGTGGCCGACGGCATCGAGGAAAAGCGCGAGATCACGTCCATGCCGGGCGTGTACCAGCACACCACGGACTCCCTCAAGGCACTGTGCCACGAGGCGCTCGAGGCCGGCGTGAAGTGCATTGACCTGTTCGGCGTGCCCCTGGACGAGGACAAGGACGCCACCGGCTCCGTCGCCTGGGACCCCGAGGGCGTGCTCAACCGCAACCTTCGCGCGCTGCGCGAGGAGTTTGGCAACGACCTGCTCATCATGGCGGATACCTGCCTGGACGAGTTCACCGACCACGGCCACTGCGGCGCCCTGAGCACTGACCGCTACGGCAACCAGTTCGTGGACAATGACGCCACGCTGCCGCTCTACGCCCAGATGGCTGTCTCCCAGGCGGAGGCGGGCGCGCACATCGTGAGCCCGTCCGGCATGATGGACGGCCAGATCGCCGTTATCCGCGAGGCCCTCGACCAGGCCGGCCACCAGGACGTGGCCATCATGGCGTACTCCGCCAAATACGCGTCGAAGTTCTTCGGCCCGTTCCGCGACGCCGTCGGCTCCTCCCTCCAGGGCGACCGCCGCACCTACCAGCAGGACCCGGCCAACATCCGCGAGTCGCTGCTGGAGACGGAGCTGGACCTCGACGAGGGCGCGGACTTTGTCATGGTGAAGCCGGCCCTGCCGTACCTGGACGTGCTGAGCCAGGTCGCCGAGATTTCCCCGGTGCCGGTGGCCGCCTACCAGGTCTCCGGCGAGTACGCGATGATGGTCGCCGCCGGCCGCAACGGCTGGATCGACTTCGAGGAAACGATGATGGAGTCGCTGATGTCCATCAAGCGCGCCGGCGCGGACCAGATTCTGACCTACTACGCCATCGAGGCAGCAAAGGAACTGAAGTAGCGTTTATGGTTAGCCTTCCCCCGACGCCCCAGCGGGCACCGGAGCAGCGCCCGATGCCGGGCGGAGGAGCGTCGTCAAGCACTTCGATGCCCGAGGCCGTGCGCCTCATGCTCGCGTGCTGGGCGGTGATGATCGGCGGCGAGCTGATCCACCAGATCCTCACCGTTGTCATGACAGTGCTTGACCCCGCCCCGCTGCGCGAGAGCGCCAAGGAGGCGGCGAAGGGCCAGGAGCTGAGCGACGCCATGCTCAACCTCGGCATCTACGGCTCGGTTGTGCTCATGGCGCTGATCCAGCTGCTCATCCTGGCCGGGTTCGTCGTCGCGCTGCGCATGGTGGCCAACCGGGGGAAGCGCGCGGCGGCGGCGCGGCGCCTCCTGCAGATCTTTGCCACCTTCTTCGCGCTGCGCATGGTCACGCTGTACATGATGTCGCCGGGGTCCACGGCGGTGCCGATCGCGCTGTACGGGGCGGACGGCGTCGTGCAAATCATCCTCGGCGTGGCGGGCGCGATGGGACTGTTCTACGCTTCGCAGAAGGACTCGGGGGACTGGGTAGAGCCGCCGGCGCACCAATCTCCGCAACAGCCACAGCACGACGATCCCGCGGGTAAACAGTAAAGGAGCAACCGATGGCCGGAATGTTTCCCACCTTCGTTGCAGACCCGAACGACCCCAACCGCCGCTACACCGGCAAGGTCGGCGAGGCCTGGCCCGGCCAGTTGCGCGCCGGGTACTACGCAGCGCTGGCCGGCGCCGTGCTGCTGCTGTTGTTCGGCATGCTCATGCTGGCCAGCGGCGCGCCGAAGGACGCGGACGCCGAGTTCGCGGACGCGTTTGCGCGCAACATGCGCATCGTCGCCTGGTGCAACATCGTCCTCGCCCTGGTGATCGCGGGGTGCGCCTCCTACTTTGCGCGCGGCTCCAAGACAGCGCGGCGCGTGTTTGCCATCGCCGCCGCCGTGGCGATCTTCCTCAACCTGGCCGGGTTCTTCCTCAACGTGGCGGGTTGGGGCGTGTTCGCGGTAGTGATCCTGCTGGTCGCCGCCCTATTCTTCGCGTTCCGCCCCGCCGCGAACGCGTTTGTGGACGAGCGCAGCGGCTCCCCCTGGCGGGGCGTGGACTAGCGCGAGGGATTCAGCATGTCAGAGCAGACTCAGCAACAGACGGCTGCGCTCGAGCAGACCATTGTGGCCGCCCGCGAGGCGGCGAAGGAATGCGGCGTGGACCTGGACTCGCCCCGGATCGGGGCGGACGGCAACCCGCGCTACCCGAACACCTCCTACGCCTTCGAGCTCGACGGGCTCGAGGACGGACCACAGCTCAAAGACATCGAGGCGGCGCTGGAGGAGCTGGACGGCGTCGCCGCGCGCCTGGTGTACTCCTCCAAGACGGCGTGGATCACCGCGCCGAGCACCACGCCGATCGCGGACCTCGAGGCCGTGTTCGCGCGCTTCGGTGTGAGCGCCCGGCTTACGGATTCCACGCTGCGCCGCAGGGTGCTCGGCCGGGCGGCGGCCGCGCGTCCGGTGCCGCGGCGGGGCGTGCGGGGGCTGAGCGGGAGGCGTCGAAAGTTGCGCCACGACGAGCTGGTCAGCCTGCGCCGCGCCCGCGCGCAGGGGTTCGTGGACTCGGCGTCGCGCGCCGCGCGCGCCCGGGAAAACGAGGACGTCCTGTTCACCGCCCGCGACCTGGTCACGCCGGTGCGGATGTGGTTAGCAATCGTGCTGACGCTCCCGGTGCTGCTCCTCACGTACGTCTCCGACCTGCAGTTTGACGGCTGGCAGTGGGCGTGCTTCGCGCTGACCACCCCGGTCGCACTGTGGTGCGCGTTCCCCTTCCACCGCGCGATGGCGGGCGGCGTGCGCCGCGGCATCTCGGCGCTGGACGGAGCAAGTTCCATCGCCATCCTCGCCGCCTACTTCTGGTCCGCCGCCGTGCTGCTGTTCACGCCGGCAGGGGAGCTCAACTGGCGCAACTACGGCAGCTGGGTCCCGCTCACCATGGTGGAGGAGCCCGGCCTGTTTTTCGAGGTCGCCTGCACCATCACCTCGCTCCTCCTCGTCGGCCGCTTCTTCAGCATGCGCGTGCGCCCGCACCTGCAGGAGGACCTCTCCGGCCGCGTCCCCGACGCGGAGTCGACCTACATGGTCCGCCGCCGCTCGCGCACGGGCAAGGTCATCGAGGAACCGCTGCCCGCCGCCGAGATCAACCGGGGCGACGACATTGTCATCCTCCCGGGCGCGATCATCCCCGCCGACGGCGAGGTGGTCGGCGGTTGCGGCACGCTCGAGCAGGAGCTTATCGACGCCCACGAGTCCCCCACCCTCAAAGTGGGCAGCCACGTCTACGCGGGGTCGGTGCTGCGCAAGGGGAAGGTGAAGATCCGCGTCTCCCGGGTCGGCCACGCGACCCGGCTGGCCTCGGTCAACCGCTGGCTGGAGCGCGCCTCGGAGCACCAGAACGCGACGACGATGGTGTCCACCCGCGCCGCGGGCATGCTCATCCCGGTGGCGTACGTGCTGGCGGTGCTGGACTTCGGCCTGTGGCTGCTGTTCACGGGGAACCTCAACGCGGCGTTTTCCACGGCGCTGGCGATCCTGGCGGTGGTCGCGCCGGTGGCGCTGGCGATCTCGACCGCGCTGGCCATCCGCCTGGGCATCGAGTCAGCAGCGCGCAACGGTATCCTGGTCCGCGACGGCTCCACCTTCCGCACCCTGGAGGCCACCGACGTGGCCGTGTTCAACCGGGTGGGCACCCTGGTGGAGCCGAAGATGAAGGTGGAGACGGTCACCGCGGAGATCGGCGAGGACCCGGCTTTGGTGCTGGGGATCGCGGGCGCGCTGTCGGTGGAGTCGGATCACCCGGCGTCGCGCGCGATTGTGAAGGCCGCGCGCGAGGCCCGCGACAAGCGCGACAAGGACGCGGGCGGGCCGACCTGGTTCGAGCTGGCCAACGAGGACACGACCCCGGACGGCTCGGTGCGCGGCCGCGTCACGCTGACCTACGAGGACCAGCGGACAGAAAACCTGGACGCCATCTTGTGGCGGCCCACGAACCTGTCGCAGCTGCAAGGCCGGCTCTCCCTGGCCGCCACGGCCGGCGGCACCCCCGTCGTCGTGCGCTGGAAGGGCCGCGACCGCGGCGTCATCACCCTGTACGACCCGCCGAAGGCAGACGCCACCAGCGCGATTGACCGGCTGGAATCCATCGGCGTGGAGACCATCATGCTCACGCGCGATACGTACCCGGTGGCGCGCCGCTTCGCCGACTTCCTCGGCATGTCCCGCGTGCTCGCGGGCATCACCGCCCCCGACAAACCGCACGCGGTGCGCGCGCTGCACACCAAGGGCGCGACCGTCGCCATGGTGGGCGACCACAGCGCGGTGCGCACCCTGCGCGTCGCGGACGTGAGCATCCTGTACGCCGACGATGCCCTGCTGGGCGCGAACACGGGCAAGGTGGAGGAGAAGTGCAACGTGCTCCTCCTGCGCCGGGACGTCACGGCGGTGCCACAGCTGGTGGAGCTCGCGCGCCGGGTGTGCCGCACCATCGACTCGAACATGGTGATCGCCTGGACCTATAACGCGGCCGCGATCCTGCTGGCCATCGCCGGTGTGCTGCCCCCGGTCGGGGCCACGCTGCTCATGCTGGGCAGCTCCCTGGTCATCGAGTTGCGCTCGGTGCGCGTGCGCCATTTCCCGGCCTGATTTCTACCGCGTAGGCTGGGAAACCATGACCAGACGCGACCTTTCCTCCGCCCCGCTCATCGAGGCCGCCAATGGCCGCACCCCGTCGCGCACCCCGGTGTGGTTCATGCGCCAGGCGGGCCGTTCACTGCCCGAGTACCGGAAGGTGCGCGAGGGTATCCCGATGCTGGACTCTTGCTTCATGCCGGAGCTGCTCGCTGAGATCACGCTGCAGCCGGTGCGCCGCCACGACGTGGACGCGGCGATCCTCTTTTCCGACATTGTCGTCCCGCTCAAGGCGGCGGGCGTGGGCGTGGAGATCGTTCCGGGCCGCGGCCCGGTGATGGACGCGCCGGTGCGCTCGCTGGCGGACGTGCAGCACCTGCCGATCCTGGACCACACGGTGGACGAGGTCGCCGAGGGCATCCGCATCATCCTGGACGAGCTCACCGATACCCAGGCGCTCATCGGCTTCGTCGGCGCACCGTTCACCCTGGCCAGCTACCTCATCGAGGGCGGACCGAGCAAGAACCACGAGACCACGAAGGCGATGATGCACGCCGAGCCGGAGACGTGGCACGCGCTCATGCGCCGCCTGGTGCCCACCATCATCACGTTCCTGCGCACCCAGGTCGAGGCGGGGATCGACGCCATGCAGCTGTTCGACTCGTGGGCCGGCTTCCTCACGGAGCGCGACTACCGCGAGTTCGTCCTGCCGTACTCCACGGAGATCCTGGAATCAGTCGCGGGGGAGATCCCGCGCATCCACTTCGGCGTCTCCACCGGCGAGCTCCTCGGCGCGATGAGCGAGGCCGGCAGCGAGGTTATGGGCGTGGATTGGCGCGTCCCCCTCGACCGCGCCGCCACGCGCTTCGCCTCCCCCCGCGTCCTGCAGGGCAATTTGGACCCGGCGATGCTCTTCGCCGGCGAGGAGGTCGTCGCCCGCGAGGTCGCCCGCATTAAGGGCGAGGCGGAGCAGGCGCTTATCGACGGCCACGCTACCGGCCACATCTTCAACCTCGGCCACGGCGTCCTGCCCACCACGGACCCGGACGCCATCACCAACGCCGTACGGCTTATTCACGACACTCACAGCACGGAGGCTTAAATGCACATCGCCATCATCGGCGCCGGACTCGCCGGCCTGACCTGCGCCTACGAACTGCGCGGCAGCGGGCACGAGGTGGACGTCTACGAGGCCACCGACCGCATTGGCGGCAAGCTCTACACCGTCGCGTTTGAGGGCGGCCCCACCGACATGGGCGCCGAGGCGTTCCTGTCGCGCCGGGTCGACGCGGTTGAGTTCTTCACCGAGCTGGGGGTGGGGGACTCGCTCGTCGCGCCGTCCGGCCTCGGTTCGCTGGTGTACGTGGACGGCGAGGCGCGCCCGCTTCCGCGGGGCGGTGTGATGGGGATCCCGGCGGCGTCGGCAAGCGTTGCCCACCTTGTGAGCGAGGAGACCGCCGCGCGTATCGACGCCGAAGGCGACGCCCCCGGCTTCGAGTGGGAGATCGGCGGCGACGTGAGCGTGGGCGCGCTGTTGCGCGAGCGCTACGGCGACGAGGTGGTGGACCACATCGTGACGTCGCTGCTCGGCGGGGTGTACTCGTGCAGCGCCGACGACCTGGGCGTGCGCGCGACCATCCCGCAGCTGGCCGAGGAGCTGGACCGCCTGGCCGAGGCGGGCCCGGTGCACCTGTCGGAGGCCGTGCGCAACCTGGAGCAGGCGCGCAAGGAGCTGCCGACCGGCCAGGGCCCCGTCTTCAGCGCGTTCCGCGAGGGCTACCAGGAGGCGTACGAGGCGCTGGCGGAGCAGTCCGGCGCGAAGATCTACATCGACGCATTCATCTCCGCGATCACGCGCGAGGGCGAGGGCTACCGCCTCAAGGGCGGCGAGGACGCGGTGTACGACCGCGTGGTGCTCGCCGTGCCCGCGCCGACGGCCGCGATGCTGCTGAAGCAGGTGGAGCCGGAGGTGGCGGCCACGCTCGCGCCGATCAAGCTGGCCAACTCGGCGGTGGTGGGCATGCGCTTTGCTACCGACGACGGCCTGCCCCAAAATTCGGGCGTCCTGGTTGCCGCGGGCGCGGAGGATGTGCACGCGAAGGCGTTCACGCTCTCCTCGCGCAAATGGCCGCACCTGGCCGAGCGCGGCGGGGCGCTCGTGCGCGCCAGCTTCGGCCGCTTCGGCGACGACGTGGCGATCCGCGCCTCCGAGGACGACCTGGTGGACTGGGCGCTCGATGACCTGCAGACTGTCACCGGCTTCGACGGGCGCGCGGCTGGCCTGGAGGAGATCTTTGTCCAGCGCTGGTTCGGCGGGCTGCCGCGTTACGACGAGCACCACCTCGCCACCGTGGACAAGGCGCTGGCGCAGCTGCGCGAGTCCGGCTCCGGCATTGCCGTCACCGGCGCGTGGGTCGGCGGCGTGGGCGTGCCCGCCGTGATCGCGAACGCGCGCGAAACTGCGCGGGGTCTGGGGAAAGACTGCTAACCTGCTGGGTATGCAGAAAACTCTTGGACTTGTGCTGGCCGCGAGCTGTTCGGCGGCGTTGGTTGTTGCGCCTCCGGCGCTGGCTGAGGACGCGGCGTCGGTGTCGCAGGAGCGCTGTGTCGCGCTGCGCACCGCTGTACACGACGCGACCGACGCGCTGCGCTCCGCCGAAGCGCGCGACCACGAGGCGCAGCAGGCGCTGGACGCGGCGCAGCGCGATGTCGACGCTGCGGAGCAGGAGCGCACGGCGAGCGCGAACCTGGTCAAGGATGCGCAGCGTGCCCTCGACAGCGCGACCCAGGACCGCGACGCCGCGCAGACCGCGGTGCCGGGAGGCGTGACGGTCGACTCCGCCGAGGCGGCACTCACGCAGGCAAAGGCGCGCGCCGAGGAGGCCCGCGCTGCGCTGGAGGCGAGCAAGGCCGAGGCGCGGGCCCAGTTCGACCGGGGCTCGCTCGGATTCTTCGAAGCGATGGGGGCCGACGACGCCGTCGCGGAGCTGCACACGGACTACCGCTTTGACAAGGTCGATGAGGTGACCGGGCAGACCGGGTACCGCATCGCGGACGACACGCGCATCGGCGCCAAAGGTGACGCGACGCACCTGGACAACATGAAGGCGGCAATCGAGTGGCTGCCGGAGGCGAACGAGCTCCGCGAAAGCGAGGGCCGTGACGCGCTGCCCGTCACGGATGCGTTGATGGCGCAGGCGCAGGTGAACATCAACTGGTCGCAGCAGCTGCCGCGCGGGCACTCCGGCAACGGGTGGGATAACTTGTCGTGGAACGCGGAGAACCCGTTCGACGGGTGGTTCCGCGAGGAGCGCCCTAAGTACTTCGAGGCGAAGGAGCAGGGGCGCGACCCCTTCGCCGCAGGCGCCGGCCACTACATGGCCTTGGTGAACCCGCAGATGCGCGCGACCGGCTTCGCGGTGAACACGGAGGAGTTCCTCTACCACGGCTTTACGTGGCGCGTCGCGCACGCGCAGACGTTCGCTCACCTCACAGTGGAGGGGCCGACGTATTCGGTAGAGGAGTACACCGAGCGCTTCAACACCTACTACGACGAGCTCGTCCTCGCCGTCGAGCAGGGCGATGCGCAGAAGCAGGAAGCACTCGAGCAGCGCGAGGCTGCCGTGGCCCAAGCGGAGGACACGCTTACGGCGGCGCGGGCGCTGCGTGCCGCCGAACAGGCCGTGGCGAAGCGCGCGCAGGAACTCGAGGCAGCGAAGCAGGAGCAGTCGGCGCGCCAGGCCGCGGCCGACGAGGCCCTGGCGGCTGCGAAGCGCTCGCTGGGCGAGGCGACACAGGCAGCCGAGGCTGCACAGGTGGCCGTCAAGGAGGCCCGGGCGAACGCCGCGGAGGCCACGGCCGAGTACGAGCCCGTGAAGGGGGAGTGCGCGCCGGTGGCCGGTGAGCCGAAGGAAGGCTCGTCGACGGGCGGCATCATCGCCGCCGTGGTGCTCGGCCTGCTGGCGGTTGTGGGAATTGCGGTGGCGTCGAACCCTGCGCTGCTGAATATGTTCTAACTCGGTAGACTTTACGTCTATGTCGAGCGAGGACGAAGGCCAGGTCCAACAGCACACCCCGGAATCGGAACCGGAGTGGTGGGATCAGCCAGGCATGCCCTGGAACGAAAAGCCCACCAAGGCGGACTACTGGTGCCTGGGCTGGTTCGGCTTCATCGGTATTTTCGGCCTCGCGCTCATTCCGTTCCGCGCCTGGCTGCTGGGCCTGGACCCGCCGATCATGCTGGCGTTGACGGGCTCGAGGATTGGCGCGGCGTCGACAGGCGCCCTGGCCTCGGTGGGCGAGGCGCAGCACTGGCTGCTGTACCTGCTCATCGGCTCGATCGTGGCGATTAAGTTCGACTGGGTGTACTGGTGGGCCGGTAAGCTGTGGGGGCGCGGCATCCTGGACGTGCAGGCGCAGAATTCCAAGCGCGCGGCGAAGAACATCGCGCGCGTGGAGCGGTGGGGGATGAAGCTGGGCTGGCTGGGCATTTTCCTGGCGTACGTGCCCATCCCGCTGCCGATCGCGTTCGTGGTTTTCGTGCTTATGGGCATGACTGAGATGCCGCTGTGGAAGTTCATGCTCCTGGACTTCGTGTCCAAGACGCTCTGGTCGCTGGGCTACGTCGCGCTCGGCTGGTGGATCGGCGAGCCCGTGGTGTACGTGCTGGAGCAGTACGCGCGCGTGGCCAATTGGATCGCGATTGGCCTGCTCGTGGTCATCTTCGTCGGGGCGATGCGCCGGAAGGGTAAGTAGGCGTTCGCCCCCATCGCCTAGGATGGGCAACTATGACAACTTCGGCCAAGTACCCAACGTCCGCACACACGTCCCGCTCCGCCGAGCTGTGGCAGCGCGCGCAGCAGGCCACGCCCGGCGGCGTGAACTCGCCGGTGCGCGCCTTCGGCTCGGTCGGCGGCCAGACGCGCTTCATCGAGAGCGCGCACGGGAGCACGCTTATCGACGTCGACGGGAACGCCTACGTCGACCTCATCAATTCCTGGGGCCCGATGATCCACGGCAACGCACACCCGGAGATCCTCGAGGCAGTGCAGAAGGCGATGCGTGACGGCCTGAGCTTCGGCGCGCCCACCGAGGCGGAGGTGCAGATCGCGGAGATGATCGTGGGCCGTACCTCGGTGGAGGAGGTGCGCATGGTCAACTCCGGCACCGAGGCGACGATGTCCGCGGTCCGCTTGGCGCGCGGCTACACCGGCCGCCCCAAGATCATCAAGTTTGACGGCTGCTACCACGGCCACGTCGACGCGCTCCTCGCCGCAGCAGGCTCCGGGCTGGCCACGTTCTCCCTGCCGGACTCGCCGGGTGTGACGGGCGCGCAGGCGGCGGACACCATCGTGGTGCCCTACAACGACATCGAGGCCGTGAAGGCCGCGTTCGCGGAAAACGAGGGCGAGATCGCCGCCGTGATCGCCGAGGCAGCCGCCGGCAATATGGGCACGGTTGCGCCGCAGGACAACTTCAACGCCAAGCTCAAGGAGGTCGCGCACGCCAACGGCGCGCTGCTGATCCTGGACGAGGTGATGACGGGCTTCCGCACCTCGTATGCGGGCTGGTACGGCGTGGACCACGTGGCGGGAGACCTGACCACTTTTGGCAAGGTCATCTCCGGCGGCCTCCCGGCCGCGGCCTTCGGCGGACGCAAGGAGATTATGGAGCGTCTCGCGCCGACTGGGCCGGTGTACCAGGCGGGTACCCTTTCGGGCAATCCGGTCGCGATGGCGGCGGGCATGGCGTCGTTAAGCTTGGCCTCGGAGGACATCTACCCGGTGCTGGAGCGCAACGCCAGCACCCTGGCCAAGCTGGTGTCCGACGCGCTGAAGCGCGAGGGCGTGGCGCACAACGTGCAGCGCGCCGCGACGATGCTGTCGTTCCGCTTCGCCGAGGGCGAGGGCCACAACTTTGCTGACATGAAGGCGGCGGACACCTTCCGCTACGCGCCGTTCTTCCACGCGCTGCTGGACAACGGCGTGTTCGCCCCGCCGAGCCCGTTCGAGACCTGGTTCGTCTCCACCGCGCTCACCGACGAGGACTTCGGCCGGATCGAGGAGGCCCTGGTGCCCGCGGCGAAGGCTGCGGCGCAGGCGGTGACGCCCGAGTGACGCGCACGACTGTGCACCTCGTGCGGCACGGCGAGGTCTACAACCCGAAGAAGGTGCTCTACGGGCGCATGCCCGGCTACCACCTGAGCTCCCGCGGCCGGTCGATGGCGGCGGTGACCTCGCAGTTCTTCGAGGGGCGCGACGTGACGTACCTGGCGGCGAGCCCGCTCGAGCGCGCGCAGGAAACGGCGGAGCCGATCGCGGAGGTGACCGGCTGCGAGGTGCACACCCGCACCGACATCATCGAGGCCGGCAACACCTTTGAGGGGCTGCGCACCAAGGGCTGGCGCAGCCAGCTGGTCAACCCGATCCGGTGGCGGCACATGACAAACCCGCTGGAGCCGAGCTGGGGCGAGTCTTACGAGGCGATCCGCGTGCGGATGTGCGACGCCGTGGACAGCGCCCGCGCCGAGGCGGAGGGCCACGAGGCGGTGCTGGTGAGCCACCAGCTGCCCATCGTCATGGTGCAGCGCTACGTGCAGGGCAAACGCCTCGCGCACGCGAGCCGCGAGTGCGACCTGGCCAGCGTGACGTCACTTGTGTTTGACGGCGACGTTGTTGTTGACTGGTCCTACGACACTCCGGCCGAACGCATCTAGCCCGCTCTGCTGGGCCAGCGTGCCGGAGTTTTTGAACAGATGAATTGAGAGGTGCCAATGTCCCGACGGACCGCGCTGAGCGCGATTGCAGCGCCGATGGCCGCGTTGCTCCTGCTTACCGGCTGCGCCAGCTCTGGTGGGGGAGACAACTTTGCGTTCCATTCCCCGGGCGGGCAGACCGAGATCTTCTACGAGGAATCCGAGCGCAAGCCGGTGGAGCACTTCAGCGGCGAATCGCTCACCGAGCCGGGTACCACGGTGGACCTGCACGACTTTGACGGCAAGATCGTCGTCCTCAACGCCTGGGGCCAGTGGTGCGCGCCCTGCCGTGCGGAGGTGGATGACTTGCAGGAGGTGCAGGAGCACCTGGACGCGGACGGCACCGGCACGGTCCTGGGCATCAACGTGCGCGACCCGCAGCCGGAAATCGCCCGCGACTTCGTCGCCGACAACGGCGTGACCTACCCGTCGATATACGACCCGCCGTTCAAGACCGCTTCCTTCCTCGGCGGCGTGCCCAGCTCCGTGATCCCCACGACGATCGTGCTGGATAAGCAGCACCGCCCGGCCGCGGTGTTCCTGCGCGAGGTGACCGCCCAGGACGTGCTCGAGGTGACCGACAAGCTGGCGCAGGAGGGGCAGAGCTAGCGTGGGCGAAGCGTTCTCAGAGGTCGTGGCCACCGGGCCGCTCCTGCTCGGCATGTTGGCCGCCGCGCTGGCCGGCCTGGTGTCCTTCGCGTCCCCCTGTGTGGTCCCGCTCGTGCCCGGCTACATGTCGTACCTGACCAGCGTGGTCGGCGGCGAGATGACCGTGGACCAGGACGGCGTGCGCGTGAAGTCGCGCCGCTGGGCCGTCGCCGGTGCCGCCGGCCTGTTCGTGGCCGGCTTCACCGTGGTGTTCCTGCTGGCCACCGTCTCCGTGTTCGGCGCGATCAGCTTGATCACCCTCAACGCCGAGGTGCTCATGCGCGTTGGCGGCGTGATCACCATCGCGATGGGCCTGGTGTTCCTGGGCGCGGTGCCTGCGCTGCAACAGGACCGGCGCTTGCAGCCGCGGCGCTGGGCCAACGTGCTCGGCGCCCCGCTGCTCGGCGGCGTGTTCGCGCTGGGGTGGACGCCCTGCCTCGGGCCGACGCTGGCGGCGATCATGTCGGTCTCCGTCGGCACCGAAGGGATGACCGCGGCGCGCGGCGTCCTGCTGGTAGTGGCGTACTGCCTGGGCCTCGGCCTGCCGTTTGTGGTGGTGGCGCTAGGGTCCGCGCAGGCGGTGCGCAGCGTCGAGTTCCTGCGCCGCCACTCCCACACCATCAAGGTGATCGGCGGCGTGCTGATGATCCTCGTCGGCGTGCTCCTTGTCACCGGCGCGTGGAACGTGTTCGTCGGCTGGATCCGACAGTGGACCTTGCGTTATGGAGCGACGGTGATCTGAGATGCAACTCGTATCGGCGACAACGACTTGGCTGCGCAAGACGTGGCACTGGCTGACCAGCATGCGCACCGCGCTCGTCCTGCTCTTCCTCCTCTCGCTCGCCTCCATTCCGGGTGCCCTGCTCCCGCAGCGCAACGTGAGCGAGTCGCTCGTGCAGGACTACCTGGACGCCAACCCGACGATGGGTCCGATTTATGACAGGTTGCAGCTTTTCGACGTCTTCAGCTCCTCCTGGTTCGTCGCCATCGTCACCCTGCTGATGATCTCCCTGGTCGGTTGCATCATCCCGCGTTCCATGGACCACTGGCGCGCCTACCGCGCCACCCCGACGCGCGCGCCGCGCTACCTCTCGCGCATGCCCATGCACGCGCAAGCCACGGTGGACGCCGGCCAGGACGAGGTGGAGGCGAAGGTCCGCCGCCTGCTCAAGCGCTGGCACGTGGCCGCCTACTCGCCGGAGGAGGACCGCGCCGGGACGTTTTCCCTGGCCGCCGAGCGCGGCTACACCCGCGAGCTGATGAACCTGCTCTTCCACGTGGGCATCGTCGGCATGATCGTCGCCTTCGCCGCCGGCCGCATGGTCTTCTACGAGGGCCAGGTCATCGTGGTGACCAACTCCGAGTCCCAGTACGCCGTGCCGGTGGAGCAGTCCACCGAGTTCTGCAACACGTCCCCCGCCAACTTTGACGTGTTCCGCGCGGGGCCGCTTTTCGACGG
This sequence comes from Corynebacterium gottingense, assembly GCF_003693265.1. Taxonomy (GTDB): domain Bacteria; phylum Actinomycetota; class Actinomycetes; order Mycobacteriales; family Mycobacteriaceae; genus Corynebacterium; species Corynebacterium gottingense. The sequence continues at coordinate 74,733 of NZ_RDRE01000001.1, forward strand.
CACCGGGCTCACCCCCTTCTGCATCGATGCACACAACTTCCGCGCTGAATACTTAAACAGCGGCCAGGCGAACGGCTTCTGGTCCGACGTGTCCTACACCGACGACCTGACCGCGCCGAAGGACAGCTGGCAGGAGACCACCCTGGCGGTCAACCACCCGCTGCGCATCCACGGCGACCGCGTCTACCTGCAGGGCCACGGGTTCGCCCCGCAGGTCACGGTGACGTGGCCCAACGGCGAGACCCGCACCCAGATGATGCAGTTCCGCCCCACGGACACGCAGACGTTCCTGTCCTCGGGCGTGATGCGCTTTGACCCGCCCGCCGGCATGTTCCCGGACCTGGCGGACCGCCGCCAGAACCAGATCGCGTTGGAGGGCAACTTCGCGCCGACGGCCCAGTGGGGCAGCCAGGACGGGGAGACGCTGCAGTCGTCGTTCCCGTCGATGGATGACCCGGCGCTGTCCATGGACATCTACCGCGGCGACGCTGGCTTGGACTCGGGCCGCCCGCAGAACATCTTCGTGCTCGACCAGATGCTCATCGCGGAAGGCCAGCTGCAGAAGCTGGAGCGCGTCAACCTCACCCCGGGCGAGGAGATCACCGTGGACGGCGGGATCAAGGTGCGCTTCGACGGCGCGGCCGAGTACGCCAACTACCAGATCTCGCGCGACCCGACGCAGGTGTGGGCACTGGTCACCACAGTGATCATGCTCGCCGCGCTCGCCGGCTCGCTGACCATCAAGCGCCGCCGCGTCTGGGTCCGCCTCGCCCCGGTCGCCGGCGGCGGGACCGCGGTGGAGATCGCGGGCCTGGCGCGCACGGACCGCGCCGGGTGGGGCCCGGAGTTTTCCGAGCTCGTCGAGGAGATCCTGGGGGAGCACCCGGATGATGACGGGGACGATGACGAGCTGGATGACCTTGGATAATGGCCCGCTGATGGAGTAGATTGAGCACCATGCTTGTCAACACCACCATGGCGGAGCTGTCCGATCTGACCTTCCGCACCGCGTTCATCATCTACATCGTGGCGCTGCTCATGGCGTGCGTGTACTACGGCCGCGTTCTTGCGGTCGTGGACGTGCGGCGCGAGCGCCGCGCGGCGCAGCAGGAGCGCGCCGCGGAGAAGGTAGCGGTTGGGGCTGGGGGGCCGGTGGTCGTCGAAAAGCAACTGCCCCCGGAACCCGAGCTTGACGGCGTCTACGAGAAGCGGGTGGCCGCCGCCCGCAAGTGGGCGGGCATGACGCAGGCCCTGGTGTGGGTCGGCGTGGCGCTGCACATCGTCGCGTTTGTCACGCGCGGCATCGCGGCGCGGCGCTTCCCGCTGGGCAACCTGTACGAGTACATCCTGTTCATGACCGCGGTGATCATGGTGGCCGCCGCGATCGTGATCGGGCGGAAGGGCTGGCACACGGTGTGGCCGTGGCTGCTGTTCCCCATGGTCATCGCGATGTTCCTCAACTCCACGGTGTTCCACATGCAAGCCGCCCCGGTGGTGCCGGCGCTGCAGTCCTACTGGATGCCGGTGCACGTTTCCACGGTGTCGATCGGCGCGTCGATTGGCATCGTCTCCGGTGTGTTCGCGATGCTGTACCTACTGCGCATGTGGCAGCCGAAGGGTGAGGAGCACGGTTTCATTGGCAAGATTGTGCACCCGCTGCCGTCGGCAAAGACGCTGGACCAGATCACCTACAAGACGGCGATCATTACGCTGCCGCTGTTCGGCATCGGCATCGTCTTCGGCGCGATCTGGGCCGAGGTGGCTTGGGGCCGCCCGTGGAACTGGGACGCGAAGGAAACCGTGTCCATGATCACCTGGATCCTGTACGCCGCTTACCTGCACGCGCGCGCGACCGCGGGCTGGAAGAACTCCAAGGCGGCCTGGATTAACGTGTTTGCCCTGGCGATGACGATCTTCAACATGACGTACGTGAACACGGTGATTGCGGGTCTGCACTCGTACGCGGGCCTGAACTAGCTGCGTTAGACTCACAGGTTATGAAGGTTCTTATCACTGGCGGGGCCGGCTTTATCGGCTCCACGATCGCTTCCTGCTGCGCCGACAACGGAATTACCCCGGTGATTCTGGACGATTACTCCACCGGCCTGCGCGCCTTCGCCGAGCGCTTCGACCACTACGAGGGCGACATCGCCGACGTGGCGCTGCTGCACCGCATCCTGGACGAGCACCCGGACATCGAGGCCGTCGTCCACTGCGCCGCGAAGATCGTCGTGCCGGAGTCCGTCTCGCGCCCGCTGTACTACTACGAGAATAACGTGGGCAAGGCCACGACCTGCGTACGTACCCTGTCTGAGCGCGGCGTGAAGCGCGTCCTGCTCAGCTCCACCGCCGCCATGTACGTCCCCGGCGAGGACCTGATGGTCACCGAGCAGAGCACGGCAGACCCGTCGAGCCCCTACGCCGCCTCGAAGTGGATGCTGGAGCGAGTGCTTGCCGACGCCGCCTCGGCCGGCCTCATCCGCGCCATCTCACTGCGCTACTTCAACCCCATCGGGGCGGACCCGCAGCTGCGCACCGGCCTGCAGAACCCGGCCCCGTCCCACGCGCTGGGCAAGATGATCTCCGCCTACCAGGCCGACGAGCCGTTCACCGTCACCGGCGTGGACTGGCCCACCCGCGACGGCTCGGGCCTGCGCGACTACGTCCACGTGTGGGACCTGGCCCGCGCGCACGTCGCCGCGCTGAAGGCCGAGGCGTCAGCGCTGGCGGACTACGAGGTGATCAACCTGGGCACCGGCCAGGGCACCACCGTCTTCGAGCTGGCCAACGCGGTCGGCGAGGCCACCGGCAAGCCCCTGGAGGTGCGCACCGCCCCGCCGCGCGACGGCGATGTGGTCGGCTGCGCCACCCGCACCGAGAAGGCCGAGCAGTTGCTCGGCTGGCGCGCGGAGTACACCGTGGCGGACGGCGTGCGCCACTCGCTCGCCTGGGCGGAGAAGCTGCCCGAGGTGCTGGAACAGCGCTAGTTCCGGCTAGCTGCCCTCCCCGTCGCGGCGCTTGCGGCGCTCCTCCTCTTCGCGCCGCTTGCGCTCCGCCTCCTCGCGGGCGCGCCGCTCCTTGAAGCGGTTCTTCTCAATGTTCCAGAGGAACTCCTCATCATCGTCGGGCCCCTTGATCTGCGGCCGCTCCGGCGCCTGCTCGACCTGCTTGTTCGAGCCGGGTCCGAAGGCGCGCCACATCAGGTACACGGCGAGGACGATGAGTACGAGGAGTAGTAGCCTTCCCATGACTTCCAACATACTTGGTGGCCGTCTAGGGTTAGGCATATGCAACAACAACCGCCGGAAGTTGATCCCGCCGCCCGCTCGCGCGCAAATAAGGCCGCCGCGATCTACGGGCTGTGCAGGCTCGTGCTGTTCATCGCGCTCACCGTGGTGATCCAGGGCGCGGCCATGCTCATCGGCGCCCCAGTGCCGCTGATCATCTCCGCGCTCCTCGCCCTGATCGTGGCGTTCCCGCTGTCCATGCTGGTGTTCAAGCGCCAGCGGATTGAGGCCACCGAGGCCGTTGCGCACTGGCGCGAGCAGCGCAAGCTGCGCAAGGAGTGGATCTCCAGCGAGCTGAGCGAGCGCTAGCGCCTACCCGAACAGGGCGGCGATCGCGAGCATGGCGGGCAGCGAGAGGAACGTGGTGAGGAAGACGGTGTCGCGCGAGACCGTCTGGCCGACCTGGTAGGTGGCGGCGTAGTTGTACACGTTTTGCGCGGTGGGCAGCGCCGCGAGGATGAGCGCCGCGTAGAGCTCGGTGCCGTCGAGGCCCAGGGCGTATCCGACGCCGAGGGCGATGGCGGGCATGCCGACGAGCTTGAGGAGGGTGGCGGTGAGCGTCGGTAAGCGATCATGCGTGAGCACGGAATCCCCTTTCAACGAGGCGCCGAAGCTCATAAGGATGAGCGGGATGGACGCGCCGCCGAGGATCTCCAGCGGCGCGAGCACGGGCTCGGGGACCTCCCAGCCGGAGGCGGAGACGGCGAAACCAGCGAAGGCGGCGAGCACGACCGGCGCCGTTATGCCCGCGACGATGGAGCCGCCGATCGAGCGCAGGCTCGCCCCGCCAGCGTTGAGGCCGGCGATGATGACGGGGGAGAGCACCGCCATTTGCAGCACGAGCGCGGGGACGACGTAGGTGGCGTCGCCGATCACGTAGGTGGCGATGGGCAGCCCGATATTGACCGAGTTGTAGTAGCTTGACGCGGCCGCGCCCGCCATCGTCTCGGCGAAGCTGCGGCGGAACAGCAGGGCGCTGAGCAGCCAGTACAGGAGCATGGTGGCTACCGACGCCACCGCGATCACCCCCATGACCGGCGACAGAAACGCGGACGTGTCCGAGGTGGACACGCTGGAGAAGATGAGCGCCGGGGTGCACGCCCAAAACGCGATGCGGTTGAGCTGCAGGCGCGCCTCGCCCTGCCCGATCACGCCTCTGTGCGCCAGCAGGAACCCCACCGCGATGACGGTGAGGATGATGGCGAAACCAGTCAGGACGTCGAGCATCCGCGGTTCCCTCCTTCTGTAATCTTGGTCGAGGTAGTGGCACCAAGTATGACACCTGGGAGGAATCGTGATGGGACCGCGGTGGCGGATGTTGGTAGTTTACGTGGTGGCGTCGACAGGCTTGCTCCTCGTCTCGTCGATCTTCGGGCCGATGGGCTGGGCCGTTCCGCTCTTGGTGCTCAACCCGCTGCTCGTCGCGGTGCTGGCGTGGCGCGACACGGCCCGCCGCGGCGCGACCTGGTGGTGGTTCGCCGTCCCCGTTTTGGCGGGAGCCTTGCAGGTGCTCGTCCTCATGAACGCATCCGCGCTCCCGTTCGTCGCGCTCCTGCTGGTCGGCGCGGGCATCGGCACCCTGGGCGGCCGCGCGCGGAATTGACGGACTCTCCCAGGCGGGCGGCCAGCGCTACGTAATAGTTGCCGCCTACGTTGGTTCGGGCAATTGCAGCCTATCGACGAAAGGCCCAACGTGAGCAGGACCGCATCCGTCATCGCAGTGGTGTGCGCTTCCGCAGCGGCGCTGACTGCCTGCGGCAACTACGTCAACGTGGACGTCATCGGCGCCGCCGGGTTTTCCCACGACGAGGAGGGCCACATCATCGCGCACGTGAACACCTGCGGTGAGGAGATGAGCGAGCTCGAGGTCGCCGCCGACCGCATCGGTCTCGCCGAGGACGAGGAGAACCGGGTGCTGGCCAAGTTCACCGCCGCCGAGCCGCAGACCGGCCACGTGCAGGTGCCGCTTGATGGGCCGAGCTCCGGCCCGTGGGCCGCGGAAGCACCGCTCGACGCCTCCTATCCCGAGGATCGCACCCTCCTGCTTAACCCGGCGCCGGACGACAGGGGCGGGCAGGGGCCCTTCAGCAAGGAGAGGTCCTTCACTCCCGCCAGCGCCGCCAAGCAGCAGATCCTGGAACAGCCCGCCGGCACCATTGTGTCCGTGAACCCCTACGACGGCTCGACAGACACGTGGAGCCCCGCGGATTTCGATGCCGCGTGCGGGGAGTAGCTGCCGTCTACTCTGCGGCGGCAGAGTAGAAATCGTTTCGCTCGCTGTCACAGGAGTGCGGTTTTACCCCATTTGCAAACAAAATAGGCATACCCCTTGAAATCGAACAATAGTGTGGGTACAGCTGATGGCAATGAACTACTTTACTACTCACTAGCTCCGCCCCGGCTTCGTCTGGGGTGGGATGAACCCGAACTTGAGCCAGGGCAAGCGCGCGACGGACCTCGCCGGAAATACCCGCGACCACCATAGGCAGTCCACGAGGATTCGGGCGCGCATGCTCGACGCGGTCGGCGAGTTTGATGAGGGGGGGCTGCGCCGAGTAGCTTGGCGCGAAGCATACGGCGAGCTGGTTGGAGCGGGAGTTGCGGGTGAGCGAGGCGACCGCATTCGAGTATGTATTTGTTTCCAGGGGAATTCGTAAGTATCGGTCCCTCTACGATGCATTCGAGTGCGGGGCGGTGAGCTATACGACGGTTCGCTTTCTCCTCCGCTATGCCCGGCTGTACTCATTCACGTTTTCTGCAGATGCACCATCTCAGAGACTGGGTTCGAGGCGGGAAACGAACGTGGATAACCTCTTGCCGCTGTGCTCGTCCTGCCACTCCCTTGTCCGCCATGGCTCTGCGAAGATCTGGGAACGCAACGGGCATATCCACTACCGTTTTGCTGGCGGTTTCCGATACACCGCCTACAACCGCGCCCACCCCGTCCGCGAGCCGGATCCACACCCGATTCAGCGCCACCAGGGTGCAGCAAGCAATAGCGCAGACATGAAAAACCGCCCCGGTCTCCCTGTACAGCAAGGAGTTTCGGGGCAGGTCGAGACATGGAACTGGCAAATGCAGCGCAGCTCACTCAGCAGGCGACTACTGCACTGCCGTGTACGGTACCGTTTCACCTCCACCCCAAATGGGGAATCCGAGGGCAGTAAACGCAACGGCGGTGAGCACGGACCAGATCAGCATGGCCCGACCATTGATACCCAGCACAGGGATAAGGTCTTTGCCCTTTGCCTGGTCGCGCTGCACTTTCAGAATGGAGGAAACGGCAAACGGCAAAGCAGCGAAACCGAGGAGCGCGAGCGAGTTACCAAGCAGCAGGGAGACGACAAATGGCGTCAACGTCAGCACAGTAAACAGGCGACGGGCGCGCACCTCGCCGATGCGCACAGCAAGGGTGTGTTTGCCGGCCGCGGCGTCGGTGTCAATATCGCGGATATTGTTTGCCAGGTTCACGGACGCGGAAATCGCGCCCACACCGATGGCCACCAACCACCCCTCGGCAGTCAGCCATCCTGACTGTGTGTACTGCGTACCTAGCACAGCGACCAGCCCGAAGAAGATGAACACGGCCAGCTCGCCGAATCCGTAATAGCCGTACGGCTTCGTCCCGCCGGTGTAAAACCACGCTGCCGCGATGCAAGCCGCACCGACCAGGATGAGCCACCACGCACTCATGACCGCAAGGATCACGCCAAGAACGGCAGCGACGAAGAAGGAAGCGAATGCTGCGAGCTTCACATCCTGCGGCCGCGCCAGCCCGGACGCGGTGATGCGGCTAGGGCCTGTCCGTTCGTCGTCAGTGCCGCGCACACCGTCGGAGTAGTCGTTGGCGAAATTCACGCCGATAATCAGTGCCCACGCAACGCCGAGTGCGAGCAGCGCCTTGCCAAGGTGCATGCCACCAATGTGTGCAGCCAGGCCGGTGCCGGCGATCACTGGGGCGAACGCGTTCGGCCACGTGTGCGGTCGCGCCGCCTGCCACCAGTCGTGGAACGTTGCCGAACTGCCAGTGTCGGCCCGTTCTGTAGTGTTCGCTGTCTGCTGGTTGTCAGTTCCATTACCGCTCGTGTCAGTCATGTCTCCCATCATGCCCCGATTTGGTCAAGTCGGCTAAAGTTTTGGCTCATGTGGATTGACTACGCGCTTCGGCAAGCACTCGGTGGGGCTGGTGCACTTTTGCGCGCGCCTCAGCTGCGGGTGGTGGCGCGGAAATCTCCGGCTAGGTTCCCACAGGAGGGCGACACCGTTATTTCGCTGACCTCCCATGGGCCCCGGCTGAAGTCGGCGGTGGTGGCGATTTCCTCGCTGCTCGTCGGCACGACACGCCTGCCGGTGTATCTGTGGCTGGATAAGGAGGACTACGAGGGTGAGTGGCCGAAAGGTCTGCACACCCTTGTGGAGCGCGGCCTGCAGGTGTGCTGTTCGGACGGCCACTATGGTCCGCACACCAAGTATTACGGCACGTTTCAACGGTTTGCCGGTACTGGCACCCGCGTCATCACCGTTGATGACGACATGATGTACCCCAAGTGGTTCGCCAAAAAGCTCCTCAACGCCTCGGACGCCGATCCGAACAACGTGGTGGCGTACCGCGCTCACGAGATCGTGCTCCAGGACGGCAAGTTGGCGCCGTACAAGCAGTGGAAGTCTGTGCAGGATACGGATCCGGACCCGCGCCACTTCGCCACCGGCGTCTCCGGTGTTGCGTACCCGCCGGCGATGGTCGATGCAGTTGCCGCGCAGGGCAAGGCGTTCCAGGACTGCGCCCCACACGCCGACGACATCTGGCTGAACCGTTGCGCACTTCGCACGGGCCACTTCGTGCGCCAGGTCTTCCCGCACCCGCGCGAGTTCTCGATGGTGCCGGCGTCGCAAGGCGTGGCGCTCGTGCGCGGCAATCTCCGCGGGGGCAATGATGCCCAGCTGCGCGCCACCTATGCGCAAGAAGAGCTGGGCATGCTTATCGACGCCGCGCTGTCCCTCAACGAACCAGCACGGTAATCCCCGGCGTATCGGAAGCGGTGCGCAACCGTAACTACCTGCAGATCTGGTTGAAGCTGAAACCCGGGTGTGAGCAGGGGTGTTTGACATGCGCCGCAGGAAGCATCAATCTAAACGTGTGTTTTAAGCTTCCCTAAAGTGCTCGGGTAGCGCCCTTAACTGCATTTTTGTAGTCACCTAAAGTTCATTTGGGTTTTCCGAATTGGAAATTTGCTGGATTTATGATGTGTGGCGGTTGAACAACCATCCACTTTTTTTGGCTTTTCATGTGAAGGAACCCCACATGCGTATTCCGTTTAGAACACTGACCGCCGTGGTCAGCGCTTCCGCGCTGGCCCTGGCGAGTCTCCCCACAGCCTCTGCCGCACCGGCGGAGCAGAACTTTAACGGCAAAGAGTCCTGTGTGACCCTTGACGCCGAAGGCAACTTGGTGAACGTCCCACAGCCGGGGGATTGCACCCAGTTTGGCAAGGGCGGGCAGGGCAACACCGACGCCCAGGCCCGCAACGTGATCTTCATCCTGGGCGATGGAATGGGCCACCAGGAGATCACCGCAGCGCGTAACTACCTCAAGGGCGCGAACGGTCGCTTCGAGGGCCTGGACGAGCTGACGGCCTCAGGTGCTTACACCACCTTCGCCGTCTCCCAGGAGGGCAAGCGCCAGTACGTGACCGACTCGGCGGCTTCTGCCACCGGCTGGTCCACCGGCACGAAGACCTACAACGGTGCGCTCTCTGTCGACGTGGCGGGCACACCGCACGAGAACCTGATCGAGATGGCGAAGAACGCCGGCATGCGCACCGGCAACGTCTCCACCGCCGAGATCCAGGACGCCACCCCGGGCGCGCTGCACTCGCACATTTCTCAGCGCGGCTACTACGCGCCGTCGGGCGACAAGAAGGTCGTGCAGGGCAAGGAGGCGCGTGAGAACGGCGGCCTGGGCTCGATCTCCGAGCAGATCATCGACACCCGCGCGGACCTCACCCTTGGTGGCGGCCGCAAGTACTTCGACACCGAGGTGCAGGCGGGCGGCGAGAACCGTAACCCATTCCTCACCGAGAAGCACGACGGCGGCGCGGAGTGGGAAGCCGGCAAGACTGTGCGCGAGAACGCAGAGGCTAAGGGCTACACCATCGTCGATGACGAGGCTGGCCTCGACGCGGTCACCGTGGCTAACCAGGACGCGCCGGTCCTCGGCCTGTTCAACGACGGCAACATGACCCGCCGCTACGAGCAGACCGTCCCGGGCAACGCCACCGACAAGGAGCCGGAGACCTGCACCCCGCAGGACACCGGCAACGAGCCGACCGCGGCGGAGATGACGAAGAAGGCAATCGAGCTTCTCGACGACCCCTCGTCCGACAAGGGCTTCTTCCTCCAGGTGGAGTCCGCCTCTATCGACAAGGCGGACCACGCCGCTGACGCCTGCGGCATGATCGGTGAGACCGAGCAGATCGACGAGGTCATCAAGGAAGCCCTCGACTTTGCTAAGAAGGACAAGGACACCCTCATCGTGGTCACGGCTGACCACGCACACACCGCAGAGATCGTGCCGGACGGCCGTCCGTCGGTATCCGCAGTGACCCGTCTGAAGTCGCAGAAGGACGGCGGCGCGGTGATGTCCGTCGGCTTCGGCACCCAGCCGTGGTCCATCAATGAAAGTGGCGAGCTGGAAACCAAGTCGATGATGCACACCGGCACCCAGGTGCGCATCGCTGGCTTCGGCCCGGGCTCCGAGAACGTCAACGGTCAGCTCGACCAGACTGACGCTTTCTACGTCATGGCGAACGCGCTCGGCCTCAACGGCGGCACCGAGGGCGGTCAGGATCCGTGGGAGATCAACAAGGGCAACAAGGTCATGTCGCTGGCTACCCGCTCCAAGGCGAAGCCGGGCGACCAACTGTGCTACCTCGTCTCTGAAGGTGCCGCTCCGAAGGTCGGCGACTGCGCCCAGTTCGGCACCGCCGGCCAGGGCATTGATAACGCGAAGGCGAAGAACGTCGTGCTGCTGATTGGCGACGGCACGGGCGACTCCGAAATCACCGCTGCCCGCAACTACCTGAAGGGCTCCGCGGGCCGCTTCGACGGCCTGGACAACCTGGACTACACCGGCTACCTGACCACCTTCTCCCTGGACAAGGAGACCGGCCTGCCGAACTACGTCCCGGATTCCGCCGCGACCGGCACCGCCTGGAACTCTGGCGTGAAGGCCTACAACGGCGCGATTGGCGTCGATAGCAAGGGCAAGCCGGTTGCCACCCTCGGCGAGCTGGCCAAGGCGAAGGGCATGAAGATCGGTAACGTCTCCACTGCGGAGATCCAGGACGCCACCCCGGCGGCCTTTGCCGCACACGCGCTTGACCGCTCCTACTACGCGCCTTCCGGCGATAAGAAGGCGGCGCAGGGCGAGCAGCTACGCGAGAACGGCGGCCTCGGCTCCATCTCGGAGCAGATCGTCGACCTGCGCGCCGACGTCACCCTCGGCGGCGGCATGAAGTACTTCAACACCGAGGTCGTTCAGGGCGGTCAGTGGGGCGAGAACGGCAATACCTGGACCGCAGGCAAGACGGTGCTGGAGAACGCGAAGGACAACGGCTACCAGGTCGCGACCAATCTTTCCGAGCTCAACGCCGTTGACAAGGCGGACGCAGAAAAGCCGGTGCTGGGCCTGTTCTCCGAGGGCAACATGCCGCGTACGCTGAACCAGTCCATCCCCACCATCGACGGCGGCGACATGGATCCGGCGACGTGTGTAGCTAACCCGGAGTTCACCGCGGAGACCCCGCGTCTGGCGGACATGACCACCAAGGCGCTTGAGCTGCTGCAAAACGACAAGGGCTTCCTTCTCCAGGTGGAGTCCGCCTCCCCGGATAAGGCCGACCACGACGCAGACGCCTGCGGCCTGATCGGCGAGGTCGGCCAGCTCGACGAGGCCGTCCAGGCCGTGCAGCAGTGGGCGGACAAGACCGGTGAGGAAACCCTCATCGTCGCTACTGCGGACCACGCGCACACCGCGCAGATCACCTACGAGGACAGCAACACCGCTGGCCGCGTGACCCAGCTGACCACGGTCGAAGGCTCCACCATGGCGGTCAACTTCGCCACCTCTAAGACCAACGAGGACGAGGACGCCCTCGGCGGCCAGCAGCACACCGGTGCCCAGCTGCGCGTCGCAGCTTCCGGCCCGGGTGCGGCCAACCTGACCGGCCAGATCGACCAGACTGACCTCTTCTTCGCCAGCCTTAACGCGCTCGGCATCGACCCGATCAACCACGACCTCACCTTCGAGAACAAGATGAAGCAGGTCGACGAGCAGCCGGGTACCACCACTGGCTCCTCTGCAGAGTCTCCGTGGCTGATCGCCGTGCTGACCATCGCGGGCCTGGCGGGCCTGCTGTCCCTGATCGCCCTGCTGCTGCCGCAGCAGGTAGATAAGGCGCTCGGCCCGATCGCCAAGCTCTAAGCGCTACTTACTTGCCCACCATCGGCAGCTTCGGCAGCTTCAGTCCGAGCTGTGGCAGGGCAAGCAGCCCGAGCAGCGCCAACAGCGCTGCAACGACCCCACCGATGATGGCTGGAACGTTCAGATCTGGCTTCGCGGTGGGGTAATCCACATTCGCCTGGGGGCCCTTGGCGCAGGCTGCGGCAGCGGCCACGTCGGCGTCGCTAAGCTGCACCTGCTTCACAGCGACCTTCCCGGCAGGCGTGGTGGACCAGGCGTCGTACAGTGCGGCGTCGCTCTTTGCGACTGCGAATGGCAGCTCGACGGGCTTCGTGTCGGAGCCGACGTGCCAGGAGTCCGTGTTGATGTCCTCGAGCGTGCGCTCTGTCGTCGGGTGGGTCTCCTTCAGCGTCTTCTGCGCGCTCGCGTACTGCCCGGCGAGCTGGGCGGGCAGCACCTTGGTCAGGTCTGCCTCCTCGCCCTTGAGCGTCTTCTCGTTTTCCGCGATGACGCCGGGGTAGACCGACTCAACTGCGGCGATGAAATCGCGGGCTTGCTCGTGCTCACCGATGGCCTTGGACTCGTCGAAAAGCGTGGAGATGAACTGCTTCTCGCCGGCAGTGAGGCTGACCGCACAGGTGCCTTCCTTGTCCTTCTGGGCGACGGTTGCGGCGTGGGCGGGTGCGGCGAGTGCGGAAAGCGCGATCGCGGTTGCGGCGACGCAAGCGGTGAGACGATGCATGGTGTCCTCCTTGTTTGAGGGATGGGTATGTACAACCCAAAGTGTGAAGGACACCGTGTTGCGAGAGCGTAAACGTTGAAGGCTAGTTCCCGCCAAACATTTCCGCCACCGCAGCCCGGTCGACTTTGCCGGGGCCGAGTTGGGGGAGGGCGGGCACGGGGCGTAGTTCCTTCGGCACCTGCCAGCGGGGCAGGTCTTCAAAACTGTCCATCAAATCGGCGACCTCGGCGGAGCCGGTGTAGGCGGCGCAGATGCGCTGGCCGAATCGCTCGTCGGCAACGCCGACAACGCAGGCGGAGGTCACGCCGGGCTGGGCGAGTAGGAAGCGCTCGAGCACTTCCGGCTGCAGCTTGAAGCCGCCGGTGGAGATCACGTTGTCCAGGCGGCCCTCGACGGTGAGTACGCCGTCGGTGATGTGGCCGGCATCGGAGGTGGTGAACCAGCGCTGGCCGTCGGCGTCGGTGGTGAACGGGTCGGGCTGCACGTCACCGCGGTAGCCTTCGGCCACCATGGGGCCGCCGAGGACGATGCGGCCGCCGTCGAGGCGCACGCGCGCGCCTGCGATGGGCACGCCGTCGTAGACGCAGCCGCCCGAGGTCTCGGAGGAGCCGTAGGTGGTCACGACGTTGATGCGCAGCTTCTTCGCGGAGTCGAGGAGGCGGGGGTTGGTGGCGGCGCCGCCGACGAGGATGGCGGTGAAGCGTCGTAAAGCATCGATGCCCTGCATCGTGGAGGTGGCCTTGGCCAGCTGATGGGGCGAGAGCGCGGTGTAGCAGCGCTCGCCGGTGGCCGCGAGCTCCTCGGCGCGCGCGGCGAACTCGTTGATACTGAATCCGCGGGAAAGGTCCAGGGCGGCGGGCTCGACGCCGGCGACCATGCTGCGCACCAGCACCTGGATGCCCGCGATGTAGGCGGCCGGCATGGCGAGCAGCCACTGGCCCTGGCCGCCGAGCGCCTGGTGGGTCGCGTCCGCGCTGGAGATGAGGTTAGCGGCGGTGAGCATCGCACCCTTGGGGCGGCCCGTGGAGCCGGAGGTGGCGACGACGAGGGCGACGTTGGCGTCGATAAGCTGCCCGACGCCCTGCGTATTGCGCAGCAGGTTGGCGCGGGTGGGGTCGTTGGTGGGCACCGGCAGGAGGGCGCGTTGGCCGGTGAGTGCCTCCTCGAGCGCGGGCATGATGGCCAGCGGGTTCGCGGGGTCGACGGGGAGGATCTCAAGGCGGTTGTTCACGGAGCTAGCCTAGCAAGCCGTATGAGTCTTTATGATTCGGCGATTCATAAACAGGTATAAAGGGGGCATGCAGCCTAGCCCGTACACCCCAGGCGAGATCGCGCCGGAAGTCTTCGGCCGCGAGCAGATCCTCGAGGACATCCGCCGCGACCTCGCCTTCATTATCGTCGAGCCGCGCTTTGTCGGCCGCATCCAGGTCTTCGCCGGCCCGCGCGGCGTGGGCAAAACGAGCCTACTGCGCGCCGCGCAAACCGACGCCGCGGCCAAGGGATTCGACACCCTCTGGGTCACTGCGGGCGACGGTCCGCTGCTCGCCTCGCTCGTCGAAGCGCTCGAGGAGGTCTCCAGCACCTGGCAGGGCTCGCTTGTCGACGCCCTCCGCTCCCTCATCTCCACCGCAAAAGTTGAGGTCGCCGGCGTCTCGGTCAGCGGGGCGGCCCCGCGCAAGGGTACGGAGACGGGCAGCCAGGGACGCCGGCTGCAACGGCTCCTCGCCGCAGCGGGCCGCGCAGCGCGGGAGCGCTCGCGCGGGCTCGTCCTGTTCATCGACGAGATCCAGAGCGCCGACGCCGACGGCATCAAGGCGCTCGCCTACGCGTGGCAGCACATGCAATCCGAGCAGCGCGACCTGCCCATGGCCGCCTACACCGCAGGACTCAGCCACACTCAGGACGTGGTCACGGACGCGGTGAGCTTCGCCGAGCGCTTCGCCTACCAGCACCTGCACAACCTCACCCGCCCGCAGGCCGCGGACGCGCTGCGCAGCCTCGCCGCGGCGAAGGGGGTGCGCTGGTCCGACGACGCGCTCGAGGCCGCACTCGGATTCGCGGGCGGCTACCCCTACTTCATGCAGGTCATCGGCGACGAGACGTGGCGTGCCGCTGGCTTCCCGGGACCGGGCACGGTGCTGGAGGTGCCGCAGGTTGAGGCCGCCGGGGAGGGCTTCAACCAGATGCGCCAGACCTTCTTCCGCGCCCGCTGGAAGAAGGCCACACCCGCGGAGGCACGGATGCTGCGCGCCATGGCCACCGCGAGCGAGGGCAGCGCGGATGGGCCCGTGAAGCGCAGCGCCATCGCCGAGGCCATGGGACGCGACTCCAACGACTTGAGCATGGCGCGGCGATCCCTGCTGGACAAGGGGCTCATCGACACCTCCAGCCACGGCTACCTGGAGTTCACCGCGCCGGGCTTCGCCGAGTTCGTCCGGGGGCTGTAGGCGGTGAGGATGCGTACGGTCGACCTGGTCCTCGCCAGCCTCGCCGCGGTGCTGGCGCTGGTGTACACGGCCAGCGCGTTCGCGGAGCCGAGCGACGCATCCGGGTGGGTGCAGGCCCTGCTGTCCTGGGGGTTCGTCGCGGCGTTCGGGATGGTCACGGGGCGGGTGCGGTGGGCGTCGATAGGCATGATTGCCCTGAACGCGGCCTGGTCCGCGGTGTGGATCCTTGCACCGGTCAACCTGGGCTACACACTCTGGGTGCTGGCGGTGCCCGTTGCGGTGTTCGTGGCGCGCAGGTTCGCGGGCGGGCGCTTCGGCGCGGGTGTGCTTGCCGCGGCGATGGTGTGGGCGCTGGCCTCGCCGTTTATGTGGGCGTGGGACGAGCGCTTCGTTCTGTTCTACCGCTCAGGGGTGGACGCGGTACTCGCGCTCGCTGCGCACTGGGCGGTGCTCGCCGTGGCGTACCTGCTGGGCGCGAACCTGGCGCGGGAGGAGGCAGGAAGGCGCGAGCGGCTGCGCGTGGCGCGCGAGCAGGAGCGACTGGCCATCGCCGGCGACATCCACGACCTCCTCGGGCACACGCTCACGCTGATCCGGGTGCAGGCGAACGCGGGGCTCGCGGCCGGCGACGAGCGCGCGGCGCTGAAACAGATCAGCGCGGAGGCGGGCGAGGCGCTCACGGACATCCGCCGGCTTGTGCGCGGCCTGCGCGACGGTGGCAGCGGGGTGGAGCCAACCGCCGGTGTGGAGGAGCTGCCTGAGCTGGTGCAACGCTTTCGGGACGCGGGGGTGCGCGTCAGGTACGAGGGCGGCGCGCTGCCGCAGGTGCCCGCCGTGAGCAGCCTGGCCGCCCACCGCATCGTCGCCGAGGCCGTGGCCAACGCCGCGCGCCACCAGGAGGACCCGGACGTGCGCGTGCGGGTGGAGGCGGCAGACCGGCTCGCCGTGACCGTCGCGTCGACCGGGCCGATCGGCCCCCGCCCCGGCGCGGGCACCGGACTGGAGGGCTGTCGCGAGCGCGCCGCCAGCGCGGGCGGCACGCTGTCGACCGAGCAGCGCGGGGACACCTTTATCGTGCGCGCGGAGCTGGGCCGATGATTCGCATTTTGCTTGCCGACGACCAACCGCTCCTCCTTTCCGCCCTGTCCACCATCCTCGCGGCACAGCCGGACTTGGAGGTCGTGGCCACCGCGAAGGACGGGGCGCAGGCGGTGGAGCGGGCGCGGGCGCACCGCATCGACGTGGCGGTGCTGGACATCCGCATGCCGGTGCTCGACGGCATCGCCGCCGCCGCGCAGATCCTCCCGTTCGGCACGCGGGTGATCATGCTTACCACGTTTGACGACGACGCCCTGATCCAGTCCGCCATCGACGCCGGCGTCCACGGCTTCCTGCTCAAAGACGCGGACCCGGACGTGCTTGCGGACGCGGTGCGCACCGTCGCGCGCGGCGAGTCCGTCCTGGCCAGCGGGGTGACGGGGCGCGTCATGGAGTGGGTGCGTGGCGGCACCCCGCAGGACCGGTCGGTGCTCGAGGGGCTCACGGCGCGCGAGCTGGACGTGCTCGCCGAGGTCGGCCGCGGGGCCACCAACGCCGAGATCGCGCAGCGGCTCTTCATCGCCGAAACCACCGTGAAAACGCACGTGTCCAGCCTGCTGTCCAAGCTGGGCGCGCGCGACCGGATCGCGCTCGTGCTCATCGCGCAGCGCGCCGGGATCTCCTGATCTCCTCCCACGGGAGGAGCGCAGTTCCGCCCGCGGGGCGATGTGGCGCGCCGGGCTGGTGGCGAGGATTGGGGTATGACTTCACCACAGCTGGCCTGCGAGGGCGTGACCGTGTCCTACGGCGCCCACCGCGTGCTTACCGACGTCTCCCTGCACACCACTCCCGGCCGCGTCCACGCGCTGCTCGGACCCAACGGGGCTGGCAAGTCCACACTCATGAAGGTCCTGCTCGGGCTCCTTGTTCCAGAGGCCGGCGAGGTCACGCTCATGGGTCAGCCCTTTGCGCGGGCGAATCTGCGCCACGTAGGCGCCTCTATCAACGACCCCGCCTTCTATAGCCACCTAAGCGCCCGCAACAACTTGCGCGTGCACGCCACGCTGCTCGGCCTGCCGGATTCCGAGGTGGATCGTGTCCTCCAACTCGTGGGGCTCCAGGACGCGGGCAAGAAGAAAGCGGGCGCGTTTTCCACCGGCATGAAGGGCCGGTTGGCGCTCGCGCAGGCCCTGCTCGGCGAGCCAGAGGTGCTCATTCTCGACGAACCCCAGAACGGACTTGACCCCGAGGGCATCGCCCACCTGCGCGCCTACCTGCGCGAATACGCCGCCGCGGGGCGCACCGTGCTGGTCAGCTCCCACCAGCTTGGCGAGGTCGTGCACATGGCTGATGACGCCACCGTCATCGCCGGCGGCAGCGTGCGCTTCGCCGGTCAGCTTGCGCAGCTGGGGCCGAACCTGGAGGAGTCCTTCTTCCGGCTCACCACCGGCGGGAACGGGGGAGCGCAGTGAATTACCTGCACGCTGAATGGATCCGCTCGCGCGGCTCGACCCTGTGGTGGCTCGCCGGGGCGGGCCTGCTGTTCGGCTGCGTGTTCGCGGCGTTCTCGCTCGTCGGCCGGGTAGAGACGGCACGCTACCTGATGAACTGGCAAGGCCTCCTGGTCACCGCACTCGCCGCGCCGGTCGCGACCCTGTTCGCCGGCGTGGCGGAGACCCGCGAGCGTTCGTCACGTTCGGGCGGGACCGACTGGCGGCCGGTGGACCCCCGCCGCGTGCGCGCTGCCCGCCTCGCCGTGGTGTGGGCCGCACTCGGTGTGTTCTGCCTCGCGGACTTTGGCGTGAACTGGCTGGTGGCCTCCGCCGTCGGGCTTTCCGGCGCGGGGGCGGTGCTCGCTGCCGGCGCTGCCGCCTGGGTGGGCATGTGCGGCGTGGCGGGCGTGGCCGCCGCGCTGGTGCGCCGGGTCGGGATGCTACCCACATTGGTGGCGGCGATGGCGTACCAGGTCGAGCTCGGCTACTTCTGCGACCGCGTCTGGTGGTGGGCCAACCCCGCCGCCTGGCCGCTGCGTCTCGAGCTTCCGCTCATGGGGCTGCAATTCAACCTGCTGCCGTTGGAACCCGGATCGGCCCTGGACCGGCAGTCGCCCTGGGCGCCACTCGCGCTGTGCCTCCTGCTTGCCGCCTTCGGTGCGGCGTGCGCGGTGTGGACGGAGCCGCGCCGGGAGCGCCGGCGTCGCACGACCGCACACGTCGTGGCCGCACCGCGCCCGGCGGGGGCTGCGGTGCCACGCCCGGCGCGGGTGGGATTCGTTGCGGCGCTCCGGGGTGTGTACGGGGCGGGGCGGGTGGCGTCGCTAAGCGTGCTGCTCCTGCTCACCGCGCTGGTGATGCTGGTGGCGATGCGATACCCCATCGATGTGCGGCGCGCGCTGGAGACCTACCTCATTCTGCCGGTCGGCGCGGGGCTGCTGCCCACCCTGGTGTGGCCGAGGCTGCGGCCCGCGTGGCAGCTCATGCGCGTCGAGCACCCGGGCGTGGGCGCCGCGCTGCGGGTGTGGACGTGCGGCGTGGTCGCGCTCGTGGTGGTGTTCGGGGCGCTGACCAGCGGGATTGGGGGAGTTGGAAGTGCTATCGCACTGCTGACGACGAGTACGCTCGCGCTGACCGCGCTGTATATTACTGTGCGGTTCGGCGTCGCGTGGACGCTCGCGGCGACGCTGGTGTGGACCGCGTTGTCCGTGACCATTGGCGGCGACGTGCTGGCGGGCAGCTGGCTGTGGGTGCTCGCCGTGCCGGCCTGGGCGGAGACCGCGACGACCCCGCTGCGCGCGGCGGTGGCGCTGGGCGGCGGGGTGCTGCTGGCGACGGGGGCGTGGGCTGCGGCGGGGAGGGCGTTGGCGGGTCCCGCTCGGCGTGACTCGGCTGGATGACGAGAAGGGGGCGACGAACTCGTTGATTTTTCTCCGCGTCCTCGTCATCCTCATCTCGTCATCTGGGGCGGCAGCGCCGTCTAGCCAGCAACGAGCACCAAAGCGCCCTAGTAGTAAAACGGGAACTCGTCCCAGCGCGGGTCGCGCTTCTCCAAAAACGAGTCGCGGCCCTCGACGGCCTCGTCGGTCATGTACGCCAGGCGAGTCGCCTCGCCGGCGAAGACCTGCTGGCCCATCAGACCGTCATCGGTAAGGTTGAACGCGAATTTGAGCATGCGCTGCGCGGTGGGGGACTTGCCGTTGATCTCGCGCGCGGCCTGGATCGCCTCATCTTCCAGGGATTCATGCGAAGCGACGATGTTCACCGCGCCCATGCGCTGCATGTCCTCAGCGGAATAGGTGCGGCCCAGGAAGAAGATTTCGCGGGCGAACTTCTGCCCCACCATCTTGGCCAAATACGCAGACCCGTAGCCGGCGTCGAAGGAGCCGACGTCGGCATCCGTCTGCTTGAAGCGGGCCTCCTCGCGCGAGGCGATGGTGAGGTCGCAGACCACGTGCAGCGAGTGCCCGCCGCCGGCCGCCCAGCCGCCCACCACCGCGATGACCACCTTGGGCATCGTGCGGATCAGGCGCTGGACCTCCAGGATGTGTAGGCGCCCGCCCTCTGCCTTCACTCGCGCGGTGTCGATGGTCTCGGCCGTGTCGCCGCCGGCGTACTGGTATCCGGAGCGGCCGCGGATGCGCTGGTCGCCGCCCGAGCAGAACGCCCAGCCACCGTCTTTCTCGGAGGGGCCGTTGCCGGTCAAGAGCACCACACCGACGTCAGGTGAGCGGCGGGCGTGGTCGAGTGCTTGGTAGAGCTCGTCAACCGTGTGGGGTCGGAACGCGTTGCGCACCTCCGGGCGGTCAAACGCGATGCGCACGATGCCGTCGGCGCGGGACTCGCCGACGTGGCGGTGGTAGGTGATGTCGGTGAAGTCGAAGCCCTCGACGCTGCGCCACTGGGTGGGGTCGAACGGCTGGGAGGTGGAGTAACTCATGGGACTGCATCCTACCTACCTACGCGTGCACTCCCGCAGGCAAATTACAGTAGCAAGAACATGACGATGTACGGAAGGGAAAACAGTTTGCTGCCCACCGCCGACGAGATCCTGCAGCGCGCGCACGTCGTGACGCTGCCCATGGCCGTGCGATTCCGCGGTATCACCACCCGCGAGGCCCTGCTCATTGACGGGCCCGCTGGCTGGGGCGAGTTCGCGCCCTTCCTCGAGTACGGGCAGGAAGAGTCCGCAGCGTGGCTGCGCGCCGGGATCGAAGCCGCCTTCGAGGGCCTCCCCGCAGCCGAGGGCGAGGTCGAGGTCAACGGCACCGTTCCCGCCGTGCCGGCCGATGAGGTCGAAGCGGTGCTCGCCCGCTACCCGGAGGGGATCAACACGTTCAAGGTCAAGGTCGCGGAGAAGGGGCAGTCGCTTGCCGACGACACCGCCCGCCTCGCCCGCGTCCACACCCTCCGCCCCGACGCGCGCCTGCGCGTGGACGCCAACCGGGCCTGGACCGTGGACGAGGCCTGCGAGGCGATCGCCGCGCTCGATGGCGTGGCCGAGCTCGAGTACGTGGAGCAGCCCTGCGCCTCCGCCGAGGAGCTCGCGGAGGTGCGCCGCCGCGTCGCCTCTCCGATCGCCGCGGACGAGTCCATCCGCAAGGCGAGTGATCCGTACCGCGTCGCCGAGCTGGGCGCGGCGGACGTCGCCGTGTGCAAGGTTGCCCCGTTGGGTGGGGTGCGCCCGCTGGTGCGGATCTCGCGCGAGCTGGGCCTGGACGTGACCGTGGCCAGCGCGCTGGACACCGCGGTGGGCATGGACGCCGGGCTGGTCGCCGCGCAGCTCACGGGCTCACGCGCGGCGGGCCTGGCCACCCAAAATCTGTTCGCGGAGGACGTGGCGGCGCCGCGCGAGATTGTCGGCGGCCGCCTCCGCATCAGCCGCACCGTGCCCGATCCGGAGCGGCTCCACGGCCTGCGTGCGGGCGGCGAACGCGAAAACTGGTGGTTCCAACGGGTTCGCGACTGCCTCCCCTACATACGGGGGTGATGTGTCCGGGAGTGCCCTACGGAATGCCAAAGGAATGTCCGGTTTTTCACCCGGTGCACTAAACTTTTTTACAGGTGATTGTGAAAAAGAATACCAATCATGCTGTGGAAACAGTACTGAACACGTTGGAAAGTAGGTGGGGCAATGTCTACCCCCGTTGTGCATGACTCATCCGCGCTGTCGGATGGCGATCTCGCCAAAGCCCCAGAACCAGGCGAGTGGCGCCGCCAGCTGATCGGCCTGATCCTCGGCGTCGCACTCGCGGCGCTCATCTGGTTCATTTTCCCCGCGAGCGCCCCGGACACGGTGTCACAATCCGCGGGCGCGAAGCCGGACGTGGAGTACACCGCGCAGGCGATGCGCGTCGTCGCCGCCACCACGGTGCTCATGGCGGTGTGGTGGATGACGGAGGCCATCCCGTTGGCCGCGACCGCGCTGCTGCCCATCGCCATCTTCCCCGTCATGGGGGTGGCCGAGTTTTCCAAGGTGTCGTCCCCGTACGCCTCCGCCACCATCTTCCTGTTCATGGGCGGCTTCCTCATGGCGCTGGGCCTGCAGCGCTGGAACCTGCACCGGCGCCTCGCGCTCGTAGTGGTCAAGCTGGTGGGGACGAGCCCGAAGCGCATCATCCTGGGCTTCATGATCGCCACGGGCTTCATGTCCATGTGGGTTTCCAACACCGCGACCGCCGTGGTCATGTTGCCCATCGGCACCTCCGTGCTCATGCTCACCGCGGACACCGTGGGCGGCATGCAGAACCAGAAGAAGTTCGGGACCGCGCTGATGCTGGCGATCGCGTACTCGGCGTCGATAGGCTCACTCGGCACGCTCATCGGCACCCCGCCGAACGCGCTGCTGCAGGGCTACATGAAGGAGGCACACGGCATCACCATCGGCTTCGGTCAGTGGATGCTGGTTGGCATGCCGGTGGCCATCGCGTTCACCTTCATCGCTTGGTGGGTGCTCATCACCGTGTTCAAGCCGGAGATTGACCACATTCCGGGAGGCAAGGAGCTCATCGAGGCGGAGATCCGCAAGCTCGGTCCGTGGACCTTCCCGCAGATTGCCGCGGGCATCATCTTCCTCCTCGCGGCGCTGGCCTGGATCTTCATCCCGCTGGGCATCAAGCAGTTCGGCTGGGACTTCCCGTACGACGACGCCATCGTGGGCATCATCGCCGGCCTGCTCATGTTCATCATCCCGGGCAAGAAAAACGGCAAGCGCCTGCTTGACTGGGAGACGGCGAACGAGATGCCGTGGGACGTCCTCCTCCTCTTCGGCGGCGGGCTGTCGCTCTCCGCAATGTTCACCGCCACGGGCCTGTCGCTCTGGATCGGCGAGGCCGCCAAGGGCCTGGCCGTCCTGCCGGTCTTCCTGCTCATCTTCGCCATCGCCGCCCTCGTGCTCGGTCTGACGGAGCTGACCTCCAACACCGCAACAGCAGCGACGTTCCTGCCCATCATGGGTGGTGTGGCAGTGGGCATCGGGCTTACCGACGCCAGCGAGATGAACGTCCTCATCCTCGCCATCCCCGTGGCGCTGTCCGCCACCTGTGCGTTCATGCTCCCGGTGGCCACCCCGCCGAACGCCATCGCGTACTCCTCGGGCTACGTCACCATGGGCGAGATGATCAAGGGCGGCATCTGGCTCAACGCGATCGCGCTGGTCCTTATCGCCCTGGCCACCTACTTCCTCGCCGTCCCCGTGTTCGGGTTAGTGCTCTAGATACCGCCCTGCTGTCACTGGCGCGTTAGGCTATCCGCATGGATAACCAGACGCGCCAGTTTGGCGTTCCGGAGGAACCACCGCACCGTCCCCGCCCCAAGCAGTACTTCCCCGACCCTGCTGAACAGGAACGCCCGCGCTACCAGGAGCCCCCGCGCTACGAGCAACCCCGTTACGAGCAGCCGCAGTACACCCAGCCGGCGCCGCCGGAGCCCGAGTCGCGCTACTACGAGGAGCCAGAGGAGCGCTCCAACACACTCGCCATGGTGCTGGGCGTGCTGCTCGCCATCGCGCTGGCGGCGGGCGTGGTGTTCTTCTTCCTTTGGCGCGGCGCGTCCGCCGAGGCCTCGAAGCCGCCGGTGACCGTGACCAACACCCGGACCGAGACCGTCACGTCGACGGAGACGACCACGAAGCGCCCGTCGCTGTTCGGCGACCGCGACAGGGATTCCCGTGAGCCGGAGCCGACAGCGCAGACAGCGCCGACGGAGTCCGAGCTGCCCGACCTCCCGGAGGCGCCCGACGTGCAGGTCCCCGACGAGGTGCGCACCGGTGCAGAGGACCTCCTAGACGAGCTGCGCCGCGGCGCGGACGACATTCTTCAGAACCAGTAGCCACCGCTAGACTGGGCACTCATGGAAACGCTCCCTGAATCGCTTGCCGTTGCCCGCGTGATTGCCCAGCGCCTGGCTGACAACGTCACCGACGTGGTCATGAGCCCGGGTTCGCGCAATTCGCCCCTGGCCTACGCGCTCATGGCCCGCAGGGACCTCCGCGTGCACATGCGTATCGACGAGCGCTCGGCCGCCTTCACCGCGCTCGGCCTCGCGCGCGTTCAACGCCGGCACGTGGGCGTCGTCATGACCTCGGGCACCGCGGTGGCGAACGCGCTGCCCGCGATGGTGGAGGCGCACATGTCGCACACCCCGCTGGCCGTCGTGAGTGCGGACCGCCCGGCCCGGCTGGTGGGCACGGGGGCATCGCAAACAATTTGGCAAGACGGGATCTTCGGCCGCTACGCCGCCACCCAGCAGGTGGCCACGGAGGCGGACGCCGCCGCCGTGTCCTTCGCGGCGGACCAGGTCCACATCAACGTCGCCCTGGACACCCCGCTCGTGCCCGACACGCTCCCGGCGCCGGAGGGCGAGCCGCGCCGGGTCGGCCCGGGCCGCCTGAGCACGCCGCCGACCTGGGTGGACCACGGCGCCGTGGACGTGGACCTGACCCGCAACACCCTCGTCATCGCGGGCGACGAGGCCTGGGACGTCCCCGGCCTCGAGCACGTGCCCACCATCGCGGAGCCGACTGCGCCCGCCCCCTTCCACCAGGTACACCCGCTGGCGGCGCGCTTCTTTGCCAAGAGCGAGGTCGCCATCTCCCACGACGGCGGCGACTTCTCCGCGGAAACCAAGCCGGATCAGCTCATCGTGGTGGGGCACCCCACCCTGCACCGCGACGTCATGGCGCTCATGGCGGACCCGGACATCGAGGTCATCGGCATCTCGCGCACCGACACGTTCACCGGCCACCCGGACCGGCGCGGCTCCCGCGTCAACGCCACCGGACAGTCCACGGACACCTGGATCAAGATCTGCGAGGCCGCGGGCGAGGTTGGCGCCCAGACTGTGCGCGACGCACTCACCGAGGACGAGTTCGGGCTGACCGGCATGCACGTCGCCGCCGCCGTGTGCGACACCCTCGGCGTGGGCGACACGCTCGTCGTCGGCTCCTCCAACCCGGTTCGCGACGTGAGCATGGTGGGCATGCCTTTCGACGGCGTGACCACCATCTCCGCGCGCGGGGCCGCGGGTATCGACGGCACCGTCTCCCAGGCCGTCGGCGTGGCCCTGGCGACGCAGGCCCTGCACCCCGACGAGATCCGGGCCCCGCGCACCGTTGCTCTCATGGGCGACCTGACCTTCCTGCACGACGTAAATGGTCTGCTCATCGGCCCAGACGAGCCGCGCCCCGGGAACCTCACCATCGTGGTGGCCAACGACGACGGCGGCGGGATCTTCCACACGCTTGAGACCGGGGCGGAGAGCGTGGAGCGCGACTTTGAGCGGGTGTTCGGGACGGGGCATCACGTGGGCGTCGAAAAGCTTGCCCAGGCATATGGCGCCGACTACGAGCACGCCGGCAGCCTGCAGGAACTCCTGCAGACCCTGATCCGGCTCGAGGCGGAGCCGAACCCGATCACCGTGGTGGAGGTTGACACGACGCGGGCGACCCGGCGGGCACTGGCGCAGAGGCTCGCCCGGTGATCAACTGGCGGCGGCGCGGGCAGCAGGCGCTGCTGGCGCTCTACCTGGCCGCGCTGCTGGGGGCGGTGGCGATGGTCGGGGGAGCGGCGATGAACGACGCCCGCATCATGGCCGACCCCGGACGCGGCATGGCCACGGTGACCGGGGTGAGCGCGGTGCGCACCTCCGTGGAATACCAAGACGAGGAGGGGCGGCACTTCTCGCCGCCGAGCGGGCTGCTTTATCCCTCCGGGCTGGGGGAGGGGCAGCAGGTCTGGGTGACCTACGCCAAGAGCAACCCGGATCTGGTGAAGGTTGAGGGGCGCGGGTGGGGGCTCTCGCTCATCCCCGCGGGCTCGGTGGCGGTCGTGGCCACAGGTGTGTTCGCGCTGGCGTGGACGTGGGTGCGTCGATCAGCGCCTAAACGTTCACGTTGAGTTAGAACAAAGTTTGATCACTCGTAGAGTCTCGTTTGCATGCACATGGGAAGGTTCGAAAGTATGCGAGTCGGAATTGTCGCGGAATCATTCCTCCCGAACATCAACGGAGTCACCAACTCGGTGCTCCGCGTCTTGGAGTACCTGAAGGCGGAGGGCCACGAGGCGCTCGTCGTCGCGCCGGGTGCTCGCGACTTCCAGGAAGAGGTCGCGGACTACCTGGGCTTTCCCATCGCGCGCGTACCCACGATGCGCGTGCCGCTGGTGGATTCGCTGCCCATCGGCGTGCCCACCACCACCGTGACCGCGGCGCTGGCGGAGTTCGAGCCGGACATCATTCACCTGGCCAGCCCGTTCGTGCTCGGCGGCGCGGGCGTGTTCTCCGCGATGCAGCTCGGCGTGCCGGCTGTGGGCCTGTACCAGACCGACGTGGCCGGCTTTGCCACCAAATACCAGCTCTCCGCCGTGGCCGCGCTGGCCTGGGACTGGACCCGCAACATCCACAACCGCTGCCAGCTCAACCTCGCCCCGTCGTCGGAGGCGATTCGGGAGCTGGAGTCGCACGGCATCAAGAACGTGAAGCGCTGGGGTCGCGGCGTGAACGCGGAGCTGTTCAACCCGTCGAAGCGCTCCGACATGCTGCGCTACCAGTGGGATCCCACCGGCACGAAGAAGGTCGTCGGCTTTGTCGGCCGACTGGCCAGCGAGAAGAGCGTGTGCCGCCTGGCCGTGCTCGAGCAGGACCCGGACATCCAACTCGTGATCGTGGGCGACGGCCCGGAGCGCGACGCGCTCCAGGAGCTCATGCCCTCCGCTGTGTTTACCGGCGCGCTGTCCGGCGAGCAGCTCGCGCGCGCCTACGCGTCGCTGGACCTGTTCGTGCACACCGGCGAGTTCGAGACCTTCTGCCAGGCCATCCAGGAGGCGCAGGCCTCCGGCGTACCCACCATCGGCCCGAAGGCCGGCGGGCCGATCGACCTGATCCAGGATGGCGAGAACGGCCTGCTGCTGGAGGTGGACACCTTCAGCGAGGAGCTTCCTGACGCGGCGCGCTATCTGCTCGACGACGCCCGCTTGGCCGAACTCAAACGCAACGCGCGAGCCTCGGTGGCGGATAAAACCTGGGATGCGCTGTGCGAGCAGCTCCTCGGCTACTACGAGGAGGCACGCGCGGGCTACCGAAGCAACGTGGTCAATCTCTTCGGGCGCGATATCACCCTGCCACGGTGGGCGGGGAGGCGTCGGAAATCGCGCGGGGCTTAGGGCCGGGTAGACTGGCGCACTATGTCAGTCTCGGACCTGTCCGCAAGCACCCAGGATTACCTCAAGGCGATCTGGGAGCTTGAAGAGTGGTCGGACCAGCCCGCTACCACCTCGATGATCGCGAAGGCGCTGGGTGTGAAGCAGTCGACGGTGTCCGACACCGTGCGCAAGCTGGCTGACCAAGAGCTGGTCTCGCACAAGCGTTACGGCTCCGTGCAACTGACGGAGCAGGGGCGGGCGCACGCGGTGCAGATGGTGCGCCGCCACCGCCTGATCGAGACTTTCCTGGTGCAAGTGCTCGACTACTCCTGGGACGAGGTTCACGATGAAGCCGAACAGCTCGAGCACGCCGTCTCCGACCTTTTAGTGGAACGGGTGGCGGCGCTGCTGCACCACCCGACGCGCGACCCCCACGGCGACCCGATCCCCGCCGCCGATGGCTCGATACACGCCCCCGACGCAGTCACCCTGAGCACGGTGGAACCAGGCAGCGACGTAGTCATCGAGCGAATTTCCGACGATGACCCGGAGCTGCTGCGCTTCCTGCACGCCCACGGCCTGAACGTCGGCTCGCACCTCCACGTGGCCGAGGGCGCGCCCTTTTCCGGGGCAGTGGAAGTGCAAAACGCGGCCGACGGCGTGATTATCCCGCTGGGGCGTGCTGCGACTGACGCGGTGTACGTGAGCGCGCTCGGGCACGCACCAGCCCCCGCGGCCCAAAAAGATACACGAGCGTAAACACGCACGCCTGCGCGAGCACCATCATCGCCCCCGTGGCGGTGTCCAGGTAGTAGCTGCAGTACAGGCCCACCACCGCGCAGGCCGCGGCCATGGCAGGTGCGATAAGCAGCATCTTCCCAAAGGAATCGGTGAGCAGGTACGCCGTCGCGCCGGGAATAATCAGCATGGCAACAACCAGGATCACCCCCACGACCTGCAGCGCTACCACAGTCGTCAGTGCGAGCAGGGCGAGCAACCCGGCACCGATCGCGCGCGGGCTGAGCCCGATCGCGTGCGCGTGGATGGGGTCGAAGGCGTATAGCGTCAGATCCCGGCGCTTGATGAGCAGCGCGCCAAAAACGAGCACGGCAAGACCGATTACTTGCAGCATCTCCGCGCGGGACACGCCCAAAAGGTTGCCAAAGATGATGTGGTTTAGATCCGTGTGCGAGGGTGTGACCGAGATCAGCACCAGCCCGAAGGAGAAGAGCGAGGTAAACACGATGCCGATCGCGGCGTCCTCTTTGACCCGCGAGGTGTTGCGCACCAGGCCGATCAAGGCGACCGCGAGGAAGCCGAAGAGTACGGCGCCCACGGCGAAAGGCGCGCCGATGATGTAGGAGAGCACCACGCCTGGCAGGACCGCGTGGGAGACCGCATCGCCCATCAGCGACCAGCCCACCAGCACGAGCCAGCAGGAAAGCATCGCGCAGACGATGGAAGCAGTCAGCGCGGTGGCCAGCGCCCGGCTCATGAAGCCGTAGGTGAGTGGGTCTAGTAGCAGCGAAATCATGCGCTCTCCCCCGTCTTGGTAGGGGTCATGCCGAAGGCGCGTGCGAGGTTCTCCGGCCGCAGCACATCCTCGGTTGGGGCGTGCATGAGCACGCGCTTTTGCAGCAGGACGGATTCGTCCGCGAGCGCGGGTAGCGCGGCGAAGTCGTGCGTGGAGACGAACAGCGTGGCACCGTCGGCGACGAGTTCGCGCAGCAGTGCGGTGATCGTCGCTTCGGATTGCTTGTCGACGCCCGCGAACGGCTCGTCGAGAAGCATAATGCTCGCGCCCTGCGCAATGCCGCGGGCGACGAAGGCGCGTTTCTTCTGTCCCCCTGAAAGCTGGCCGATCTGGCGGTCGGCGAAGCGGGTCAGGTGCGTGCGCTCGAGGGCCTCATCGACGGCGGCCTCGTCGCGGCGGCGCGGGCGGCGCGTCAACCTCATGTGGCCGTAGCGGCCGGTCATGATGACCTCGCGCACGGTGATCGGGAACTGCCAGTCCACCTCTTCGCTCTGCGGGACGTAAGCGACTACCTGGGCCTTGCGAGCGGCGGCGGGGTCCGCGCCGTTGATCTGCACTGTGCCCGCGTCGGGCTTGACCAGGCCCATGATCGCCTTGAACAGGGTGGATTTGCCAGAGCCATTCATGCCGACGAGCCCGCAGGCTCGGCCCGGGGCGATGGCGACGCTGGCCTCGCGCAGGGCCTCGACGTCGCCGTAGCGTACGGTCACGCCTTCGACGCTGATCGCGGGCGTCATGATGCCTGCCCCGTAAGGCCCTCGATGATGGCGGAAGAGTCGTGCTTGATCAGGTCCAGGTAGGTGGGCACGGGGCCGTCCTCGGGTGAAAGGGAGTCGACGTAGAGGGTGTCGCCGAGCTGGGAACCCGTGGCGTCGACAACCTGCTGCATGGCCGCGTTGGAGACAGTCGACTCGCAGAAGACGGCGGGTACCTCGTTGTGCTTGACAAACTCGATGGTGCGGGCGATCTGCTGCGGGGTCGCCTCGTTTTCTGCGTTGACCGGCCAGATGTACTGCTCCTGCAGCCCGGCGTCGCGGGCGAGGTAGGAAAACGCGCCCTCGCAGGTCACCAGCGCGCGCTGCTGCTCGGGGAGCGCCGAAAGTTCGCGCGTCATCTCGTCCTGGATTTCCTGCAGCTGCGCCTTGTAGCTCGCCCCGTTTTCCGCGTACTGCTCGGCGTGCTCCGGGTCGAGCTCGCTGAAGGCGTCGACGATGTTGTCCACGTAGGTCTGCACATTTTTCGGGCTCATCCAGGCGTGCGGGTTGGGTTTGCCGGCGTAGGCGTCCTCGGTGATGTCGATCGGGTCGATGCCTTCGGAAATGACCGTGTGCGGCACATCGGTCTCTTCCACGAACTGGGCGAACCAGTTTTCCAGGTTGAGACCGTTATCCAGGATGAGATCCGCCTCTGAGGCCTTGGCGATGTCACCTGGGGTGGGCTCGTACCCGTGGATCTCGGCACCAGGTTTGGTGATGGATTCCACCTGCAGGTGTTCGCCGGCGACGTTGGCGGCGATGTCTTGGATGACGGTGAAAGTGGTCAAAACGACCGGTTCATCGCCGGAGGAGGGGGTGTTTGCGCAGCTTGCCGTGCCGCAGGCGAGGAGGAGTGTGGCGCAGACGCCGAGTGCCCGTCGGATCATGGTGTGCCTTTCTCTTTCGATGTGTCTTGGTGGATAGAAGTATAAACTTCGATGCATCGAAGTTACAAGAGGGGCTCCGGCGAATACCCACTGAAGAGGGGTGGAGCCGTACAATGCATTCCTATGGCCAAGGCAGATCTGGAGAAAAAGCCCTTCGACGTCGCCGGCATGTTTGACGGCGTGGGCGAGAAGTACGACATCACCAACACCATCCTGTCTTTTGGGCTGGATAAGTACTGGCGGCGTCGTACGCGCAAGCGCCTCCAGCTCAAACCGGGGGAGAAGGTGCTTGACCTCGCCGCCGGCACCGCGGTGTCTACCGTTGAGCTGGCCAAGTCGGGTGCCTGGGTGGTGGCCTGTGACTTCTCCCAAGGCATGCTCGCCGCGGGCCGCGATCGCGACGTGCCCAAGGCGGTGGGCGATGCGATGCACCTGCCGTTTGCGGATGCCACCTTCGACGCTGTGACCATCTCCTACGGGCTTCGCAACGTCTACGACTTCGAGGCGGGGCTGCGCGAGATGGCGCGCGTGACCAAGCCGGGTGGGCGCCTTGTAGTCAACGAGTTTTCCACCCCGGTCGTGCCCGGTTTCCGCACCGTGTACAAGGAGTACCTGCCGGTCGCGCTGCCGCTTTTGGCCAAGGTCTTTTCCTCCAATGCGGAGGCCTACGAGTACCTGGCAGAGTCCATCCGCGCCTGGCCGGATCAGGAGGCACTTGCCGCAGCGATCAACCGTAATGGCTGGCAGGACGCAGGCTGGCAGGATTTAAGCGCGGGCATTGTCGCGCTGCACAGCGCGACGAAGCCTGCCTAGCCCCGCACACGCGTTAGCGTGGGTCCCACAGCGCCTCACCACGTGGGGCGAGGCGCCCGGCGGCGCGCCACGCGCGTGCGATGAGGTCCGTGTCTTCCTCGGTGACCAGGTTGCCCATCAGTCGTGCCGCCGCCGGCATGAGGTAGCGCCCGCCTAATCCTCGCAGCGCGAGCGGGCCGGCGGCGGGAAGGAACTGCGGGTAGGTCAGCAGGAGCGCCGCGGTGCGCGCGAGCGCGAACGCGTCGCCGTAGGCGCGGCGCAGCGCGTACGGCCACGCAAGGGTGAGGTCCTTGCCCTCGCCGAGGAGCTCCACGGCCATCACGGCAGTTTCCATGCCGTAGTCGATGCCCTCGCCGTTGAGGGGGTTGACGCAGGCGGCGGCGTCGCCAATCAGCGCCCAGTTCGGGCCCGCCACGTTGGACACCGCGCCGCCCATCGGCAGCAGCGCCGAGGTCACGTGTTGCGGCTCGCCCAGGTCCCAGTTGTCGCGCTGCTGGCGGGCGTAGTGCGCGAGCAGCTTCTTCGTGTTCACCTTCGCAGGGCGCGCCTGGGTGGACAGGGCGCCGCAGCCGAGGTTTACGGTGCCGTCGCCAAGCGGGAAGATCCAGCCGTAGCCGGGCTGGATCTCGCCCGCGTCGTCGCGCAGCTCTACGTGCGAGTGCATCCAGGGCTCGGTGCTCAGCGACGTCGTGCAGTAGGACCTCGCGGCAATCCCGTACACCTGGTCCTTGTGCCAGGTCCGCCCGAGCGACTTGCCAAAGGGGGAGCGCACCCCGTCGGCAACGATCACCCAGCGGGTGCGCACCGGGCCGCGGTCCGTGTGGACGGCGGTGATGGCGCCGTGGGCGCCGAAATCCGCCCCGGTCGCCGCGCAGCCGTGCCAGACGGTGGCTCCGGAGGCGGCGGCCTGGTCGGCGAGGGTGGCGTCGAAAAGCGAGCGGGGGCTCGCGGAGCCTTGCGTGCCGTAGCGGCCGGCGGGCCAAGGCGCGGTGACGCTGCCGCCGTAGCCGTGGAGCTTGAGGCCGCGGTTGCGGTAGGCGGGGAGTGCTGATTCGAGGCCGAGTGTGCGCAGCGTGTGGACGGCGCGCGGAGTGAGGCCGTCGCCGCAGGTTTTGTCGCGGCGGTGCGGTTGCGCGTCCAGAAGCAGGGTGCTCAGGCCGGCGCGCTGGGTGGCGATCGCCGCGATCGAGCCGGAGGGGCCAGCGCCAACAACAACGCAATCAACAACATCCATCACGGACAACATTGTGCCAGAGGCGTTGACAGCCCCCGCTGGTACACCCGGCGGCCAGCTTGCACTACGGTTGAATGCGATAAATTGTGCGCCGCGACGCGCTGCCCGGGAACCGGGTGGCGCCGCGGCCGTCTCGCCCAACCTGCAAGGATGGTACCGATGGCCAACATCAACCACCCGTCGCCGCGCCATGGATACGACATGGACCTCGGCGACGACGCCCTGAACGCCCGCATTGCGCAGGGGATGGGCGAGGTTGAACGCGTGCTGCTCGAGCGGCTCTCGCAGGGCGAGGAGTTCATCACGGACAAGGTCACCCACCTGGCCGTGGCCGGGGGCAAGCGCTTCCGCCCGCTGATGGCGCTGTTGAGCAGCGAGTTCGGGCCCGACACCGCGTCGGAGAACGTGGTGAAGTCCGCCGTCATTACAGAGATGGTCCACCTGGCCACCCTCTATCACGACGACGTGATGGACGAGGCGGAGCGGCGCCGCGGCGTCGACTCGGCCAACTCGCGCTGGGACAACACCGTGGCCATCCTGGCCGGCGACGTGTTGTTCGCCCACGCGTCGCGCATCATGAGCGAGATCGACACCGCCACGGTCGCGCACTTCGCCGACACCTTCCAGGAACTGGTCACGGGGCAGATGCTGGAGTCACTCGGCGCGCGCGGCGGCGACCCTGTCGAGCATTACATGAAGGTGATCGAGGGCAAGACGGGCGTGCTCATCGCGTCCGCCGCGTACCTGGGCGCCACCCACGCCGGCGCGAGCCAGGAGGTGGTGGCGAGCTGCCAGCGCCTCGGCGCCGCCGTCGGCATGGTCTTCCAGATCGTGGACGACATCATCGACATCTTCTCCGACCCCGCGCAGTCCGGCAAGACCCCCGGCACGGACCTTCGCGAGGGCGTGTTCACCCTCCCGGTCCTCTACGCCATGCAGGAGGACTCGGAGGCGGGCCGCGAGCTGCGCGCGATGCTCACCGGCCCGCTGCAGACGGATGAGGAGGTGCAGCGGGCGCTCCAGTTGATCGGCCAGACCAACGGGCGGGAGCGAGCGCTTGACGACGTCAACGCCTACCTCGCCGCCGTCAACCGCGAACTCGAGACGCTCCCGGCCGGGCCCGCCAGCGACGCGCTGCGCCAGCTGTCCCGCTACACCGTCGACCGCGTGGGATAGCGCCTTTGGTGCTGCTGACCAGCCGATTTGCAAAGAGCTGGCGGTAGTGTTGTAAAGTATTCAACGCACTTAAGGTGCACGCCAGGTTGCCCGAGCGGCCAAAGGGAGCGGACTGTAAATCCGCCGGCATTGCCTTCAGAAGTTCGAATCTTCTACCTGGCACACTCACCCACCACCACGTACGCGAGTACGAGGCGGTGGGTTTTTCGTGCGTGGGGGCGGG
The DNA here is from genome assembly GCF_003693265.1 of Corynebacterium gottingense. GTDB lineage: Bacteria > Actinomycetota > Actinomycetes > Mycobacteriales > Mycobacteriaceae > Corynebacterium > Corynebacterium gottingense. The sequence goes on from NZ_RDRE01000001.1 coordinate 107,960, forward strand.
GCTTGGGCGGGCTTGGGCGGGATGACGAGAACGGCCTGTTTGACGAGATCAGGATGACGAGGGTGCGGGGATTTTGTCGCATCCTCGTCGCGGGGTTCTCGTCTAGTAGGTGGCAGCCTGAACTATCCCTCGCCACAGCGACCCGCGGCAGCGACATTGGCGCCTGCAGCGCCGGAGGCACGGTACCGCCGCCGCGTGGAGGGGCGCACGGTCGCGCCTCCAATGCGCAGGGCCCAGATAGCGTTCATAAGCGTGTGAAAAACGGCCTAAAAACCCGCCCTGTAGTGGCGATTTGTGTTCTTTAACGCTATCGGGTTAATCTTCTTAAGGCTTCAACGGAGCGGGTCACACCGAAAGGTGAGACTCACAACAAAGAGGCTGTGCCCCCTTAGCTCAGTCGGCAGAGCGTTTCCATGGTAAGGAAAAGGTCGACAGTTCGATTCTGTCAGGGGGCTCTGTTGTTTGCGTAAGGCAAACACATGGCGGTGTAGCTCAGTGGTAGAGCAAACGACTCATAATCGTTGTGTCGAGAGTTCAATTCTCTCCATCGCTACTCACCTCAAGCGGATGCTCCGGCGTTCGTGGTAGGGTTAGGCCCCTGTAATTGTTTACAACGCAGGGACCTAGGGGCGTGGCGCAATTGGTAGCGCAACGGTCTCCAAAACCGTAGGTTGCAGGTTCGAGTCCTGTCGCCCCTGCCAAAGCATGAATGTGGAGGAGTTTTCTTGACTAACCCCAACGGTCAGAACCCGGCACGGCCAACCGGTAAGCGTCAGCTGGGCGGGGCTTCTCCGATCTCCACCGACTCCTACGAAGAGAAGCGCACCCCCGCGAAGCGCGATGGCGATGACGCCGAGAAGAAGAACGGCGCCGCAGCATTCCCGGGCGAGGTTGTCTCCGAAATGCGCAAGGTCATCTGGCCGACCGGCAAGGAGATGCTCAACTACACACTCATCGTGTTTGCCTTCCTGATCGTGTTGACCGTCATGGTGTGGGGCACCGACAGCCTGGCTAGCCTGCTGGTTGAATGGATCTTCATTCGTTAGCTATAATGCGAACGGTTACTTAATATCCCGCTTCCTCGGACTCCGAGGGGCGGGATAAGTTTTTGTCCCACCGCGCGCGAACCACCAACGTGAGTACGCTAGGGCGGGGAATTTACGGAGATAAAGGAGACGGACCATGGCAGTGGAAAACAACGACGCCCTGAACACGGTCGAGGAAAACGAGCTGGAAATGATCGACGAGGGCGCGCCCGTCACCGATCAGACCGACCCCGAGGAGGAGCTGGCTGAGCAGCAGGCCGATTCTGCCGAGCCGGAAGCGCCCTCCGAGCAGGAGGAGGAGCTCGAGATGGTCGACGAGGGTGCCCCGGTCACCGAGGAAACTGACCCGGAGACGGAAAGCACCGAGGGCGCGGAGGCCACCGAGGGAGATGCCGAGGCAGCTGCCGCCGCGGCGCTTGGCGACGATTCCGCGGCCGAAGCGGACAGCGAGTACCGCGCCCGCCTGCGCGCTTACGTCCGCGAGCTGAAGAAGCTGCCGGGCGAGTGGTACATCATCCAGTCCTACTCGGGCTACGAGAACAAGGTGAAGACCAACCTGGAGATGCGTATCCAGACGCTCGAGGTGGAGGACTCCATCTACGACGTGGTCGTGCCGATCGAGCAGGTGCTGGAGAAGAAGGATGACAAGCGCAAGCTGGTGAAGCGGAAGCTGCTGCCGGGCTACGTCCTTGTGCGCATGGAGATGAACGACGCTGCCTGGTCCGTTGTTCGCGAGACCCCGGGCGTGACCAGCTTCGTGGGCAACGAGGGCAACGCGACGCCGGTGAAGCACCGCGATGTGGCGAAGTTCCTCATGCCGAAGGCGGAGCCGGTTGAGGGCAAGAGCGTCGCGAATGCGGAGGGCGAGACCGTCATCGCGATGCCGGAGGAGGACGAGAAGCCGAAGGTCACCCACGACTACAAGGTGGGCGAGGCCGTCACCATCCTGTCGGGCGCGTTCGCGTCCGTTGCGGGTACGATCTCCGAGATCGACGAGGAGACAGGCAAGATCCAGGCGCTGGTGTCCATCTTCGGCCGCGAAACTCCGGTCGAGCTCACGGCTGACCAGATCGAGCGGATTATGTAGGCGTGGCGTCGAGAAGCGTTTTGCTTCTTGCGCCCCACCTGCCGTAAGGTAAAACGTCGCGCGTGCCCGCACAAGGGCTGCGCGACGTTTTCTATTCGTCTCCCCGGTGGCTCCGGAAAAGCGGGGCATCCGGAAGCGTGCCGCCAAACATCGTGGGCGGGGCGCTGTACCAAGGAATTGAGGTTTAACGATGGCTAAGAAGAAGGTCACTGGCCTGATCAAGCTGCACATCGAGGCAGGCATGGCGAACCCGGCACCGCCGGTTGGCCCGGCGCTCGGTGCGCACGGCGTGAACATCGTCGAGTTCACCAAGGCCTACAACGCCGCCACCGAGTCCATGCGCGGCAACATCATCCCGGTGGAAATCACCGTCTACGAGGACCGCTCCTTCGACTTCATCCTGAAGTCCCCGCCGGCAGCTTCCCTGCTGCTCAAGGCTGCGGGCATTAAGAAGGGCTCCGGCGTCCCGCACACCCAGAAGGTCGGTTCCGTGACCTGGGATCAGTGCAAGGAGATCGCTGAGACCAAGAAGAAGGACCTCAACGCCCGCGACATCGAGGCTGGCGCCGCGATCATCGCTGGTACCGCCCGCTCCATGGGCATCACCGTCGAGAAGTAAACCCGCTCGACGCAGGTGGGAGGGCCGGCCAGGCCCGTACCACCACTCCTGACATCACATACGAAGAAAGGAACGCAACATGGCTAAGAAGTCCAAGCGTTACAACGAGACCCTCGCACAGGTCGACCGCGACGCCCTGTACCACCCGCTCGACGCGGTGAAGCTGGCGCAGGAGACCTCCTCCAAGAACTACGACGCCACCATCGACGTCGCTATGCGTCTGTCCGTCGACCCGCGCAAGGCTGACCAGCTGGTCCGCGGCACCGTCAACCTGCCGCACGGCACCGGTAAGACCGTCCGCGTCGCAGTCTTCGCCGAGGGCGAGAACGCCACCAAGGCACAGGAAGCTGGCGCCGACATCGTTGGCACCGACGAGCTCATCGAGCAGATCAACAACGGCCAGCTCGACTTCGACGTTGCTATTGCAACGCCGGACCAGATGGCCAAGGTCGGTCGCGTCGCTCGTGTCCTCGGCCCGCGTGGTCTCATGCCGAACCCGAAGACCGGCACCGTTACCCCGGACGTGGCGAAGGCTGTCTCCGAGTCCAAGGGCGGCAAGATTGCCTTCCGCGTGGACAAGGCCGCCAACCTGCACGCGCTGATTGGTAAGGCATCCTTCACCGCCGAGCAGCTCGCCGAGAACTACGGTGCCCTGCTTGACGAGGTGCTGCGCCTGAAGCCGGCATCCGCCAAGGGGATCTACCTGAAGAAGATCGTGGTTTCCGCGACCCAGGGCCCGGGTGTCCCGGTTGATTCCTCCGTGCAGAAGGATTACGCCACCAAGGCCTAAGTCTCGCACACTCTCAGCGCCCCGGCGCCAGACTTGAGAAAGTCCGGCGCCGGGGCGCTTTTTGCTTGCTCACCTGGGCGACTTGCCATGCGTGCTTAATGAAAATAGTCTTCATTAAGTGGAAATCTTCGGAGTGACTTGTGGGCGGCGCAAGGTGGCGTCGATACTCTCTGCGCTGTTGCTGGTGTTCCTCGCGCCGATCGCGCACGCGGCGGAGCTCAGCCTGGATACCGGGCACATCGACGCGTTTGCGGTGCGCCCCGACGGCGACGGGATTGCGCTGAGCCTGCAGGAGGACGTGACGGGGTCGCATGTGCAGCACGCCCCCGAGGACGTCACCCTTGTTGTCGGCGAGCAGGCATACACCGAGGACACCGAGAGTGTCGAGGGGATTGGCGCGCCAGGCTACCTGCTCCCGCAGACGCAGCAGTCGGACCTCATCTGGCCGGGCTGGGATACGCAGGCGCTCGCCGGCGCGGGGATCAGCGACATTGACATCGAATTCCTCGAGATCTCCGGCCCAGGCGAGGTGTACCTTTTCCAGGCGCAGGGGCTCGGCGGCGTTGGGCCAGTGCTTGACGACGCCACCCTCGCCCTCAACGCAGGCGCGACCATCCACCAGGCCACGCCTGCGCATGCCCACGCAAACTGGCTGTTCACCGAGCCCGGTACTTACACGATGCGGGTCGTGGCGCACGCGGGCGGCGCGACGTCGAACGAGGCGACCTACACCTGGATGGTGGGGGAGGCTGACTCGGCCGAGACAACACCGACCCCGGCGGACTCTTCGACGCAGAGTGATGACGCTTCGGCGCTCGGCGGCTTGGCTGACACGGACGAGTCGGAGGCATCGCACCGGGTGGAGACCTACGCCGGCGGGCCTGCCGAGCCCGCCGAGGGCACTGAGGCCGCAACCGCCGCGGCTAGCGAGTCCTGCAAGCCGGCCCTGAGCCCGCAGGTGAAGGACGACCGGCAGGTGCCCGCGACGTGGAACGACCCCGCCACGATGGTCTTCGGGCTCGGCGATGCCGCAACGACCACACTGCCCGAGGACGTCGGACCGATCCCGGCCGGAGAGGCCTGGATGATCGGCGCGACCCAGCAGGCCGGGGTGCCGTGGCTGGGTGCGAACACCCAGCACGAGTCCCTGCTGGAGCACACCACCGGCGAGGTGACGTGGGAGGTCACCGACTTCGACGGGCCCGGCAACATGTTTGTGTTCACCCAAGGCGGCTTGGGCAAGATCGTGGGCGAGGAGTGGTTCCGCGCCGAGCACGGCACCGCGCAGGGCGCCCACACCATTCCGGCGAACTCGCACGTGCACCCCAACTGGGTCTTTAGCGCCCCAGGCACCTACCACGTGACCGTGCGCCACACCGCCACTGCGAAGGACGGCACTGAACTCAGCGGCGCCGCGACGCTCACCTTCGAGGTGGGCGGTTCCGGCAACGCCGATGACGGCCACTTCGACTTCGGCTCCGTCTACGACGCGGAGGGGGACTGCGGTGGCGCGGGCGCAGCCGGCACCGGCTCCGCAGGCCCCGCAGGCTCCGCGGGCCCCGCAGATTCCGGCAGCGAAAGCGCGGCCGCCGGGGGAGCTCAGCGTTCGGCGTCCGGGTCCCGCAGCGGCGGGCTCGCCGAGACCGGCCCAACCGTGATGACGCTGCCCATCGCCGTGCTGGGGATTGGCGTGCTCGTCTTCGGCGGCGGCATGCTCTGCCTGGACACGGCGCTGCGACGCCGCCTGCTCGCCGTGCTTGGGGCCACCAAGTGAGGCGCGCGACCACCCGTGCCGTCGGCGCGTGCGCCGTCGTTGCGTTGGCCGCGTCGCTGGGCGGCTGCGGCAGCGCGAGTGGCGACCAGGGCGACGACGGCACCCTCAACGTCGTCGCGTCCACCTCGATCCTCGCGGACGTGGTGAGCAACGTTGCGGGCGACGATGCGACCGTGACTTCGCTGATGGGACGCGGGGTCGACCCGCACACCTACGAACCGAGTCTGCACGCCACCCGCGACATCGCCTACGCCGACGCCGTATTCACCAACGGCCTGCTCCTCGAGCCGCAATCGCTGTCCCACACCATCGACTCCACCGTCCGCGAAACGGTGCCCGTCGTGCCGGTCGCGGAGCAAGCGCAGCGCTACGGGTTCTCGCCAATCCCGCTCGTCGAGGACGCCAGCCTGGACACCGTGTGGCTCGGCCTCCGTGTGGACACCGGCAAGTCCCTGCCACCAACCGGGGTGACGGAGCTTTCGCTTATCGACGCCCACGGCCCCGGCAATGCCTACGCCTTCATCCTCGGCACCTTCGGCACCCCCGAGGTGGTGTTCGATTCCCACGACGGCATTGACACCAAGGACTCGACGGTGCTGCCCGTCGACGCGCACACCCACGTCAGCTGGGCGTTCTCCGAGCCAGGAGTGTACGAGCTGACCATGCGCGGTGAGGTTCGTGACTCCGTGGAAGATGCGGCAACCCGCGGCGAGGCCGAGGACACGTTCACGGTGGTCGTCGGCCAGGACCCGGCCCAAGTGACGCCCGGAAAAACGGTGCTGGACCAGGGGCACGTGGACATCACCACCACGCTCCGCGACGGCGAGACCCGCCTCACCCTGCGCGACGACGATCTGGGCGACCTCGACCCGGCCGACGCCGTGATCGCGGTGCCGACGACCACGCTGCAGCCCGTCCCGCCGGAGCGCGCCTTCCGTTTCCTGGGCAACCCCGGGGAGGAGACCTACCTGCTGCCGCAGGCGGTGCTGGGCAACCACGTCCACGGCGAGCTGGACCCGCACTTCTGGCACGACGTTGCTGCGGTGAAAGCCGTGGTCAAGGTGGTGCGCGACGAGCTCAGCACCGCCGACCCCGCCCACGCCGAGGACTACGCCCGCAATGCCACCGCGTACCTCGCACAGCTGGACGCGGCGGACCAGAGGATGCGGCAGGCGGTGGAGCGCATCCCGGAAGCGAACCGCAACCTGGTGACCACCCACCACGGCTACTCCTACCTGGGCGCGGCCTACGGGCTGCGCATCGCCGGGTTTGTCACGCCGAACCCCAGTATCGAGCCGAGCCCCCGCGACGTCATCGCCTTTACCCGCACGCTGGAAAACCTGCACGTCCCCGCGGTCTTTCTGGAACCACAGCTGGAAGGCAGCAGCAGCGTGCTCACGGAGACGGCGGCGCACCTGGGAATCCAGGTCTGCCCGATCTGGGGCGACACCCTCGACCCGCCGGGGGAGGGGCCCGCGGATACGTATGTGCACTTTGTGGAAGAAAACGCGGCGTCGATAAGCACTTGCCTTGCGCCATAAGAAAGGAACCCTGACATGAAACTTCAACTTGCAGCCCTCACCCTCGCCGCGGCGACCGCGCTCGCGCCCGTTGCTGGCGCGCAGGGGATGGACAATGACCCCGCGCTGCAGCAGACGGTGCGCAACGACGAGGCGATCGCGCCCGCCGGCGAGCAGGCCGTGATCTCCGCGGGCCACGTCGACCTCGGCGCGACCTTCGATGGCGACGAGCTCATCTTCCTCGCGCGCGACGATTCGCAGGACCCGCCCGTGTGGCGCAGGCTTAACGACGTCGTCTTTCAGGTCTCCGACGACGCCAAACAGACCCTGCCCGACACTGGGGCCTTCGACTTCACCGGCGCGGGCGCGGGCGATGACGTGTGGGTGATCCCGCAGACCGAGGTGCAAGGCGTGCCCTGGCTGGGGTGGAATACGCAGTCGCCGTCGCTGCTGGAGCGCTCCTCAAACGGCGTGAGCCTGGAGTTCGGCGGGCACGAGGGCGACGGCGACTTCTCGCTTTTCCTGCAGCCGGGCGGGTTCCACGAGCCGCAGCTGCTGTGGTCCTCGCGCGAAGACGGCACGCAGCCGATGTGGGTGGAGCCGAACACGCACACCCACGCCAACTGGGTGTTTACCCAGCCGGGCGTGCAGCTGGTGGGCGTGCGCGCCGTGGTGAAGGACAACGAGGGCAACACCCACACCGACGAGGAAGTCGTGCGCATCGCGGTGGGCAGCGATACCGACCCCGCCGAGGCGCAGGCGGCCGAGTTCTCCGGCCCGTGGCGCGGGGCCGAAAATGGCGCCGAGAACGAGGCCACGGACGGCGCTGCGGATGCTGCCGCGGGCTCATCTGCTGGCAGCAACGCCGGGCTCCTCGTCGCCCTGGGGATTGGCGTGCTCGTCGTCGCGCTGGTGGCCCTGTTGGTCGTGCGTTCGCGGAAGGGGCGCGCGTAATGGCCGCGAGCAGTCAAGATGCGCTGATTCGGGTCTCGGGACTTAGCGCCGGGTACCCGGGGCGCGCAGTATTCGACGGCGTTGACCTGGACATTCTGGGCGGACAGTTTGTCGGACTGCTCGGGCCGAACGGGGCGGGCAAAACGACGCTGCTGCGCGCCATGCTTGGCCTGATCCCTGGCGCGCGCGGCACGGTGCGCGTCGCCGGGCGCACCGGCGCGCAGGTGCGCAAGGCAGTGGGGTATGTCCCGCAGCGTCACGACGTGGCCTGGGATTTTCCCATCGACGTCGCGTCCGCGGTGCTCAACGCCACGTTGGACCTGCGGCCCTGGTACACGCGCGCGGGTGCCGCGGAGCGCGACGCCGTCGCGGACGCCCTGGACAGCGTCAACCTCACCGAGCTGTCCGCGCGCCCCATCGCGGACCTCTCGGGCGGGCAGCGCCAGCGCGTTCTGGTCGCCCGCGCGCTCGTGCGCAAACCCCGGGCCCTCTTCCTCGACGAGCCGTTCACCGGCCTGGACATCCCGTCCACCGAGCAGCTGCTCGCCCTGTTCCGCGAGTTGGCGGGCCACGGCATCTCCATCGTCATGTCCACGCACAACATCGTCGAGGCCGTCGATTCCTGCGACCGCCTCATCCTCTTCCGCGGCGGGGTCGTGGCCGACTCGGCCCCCGGACAGCTGTGCGACACCCAACCGTGGATGGACACGTTTGGGGTTGGGCCGTCCTCGCCCTGGCTGGCCGCCTTGCAGACGCACGTACGGAACCAGCCACACCAACCACACCGTGCCAAGGAGGCCACGCATGCTTGAGATTGGTTTCCTGCAGTTCCTCGCTGACGTGGCCAACCCGCAGCTCGCGTTCCTGCCCCGCGCGCTCCTGGCGGCGGTGCTGGCCTCGGTGTTGTGCGCCGTGGTCGGCTGCTTCGTGGTGCTGCGCGGGATGGCGTTCATCGGCGACGCGGTCGCCCACGCGGTCTTTCCGGGGGTGGCCATCGCGTTCGCGCTCCACGCCTCGGTGCTGCTCGGCGGGGCTGTGGCCGGGGCGGTCGTCGCCGTCGTGATCGCCGTGCTGTCGCAGCGCAGGACGATCAAGGAGGACGCGATCATCGGCATCGTGTTCGCCGCGGCGTTCGCGTTTGGGTTGGTGATTATTTCGCGGGTCGAGGGCTACACGGCGTCGTTAAGCGCATTTCTTTTTGGCTCCCTGACTGGCGTAAGCGTGCGCGACCTGTGGGTGAGCGGCGTGACCGGCGCGGTGATCATTGCGCTGGTTGCGGCGCTGCGGCCGTGGCTTACCGCGGTGGCGCTGGACCGCGAGACCGCACGTGCGATGAACCTGCCCGTGGCCGCGCTCGACCTGGTGCTCTACCTGTGCGTGACCGCTGCCGTGGTGATTTCGGTGCAGACCATTGGCAACATCCTGGTCATCGCGCTGCTGGTCACGCCCGCGTCCGCCGCGCGCCTGTTCACGGACAACCTGGAGACGATGATGGTGCTGGCCGCGCTGATCGGCATCGTCGGCAGCGTCCTCGGCGTGTGGCTGGCCTGGTCCTTCGACTCGCCGACCGGTGCGACCATCGTCCTGTGCGTGACCGCGATCTTCGGGTTGAGCTGGCTGTTCGCGCCGCGCCGCGGGGTGCTGCGCGCGCCGGGCCGGGCGCCGCGTAAGGAGACCGTCTAGATGCGACTGCTCAGACTCATCGCCGCGGCGGCGCTCGTTGTTGCCAGCTCTCCGGTGGCTGCCGCAGCCGAGCTGACCGACACTGGCCACGTGCCTGGCGATACCGGCTTCGGCGTCGACCTGCCGGCCGATACCCCGTGGGCAGGCCGCGACGGCAAGACGCACCCCTGCGCAGGCCGCAAGCTGCTCTATCACTCCCACAACGACGCGCTCTACGGCACCCGCGTCGGCGGGGACCTCACCGTCATGGCAGTGGACGGGCAGCAGGTCGTAAACCAGGACGATGTCTGCTTCCGCCTGCCGCGCGACGCCGATCCGGACGGCAACGAGGTCTCCCGCATCCAGATCCCGGACGACGGCTCGCTCGACTTCCTTGGTCAGCCCGGCGATACCGTGTGGCTCGCACCGCAGTCCGTGGACTGGGCCGACAACTGGCGCCCCATCTGGTCGGGTCTCGGCGCCTTCGATCCCGCCCACGAGGGCGACCCGTCCGCCATCCCCAGCAACTTCGAGGACGACCTCATGCACTTCGACCTCACAGACATCGAGGGGCCCGGCGACGTGCACATCTTCTTCAAAAATGCCATCTCGCCCGCGGAAATCGTCTTCAACAGTGCCGACCCGCAGGCCCGCACGGTCGACTACGAAGTCGGCGCGCACGGCCACTTCAACTGGGCTTTTTCCAAGCCCGGCATCTACGCCTTGACGTGGCAGGGCAGGGCCTCGCTTATCGACGGCACGCCGCAGCACACCAAGCCCATCACCCAATACTGGCTCGTCGGCGATGACGGCGATGTGGGCCTGGCCGACGGCACCACCACCGAACTGCGCAAAGTGACCAACTACGTTGGCGGCGACCCGGGGCAGGGCGTTGAGGACGGCGGTGCTGGCGCGGAAGCTGGCACCGGTGGCACCGGCGAGAGCGCGCCGCTGACCACGGTGCAGCTGCTTCCGCAGGAAGGCGAACCCAGCCAAGAACCCAGTCAAGAACCCGATGACGGCTCCGCGTCGGGCGGGGGTGCGGTGGCGTCGACAAGCGAGCAGCCCAGCGCGACGCGACCGGACGAGGGGCGCTGCGAGGCGGCGCGCGCACTGCGCACCAAGCCGGAGGCGTTGATCAGTGCTGGTCACATGGATATGGGGCTGGTGGATGACGGCGGCATTGGGGCGAAGCTCATCGATGACAGTGATCCGCGCTCGCCGACCCCGCGTGACTCCGGCACGTTCCTGTTCGAGGTGCCCGACGCGGCGAGAACTCAGATCCCGGCGAACTTCCGCGCAAGCTTCCCCGGCGAACCCGAATCAATGTGGGTGCTGCCACAGGCGCAGGTGAAGGGCCTGCCGTGGCTCGGGTTTTCCACGACGCGGCTGACGCAGGACAGCTTGGCACCAGGCAGCAACGTGAAGGTGACCATGAAGGATGTGGAAGGCCCCGGGCGGATCTTCTCCTGGCACGAGTCGCTCGGTGGCACGACACTGGAGCTCGATTCCGGTGACGCTGCGACCGCGCTGGAGTACGGGGTCAACGACCACGACCACCAGGCGTTCGGCTTTACCAAGGACGGCCTCTACTCCGCGACGTTCCGCTTCGAGGGCACCGCCAGCTCGGGCGAGGCGTTCTCGAAGGAGCTGACCGCGGCGTTTGCCGTGGGCGACTCCGCAGTGGCGCAGGCGAAGGAGTACGCGTCGAGCGGGTACGCATCGCTTGACGACACCGACTGTGCCAATACCAGCGACGAGCCCGGCGCCGATTCTGGTGCCGGCAGCTCGGACACGTGGGTGGGGGCCCTGGCCAAGGGGATCCGCTCCGTGGACAAGGAGTTTGGCGCCTTCGGGGAGAAAGCAGGGCCGTTCTTCGCGCACCTGCGTGGTGGGGGCAAGGATGCCGTCGCGACGACGTCGCTGAAGCCGCCGGCACCACAGCTGACGTCGCCGAAGCCGCCGGCACCGGCTCAGAGTGCTCCCAGCAGGCGGGGAAGTGGCGCGGCCGCCCCGACACGCGAGCATCGGGTTAGCGCCTCCGCCGGCGGCAGGGGCTCCGTTGGCGGCAAGGGCTCGGAGAGCGCGAGCAGTGCTCCGCGCAAGAAGGCGGGCACCACTCCCCAGGGCAAGTCGGCGCCGAAGAAGCAGAAACCGACGAAGCAGACAACACCGAAGAAGCAAACAACGACGCCCGCGAAGCCTGACCACGGCTCCGGCGAAAAGACCACCGGCAGCGGTTCCGGTGGGATCGTGTCCTCCTTCGACGGCACGAAGCCGAAGCGCGGAAGCGACAGCGATGGTGATAGCGGCGAGGATGCAGCGCAGGCGCAGGTCGCGACCTCGCAGGGCATGACCGCCAGCGGCTTCTGGGGAGGACTCATTCTCGGCGTGGGCCTGATGGCTCTGCTCGGCGGCATCGTGCTCTTCACGGCGGCGGCGAAGATGCTGCGGCACGCCCCGAAACCGGGGAGCTCCAGCGCGGACGCGGCGGAATCGTCGGGAGTGTAGGCGCGATTTGGTGTTTTGGCAGGGGACCGACTAACGTACGACGCGAAGTTTGAACGGGTGAAAACCCGTGCTCAAGTTTCACCGAAGACCGTCGGTCACTCTGCCATCGCAGAGTCGAAGGAATCCCACTCCAGGGATCGGCCCACGCAGGAGAAACGTGGCTTGCCTTTCAGGGTGCCTCGTGCTTCTGCACGGGGCATTTTTCTTTGGGACGTGTGAGCGTCGAGAAGCGAAATGCTCCGGGCGGATTGAAGGATATGAAGAATTGGAAGGAGGCGTGTGTACATGGCTAACCCGAAGAACGAGCAGGAGCTCAAGGTTCTGAAGGAGAAGTTCGAGGCAGCTAGCTCGATCGTGCTGACTGAGTACCGTGGCCTGACCGTTGGTCAGCTGCAGGAACTGCGCGGTGAGCTCGGCTTCGACGTCGAATACCACGTCGCCAAGAACACCCTCATCAAGATCGTTGCTAACGAGCAGGGCATCGAGGGTCTCGACGATCTTCTTGTCGGCCCGACCGCTATCGCCTTTATCAAGGGCGAGGCTGTCGACGCTGCGAAGGTCATGAAGAAGTTCAACAAGGATCACGATGCTTTCGTGATCAAGGGCGGCTACATGGATGGCAACGCCATCGATGCCGCTCAGGTTGACGCCATCGCCGAGATGGACAACCGCGAGACCACTCTTGCAAAGCTCGCTGGTGCCTTCGAGGGCTCCTTGGCAAAGGCCGCCGGCCTGTTCCAGGCTCCGGCGTCCAAGACGGCCCGCCTTGTCGCTGCACTGCAGGACAAGCAGGACGACGCTGCATAACGCGAACTAACTACACACACCAAACATTCGGGCCAAAGCGCCCACAAACAGAAAGGATGCCATTATGGCTAAGCTGTCCAAGGACGAGCTCATTGAGCAGTTCAAGGAAATGACCCTCATCGAGCTTTCCGAGTTCCTGAAGGAATTCGAGGAGGTCTTCGACGTCACCGCTGCTGCACCGGTTGCTGCTGTTGCTGCCGCTCCGGGCGCTGCTGGCGACGCTGCTGCTGAGGAAGAGAAGGACGAGTTCGACGTCGTGCTCGAGGACGCGGGCGCCAAGAAGATCGGTGTCATTAAGGCTGTCCGCGAGATCGTCTCCGGCCTGGGCCTGAAGGACGCTAAGGAAATGGTCGAGGGTGCTCCGAAGGCCATCCTCGAGGGCGCAAACAAGGACGACGCTGAGGCTGCAAAGGCCAAGCTCGAGGAGGCTGGCGCAAAGGTCACCCTCAAGTAAGAGCCTTTCGCTTCTCGACGTCACCCCCGTCCACCGGTACGAAACACCGGGGAGCGGGGGTTTCGCGTGTTTGGGGGGGGAGAGGGGCTGGGTTCTTTCACGTAAGTATTCGCAACAGGGGCGATTAGCTTTAAACCAGTGCAGCAACACTTTGCCTTGTATTGTGCCTAGCGAGTGGCAGCCGCGTCGCGGAGGCTGACTTGAGACTAGGGAGTGAGGCAATGATTAATCGACAACTTGCAATGCAGGTCCGCGAAGCAAGCAATATAGCGCAAGAACATGAGCAGTACCTTTCTCGGTGGGCTGCCTTGAAATCCCAGTTGAGGCGCCCCAGGAGCCTGCCTCAAATCACATCCGACGTGCTGAAATGGGCATTTGTTGTATCACTGTTGTTGTGGGCCGTCCACGCGTATAAAAGTTGGGCAAGGCTGCGGACCTATAAGCGCACCATGGCAGAGTGGGAAGAATACGCCGAGTCTGAAGCCAGTTTCGTTGCAACGCTCAATGACATCTCCGAAGAGGAAGCGCGAGAAATCGTCGACAACTACAGCACTCGGCCTGGGGATCCTCCATTCTATTTTCCCGAATCAGTGTTAGAAATGCTGTTCTTCATAGTTATTGGCGGGATCTTCATTTTCGGCCTCATCTTCGGCACGTTGTACCTCTACAACAAAAATCTCAACACATTGAACCGCGCGCTTTTTGGAAGAGAGAATGCTTCACGCCGCGCGAAGAATCGGGCGACTGAAGCGCAGATGCAACAGTACGCCCAACAGCTGGGAGAACTGCGTCAGCGCTATAACAGCCTTGGATTTCCTGATGTCTACTTTTCCTCCGCGGTACTTCGCAGAATAGGGGAGTACGTTGCAGCAGGCCGGGCTCAGAATTTTAGCCAGGCAGCTAATCTGTACGAGCAGGATGAAAAGCACAACAGGCAGTTGGCCGAAGCCCGTCGCGCGCAGAATCAGCTTACCGAGCAGCTCGAACGACACCATCATGCGCAAATGATGAGTGATATGTGGCTGCAGGCCTCCATCGATGACCTCAAACGCCGGTAAAGAATAGTGATGCAGCGCAAAAGCAGTGCAGCGGAGGCGCTTGAAGCGTGATCGCCGGCGTTTGCGCTGCACGACAAACCCCCCTGCCTGATCCTCTAGAAGCCTATCTAGACAATCGTGCAGGGGGTTTGATGCTGGCGGCCGCGGCCAACTAGGTGGAACTAGTTTTCATCAGCCTCGTTCTTCTTCGCGTCTTCCTTGCTGGAAGACCCCTTGGCGCCTTCGCCGCCGCCAATCTTGGAGCTCAGGCCGTCGTACTCAGGCGCGCAGGCCTGGGCAATCTGGTCAGCGATGAGCAGACCGAGTGCGGTGAGCGCCAGAGCCGCGGCTGCGGTGCCGAGCTCGCGGGCCGGGAAGTTCGGTCCAAGCACGGACTGTGCCGCCTGGGCAAACTGTTCGTCGAAGATACCCAGCTGCTGCTGGATCTGCGTGTTCACCTGCTCGATAGCCTTGCCAGCCTCGGCGCGGAACTCCTCGAGACCCGGGATAGCCACCTGGGTAGCCACACCCAGCGGGATCAGGAGCAGGAGCGGGATGCCGACGCCCGCGAGACCGGCGATGCAGCGATCGCTCAGTTCCGAGGAACCAGTGGTCGTGCCCTGCGACTCCGAGGAAACCTTGATGACCACGACGCGGTCGCCATCCTTGGTCTCGACGACGTAGGTGCCTTCGGCCCAGTCCTTCGGGACAGTGATGGTGATGTTGCCATCAGCGTCCTTGCCCGGGTTGAGCTCGGAGATGTCCTTGATGGTGCCATCCGGGTAGCGGATCTGCAGATCCTTCGGGTCGATGTCGCCACCAACGGTGACGGTATCGCCCGGCTTGACCTCAACGGTCGCACCGTTGGACACCTGCGGCGGAACCTGCACAGGGACGGTGATCGTTTCGTTCGAACCATCCGGGTAGGTCACCACGACGGGGATGTCGTAGCTTCCGCCCTTGGCGTCCTTGTCCGGGTTTACCGTCACCTTGCCGGTGCCCGGGTGGACGGTCACCTTGCCCGGGAAGGTGTGCTTACCGGGTGCGAAGGTGGTGTCCTTCGGAAGATCGGAGCCGTCCTCGTTCTTCGGGCCCTCAATAACAGTGTCCTGTTCGCGAGGCGTCGTGGTGCGGTCGCCACCGTAGGTGGGATCGTGCGCGTCGCTATCCTGCGGGTCCTTGCCATCGGTGTCGTTGCCGCCGGTGTTTCCGCCGGGGGTCGTGCCGGTATTGCCGCCGTCGCCGGGCTTATCGGAACCGCCCGAGGTGGTACCGACGGTGAAGATCGGAGACAGTGTCTCACTGGAACCATCCGGGTAGGAAACGATGACCGGGATGGTCACCTCGGTGCCGTTCGGAGTGTTCGCAGGCGCCTTGATGGTGAAGTCACCGGTGTCAGCGTCACCATCCAGGGTCCAGCCGGACGGGAACTTCGGGAAGACGAACGTCGTGCCTTCCGGCAGCTCGCGGTCGCCGTTCTGCTCGAACTTGACCGGGGTTTCGGCCGGACCGCGCTGGTTCTCGTAGCCAGGGTTGTTGTTGTCAGCCTGGGAAGTCGAGTCCTCGCTGCCCTTACCGTTGTCGCCGCCCTTACCGTCGTCCTTGTCGTCGTCTCCGCTGTCAGCCGGGATGACCTCGACGGGGACTTCAACGGTGTCGGTGGTGCCGTCCGGGTAGGTCACCTCCACGACGACAGTGTGCTTGCCGGGCTTTGCGTCCTCGTCCGGAGTGACAGTGATCTCGCCGGTGCCCGGATCGACCTCGACCTTGCCAGGGAAATCGTCGTCCTTGTGCTCGAACTTGGTGTCATCCGGAAGCGCAGAACCGTCCGGGTTACGCGGTGCGTCGACGGTCTCGGTGTCACCGGGTTCGACCTTGGTGTCGCCGTCGTACACCGGCTCGTTGTCCGTTGCGTCATCGGAAGTGCCAACAACCTCGAACGGTGCGTTGACGGTCTCGCGGGAGCCATCCGGGTAGACCACGCTGACCGGAATAGACACTGCCGTACCCGGCAGAGCGGACTCGGGCGGGGTGACCGTGAAGTCGCCGTTCTCGTTCGGCTCACCGAAGGTCCAGCCAGCCGGTGCCTTCGGCAGGACGAACTTGGTGCCCTCTGGGAGCTCACGGTCGCCATCCTGCTTCAGCTCGGTCGCGGTACCCGCCGGACCGGACCCGGGGGAGTACGCAGGATCGTTGTCTACAGCGTCGGTAGAGCCGTTGTCCTTACCATCGTCCGAACCGTCGCCGGAGCCATCATCGGAACCGTCGCCGGAGCCATCGTCCGAACCGTCACCGGAACCGTTGTCGCTGCCGCCGTTGTCCGGCGGGGTGATGGTGGTGTCATCCGGGATGAGGACCGGGAGGTCGATGGTTTCCTCGGTGCCGTCCGGGTAGGTGATTTCAACCGGGATGGTGTAGTCGCCCGGGGTGGCGTCCTCGTCAGGCGTGAGCGTGACCTCACCGGTGCCAGGGTCGACGGTGACCTTGCCCGGGAAGTCCGAATCGTCAGAGTCGCCCTGCTCGAAGGTCGTGTCCTCCGGCAGCGAGGAGCCGTCCGGGTTCGTGGGGGCGTCGACACGCGTGTCCTTGCCTCGCGGAGCCTTGGTTTCCTTGTACGCAGGGTCGTTGTCGGCTGCGTCGTTGGTCACCACGAAGACGGCCTCGGTGTCGTCGATGGTGCCGTCCGGGTAGGTGAAGCGAACCGGGATGGTCACGCGGGTGCCGGAGAACGCGTCCTTATCCGGGGTGACGGTGAAGTCGCCGGCCGCGTTCGGCTCGCCGAAGGTCCAGCCCTCCGGGGCATCTGCGACCGTGACCTTGGTACCCTTAGGCAGCTCGCGGTCGCCGTTCTGGGAAACCTTGGTCTCCTTGCCAGCCGCGCCCTCGGTGGTGCCGTAGCTCGGGTCGTTGTCAGCAGCCTGGTCGGAGGAGCCGGTATCGCCGCCGTCGCCGTTGTCCTTGGGGTCTTCGGGGACGGTGACGGTGACGGTGGTGGTCTCCTCGGAGTCATCCGGGTAGGTGACCTCAACTGGGATCTCGTAGTCGCCCGGGGTTGCATCGTCGTCAGGAGTGACGGTGACCTTACCGGTGCCCGGGTCGACCTCGACCTTGCCCGGGAAGTCGTTCTCGCCCGGCTTGAACGTGGTGTCCTCCGGAAGCTCGGAGCCGTCCGGGTTCTTCGGCGAATCGATCTCGGTGGGCTCGCCCTTCGGGGTCTCAGTGTCTTCGTAACGCGGGTCGTTCGTGTCCTTATCCAGCGGCAGGACGGTGAACGGCGCGGTGACGGTGTCCTGTGAGCCGTCCGGGTAGGTCACCAGGACGGGGATGTCGACCTTGCCCGGGCGAGCGTTCTTCGCCGGGGTGACGGTGAAGTCGCCGTTTTCATCCGGCTCGGACGCAGTCCAGCCGTTCGGCAGCGTCGGGGCAAACGTGCTGCCCTTCGGCAGGTCCTGGGTCTGGTCAACCTTCGTGCCCACGCCCGGCTTGCCCTGTGCGGGCTGGTAGTACGGGTCGAAGTTCTCCGCATCGGACTTGTCCGGATCCTCGGTCGCGTTGTCGCGCGCCGGGACAGTGACCTCAACGTCGACCGTATCGGTGGTGCCGTCCGGGTAGGTGACCTTGACCGGAATGTCGTAGTCGCCCTCGCGAGCGCCGTTGTCCGGGTTGACCGTGACCTTGCCGGTACCCGGGTCGACCGTTACCTTGCCCGGGAAGCCCGGGAGCTGCTCACCGTTCGGGCCGGTGACCGGCTTAGTCGGGTGCTGCTCGAAGGTGGTGTCGCCAGGAAGGTCGGAGCCGTCCGTGTTCTTCGGGCCGTCGATGACGGTGTCGGTCCCGCGCGGCGTTTCGACGCGGCCGCCATAGGTCGGATCGTTCGCGTCGTTATCAGCCTCGCGATCGGGCTGGCCCGGGGTGACCGTGTGGCTGGAGCCGTCAGCGTTTGTAGCCAACGCGAAGTTCACGTTGGTCCAGTTGCCGCCACCGTCGCGGTGCGGGGCGGTGGCAACGTTCGCATTGTTGCCCAGGTGCTTCTGGCCAGGCACGTGGCCGTTATGCGCCCAGTCGGTGTCGGCAAGGGAGCGCTGTGCGTGGCCCGACTCGGTGTAGACGTCATTGCCCACCGGTGCGCGGAACTCAGAGGTGTTCCAGGACGACAGGTTGGTCTTGATGTTGTGGTCTGCGTCCTCGACCCACATGTAGACGTAGTCCGCGTGACGGGCCTGGTCGAAGGAAGAGCGCAGCATGTAGGTGCCATCCGCCTTCACCGGTGCGGAGTAGACGGTGAAGTTCTCGGGATGCGCACGGACGTAGTCAGCCGTTCGCTTGATACGGCCCTGGATGTCGGCTCTCGTGCGGTTACCGGTGGTGTTTGTATCGCGACGGATCGCATCAAGCGCCTGGTACGCCTCGTCGTTCGGCACGGCCTGGTAGACAGTGTGTCCCTCGGCCGGAGTGTCCGTGCCGTCGAAAAGCACACCATTGTCCACGTTGATGTTGTACTGGTCCTTGGCCCACACGTTCTCCGTGTTGGTGCCCTTCATAGAGTCGTTCCATACCCGGCCGGAGTACGTACGCTTGACGGCCTTATCCGGGGTTTCGGAGAGCTGGCTCTTCAGGGTATTCGACGCGGGGGAGACCTGGTAGACCTTGACCACCGTCTCACCCCACGTGGGGCCGCGACGGTCGTTGACTGCCACTGGGTGGATGGACCAGTTGAGGTTGCGGGAATCTTCGACGCTGCCGCTGTACCATGCGCCACCCGGGGTCGCGCGTACGACGGAGAACGGCTCGTTGATGTGCGGGTTGATCGCCGAGTTGTTCTCGCCGATCAGCAGCTGGACGTCAGCGGAGCCATCCTTCCAGGTGCCTGCAGCCAGCTTCGGGGAGCCGTCCTTGAACTCGAAGGCGTAGACCGTGTTGCCAAAGTCATCCGTGTGTGTCGTCGCCTTGTGGATGCGAGACATCTTCCCGCCACCGGTGTCGTAGCGCATGTACATGTCCGCGCCCTCCGGAACCGGGGTGTCGCTCCATGGGTTGCGCATATCGTCGACCTCCATGGTGCCACGGTCAGCGTAGGAGAGGTAGCCCCACACCACGTTGCGTTTTCCGTCGAGGACGCCCTTGTTCACGCGGTCAGTCGGCGTGATGGCATCCGCTGCGACGATGTTGGCGGGGTCCCAGTCGCTCGCGCTCGGTGCCTCGGCGGCGTGAGCCACGTTGGCAATTGCTGCGTGAGGGCCAACTACTGGCAGCGCTTGCGATCCGACGGCGATGGCCATCGAGGCTGCAAGCATTGTCATGCCGCGGCGACGGCCTCTCTTATGGGGTTGGGCAGGTGGGTAAGCCATCATATTCTCCTTAGCGTTTTCTGGCGGTTTGGCACGATATTCTAAGTGAGTCTCAGGAAGCTGGAAATGGCTTTGGGGTGCCTGGGGGTGATTCGGCGACGCCAGTACGCGAAAAGGCGGTATAAATGTGTCCCTACTCACTATGTATGCGTCCAAGCTTATATCCGGGCCGTGTGAATTGCGGGGGTGATCAGGGGGGGGGTAATAGTTTTCAAACACTAACCAGTAGGCCGGAAAGGGTAATTTACCTGCCGCAAAGGGTATAGAGGTACGTATTTGTATTCGCGCAAAAGGGGGAGGTGGGCGTGAAGCATTGCAAAGCGGGTGCGAAACGCGCGAATGTCCTTACATATGCTGAGCCGAAGCTGTGTGCAAAAATCTTGCATTCTGAGATACCGGGGGCGCAACGCCTCGTTCGCTGAGGATGTTACGTGGTCATGCCCGCCCGCAGGGGAGCCCGAGCTGTGTCCACTACACTTTGGCCCATGCTGCCTAAATCCAGGATTCTCTCCGCGCTCCTCGTGGGTCTCGGCATCGCGCTCGTGGTTGCCGGCCTGCTCGCGCCGCGCTTCCTGCTTGGCGACGCCCGCCTGCCCCTCGACCTCGCGCACACCACCTGGACGCTTCGCGACGACGACGGCACACGCGAAGGCGAGCCTGCCCCCGTGACCCGCCAGCTCCATATGGAGGTACAGGACCCCTCGAATGACGACGTGGCGAGCGTGCGCATCGGCGATACCTTGCGTGCCGGCACGGCCGGTTCGGACTTTGACAACCTCGTTACCGCGTCCACCTGGTCGATGGTGCTGGACCGTGCCACCGGCCAGGTGGCCTTGCCTGCGCAGGTGTCCAGCCAGATGGCGATGCCTGCGACGGAGGTGCCCGTGGACGGGCCCTGGCTGAAGCTGCCGTCCGACGTGCAGCAGCAGGACTACAACGTGTTCGACCCGCAGCTGCGGGGGAGTGCGCCCGCGCAGTTTGCCGGCGAAGAAGAGATCGGCGGCCGCACTGTGTATACCTTTACTCAGCACATCGAGCCGACGAACTTGGCACTGCGCTACGCCGACGCCCTGAACGCCAGCACCGTCGAGGTCGGCGAAGGCGAGGATGCTGACAGCGTGCGCACCTTCCGCAACTACGCTGCGGACCGCGAAATTCAGGTCGACCAGGTCACCGGTCTTGTGGTTGGCATGAGAGAAAAGGTCGACATCTTCTACG
Organism: Corynebacterium gottingense; assembly: GCF_003693265.1. Classification (GTDB taxonomy): domain Bacteria; phylum Actinomycetota; class Actinomycetes; order Mycobacteriales; family Mycobacteriaceae; genus Corynebacterium; species Corynebacterium gottingense. The sequence continues at coordinate 128,787 of NZ_RDRE01000001.1, forward strand.
CCGACGACAACGGCGAGCACCCCACCAACGTCATTACCTACGACGCCGCGATGTCGCCGGAGGATACCGAGGCGATGGTGGCCCAGCTCTCCCGCGTGGTGCCGCAATCCGTATCGCAAAAGGTTACGTGGGGTACCATCGCGCTCGGCGCGCTTGTTGCCCTGTTTGGCCTGGTCGGCGCGTTCCGTCCCGGCCGCGCCCGCTAGCCGGGTGTCGCGGGGTTGCCGAGTTAGCAACCTCTGGTGGTAGGCTTCCCCGCAGCGACGTCACCGGTGAGGTTTCCGGTGCAGGAGCAAGCTTATCGACGGCACCGCTTTCGCTCCGACGGCGCGCAGGCGACACGGGGGTGTGTCTGCTCTTTACAAAGCGTGCACTGTGCTATAGGCTAAGTCGTTGCGCTGGAAGCCGTCTCCAGTGAAGTGCGCGAGCCTTGCATGAGGCGCCCGTCGGAAAGCCTGTGTGAGCAGGGGGTATGTCGAAGGGTGCTGATTTGACAAGGTGATTTTGTCATCTCTGGGGGCGGGTCTTCCGAAGCAGACCGAAATGCTAACTTACCCAGCGGAAATGCCGGTTGTTTACAGAGCCAGAGTAAATAGCGTGGCGTCCGCCCTAGGTGCTGGAAGGACCCAACTTGGCAGTCTCAAACCAGACCATGTCAATGGCTGATATTCCCGGGGCCCCCGAACGTTACTCGTTCGCCAAGATCGCTGAGCCGATCACCGTCCCGGGTCTTCTTGATGTACAGCTTGAATCTTTTGCGTGGCTCGTCGGTACGCCTGAGTGGCGCACCCGCGAGCAGGAGCTGCGCGGCGAGGACGCCCGCGTGGCCAGCGGCCTGGAGGACATCCTAGAGGAGATTTCTCCGATCCAGGACTACTCCGGCAACATGAGCCTGACGCTGTCCGAGCCGCGCTTCGAAGATGCGAAGTACACCATCGAGGAAGCAAAAGAGAAGGACATTAACTACTCCGCGCCGCTCTACGTGACGGCGGAGTTTATTAATAACGATACGCAGGAGATTAAGTCCCAGACCGTCTTTATTGGCGATTTCCCGCTGATGACGGACAAGGGCACCTTTATTGTCAACGGCACCGAGCGTGTCGTTGTCTCCCAGCTCGTGCGCTCCCCGGGCGTCTACTTTGACGAGACGATTGATAAGTCCACCGAGCGTCCGCTGCACGCCGTGAAGGTGATCCCTTCCCGTGGTGCGTGGCTGGAGTTCGACGTGGACAAGCGCGACACCGTAGGTGTGCGCATTGACCGTAAGCGTCGTCAGCCGGTGACCGTCCTGCTGAAGGCGCTCGGCTGGACCGAGGAGCAGATCAAGGAGCGCTTCGGCTTCTCCGAGCTCATGATGTCCACGCTGGAGAACGACGGCGTGGCCAACATGGACGAGGCCTTGCTGGAGATCTACCGCAAGCAGCGCCCGGGCGAGCAGCCGACCCGCGACCTCGCGCAGTCCCTGCTGGAGAACTCCTTCTTCCGCCCCAAGCGCTACGACCTGGCCCGCGTTGGCCGCTACAAGGTCAACCGCAAGCTGGGCCTCGGCGGCGATCACGATGGCCTGATGACGCTGACCGAGGAAGACATCGCCACCACGCTCGAGTACCTCGTGCGCCTGCACGCTGGCGAGACCGAGATGACCTCCCCGTCCGGCGAGCTCATCCCGATCAACACCGACGACATCGACCACTTTGGTAACCGTCGCCTGCGCACCGTTGGCGAGCTGATCCAGAACCAGGTCCGCGTCGGTCTCTCCCGCATGGAGCGCGTCGTGCGCGAGCGCATGACCACCCAGGACGCGGAGTCCATCACGCCGACCTCTCTAATTAACGTGCGTCCGGTCTCCGCCGCGATCCGCGAGTTCTTCGGTACCTCGCAGCTCTCGCAGTTCATGGACCAGAACAACTCCCTGTCCGGCCTGACACACAAGCGTCGTCTGTCCGCGCTGGGTCCGGGCGGCCTGTCGCGTGAGCGCGCCGGCATCGAGGTCCGAGACGTACACCCGTCCCACTACGGCCGCATGTGCCCGATTGAGACCCCTGAGGGTCCGAACATTGGCCTGATCGGCGCGCTCGCGTCCTACGCGCGCGTCAACCCGTTCGGCTTCATCGAGACCCCGTACCGCAAGGTCAACGACGGCAAGCTCACGGACCAGATCGACTACCTTACGGCCGACGAGGAGGACCGCTACGCGATTGCGCAGGCGGCCACCCCGATGACCAAGGACGGCGAGCTGACCGGTGAGCGCATCGAGGTCCGCCTCAAGGACGGCGACATCGGCGTCGTCGGCCCGCAGGGTGTTGACTACCTCGACATCTCGCCGCGCCAGATGGTCTCCGTGGCAACGGCGATGATCCCGTTCCTCGAGCACGACGATGCGAACCGCGCCCTCATGGGTGCGAACATGCAGAAGCAGGCTGTGCCGCTGCTGCGCTCCGAGGCCGCGTACGTGGCCACCGGCATGGAACAGCGCGCTGCTTACGACGCTGGCGATACCGTCATCTCCCCGCTCTCCGGTGTCATCGAGACCGTGACCGGCGACTACATCACCGTGCTGGGCGACGACGGCACTCGCGACACCCAGCAGCTGCGCACCTTCCACCGCACCAACCAGGGCACCTGCTACAACCAAACCCCGATCGTGTCTGCTGGTCAGCGCGTCGAGGCTGGCCAGGTGATCGCGGACGGCCCGGGCACGAAGAACGGCGAGATGGCGCTCGGCCGCAACCTGCTCGTCGCCTTCATGCCGTGGGAAGGCCACAACTACGAGGACGCAATCATCCTCAACCAGCGCGTGGTGGAGGAGGACATCCTCACCTCCGTGCACATCGAGGAGCACGAGATTGACGCCCGCGACACCAAGCTCGGTGCCGAGGAAATCACCCGCGAGATCCCGAACGTGTCCGAGGATGTGCTCAAGGACCTCGACGAGCGCGGCGTGATCCGCATCGGTGCTGACGTGCGCGACGGCGACATCCTCGTGGGTAAGGTCACCCCGAAGGGCGAGACCGAGCTGACCCCGGAGGAGCGCCTGCTGCGCGCCATCTTCGGCGAGAAGGCCCGCGAGGTCCGCGACACCTCCCTGAAGGTGCCGCACGGTGAGACCGGCAAGGTCATCGCGGTCCGCCGCTTCTCCCGCGAGGACGACGACGATCTGTCCGCAGGCGTGAACGAGATGATCCGCGTCTACGTCGCGCAGAAGCGCAAGATCCAGGACGGCGACAAGATGGCAGGCCGCCACGGCAACAAGGGCGTTGTGGGCAAGATCCTGCCGACGGAGGACATGCCGTTCATGGAGGACGGCACCCCGGTGGACATCATCCTGAACACGCACGGCGTGCCGCGTCGTATGAACATCGGTCAGGTCCTCGAGGTGCACCTGGGCTGGCTGGCCAAGGCCGGCTGGACCGTGAACCCGGACGACCCGAAGAACGCCGCGCTGCTGGAGACCCTGCCGGAGCACCTTTACGACGTCCCGCCGGAGTCGCTGACCGCAACGCCGGTGTTCGACGGTGCGTCCAACGAGGAGATCGCAGGCCTGCTGGCAAACACCAAGCCGAACCGCGACGGTGACGTGATGGTCGACGGCCAGGGCAAGACCCGTCTCTACGACGGTCGCTCCGGCGAGCCGTACAAGTACCCGATCTCCGTCGGCTACATGTACATGCTCAAGCTGCACCACCTTGTGGACGAGAAGATCCACGCCCGTTCCACCGGCCCGTACTCCATGATTACGCAGCAGCCGCTGGGCGGTAAGGCCCAGTTCGGCGGCCAGCGCTTCGGCGAGATGGAGGTGTGGGCAATGCAGGCGTACGGCGCTGCCTACACCCTGCAGGAGCTGTTGACCATCAAGTCGGACGACGTGGTCGGCCGCGTGAAGGTCTACGAGGCGATTGTGAAGGGCGACAACATCCCGGATCCGGGTATCCCGGAGTCCTTCAAGGTGTTGCTCAAGGAGCTGCAGTCCCTGTGCCTCAACGTTGAGGTGCTCTCCACGGACGGCAGCGCCATGGAGCTCGACGGCGACGACGATGAGTTTGACCAGGCCGGTTCCTCGCTGGGCATCAACCTCTCGCGCGACGAGGGGTCAGCGGCGGATACCGTCTAGGCGCCAGGTGGGCGTCGATAAGCACTTGTGCTTGCGGCGCCCTGAATGAAACGAGAAGAAACTATCCACACGCAATCCTCCCCAGCTGGGGGAGGTGAAAGGGAATTTACGTGTTTGACGTAAACCTCTTCAACGAGCTTCGCATCGGCCTGGCCACTGCAGAAGACATTCGTAAGTGGTCCCACGGCGAAGTGAAGAAGCCGGAGACCATCAACTACCGCACCCTCAAGCCCGAGAAGGACGGCCTGTTCTGCGAGCGCATCTTCGGCCCCACCCGCGACTGGGAGTGCGCCTGCGGTAAGTACAAGCGCGTCCGTTACAAGGGCATCATCTGCGAGCGCTGCGGCGTCGAGGTGACCAAGTCCAAGGTGCGCCGTGAGCGCATGGGCCACATCGAGCTCGCCGCTCCCGTGACCCACATTTGGTACTTCAAGGGCGTCCCGTCTCGCCTGGGTTACCTGCTTGACCTCGCTCCGAAGGACCTGGAGCGCATCATCTACTTCGCCGCCAACATCATCACCAGCGTCGACGAGGAGGCACGTCACAACGACATGTCCACCCTCGAGGCGGAGATGCTGCTGGAGAAGAAGGAAGTCGAGGAGGACGCAAACTCCGAGATCGCCGAGCGCGCACACAAGCTGGAGGAAGACCTCGCCGAGCTCGAGGCTTCCGGCGCGACCGCCGCTGCCCGCAAGAAGGTGCAGCAGGCAGCCGACAAGGAAATGACGCACATCCGCGAGGCCGGCGAGCGCGAGGTCGAGCGCCTCGACGACATCTGGCAGACCTTCCAGAAGCTCGCCCCGAAACAGATGATTATCGACGAGGTGCTCTACGAGGAGCTCGTCGACCGCTACGAGGACTACTTCACCGGCGGCATGGGCGCTGAGGCCATCCAGACGCTGATCCGCAACTTCGACCTCGAGTCCGAGGCCGAGGAGCTGCGCACCATCATCGCTGAGGGCAAGGGCCAGAAGAAAGTCCGCGCGCTCAAGCGCCTGAAGGTTGTCGCTGCGTTCCAGCGCTCCGGCAACGACCCGGCCGGCATGATCCTGGACGCGATCCCGGTGATCCCGCCGGAGCTGCGCCCGATGGTGCAGCTGGACGGCGGACGCTTCGCCACCTCCGACCTGAACGACCTGTACCGTCGCGTGATCAACCGCAACAACCGCCTCAAGCGCATGATTGACCTCGGCGCGCCCGAGATCATCGTGAACAACGAGAAGCGCATGCTGCAGGAGTCCGTGGACGCGCTGTTTGACAACGGCCGCCGCGGCCGTCCGGTCACCGGACCGGGCTCCCGCCCGCTGAAGTCCCTGTCCGACCTGCTCAAGGGCAAGCAGGGCCGCTTCCGCCAGAACCTGCTGGGTAAGCGCGTCGACTACTCCGGTCGTTCCGTGATTATCGTCGGCCCGCAGCTCAAGCTGCACGAGTGCGGTCTGCCCAAGCTGATGGCGCTCGAGCTGTTCAAGCCGTTCGTGATGAAGCGCCTGGTGGACAACCAGTACGCGCAGAACATCAAGAGCGCGAAGCGCATGGTGGAGCGCCAGCGCCCCGAGGTGTGGGACGTGCTCGAAGAGGCCATTTCCGAGCACCCGGTGCTGCTCAACCGCGCACCGACCCTGCACCGCCTGGGCATCCAGGCCTTCGAGCCGAAGCTGGTCGAGGGCAAGGCCATCCAGCTGCACCCGCTGGCGTGCGAGGCGTTCAACGCTGACTTCGACGGCGACCAGATGGCAGTCCACCTGCCGCTGTCCGCAGAGGCGCAGGCGGAGGCCCGCGTGCTGATGCTGTCCTCCAACAACATCCTGTCCCCGGCGTCCGGCAAGCCGCTGGCAATGCCGCGCCTGGACATGGTGACCGGCCTGTACTTCCTCACCATGCTGAAGTCCACCGATGAGATCGGCGGCGAGGGCGCCTACGCGCCTGCCGACGAGAACGGCCCGGCACAAGGCGTCTACTCCTCCTACCGCGAGGCGATCATGGCGTACGACCGCGGCGTGCTCGGCCTGCAGGCCCCGATCAAGGTCCGCATCGACCACCTGCGCCCGACCGTTGAGGTCGAGGAGGAGCAGTTCCCGGACGGCTGGACCAAGGGCCAGGCATGGATGACCGAGACGACGCTCGGCCGCATCATGTTCAACGAGCTTCTGCCGTTCAACTTCCCCTTCCAGGAAGGCGCCATGGTGCGCAAGGGCGGCGGCGCCGGCAAGGTGCTGCTGGGTGACATCATCCAGGACATGGTGGAGAAGTACCCCATGATCACCGTCGCGCAGACGCTGGACAAGATGAAGGACGCCGGCTTCTACTGGGCAACCCGTTCCGGCGTGACCATCACCATGTCTGACGTGCTGGTGCTCCCGAACAAGACGCAGTTCCTCGAGCGTTACGAGAAGGAAGCCGAGGAGATCGAGCGCAAGTTCTGGGAGAAGGGTGCGCTTACCGAGGAGAACCGCTACGACCGACTGGTTGAGCTGTGGCAGGACGCCACCAACAAGGTCGGCCAGGCCGTGGAGGACCTCTACCCGGACGACAACCCGATTCCGATGATCGTGAAGTCCGGTGCTGCCGGTAACATGCGCCAGATCTGGACCCTGGCCGGCATGAAGGGCATGGTCGTGAACTCGCGCGGTGAGTACATCACCCGCCCGATCAAGACCTCCTTCCGCGAGGGCCTGTCCGTGATGGAGTACTTCAACAACTCCCACGGTTCCCGTAAGGGCCTGGCCGATACCGCACTGCGTACCGCGGACTCCGGCTACCTCACCCGTCGCCTGGTGGACGTGGCGCAGGACGTCATCGTCCGCGAGCTGGACTGTGGCACCCACCAGGGCGTCAAGGTCCCGGTGGCAGAGGCCGCTGGTGACTCCTTCGTCCGCCATGACCTGGTGGAGACCTCCGTGTCCGGCCGAGTCCTGGCCTCCGACGCGAAGGACTCCGAGGGCAACGTCGTCTTCGAGGCCGGCACCGAGCTGTCCGAGGAGCGTATCGACGTGCTCGTGCAGAAGGGCGTCGCCGAGGTCAAGGTCCGCTCCGTGCTGACCTGCCAGACCCCGACTGGCGTCTGCGCCAAGTGCTACGGCAAGTCCATGGCGTCCGGCCAGCTGGTAGACATCGGCGAGGCCGTCGGCATCGTCGCTGCACAGTCCATTGGTGAGCCGGGTACCCAGCTGACCATGCGTACCTTCCACCAGGGTGGTGTCGGCGGCGACATTACCGGTGGTCTGCCGCGTGTCCAGGAGCTGTTCGAGGCCCGCGTGCCCAAGAACTGCGCGCCGATCGCGTCGGTCGCCGGTACGGTCTCCCTGGAGGACGAGGGCAACTTCTGGACCCTCACCATCCACCCGGACGATGACTCCGACGACGTGGTGTACGAGAAGCTGTCCAAGCGCCAGGGCCTGGCCCAGGTGCGCCGCCCGATGGAGTCCAACCCGGACGCCATGATCGAGCGCTCCCTGCGCGAGGGCGACCACGTCGAGGTGGGCGAGCGCCTGCTCCGCGGTGCCGCAGACCCGCACGACGTGCTCGAGGTCCTCGGCCGTCGCGGCGTGGAGAAGCACCTCATCGACGAGGTGCAGGCCGTGTACCGCACCCAGGGTGTGTCCATCCACGACAAGCACATCGAGATCATCATCCGCCAGATGCTGCGCCGCGGCACGGTCATCGACTCCGGCTCGACCGAGTTCCTGCCGGGCACGCTGATCGACCTCTCCGAGGCACGCCAGGTCAACGCCGCCACCGTGGCGGACGAGGGCCAGCCGGCGGAGATGCGCTCCGAGATCATGGGTATCACCAAGGCCTCACTAGCTACCGAGTCCTGGCTGTCGGCCGCCTCCTTCCAGGAGACGACCCGCGTGCTCACGGACGCCGCGATCAACAAGCGCTCCGACCAGCTCATCGGTCTGAAGGAGAACGTGATCATCGGTAAGCTGATCCCGGCTGGTACGGGCATTTCCCGCTACCGCAACATCCAGGTCAAGCCGACCGAGGCCGCGCGCTCCGCGGCGTACTCCATCCCGAGCTTCGGCGAGGGCATCTACGGCGACGAGGGCTACGGCGAGTACACCGGCGCCTCCGTCCCGCTCGACGAGTACGGCATCGACCAGATCTAGCCTTCTGGCTGTTAGCTAGGTCTGCTCACCAACCGGCCCGGCTCCTCCGCGACTGCGCGGCAGGGGCCGGGCCGTTGGCGTCGATAAGCACGCGTGCCGAGCGCGCCTGCGAAAACTCTGCTTAGATTCCAGGTGTGAGCGAAGTATCGTCGACACCAGCGGCGAAAGGCCCCCGGCCATTTGCTGGATTGGCCAAATCGGTCGCGGCCGACCTTGGCACCCGGACCAACGCGACCCTCGCGGCGTTGCTCGCGGTTGTGGGCATCACCGGTGTCAGCGGCGGACTGGAAGCGGCCCCGCCCGAGGGCCTCACCGTGGCCGCGGCGCCGAGGGGCACCGGTGCGCTCGCGCAGCCTGCCGAGTTCACGGCCGCACCGTTCGAGATCTCGGTGCGGCGCACCTATACGCTTGGCGACGCACGCGTGGTGGAAATGCGACTCACCAACACTGCCTCACGGCCTGTCCCTGCGCCGCAGTTCCTCATGGCGTTCGCGCTGGAGGATTCGCGCCTTGGCCCAAAGGAGCAACCGGACATGAGAGCCGCGGTCGTACGCAAGCACAGCGCGGAGGCGCTCACCGAGGTTGCGCCATCCGAGGCGATCTCGCCCAACCCTGGCGTGCCGCTGGATGTCGCGCTCATCTTCCAAGGCCCGAGCGGCACGAATGCCGCGGAGGCGGACACGCTGGTGATCACGTCGCTGGAGTACCGTACCTCCTTCCTGGACGGGGCGAAGGCCTGGCTGACTAAGGACCGTGCTGCGGAGGTGAGCCTGCGGTGACGACGATGCCGCGCCGAATAGTGGCGACCGCGGCCGCGCTGGCCCTGCTCAGCCTGGGCGGCCTCATCCGCGAGCAGCTTCCCGACGCGCAGGACCGGGCCTTCGCGCCGTTTGACTACGGCGCCGAGGCACCGAAGATCGGGCGGGTTGATGGAGTCCACACCATTACCGCCGATGCGATCAACGGCGTACCAACGCACGCCCGCTGGCTGGTCGTGGATTTTACCCACACACCCGATACTGGCCAGGTACTCGAAGGGCAGATCAAGGCTACCGACGGCACGCTCTACGGACCCGCGAACCACCTCGCGTCGTCGTGTGGCACCCTGTACCCGCAACTTCCTACGCAGTGCACCCTCGTCTTCGAAATGCCGGCAGAGCAGATTGCGGGGGCGAGGCTGTTCTTGCACCCGTCCGCCACGCAGATGGCGCCGCGGGTGGTGCTGGAGCTCGGCGAACCAGTCGAAGCCGGAAACATCAGCAGGGAGGGGCTCACGCTATGAAACTTGCCTGGTGGGCTGCCGCCCCGGTGGCGATCGGGTGCATGCTGGCGGCATCGTCGCAGCCGTACTTCGGGATCTATCGGCCGTGGTCCTGGACCCAGGAGCAACGCATCGCGGCCGGCACCCCGGGCTCGTTTGACCTGCCCATCGATGGCCTCGTGGAGGGGGAGGGGAGCGCGCCGCCGCGCCGCACCGCTGAGGTGGAGGTGATCGGGTTCCAACGGGTCGAACACGAGGAAGAGATCGGGCTCGATGCGCCCGACGGGTTTGCCATCTGGGCGCTACTCACCCAGTGGCGCGCACCGGAAGACTCGGTGCTGTCCCACTGCCGCATGTGGGCGACAGGCTCGGACGGGCGTGACTACCAGCGCACGGATCAAATCTTCGGCGAAGTGGTGAGTGGCATGAGCGCCCTGCACAGCTGCACCCCGCCGGGCGAGGGCGGGCCGGCGACGGAGTCGGTGGACCTCCGCACCGCTACGGTCCGCGTTGTCCAGGGTGACCCGCGCCCGGAGGAGTGGCGCAAACTCATCCCCATCGCGATGCCGGAGGGCGTGCAGCCGGAGCAGCTCCACCTCGGGTGGAACGAGCCCGACTACGTCACCCTCGACCTGCCGGAGCCGAAAAACTACGTGGATGACCCGGAGTCCAAGGCGAGAGACGCATCGGGATCTGCGGCGGGCGAGTAGGAGCGGCGCAGGAAGAAGTCGAGCCCCGAGGCGATCAGGCACACCACGAGCAGCAGGTACGCGGCGCGCGCGACGATGAGGATGTACGCAGCGATGACTTCGCTGACAAGCGCGTCCTGTGGTCCCACGATGGCGCGACCCACCTCGACCACGCCCAACTCGACTCCGGCGGCGAGCATGAACACGATGCAAAACATCACCATTGGCACGATGCCTGCCTTGGCCAGCGTGCGAAGGCCGCTCCACGTGGTCTTCAGCGGCCCGGCGATAGGCTGCATCGCCTGGTTGGCAACGTACTTGGCCTCCTTTTCAACCACGTGGCGCGCCCGCCTCCTGAAGCGCTGCGAGCTGTCCGCAGCTTCGGCGTCCGGCGCCGCTTCCTTCTCCCGGCTGGCAACCAGCGACGTGCCGAAGACCACTGCGCCGAGGGTGAGCCACGCGACCGGAATGGTCACCAGCTGGTTGATCACCGGTAACGCCTCCGCCAGCCAATCCCAGGCGCTGGCGAGGATGCCTGTGTGCTCGGCAATGCCGTCCCTCAGGTCCACGTAGCGGTCGTACGCGGGCGCAATTCCCCGCCTGCTCAGCGCCCAATCCTGTACGTCTGCGAGCTTGTTGGTCACAAATATCGATACGGTGGACATCCACAGCACGTCGAGGTAGGCGGCAAGATAGGTGAGGCCGAGACCACGTTCTGCCAGCGCGAAGTAACCAATAATCTTGCGCAGCACGATCGTCACCGCCATGAGGGCGAGCAGGGATGCGGTGCCGTCGACGAACACCCGGCTAAAGTCCGCGGCAAAGCCCTGGTTCATGAATTCGTCGTTCGTGGCGGCGCGGCGGAACGCGGCGAGGTCCTCCTTAAGCATGCCGTGCGTGGCGTACACAGTGAGAAACGAAATCAGCATCCCGCCCGCCGAAAACAGGCGCGTGCGTGACGACGTCTCCTCCCGCCCCGGAATCGCCCGGGAGAGGAAGGGGAGCGACGGGCGGAGGTACCACAGGGCGTAGATCAGTGCGACCATGACGGAGAGCGGAGCAAGCGGCATCACCAGGCTGGCCCCGACCTTGCTGAAGTTGGAAATCCACACCGCGAGCCAGATCACGGCCTGGCGTCCCGCCAGCCCCAGGCAGACACATGTGATGAGCTGCGGGAGGTGCCGGAGGAGGAGACCGGCGGCGCGTACGGGAATGATGACGGACTCGGCTGCGATCTCGCGCGCAGACTGGGAGAACTCACCCGGCGGTGAGGTCGTGGTCGACATGCTTGCAGTGTAAATGAGGAGGCGTCGGGTGGCTCGTCGATAAGCGATTTGCTCTTGTGACGCGGGGTGATGTAGCTTGAATGAGGTTTCGCTCGCGATAATTCGCGTGGCGGAAAGATACGAACTCCGTGCGGCTGCGCACTCGCGGTCAGGTAGTTCATGCACACGGCAGGGCCCCGAAAAGAGCCCCCATTTTTGCATGTACGGCCACCTTAGCGCGCACCGCTTAACAGAAAGAGCGTGAATGCCTACTATTCAGCAGCTGGTCCGCAAGGGCCGCCACGATAAGAGCAAGAAGGTGGCTACCGCTGCGCTGAAGGGCTCGCCCCAGCGTCGCGGCGTGTGCACCCGCGTGTACACCACCACTCCGAAGAAGCCGAACTCGGCACTGCGTAAGGTCGCCCGTGTGCGCCTGACCTCCGGCATCGAGGTTTCCGCATACATCCCGGGTGAGGGCCACAACCTGCAGGAGCACTCCATGGTGCTCGTGCGTGGTGGTCGTGTGAAGGACCTCCCGGGTGTCCGCTACAAGATCATCCGCGGCGCACTGGATACCCAGGGCGTCAAGGACCGTAAGCAGGCTCGTTCCCGTTACGGCGCAAAGAAGGGACAGTAATCAGAAATGCGTAAACAGCAAGCTCCGAAGCGTCCCGTAGTCAAGGACCCGGTTTACCAGTCCGAACTTGTTACCCAGCTGGTGAACAAGGTGCTGCAGGACGGCAAGAAGTCCACCGCCGAGCGCATCGTCTACGGCGCACTCGAGGCGTGCCGCGAGAAGACCGGCACCGACCCGGTTGGCACCCTGGAGAAGGCCCTGGGCAACATCCGCCCGGACCTCGAGGTTCGTTCCCGCCGTGTTGGTGGCGCGACCTACCAGGTCCCGGTTGAGGTCAAGCCCGGCCGTTCCAACACCCTCGCACTTCGCTGGATGGTGACCTTCACCCGCCAGCGTCGTGAGAACACGATGGTCGAGCGCCTTGCTAACGAGATCCTGGATGCATCCAACGGTCTCGGTGCTTCCGTGAAGCGTCGCGAGGACATGCACAAGATGGCCGAGGCCAACCGCGCCTTCGCCCACTATCGCTGGTAATCACCGGCGCGCACGGTTTTCTATGACACCCGGATGTCAGCTGCCGCAACTGCGTAGAAGCAAATTGAATATCTGCTTCGTGCATCGTTGTTGTGCAGTTGCGTCCGGGTGTTTTTTGGAATGACCGACGCGACTCACCCTGCCATTTGATGAAAAAGGTGGCAGAATTGACAAAGGAAATTATTCGCCATAGGCGCCCGCTGGAGATTCCCCCGAGTCTGCAGAGCGTCGACGACTTTTAAGTTGGGGTAATAACGTGGCACAAGAAGTGCTTAAGGACCTGCACAAGGTTCGCAACATCGGCATCATGGCTCACATCGATGCTGGTAAGACCACCACGACCGAGCGCATCCTCTTCTACACCGGCATCAACCGTAAGGTCGGCGAGACCCACGACGGTGCTTCCACCACCGACTGGATGGAGCAGGAGAAGGAGCGCGGCATCACCATTACGTCCGCTGCCGTGACCTGTTTCTGGGACTCCAACCAGATCAACATCATCGACACCCCGGGCCACGTGGACTTCACCGTTGAGGTGGAGCGCTCCCTGCGCGTGCTCGACGGCGCTGTTGCCGTGTTCGACGGCAAGGAGGGCGTTGAGCCGCAGTCCGAGCAGGTCTGGCGCCAGGCTGCTAAGTACGACGTGCCGCGTATCTGCTTCGTCAACAAGATGGACAAGCTGGGCGCTGACTTCTACTTCACCGTGCAGACCATCATCGACCGCCTCGGCGCGAAGCCGTTGGTCATGCAGCTGCCGATCGGCGCTGAGGACGATTTCGACGGCGTCGTCGACCTGATTGACATGAAGGCCATCACCTGGCGCGGCAAGGTCGAGACCGGTGCAGAGCCGACCATCGAGGAGATCCCGGCCGACCTCAAGGACAAGGCTGAGGAGTACCGCGAGAAGCTGCTCGAGGCAGTCGCTGAGTCCGACGAGGAGCTCATGGAGAAGTACTTCGGCGGCGAGGAGCTGACCAAGGACGAGATCAAGGCTGCCATCCGCAAGATGACGGTCAACTCCGAGATCTACCCGGTCCTGTGCGGCACCGCTTACCGCAACAAGGGTGTCCAGCCGCTGCTCGACGCTGTCGTCGATTACCTGCCGAGCCCGCTCGACGTGGGCGAGGTGCACGGCACCGCCCTCGACGGCGAGACCCCGATGACCCGTAAGCCGTCCGTGGAGGAGCCGTTCTCCGCACTGGCCTTCAAGGTCGCCGTCCACCCGTTCTTTGGCAAGCTCACCTACGTGCGCGTGTACTCCGGCCAGGCTATCCCGGGCGAGAACATGCTCAACTCCACCAAGCAGAACAAGGAGCGCGTGGGCAAGCTCTTCCAGATGCACGCGAACAAGGAGAACCCGGTCGAGCACGCCGACGCCGGTAACATCTACGCGTTCATCGGCCTGAAGCAGACCACCACGGGTGACACCCTCTGCAACCCGGACCACCCGATCATCCTGGAGTCCATGGACTTCCCGGATCCGGTTATCCAGGTGGCAATTGAGCCGAAGACCAAGGCCGACCAGGAGAAGCTGGGTACCGCTATCCAGAAGCTGGCGGAAGAGGACCCGACCTTCACCGTCAAGCTCGACGAGGAGACCGGCCAGACCGTCATCGGCGGCATGGGCGAGCTGCACCTCGACGTCCTGGTTGACCGCATGAAGCGCGAGTTCAAGGTCGAGGCAAACATTGGTAACCCGCAGGTTGCCTACCGCGAGACCATCCGCAAGAAGGTCGAGTCCCTGGACTACACCCACAAGAAGCAGACCGGTGGTTCCGGCCAGTTTGCAAAGGTCATCGTCACCATCGAGCCGTACGATCCGGATCCGGAGACCCTGGAGGAGGGCGAGTCCGCGACCTACAAGTTCGAGAACGCCGTCACCGGTGGCCGCGTTCCGAAGGAGTACATCCCGTCCGTCGACGCTGGTATCCAGGACGCGATGCAGTACGGCTACCTGGCTGGCTTCCCGCTGGTGAACATCAAGGCCACCCTGGAAGACGGTGCCTACCACGAGGTCGACTCCTCCGAGATGGCCTTCAAGATGGCCGGCTCCCAGGTGCTGAAGGAAGCAGTTGCGAAGGCAAAGCCGGTGCTGCTCGAGCCGCTCATGGCCGTCGAGGTCGTGACCCCGGAGGAGTTCATGGGCACCGTCAACGGTGACATCAGCTCCCGTCGTGGCCAGGTCTACGCAATGGAGGACCGCTCCGGCGCGAAGGTCGTCAAGGCAAAGGTGCCGCTGTCCGAGATGTTCGGCTACATCGGCGACCTGCGCTCCTCCACCGCCGGCCGTGCGAACTTCACCATGGTGTTCGACTCCTACGCTGAGGTTCCGCAGTCCGTCGCACAGGAGATCATCGACGAGCGCAACGGCAACTAGTCGATCGCCCCGGCACCTTCCTCGGACGGTAGCTCCGCGTGCCAGCGGAGGTACCGGCTGATGGGGGAGGCGCTCCCGCCAAAGGGGTAACGGCTGGGCTGAGTCACCGCACAGCTCGGAAGGATCCGTCGAGGGTCGTCCGCAGACTGTGGGTGTCTGAGCCGGCCGTTACTCACTTGGTAGATCCGGGTTTTTCGGGTCGACCGGTTTGAAAAACGGTCACCAAATATCTAGGATCATGTAACTGGCACATTGTGAAATGGTCACTGCCCTCGGCATCGTTTGAACGGGGCCGGGGCAGGGCAAATGTAAACTACGTGGCTGCGAAGGTCGTAGCCACCATGAAGTCCAGGAGGACATACAGTGGCAAAGGAAAAGTTCGAGCGCAGCAAGCCGCACGTGAACATCGGCACCATCGGTCACGTCGACCACGGCAAGACCACCACCACCGCCGCAATCACCAAGGTGCTCGCTGACGCTTACCCGGAGGAGAACAAGGCCTTCGCGTTCGACGCGATTGACAAGGCTCCGGAGGAGCGCGAGCGCGGCATCACCATCAACATCTCCCACGTGGAGTACAACACCCCGAAGCGTCACTACGCACACGTTGACGCCCCGGGCCACGCCGACTACATCAAGAACATGATTACCGGCGCTGCTCAGATGGATGGCGCTATCCTCGTCGTCGCTGCTACCGACGGCCCGATGCCGCAGACCCGTGAGCACGTGCTGCTCGCTCGCCAGGTTGGCGTCCCGTACATCCTCGTTGCACTGAACAAGTGCGACATGGTTGACGACGAAGAGATCATCGAGCTCGTCGAGATGGAGGTCCGCGAGCTGCTGGCCGAGCAGGAGTTCGACGAGGAAGCTCCGATCGTGCAGATCTCCGCTCTGAAGGCTCTCGAGGGCGACGAGAAGTGGGTCCAGTCCGTCATCGACCTGATGGAAGCCTGCGACAACTCCATCCCGGATCCGGAGCGCGAGACCGACAAGCCGTTCCTGATGCCGGTTGAGGACATCTTCACCATCTCCGGCCGCGGTACCGTTGTGACCGGCCGTGTTGAGCGTGGCGTCCTGAACATCAACGACGAGGTCGAGATCATCGGCATCCGTGACAAGGCCACCAAGACCACCGTCACCTCCATCGAGATGTTCAACAAGCTCCTCGACACCGCTGAGGCTGGCGACAACGCAGCACTGCTGCTCCGTGGCCTGAAGCGCGAGGACGTTGAGCGTGGCCAGGTTGTCATCGCACCGGGCGCTTACACCCCGCACTCCAAGTTCGAGGGTTCCGTCTACGTCCTGTCCAAGGACGAGGGCGGCCGCCACACCCCGTTCTTCGACAACTACCGTCCGCAGTTCTACTTCCGCACCACCGACGTCACCGGTGTTGTGAAGCTGCCGGAGGGCACCGAGATGGTCATGCCGGGCGACAACGTCGACATGTCCGTCGAGCTCATCCAGCCGGTCGCTATGGATGAGGGCCTGCGCTTCGCTATCCGCGAGGGCTCCCGCACCGTCGGCGCTGGCCGCGTTACCAAGATCCTCGACTAATTCAGTCGCTGATCTGGTAAGCACCAGAGCATAAGCAAAGGGCCACCACCCCGCGAGGGGAGGTGGCCCTTTTCGCGCGCCCGAATTCAGCGCCTGATTAGACTCTGCAACTGTGCACAACGACCCAACCCGCATCCCCACCCTCCTCGACGCGCTCCGAGACACGTGGGAGGGCCAACCCGACTTGTCGCTCTCCGCGCTGATCGGCGTGCTGCAAAACCGGGGAGCCTCCTACGGCACCACGGACGAGGAACTCCTGGGGCTGCTCCGCGAACTCGAAGCCGAACACCCCGCGCTGCTGCGCGAGCTCCCGGAACAACCCGTGCTGATCACCACCGAGGAACCCGCACACGAAGTGAGCATGGACGGCAGCACCGTGGTGGTGCGCTCAAGCGCGAACCCGGATCAGATGCCCAGCGTGTGGAAGTACGCGGCGTTTCGGCCCGTGGGGCCGGGCAGGCCGCTCGTCGTCGAGGACACGGAAGGGTTCCAGCACCGTCTTGGCGTGGTGAGGCTCGTGACGGTACTGGACGCGCAGGACGCGCCGGAACTTGCGGGGCTGGAGCGCGGGGACATTGGCGGTACCCGGTGGCTTGTTGCGCTCGAGGACGGCGCACGTGCCGTGCTGGGTCAGCGTCTGCGTGTGTGGCGGCCCGAGGGGCGCCGCGCGACGGCTCGCGAGGAATTGCGGTGGTCGCGGATCCTGCGGTGTGCAGTGGGGGAGGACATGCAAATCGCCCCAGGAGGCGGCGCGGGGCCGGCGTCGCTGGGGCGAGTGACGCAGATCGTGCTGCTGGAGGTGTAGGAGCCGGTCCAGCGGCACGGGGCGCTACGCGACGATCCTATCCAGGTGCAGCTGCCACACCGTGTCAATCTCCATGGTGTGGTTGGCCAGACGGAAGTCCTCGTCGGCGGCTTCGAGGAACCGCGTGACGTCGTCAAGCGAATAGCTCGGGGACGCAGTGACGGTGAAGCGCGCCGTGGGGCGGTTGCCCACAACGGAGACCTTGCTGCGGGCCTCGGTAACCATCTCGGACTTTTCCAGGAACGCGCAGGCGGCGTCGGCGACACGGGCAACGTTGATTGTGCTGTCGCCGTGCTGCGAGTCCGCGGACATGATCTCGCGGGTGCTGAACGCGCGGCTGCGGATGTTGGCCAGGACGAACCATGCGCCAAGAATCAGCAGAGCGACGAACGCGATGATCAGCGCCGTGCGGTACCAGGACTCGTCGGGCGTTGTGCCCAGCGATTCGCGGTCGAAGCGGTTGAGGTACTCGCTCACGTAGGGGATTTCCCAGTAGTAGGCCACGGGGATGAGCCCCGCGACCAGCAGGAGCAGGCCGACGAGGAACACAACGAGTCGGTCGAAGAAGGACAGTGTCTTGCTCATCGCTGAACCCCCTGGGTCTGCTGGGAAATCTCTGCGGCTGATTCCGGCGTGGCGTACGCGTCGGCAGCGCTGCCGGTCTGGGTCTCCGCACTCGCCGTGCTGGTCGAGGCGCTCTGCTGCTTCGGCGTGACCTTGACGCTGATGGCGGGCGGGGTGGTGAGCCGCTGGAATTCGCCGGACAGCACCGAGGTCAGGCGCTCCTGGAGCGCGGCACCGGAGCCGTCGTCCTCGACCTGCACGCGCAGCTTCTTGCGGTCCGCGCGGGACTGGATGCGCGCGTTGCCGACCTC
Organism: Corynebacterium gottingense; assembly: GCF_003693265.1. GTDB lineage: Bacteria > Actinomycetota > Actinomycetes > Mycobacteriales > Mycobacteriaceae > Corynebacterium > Corynebacterium gottingense. The sequence goes on from NZ_RDRE01000001.1 coordinate 146,944, forward strand.
GGCGCGCGTGGTGTGGGTCGCCTTGCGCGCGATGTCCACCGGGCGGGTCCAGATGGACGCCGGCGAATCAACACGCACGTGCGTGCGTCCCCTGGGCACGAAGGCGTAGACGATGAGCACGAGACCGATGATGGCGATGATGATGCCCACCGTCACGGCGGTGACGTCCATGGTGGCGCGGCCGACAAACTCGAAGACCGGGCGCAGCCACGAATCGTCGGAATTGCTGTTTTGGAAGAAGTACCACAGGTCGCGGCCGACCACCGCGGCGAGCGCAAGCAGGATCAAACCGATCAGCAGGGTGAGCCAGCGGACAGCGGGGTTTGCCCGCGGCTCGTCGCCCGGGTGCGGGCCCGCCGGGTGTGCGGTGGGCTGCACGGTCTGGGTGTGCGGCTGGTCGACCGGTGCTGTGGCGTCGTAAGCCGGCGCGGAGGTGCTATCGGGTGCGGTCATACTTATTCACCACCGGTGTAATAGAGATCTGTTTCAGCGGTTGCGGGCGCGGCGCTCGCGGGCGGACGACGCGCTGCGGCGTCGGGACCTGAGGCTCGCGCAGCGGCGTGGCGTTGACCGTGACCTTGCGCAGCGGGCGCGCCGGCCGCGTCTCCACCTTCCGTAGGCGCAGCGGGGCGGCGGTGATCTCGGTGAGCCTGCGGCGAGGCGGCACCTCGGTGCGGCGCACCGCTGCGGGCTCCGGCACCCGCACGCGCTTGAGCTGCGTGGAGTTCACGGTGAACGGTGCTGGCACGCGCGGCTCCGGGGTGCGCGGGGACCACGGCTGCGCAGGAGCAGGCTTATCGACGCCCCTGAGCCCCGGCCCCGCGGCCACAAAGCCCTTCGTCTGCACGTCCATCGGTTTCGGCGCGCGGATGGACCTCGCGGTGGGTTCGGCTGGCGCGTGCACCGACGCGACCTTCGTCGGGTGCGGCGTGTTGAACTCCCACATGTCGTCCACGAGGGAACGCGCGTGGATGGCCTTCAGCGGCTGGCGCTCCCGCGTCACAGGAGAGGTCACCTTGAGCTGGTTGACCTTGATCGGCGTCGGGATGGCAAACGCGGAGTGGCTTGCCACGTCGTCCCACGTCACGCGCGAGTTCAGGTCCTGCGCCTCCACGCTGGAAACGGACACGTTGACGCGCGAGACGTCCAGACCGGTGAGGGTGCGCACGTGGGAGATCACGGTGGCGCGCACGGCGTCCGTAATGGCGGCGATCGGCGCGGGGTAGGCGGTAGCGATCTCGGCTTCGATTGCCGCGACACCCGATTGTCGGTCGAGGTGGACATCAATTCTGGGGAAGCTGCGGCCGGCCAGTCCGGCGAGCTTCGCATCCACCGCGAGGGTGCCGGGCACCGACGAAGCCGCCACCTCGGCGACGCGCTCAACTGAGCGCTCGCTGATGTGGTAGAACGTCGTACCCATTAGCTGCGGCCTTTACCGGAGCTCGTGCTCAGGATCTCGGCGATGTCGAGGCGGCCGTCGAGCTGCGCGCCGATGACGCCACCGACGATGGTGAACAGCAGCAGCCAAAGCAGGCCCAGCCATCCGCCGAACATGACGAAGAATGCGATGACCACGCCGATGATCACGCCGGCCAGCGTTTTATTGGAAGAAAGATTCATATCAATACCACTTTTCGGGGATTGGTGGCCGTGCGCCCCCGCGGGTGGCGGGGCGGCGCTCAGCCGCAAGAGACGAGATCCGGGTGCCTACCGTGCGTCGGCCACGACGACGTCAACGAACGGGAGGTCCGTCGCGCCGAGTACGGCGGAGCGGACATCCTCGGCTACTGACTGAATGTCGCGCCCCGACGCCGTGTCGAAGACGATGTGCACTTCGATGCCGCGGTCGTCGTTGCGGGCGACCTGGCGCAAGCCGTCGATGCGGGCCTTTGGCAGCAGGAGTGCTACCTCGCCGACGCGGCCATTGTCCAGGGCGGCGACACCGGGAACACCGAGCGCACTGTCGCGGACGGCTTCCCCGACCTCAAGGGTGATGGGGGTCCGCGCCATAACTACTGACCCAGCGCCTGGTTGTTGGACTGGAATGCAGCGTCCTCGTTGTCAGACTCGTCCTCCTGCTCCGGCAGGTGCACGTCGTGCACGGTGACGTCGACGCGGTCAACGATCAGGCCGGTCATGCGGGTCAGCGCGACGGTGACGTTCTCGCGGATCGCGTTCGCCAGCTCGTGGATAGCCACGCCGTACTCAGCGATGATCGCCACGGCGACGGAGGTGTGACCGTCCTCGACAGCCACGTTGACGCCCTGCTGGACGTTGGTGGAGGAGGTCAGGGACTCGCGGACCGCGCCCCACATACGGGCAGCGCCGCCGCCCAGGTTGTACACGCCGGAGACCTCGCGTGCAGCGATGCCGGCGATCTTGCCCACGACGTTGTCATCGATGACGGTGGAGCCGGAGTCGGACTCCAGGTTCTCGTTGCGCGGACGGGTCTGCTCGGCGTCCACGGCGGTCGAGGTGGAGTCGGTGGGGGCAGGGGTGTTCTCGTTCAGAGTGTGATCGGCCATGACTGGTCCTTCCTTCACTGCGTTTTGTAGCTGTAGAAAAATCGGCCCGTTCCACCTGCGTACAAGCGATGAACTGATGGATGAGCGGGCTCAGCAAACAAGGGTACACATTTTCCGCGCCGAGGCTCCGGGCGTTGAGGAGACCCGGCACGAATTGGTATTAAGTTGCAATCTTTGGGGTGGCGGGATGAGGGGGAGATGGGGGCGTCGAGAAGCGAAAAAGCTCGGGCTTGCGTAAATGGGGAGGACGTGTTTTAATACTCGGGTTGCCGAAACATGGCGCGCAAGCGCGATGGTCCGGTGAACATGACACCTTCGGTTGAAGGACCTGCCTCGAAATGCGGGCAGGACCGGAGAAGGCGCCATGGCAAATAAACAGCGGCAGTACGCAAGGGTCACGCACCCTTCCGAGTCTTGCACCCCGGCACGCGCCGAGGCGGAAGCACTGACTTGCAGCGCGCAGTTATTTGCTAGCGCCTTGTCACCTTCCGGAAGTGTCAAGAAGTCAATGAAACGACACTGGCGTTGAGCCATGGGCCCAGCCCGGACAACGTTATAGAGAAACTAGAAGCTACAAACCCCACCGCTTCGTCTTTGCCTCGTTCAACTACGAGCGAGGCGGGAATTGAAAGTGGGGATGCGAGGAAGAGGTAAGCGTGGCGGGACAGAAGATCCGCATCAGGCTCAAGGCCTACGACCACGAGGCGATCGACGCATCTGCGAAGAAGATCGTTGCTACGGTCACCCGCACGGGTGCCCGCGTCGTTGGACCGGTGCCGTTGCCCACCGAAAAGAACGTGTACGCCGTTATTCGTTCTCCCCACAAGTACAAGGACTCTCGCGAGCACTTCGAGATGCGCACTCACAAGCGCCTCATCGACATTCTCGATCCGACGCCGAAGACCGTTGACGCGCTCATGCGCATCGACCTTCCGGCAAGCGTCGACGTGAACATCCAGTAAGCAAGAGATCCCCAAAACGTTCAGTAGTGGAGAACTAATACATGTCTGAGAACCAGATCAAGGGCATTCTGGGTAAGAAGCTCGGCATGACCCAGGTCTTCGACGATGAGAACCGCGTAATCCCGGTGACCGTCGTCGAGGCTGGGCCGTGTGTGGTCACCCAGATCCGTACCAAAGAGACCGATGGCTACGACGCCATCCAGATTGCTTACGGCGACATTGACCCCCGTAAGTCCAAGAAGCCGCAGGCTGGCCACTTCAAGAAGGCTGGCGTGACGCCGCGTCGCGTTGTTGCGGAGATCCGCATGGACGATACCTCCGAGTACGAGGTCGGCCAGGAATACAACGCCACCATCTTCGACGGCGACGTGTTCGTCGACGTCGTCGGCACCACCAAGGGCAAGGGCTTTGCCGGCGCGATGAAGCGCCACGGCTTTGCCGGCCAGGGTGCCGCACACGGTAACCAGGCCTCCCACCGCCGCGTCGGCGGCATCGGTGGCTGTGCTACCCCGGGCCGTGTCTTCAAGGGCAAGCGCATGGCTGGCCGCATGGGCGGTAACCGCGTTACCACCCAGAACCTGAAGATCCAACGCATCGACGGCGACAACAATCTGATCCTGGTCAAGGGTGCAATCCCGGGCGCCAAGGGCAGCGTTGTTACCGTCAAGACCGCAGTGAAGGGCGGTGCTCACGCATGACGAACCTGACGCTTGACGTCCACACCGCTGACGGAAAGACCAACGGTTCCGTAGAGCTTCCGGCAGAACTTTTTGACCGCGAAGCTTCCATCCCGCTGCTGCACCAGGTTGTCACCGCACAGCTCGCAGCAGCTCGTCAGGGAACCCACGCCACCAAGACCCGCGCCGACGTGCGCGGCGGTGGTAAGAAGCCGTTCCGCCAGAAGGGCACCGGCCGTGCCCGCCAGGGTTCCATCCGCGCTCCGCAGTTCACCGGTGGCGGCACCGTTCACGGTCCGCAGCCGCGTTCCTACGCGCAGCGCACCCCCAAGAAAATGATTAAGGCAGCTCTCGTAGGTGCCCTCACCGACCGCGCGCGTAACGCACGCATCCACGTCGTTGAGGACCTGGTCCCGGGCCAGAAGCCCTCGACCAAGTCTGCACGCACCTTCCTGGAGCGCCTGACCGACCGTAAGTCCGTTCTGCTGGTGATCGGCCGCGATGACAACAACTCCCGTCTTTCCGCAAGGAACCTGCCGGGCGTCCACATCATCGAGCCGGGTCAGCTGAACACCTACGACGTGCTCAACGCAGACGACGTGGTCTTCTCGGTCGAGGCACTGCACACCTTCATCAACCGCGACGCGGCACAGGCTACCGCCACCGCTGCGGAGGAGGAGAAGTAAATGGCTAAGACTGTTAACCCGCGCGACATCATCATCGCCCCGGTCCTCTCCGAGAAGACCTACGCGCTGATGGAGCAGAACACCTACACGTTCTATGTCAGCCCGTCTGCTAACAAGACCCAGATCAAGATCGCCGTGGAAGAGATCTTCGGCGTCGACGTCGCTTCGGTGAACACCGCCAACCGTGAGGGCAAGCGCAAGCGCACCCGCACCGGCTACGGCAAGCGCAAGGACACCAAGCGCGCCTACGTCACTCTCCGCGAGGGCAGCGACTCCATCGACATCTTCGGCGGTGCAACCGCCTAACAGCGGCTGCTGCAGAAGACACCGATAGAAAAGGACACACTATGGCTATTCGTAAATACAAGCCGACAACTCCGGGTCGCCGTGCCAGCTCCGTTTCCGAGTTCGACGAGATCACCCGCTCGACCCCGGAAAAGTCGCTGCTGCGCCCGCTCCCGAAGAAGGGTGGCCGTAACACCCACGGCCACATCACCACTCGTCACCGCGGCGGCGGCCACAAGCGTCGCTACCGCGTCATCGACTTCCGCCGTTCCGACAAGGACGGCGTGCTGGCAAAGGTCGCTCACATCGAGTACGACCCGAACCGCACCGCAAACATTGCACTGCTCCACTACTACGACGGTGAGAAGCGCTACATCATTGCGCCGAAGGGCCTGAAGCAGGGCACCGTGATCGAGTCGGGCGCTAACGCGGACATCAAGGTTGGCAACAACCTGCCGCTGCGCAACATCCCGACCGGTACCACCATCCACGCTGTGGAGCTCAAGCCCGGTGCTGGCGCCAAGCTTGCCCGTTCCGCTGGTTCTTCGATCCAGCTGCTGGGTAAGGAAGGCTCCTACGCCGTGCTGCGTATGCCGTCCTCCGAGATCCGTCGCGTGGACATCCGCTGCCGCGCAACGGTGGGCGAGGTTGGCAACGCTGACCAGATCAACATCCGTTGGGGCAAGGCCGGCCGTATGCGCTGGAAGGGCTGGAGGCCCACTGTCCGCGGTGTTGTCATGAACCCGGTCGACCACCCGCACGGTGGTGGTGAGGGTAAGACTTCCGGTGGCCGTCACCCGGTTTCCCCGTGGGGCCAGAAGGAAGGCCGTACCCGCAACCCGAACCGTTACTCCAACAACATGATCGTGCGTCGTCGTCGCTCGAAGAACAAGAAGCGCTAAGAGGAGGTAAACAGACATGCCACGCAGCCTGAAGAAGGGCCCGTTCGTCGATGAGCACCTCCTCAACAAGGTGGATGCTCAGAACGAGGCCGGCACCAAGCAGGTCATCAAGACCTGGTCCCGCCGCTCGACCATTCTCCCCGATTTCATCGGACACACTTTCGCCGTCCACGACGGCCGTAAGCACGTCCCGGTGTTTGTCGATGAGTCCATGGTCGGTCACAAGCTCGGCGAGTTTGCACCAACCAAGACCTTCAAGGGTCACGTCAAGGTAGAGAAGGGACGTCGATAAGCAATGGCTGACACAATCACCACTGCATCCGCGACGGCCAAGTTCGTCCGCACTTCCCCGATGAAGGCCCGCCGCGTGCTGGCCCTCGTCCGCGGTAAGTCCGTATCTGAGGCACTCGCCATCCTGAAGTACGCGCCGCAGGCAGCGTCCAAGGATGTTGCGAAGGTTGTTGCTTCCGCAGCTGCCAACGCCGAGAACAACTTCGGTCTGGACCCGCGCACGCTCGTCGTGTCCGAGTGCTGGGCCAACGAAGGCCCCACTATGCGTCGCTACCAGCCGCGCGCCCAGGGCCGCGCCTTCCAGATCCGGAAGCGCACGTCCCACATCACCGTCGTTGTCGAGTCCAAGGAAGGGGCTAAGTAATGGGCCAGAAAATTCACCCACACGGCCTGCGCCTGGGTATCACCGCTGACTACAAGTCCCACTGGTACGCCGACAAGAACTACGCAGATTACGTCCACGAGGACATCAAGATCCGCGAATTCCTGTCCAAGGGCCTCGAGCGCGCCGGCATCGCCGACGTCAACATCGAGCGCACTCGCGACCGCGTCCGCGTCGACATTCACACCGCCCGCCCGGGCATCGTGATTGGCCGCCGCGGTGCTGAGGCTGACCGCATCCGCCGCGAGCTGGAGAAGCTCACCGGCAAGATGGTCGCCCTCAACATCCTCGAGGTCAAGAACGTTGACGCCAACGCGACCCTCGTTGCACAGTCCATCGCTGAGCAGCTGGTCAACCGCGTCGCGTTCCGTCGCGCAATGCGCAAGGCTATCCAGTCCGCAATGCGCAATCCGCAGGTCAAGGGCATCAAGGTGATGACCTCTGGCCGTCTGGGTGGCGCTGAAATGTCCCGCGTCGAGCGCTACCACGAAGGCCGTGTGCCGCTGCACACCCTGCGTGCGGAGATCGACTACGGCACCGCAGAAGCCCACACCACCTTCGGCGTCATCGGCGTCAAGGTCTGGATCTACAAGGGCGACGTTGTTGGCGGTGTCCGCGAGTCCGAGCTCAACGCTCCGTCCAACGAGCGCCGTGGCCGCGGCGACCGTCGCCCGCGTCGCGGCGGCCAGCGCCGCCAGCGCGCCGAGAAGAAGCAGGAGGGCTAAACACATGCTTATCCCTAAGCGCGTGAAGTACCGCCGCCAGCACCGCCCGAACCGTCGTGGCGTGTCCAAGGGCGGGAACACCATTAACTTCGGTGACTGGGGCCTGCAGGCACTCGAGCCGGCCTACATCACCAACCGTCAGATTGAGGCATCCCGTATTGCCATCAACCGCCACGTCAAGCGTGGCGGCAAGGTCTGGATCAACATCTTCCCGGACCGCCCGCTGACCCAGAAGCCGCTCGGCGTGCGTATGGGTTCCGGTAAGGGCCCGGTGGAGAAGTGGGTTGCCAACGTGAAGCCGGGTCGCATCCTTTTCGAGATGTCCTACCCGAATGACGAGGTTGCCATCGAGGCTCTGCGCCGTGCGGCTGCGAAGCTTCCGTGCAAGACTCGCATCATCAAGAAGGAGGACCAGTACTAATGGCGAACGGTACCCCCGCATCTGAGTTCCGCGAACTCACCGATGAAGAGCTGAAGAGCCGCCTGTCCGACGCGAAGGAAGAGCTGTTCAACCTGCGCTTCCAGCTCGCGACCGGCCAGCTGACCAACAACCGCCGCATCTCCACCGTGAAGCGCGACATCGCACGCATCTACACCGTGCTGCGCGAGCGAGAGCTCGGCCTGTCCGTCGTCCCGGGAGCTGAGGCTTAATCATGAGTGAGGCAAACGTGACTGAACAGAACACCCAGAAGGCAGTGCAGAAGCGCCGCCGCGGCTACGTCGTGTCCGACAAGATGGACAAGACCATCGTTGTTGAGGTCGAGGACCGCAAGTCCCACGGCCTGTACAGCAAGATTGTCCGCACGACCAACCGCGTCAAGGCTCACGACGAGGACAACACCGCCGGCGTCGGCGACCTGGTCCTCATCGAGGAGACCCGCCCGCTGTCCAAGGACAAGCACTTCCGTCTCGTCGAGATCGTCGAGAAGGCTCGCTAGTCCCTAGCGGACCCCGCACCAGCCGCACCCTCTCCAAGGGGGGTGCGGTTTTTGCATGCTTATCGACGCCACCGTGGCGGGCAAGTAGGCGTCGATAGGCATCTGCCCGGGCGCGGTACTACAGTGTGTACGTCGCTGACCCCGAGACCCGGAGGACCTGATGCCTGTGGAAACGCTGACCGCCCAGACCGGCGAGCGCTACGCGCCCCGGCCAACAGTGTGGGAGGCGCTGCGAACGCCGCGGATCCTGAGCAAGGAGGTGCTGGCCGGGCTCGTCGTGGGCCTGGCGCTGATTCCGGAGGCGATCAGCTTCTCCGTGATCGCGGGCGTGGACCCCAAGGTGGGGCTGTACTCGTCGTTCATCATGGCGACGGTCACGGCGATAGTTGGCGGCAGGCCGGCCATGATCTCGGCGTCGACAGGCGCGGTTGCCCTCGTCGTCGCGCCGCTCGTGCGCGCGCACGGCTACGACTACCTGCTGGCCACGATCATGCTCGCCGGTGTGTTCCAGATTGTGCTGGCGCTGCTCGGGGTGGCCAAACTGATGCGGTTCATCCCGCGCAGCGTCATGGTGGGCTTTGTGAACTCGCTGGCCATCATGGTCTTTTCGGCGCAGCTGCCCGAGCTGTTCGGCGTCCCCGCCGCCGTCTACCCGCTCGTCGCACTCGGCCTGCTCATCGTAATTGCCATGCCGCGCATCACGGAAGCGGTGCCGCCGCCGCTTGTGGCCATCGTGGTGGTCAGCGCGGTGGTGATCGGGTTTGGCATCGACGTGCCAACCGTGGGGGACCGCGGCGAGCTGCCGCGCTCCCTGCCGCACATTGTGGTGCCGCAGATCCCGTGGGAGCTTGACACGCTCAAGGTGGTGGCCCCGTACGCGCTGGCGGTGGCGCTGGTGGGGCTCATGGAGTCGCTGCTGACGGCGAAGCTCATCGATGAGATCACGGATACCCACTCCAACAAGACCCGCGAGGGGATCGGGCAGGGGGCCGCGAACATGGTCTCCAGCCTCTTCGGCGGCATGGGCGGGTGCGCGGTGATTGGGCAGTCCATGATCAACGTCAAGGCGTCGGGCGCGCGCACCCGCGTGTCCACCTTCCTCGCCGGCACGTTCCTGCTTGGGCTGATGCTGCTGCTCAATGAGCTGGTCGGCCAGATCCCCATGGCAGCGCTCGTGGCCGTGATGATCATGGTGGCCATCGGCAGTTTTGACTGGCACTCGGTGCGCCCGTCCACGCTGCGCAAGCTCCCGCTGTCTGAGACGGTCATCATGGCGCTTACCGTGGTCGTGGTGATCCTGACGGGCAACCTGGCCATCGGCGTGGTGGTCGGCGTACTCGCGGCATCCGTGATGTTCGTGCGCAACGTGGCGCACCTGGTGGAGGTCACCCGTGAGGAGGTCGACGGCGAGGCTTGCTACGCGGTGCGCGGCCAGCTCCTGTTCGCGTCTTCGAACGACTTGACCACGCTGTTTCGGTACTCCGCGGACCCGGAACGGGTGGTGGTGGACCTCAGCGAGGCCACCCTGTGGGATGCGTCCACGATCGCTGCGCTGGATTCCATCGAGCAGCGCTACGCCCAGTACGGGAAGACGGTGACCTTCGAGGGGATGGGCGAGCGTTCGAGCGCGTTCCACGGGAAATTGACCGGCGTGATGGGGTAGGGGACGCGGAGGTGCCGGCGAACTGGCTGTTGGGGGAAAGCCACCGCGCACCGCTTTTTAGCCGGTACGATCGGGGGTAATTGGCGCAGCCGCGCCGCCCCTACTGCAAAGGACGGTTTTATGAGTACGCAGACCACCCATGCCGAGATTCTGGTCGTGGGCTTCGGCATGGTTGGGCACCGTTTTGCCCAAGAGCTTTCGGCGCGGCGTCCGGACGCGCAGATCATGGTGATCAACCGTGAGACCGAGGATTACGCCTACGACCGCGTGCAGCTGTCCAGCTACGTGGGCAACTGGGATCGCGAGGCGCTCTACCTCGACCGTCTCCCGGAAAATGTCACGGTGGTGCCGGGGCGCGCGGTGTCGATTAAGCCAGAAGCCAAGGAGCTCGTGCTTGACGACGGTCGCGTGTTCGCCTACGAAGAACTCGTCCTTGCCACAGGCTCGCGCGCTTTCGTGCCACGCCTCCCGGGCAATGAGCTGCCACAGGTGCACGTCTACCGCACGCTCGACGACATGGACGGTATCCGCGCGGCGATCGAGGGCGTGGTGGGCACGCACGGCGAAGCGACCGCCGTGGTGATTGGCGGTGGCCTCCTTGGGCTTGAGGCGGCAGGCGCTGCTCAGCACATGGGCGCGAAAACACACGTTGTAGAAATGGCCCCGCGGCTCATGCCGTTGCAGGTGGATGACGCAGGCGGCGAGATGCTCTCGCAGGCGATCCGCCAGATGGGCGTGGACGTCCACGTAGGCGTGACCAGCCGCTCGATCGAACCGTCGACGCAGCGCGACGGGGCCGTCGTGTTGGACCTGGGTGACGACGGGCAGATCGAGACCGACCTGGTGATCTTCTCCGCCGGCATCCGCCCGCGCGACACGATGGGCCCGGACGCTGGCCTGGAACTGGGGCCGCGCGGCGGCTTCCTCACCGACCGCCAGTGCCGAACCTCCATCGAGCACATCTCCGCCATCGGCGAGTGCGCAGCGGTGGATGGCAAGACGTACGGACTGGTCGCGCCCGGCAACACCATGGCGGAGATTGTGGCCGCACGCCTGGCGGGGGAGGAAGGTCCTGATTTCGAGGACCCGGATATGTCCACCAAGCTCAAGCTGTTGGGGGTGGACGTTGCTTCGTTCGGTGATGCGTTTTCCACGGCTGAGGGGCATAAGGAACTGCACATTCAGGACCCGGTCTCGGGCGTGTACAAGAAGCTCATCCTGGATGCGGAAGGCAAGCGCCTCATCGGCGGAATTTTGGTCGGCGAGGCCTCGAACTACTCGATGCTGCGCCCGATGGTTGGCTCCGAGCTGCCGGGCGACCCTGTCAGCCTGATTGCCCCCGAGTCCGGGGCGGGGACCACCGCCATTGGTGCGGGCGATCTCCCGGACGCGGCGCAAATCTGTTCCTGCAACAACGTGTCCAAAGGCGACGTGCGCGCGGCGATTGGCCAGGGGTGCCATTCTGTAGAAACGCTCATGAGCGCAACCCGCGCCGGTACTTCGTGCGGGTCCTGTATCCCGCTGCTTAAGGGCATTTTGGAAGCCGAAGGCATCGAGCAATCGAAGGCTGTGTGCCCCCACTTCCAGCAATCGCGCGCCGAGCTCTTCGAAATCGCCCGCTCCACCGGTATTACAGACTTCCCGACCTTCATTGAGCGCTTCGGCACCGGTGGCGGTTGCGAGGTGTGCAAGCCAACTTTCGCGAACATTGTGGCGTCCATGCATACCGAAAATCACGTGCTCGACGGGGCGACCGCCGGTCTGCAGGATACGAACGACCGCATGTTGGGCAACATGCAGAAGAACGGGACCTACTCCGTGATCCCGCGCCAGCCGGCAGGCAACGTGACCCCGGCGCAGCTGCAGGAGATGGGGCGCATCGCCGAGGACTTCGGTCTCTACCTCAAAATCACTGGTGCCCAGCGTATCGCCATGTTCGGCGCGCGCACCGAAGATCTGCCTGAGATCTGGCGCCGCCTGATCGACGTGGGGATGGAGTCCGGTCAGGCGTACGGCAAGTCCCTGCGCGCGGTGAAGTCCTGCGTGGGCACGGACTGGTGCCGCTACGGCCAGCAGGATTCGGTGGCCATGGCGATTAACCTGGAGCTGCGCTACCGCGGTCTGCGTTCGCCACACAAGCTGAAGATGGGCGTTTCGGGCTGCGCCCGCGAGTGCGCGGAGGCACGTGGCAAGGATATTGGCGTGATTGCTACCGAGCAGGGTTGGAACCTGTACGTGGGTGGTAATGGTGGCGCGACGCCGCGCCAGGCCGAGCTGCTGGCCAAGGACCTCACCGAAGAAACCCTGATCCGCTACATCGACCGCTACCTGGCCTTCTACATCCGCAACGCCGATCGTCTGCAGCGCACCGCCGCCTGGCAGGCCGAGGTTGAGGGCGGATTGGACCACATCCGCGATGTGGTGGTGGATGACTCGTTGGGTATCGCCGATGACCTGGAGGCGTTCATGGACCACCACGTGGCCAACTACTCCGACGAGTGGCAGGACGTGCTCAACGATCCGGAGAAGCTCAAGCGCTTCGTGTCCTTTATTAACGCGCCGGATATGCCGGACCCGACGGTGCAGTTCGAGGAGCACCCGCAGGGTGGCCGCAAGGTCCCGCTGATGACCCCGACCATCGGCGCGGCGAACTAGCCCGCGCGTATCACCTGAGAGAGGGAGAAAACCAATGGCAGACACAGTGATTTGTGCACTGAAGGACCTTTCGGTGGGCGTGGGCGCTGCGGCGCTGCTGCCCGGTGAGGTGCAGGTGGCGGTCTTCCGCCTCCACACCGCCGATGGCGAGCAGCTGTACGCGGTGGACAATATCGATCCGTACACCGGCGCCGGCGTGCTTTCGCGTGGCATCGTTGGCGAGGTTGAGGGGCGTCCCACGATCGCGTCACCGCTGCTGAAGCAGAAGTTTTTTCTTGACGACGGTGCATCGTTGCAGGGAGACAACCACACCATCACCACGTACGCGGTCCGGGTGGACGGCGAGGGCGACAACGCAAAGGTTGTCGTATCCAATTAAGCGCGCGCGAACTCGGAGCAATGGTGTACCCCGTGTATTCTGGTCGCTATGTGTGGAATCGTTGGATATATTGGTGACCCCGCGTCGGGCGAGCACGACGCCCTGGGCGTGATTATTGAAGGTTTGCGCAGGCTGGAGTACCGCGGGTACGACTCTGCTGGCGTTGCCGTGATGAGCGGCAACGCGATCGAGCACCGCAAGAAGGCGGGCAAGGTCGCAGACCTGGAGGCGGAGATTGAAAAGGCCCCGCTCCCGAGCTCCAACTTGGGCATTGGCCACACCCGCTGGGCCACGCACGGCGGCCCGACGGACGTGAACGCGCACCCGCACGTAGTGGGCAACGGCCGCCTCGCGGTGGTGCACAACGGCATCATTGAGAACTTCGCCTCCCTGCGCCACGAGCTGGAGGAGAAGGGCCACACCTTTATTTCCGAGACCGATACTGAGGTCGCCGCGACGGTCCTGCTCGACGTCTACGACAACGAGGCTGACGGCGACCTGACCAAGGCGATGCAGATCACCGCGAATCGCCTCGAGGGTGCCTTCACTCTGCTGGCCATCCACGCGGATCACCCGGACCGCATCGTCGCTGCGCGCCTGAACTCCCCGCTGGTCATCGGCCTGGGCGAGGACCGCAACTTCCTCGGTTCCGACGTCTCCGGCTTCATCGAGTTCACCCGCGACGCGGTGGAGATGGACAACGGCCAGATTGTCACCCTGACGGCGCACGATTACGAGATCACCTCCTTCGACGGCGAGCAGGCCGAGGGCAAGCCGTTCCGCGTTGAGTGGGACGTCACCGCAGCGGAAAAGGGCGGCTACAACTCCTTCATGGAGAAGGAGATCCACGACCAGCCGTCGGCAGTCCGCGACACGCTCTACGGTCGTTTCAACGAGGAGGGTGCCCTGACGCTGGACGAGCTGCGTATCGACGAATCGCTGCTCCGCTCCATCAACAAGATCATCATCGTCGCCTGCGGCACCGCCTCCTACGCGGGCCAGGTCGCGCGCTACGCCATCGAGCACTGGTGCCGCATCCCCACGGAGGTGGAGCTCGCGCACGAGTTCCGCTACCGCGACCCGATCGTCAACGAGCAGACCCTTGTGGTCGCCGTGTCCCAGTCCGGCGAGACCATGGACACCCTGATGGCCGTGCGCCACGCCCGTGAGCAGGGCGCGAAGGTCATCGCGATCTGCAACACCGTCGGTTCCTCCATCCCGCGCGAATCCGACGCGGTCCTGTACACCTACGCCGGCCCGGAGATCGCCGTGGCGTCCACCAAGGCGTTCATCTCCCAGATCGTGGCGTCCTACCTGCTCGCCCTGTACCTGTCCCAGGTGCGCGGCGACAAGTACGCGGACGAGATCCGCGGCGTGGTGGATGAGCTGCAGGCCATGCCGGACAAGCTGCAGAAGGTCCTGGACAACGAGGACCAGGTCAAGCAGCTGGGCAAGGACCTGGCAAACGCCAAGTCGGTGCTGTTCCTGGGTCGCCACGTGGGCTTCCCGGTCGCGCTCGAGGGCGCGCTGAAGCTCAAGGAGGTCGCGTACCTGCACTCGGAGGGCTTCGCCGCCGGCGAGCTCAAGCACGGCCCGATCGCGCTCGTGGAGGAGGGGCAGCCGGTGTTCATCATCGTGCCCTCCAAGCACTCGCGCAATAACCTCCATGCCAAGGTCGTCTCCAACATCCAGGAGGTCCGCGCCCGCGGCGCCGTGACCATCGTGATCGCGGAGGAGGGCGACGAGGACGTCAACCAGTACGCCAACGAGGTCATCCGCATTCCGGCGTCCGCCGGCCTCATGCAGCCGATCCTGTCCACGGTGCCGCTGCAGATCTTCGCCTGCGCCGTTGCGGAGGCCCGCGGCCTGAACGTGGATCAGCCGCGCAACCTGGCCAAGTCTGTGACTGTGGAGTAGCAGCCGAAGCTAGCGCAGCGCACGCCCGCCCTGGAAGGCAAGAACGTCTTCCAGGGCGGGCGTTTCTGCTCCCGTGCGCGATACGGTGAGCGCACCCGCGTGGGCGGCGAAGGGCAAGATGTCCGCCCACTCGTCCTCCCGAAGCGCGAGGAGGCCCTCGCGGCCGAGCGCGCGGGCGACGTTGAACGGGCCGCCACCAAGCGCAGGCTGGAGCGGCCCGAGCGCGTCGGTGGTGGTGGGCACGAGGTCAACGCGGGCTTCGCCACACACGGTAATCATGCCCCTCACCCTAAACTATGCACCATGACGTACCGCCCCAAGTTTCACCTCAGCCCGCCCCAGGGCCGCCTCAACGACCCGAACGGGCTCACGCTGATCGGCGACGAGCTCCACGTGTTTTACCAGCACGACCCGGCCTTCCCGCACGGTCGGCGCCGCACTGGTTGGGGCCACGCGGTGACCAGGCTTGGCAGCGGCGAGTACTACCACCTGCCCGACGCGCTCTACCCGGATTTTCCGTACGACGCGGACGGCTGCTTTTCGGGGTCTTCGGTGGTGCACGACGGGCGCATGCGCCTGTTCTATACCGGAAACCTGGACGCCGACGCCGAGCACGAGCACCGCACGAGCCAGAACGTCGTGGAGGTGGAGGACATCCAGGGGCCGCTCGGCGGGACCTACCTGCGGCGCGCCGACAATCCGATCATCAACGGCTTCCCGGAGGGCTTCACCTCGGACTTCCGCGATCCCCACGTGACGCAGGCCCCGGACGGCTCGTGGCGGATGCTCATCGGCGCGCGCAGCGAGTCCAACACGGGCGCGGTCGTGGTGTACACTTCCGACGATTTGGAGTCGTGGGAGTACGCCGGCCCCATCGAGTTCGTCGGCCTGGACTATAACACCGCGTCCGCCCACATGTGGGAGTGTCCGAACCTGGTGCGCATGACGGATCAGTCCACCGGCGAGGAGCTCGATGTGCTCGTCTTCTGCCCGCAGTTCGCGGACTCTGACGAGTGCGGCTACGTCGTGGGCCGTCTCGAAGGCCTGCGCTTCGAGGTCATCACGGGCTTTACCCCGCTGGACTACGGCCACCAGTTTTACGCCCCGCAGCTCATCAACTTCGGCCCCGGCGCACTCATGCTCGGCTGGATGGGCCTGCCCGCCCGCGACGACACGCCCACGCTCGCCGCGGAGGGGTGGGTGCACCAGCTCACGCTTCCTCGGGAGCTTTCGCTTATCGACGCCACCGTCCACACCACCCTCCGCCTCCCCCACAACGAAGACGAAATGGTCATGTGGCGCAGCGAACTCGGTGCCGAGCCGCGCTCGGCGCAGCTCGTCGACGTGGACGGCAACGTCGGCGCGACCATCGCCTGGGCGCCGCACCCGGCCGCGACCACTGGTGCGGTCCGCGGCACGCTGTCCGTCACCGTCGACGGTTTCATGCGCTGGGCGGACTGCGCCGCAGGTGAGCTGGTGTGCACCGCGGACGGGGCAGCGCTTGAAGTCACCGGCGGTGGCGGGGAGGTAGCGTTCTCCTCGGCTGTGTTCGCACCTGACGCGAACGAGTGGGCCGGCTTCCGGGCCGGAGAATCAGCGATGTAGATCAACAGAGGAGGACGAAATGGAGCCGCTGAGCGCGCTGCTGTTGTTTGTGATGGCGATGATGGCGGGGGCGATCAATTCCGCGGTGGGCTCCGGCTCGCTGCTCACGCTTCCGGTGCTCATGGCGCTGGGGTTGCCGCCCGGGGTGGCGGTGCGCACGAATACGACGGGCATGATGTTCGCGTCGTTCGGCTCGGTGCTGGGGTACCGGAAGGAGATCAAACGGGAACTCCCGTACCTGGGGCCGATGATCGTGGTGACCATTTTGGCGTCCGGTACGGGCTCGTTGCTGTTGTTGTCGTCGCCGTCGAGCACGCTGGACTTTGTCGTGCCGGTGCTCATCGTGGTGGCGCTGCTCATGGTGATTTTCCAGCCGAAGCTCACCGCGTGGCTCGGGCAGCGAGCTGCGGCGGGGGCGCCGGGAGAGCCGGGCGGTGCTGTTGGCCAGGCGTGGAAGCGCCCCCAGCTGATCGCGCCGATGGGGGCCGCCGCGGTCTATGGGGGCTACTTCACCGCCGCGCAGGGGATCTTGTACATGGCCATTATGTCCGTGGCGACGGGGCGTTCGCTCAAGGACGTCAACCCGGTGAAGAACTTCTTGTCCCTGTTTGTCAACATCACCGCGGCGCTGGTCTACCTCGTTGCGTGGGCGTTCTTCGGGGCGGAGATTGTGTGGCTCGGGGTGCTCATCGTCGCCGCGGGCGGCCTGATCGGCGGCGTGGGTGGATCGCAAATAGCAAAGCGCCTTCCAAACTCCGTACTGCGCGGCATCATCGTCGTGGTGGCGTTGGTGGCGCTTGTGCGGCAGTTTGTGTAGGCGCTTGGGAAAAGGGCGCATCCGCGCCCCGGGGGAGAGTAATTAGACCGTCTTGTGGCCGATTGGGAAGCTGCGCAGCGGGGAGACGCCGCGGTTCAGCCAGGCGTAGACGCCGCCCATGATGAGGCCGCCGCCGACGTAGTTGCCCAGCCAGACGAACAGCCAGTTGGACAGGCCGTTGGCCAGGGTGAAGCCCTCGAAGTGCTCCGGGCCGATGCCGTAGCCGGAGAGGGAGAAGATGACGAAGGACGCGATGGAGTGCTCGTAGCCCATCGCTGCGAAGGACGGGATGACCAGCACGATGGCGATGAGCTTCGCGCTAAAGTCCTTTCCGGCCTGGACTGCCATGAGGATGCCGATGTTCACCACGGCGTTCGCGAAGATGCCCTCCAGGAAGAGGTGCGCCGGGTCCTTGGCCAGCTTGCCCGCGGTGGCGCCGTAGAGGAAGTTCTCTGCGGTGACGGTGTCGAACGCGGTCGTCTTGGTGATGAAGTACGCGGTGATCAGAACGCCGAGCAGGTTGAACAGCGTGCACACGACGACGGCGAAGAACGCTTTGAACCCGGGGACGCGACCGGTGATGGTGCCGTAGGTGGCGTACATCATGTTGCCGGTGGCCAGCTCGGCACCGAGGACGATGATGATGTAGAGGGCGGTTGCGAAGATTGGGGCGAAGACATACTTACCGAAGCCGGGGAGCTGGGCCTCGACCGAGGTCGCTGCGACAGCGGCGAACGCGGTGATGATAGTGAGGAACATGCCGGCGAGCATGGAACGTACGGCGAACTTGGGGAGTTCGTGGGTGAAAAGGTACGCCTTAAAGCCGATTGATTCGGCCAATGTGCTGTCGAAGTTCATAGGTAACACCATACGTGGTTTAAGCTGCGCAATGCTAATTCTGCGCAGGTGATCCTCGCCACCGTGCCCCCGCTATTGCCCCCGTTGCGGGCATGGCCGAGAACCGGGAGGATCGGCACCGCGACAATGGTACCGGATTTGGATTTCGGGCGCATATCGTGCTTTAATACTGCAGTTGTCTCTCGCTGGTCGGGTTATAAGCGCGTTTCCGAGCTGAAAATCCGAGACCCTTCGACACCAGCTTGCGGCTTAAGGGCCGGGGTGGTGTTCGTCGATAAGCGAAGGCATGCAAGTAAGCACATGACCACGTGCGTACAGGACGGAAATCTGACGCACATCGATCCAGGTCAGGAGACCAACTGTGATTCAGCAAGAATCGCGTCTGAAGGTCGCCGACAACACTGGTGCACGCGAGCTGCTGTGCATCCGCGTTCTTGGCGGTTCTGTTCGACGCTTCGCCGGTATCGGCGACACGATCGTCGCCTCTGTGAAGGAAGCTACCCCGGGTGGCAACGTCAAGGAGGGTGAGGTTGTCAAGGCCGTCATCGTCCGCGCCACCAAGGAGACCCGTCGTCCGGACGGCTCCTACATCTCCTTCGACGAGAACGCTGCCGTTCTGATCAAGAACGACACCGAGCCGCGCGGTACCCGTATCTTCGGCCCCGTTGCTCGCGAGCTGCGCGACAAGAAGTTCATGAAGATTGTTTCTCTCGCACCGGAGGTGATCTAACTTATGAAGATCAAGAAGGGCGATATGGTCCAGGTCATCTCTGGCAAGGACAAGGGCGCGCAGGGCAAGGTCATCGAGGCCTACCCGAAGCGTGACAAGGTCCTCGTCGAGGGCGTGAACCGTGTGAAGAAGCACGTTGCAAACTCGTACAACGAGCGCGGCGCCGAGTCCGGCGGCATCGTCACCCAGGAAGCACCGATCCACGTGTCCAACGTGATGGTTCTGGATTCCGACGGCAACCCGACTCGCGTCGGCTACCGTTTTGACGAGGACGGCAACAAGGTCCGCGTAGCCAAGTCGAACGGGAAGGACATCTAGCATGAGCGAGAACTACACCCCGCGTCTGAAGACCCGCTACCAGGACGAGATCCGCACCCAGCTGAACGAGAAGTTCAGCTACGACAATGTCATGCAGATCCCGGGCCTGACCAAGATTGTTGTCAACATGGGTGTTGGCGACGCCGCACGAGACTCCAAGGTCATCAACGGCGCACTCGAGGACCTCACCGCGATCACCGGCCAGAAGCCGCAGATCCGTCGCGCGAAGAAGTCCATCGCTAACTTCAAGCTCCGTGAAGGCATGCCGATCGGCGCGAAGGTCACCCTCCGCGGCGACCGCATGTGGGAGTTCCTGGACCGTCTCCTGACGGTTGCGCTCCCGCGTATTCGCGACTTCCGCGGCCTGAACGACAAGCAGTTCGACGGTGCAGGTAACTACACCTTCGGCCTGACCGAGCAGACCATGTTCTACGAGATCGACATTGACAAGATCGATCGCGTCCGCGGCATGGACATCACCGTCGTCACCACCGCGACGAACGATGACGAGGGTCGCGCGCTGCTGACGCACCTCGGCTTCCCGTTCGCCGACAAGGACGGCAAGATGAAGCGCGCATAAGCGCTTGCTTGATCGCTTGACGACGATGCCCCCGGCTTGGAGCCGGGGGCATTTTCGCGTTGGTGGGGTGGCAGCGCATTGGGAGGGCGCCTACTGGGTGTGAGAGATTTCTGAGGTTTCCCGGAGGGGCGCCGCGTTTCACCACGTGGCGCGGTCTAGGCCGTTGGCTGCGCGGGAAATTTTACGCATTCTCGTCATTCGGGGGCGCCCCAAGAGACGCGACAAAGCGCCCGCCGCGGGGGGAGAGCGCGCCGCCTACCCGCGGGCGAGCGACACCCGGTCGGCGAAGCGGGCGTAGTCCTCGCGGATCTGGCCGAGCGGTGCCACCACGGTGTCCTCGCTGGCCACGGCGATCTCTCGCCGCAGCGCCGCCTTCGTGCGCCTGCGCACCCCGGAACCGAGCACCCCGCCGAACACGGCACTGACCAGGCCGATCACCAGCCCGGTGAGCAGCCCCGCCATGATGAGGAGGGTGGGGATGGGCCAGCCCTCGACGTCCGGGACGAGGTCTCCGCCGAGCAGCGGCGTAAGGACGCCGGGGACGAGGGCGACAAGCAAGTACCAGAGGACGCCGACGAGCGCGGCGACGAGCGCGAGCCACTGGATCAAGGTGAGGAGCGACCACGCCTTCGACGGTTGCGCCGGGACGCGCGTGCGGGCGACGGCGCGGTCGAGCTCCGCGGGGAGTTGCTCGGCGACCCCACCGGCCCGATCCGACACGGCGGCGGCCCACTGGGGCGGCAACCCCTGCGACACCGCCTCCGCGTACTCGCGCACGCCCCGGTTGGACACCGCCTTCGAGGCGGCGTCCAGTTCCGGGAGGGAGGAGCGGTGAACGCCGAGCTCGTCGGCGTCGTCACGCACGCCCATCCGTCTGAGCGGGTCCGGCCGGAAGCGGGTGATCCAGGAGGTTAGCAGCCAGCCGGTGCGCTCGTGCAGGCGCTTGCGGTACGCCGCGGCGGCCTTGTCGGCGATGCGGTCGGCGCTCGTCGCCTCGGCGAGCGTGGCGTCCATGTCGCGCTTCGCGTGCTTGTCCGGCCGCGATTGCTTCTCCTGCTTGGCCAGCTGCTTGCCGGAGGCGGCCGGGATGAGGTCCGCGGTGGCGGAGTGGATGTCGGCCTCGATGCGGGCGGACTGCGCCGTGTGGGCGCGGGCGACGCGGGTGATAGCGTCGCGTAAGTTGTCCAGGCCAGCGCCGGTCCGGGTGGAGGTGGGGATGACGTGGGCGTTGGAGAGGCCGTCGTCAAGCAAGAGGCCCTTGAAGGAGGCGCTGACGGTGGGGATGTCGCCCTCGGCCAGCAGATCCGACTTGTTCAGCACCGCGAGGGTCACCGCGGCGTGGTCCGCGTGGGGGCGGATGAACTGCTCGTGGATGACGCTGTCGGCGTACTTTTCGGGGTCAGACACCCAGACGAGGACGTCGACCTGGCCGGCGAGCCGCTCCGCGATCTCCCGGTTGGAGGCCTCAACGGAGTCGAAATCGGGCAGGTCGAGCAGGATGAGCGGGCCCGCGCCGGGGGCGAACTCGCCGCCGCGGGCGCGGCGGTCTTCCACGCCGAGCCAGTCGAGCAGCTCCTCGGAACCGGCGGGCTCCCACACCGCGGCGAGCGGCGAGGAGGTGGTGGGGCGGCGCGCGGCGGCCTTGCCCAGGTCCTCGCCGACAATGGCGTTGAACAGCGAGGTCTTGCCCGAGCCAGTCGCGCCGAAGAAGCCGACGACGGTGTGTTCGGCGGACAGGGCGCGTCGTTCAGCGCCGGCGCGGGCGACCTTCTCGAGGCGCTCGCGCTGCGCGGGGGAGAGGTAGGGGCGGCCGATCTCCGCGGCCTGCCCGAGCGCGTCGAGCCGCTCGCCGAGCGGTGGCTTCGAGCTAAACAGCGCCATCGGTGCCCCCGTCCTGCCCGTCCGGGCGCGTGAACGTGCCGCGCAGCTGGTCCAGGAGGCCGCGCAGCTTCGAGTCGGCCTCGCCGGAGCTTTGTTGCTTGTCGACGCCACCCTCACCGCCCGCAACCGCCGGGAGGTTCGCCGGGGCGGGCAGGGCCTCCGGGAAGCGGACGCTGGCCTGCGCGCGGGCCTGGCCTGCCGCCTCGCGCAGCTGGTCCGCGTCGGCGCCACGGTGCAGCGGGGCGGTGACGTCGCGGTAGCGGTTGCGCTCGGCCTCCATGAGCGCCTCGAGGCGCTCGTTGAGGTCGGCCTTCGCCTCGGCTGCCATGCGGCGCACCGTGTCCTCGCCGAAGATGGTTTCCAGCATCTTCTGTCCCACTACTGCGGAGCCACCGGCGATGGCGACTTCGCCGCCGGTCAGCCCCGCGGTAGAGGCGAACACGACGAGCATCAGCGCGACGGTGAGCACGTTGAGGCCCAGCGACATCGCGCGGGCCCGCTGGCGCTTCTGGCCGGCGGTGTCCTGGATCCGCTCCAGCATGGCCTGCTGCCAGTCGCGGACGAGGCGGGCCGCGTCGTCGGAGACGGTGGCGCTGGCGCGGGCCAGCGAGGGGTCCGCCTGGGCGCGCAGCTCCGGGGCGACCGTGCCGACGTGGGACCAGGAGCGTGCGGCGGCGGTCTCGGCGGCGTCGATAAGCACTGCGTGCAGCCCGGTTTCAATCTCCGTTTCCACCTCGCGCAGCGGGGCGGGTTGGCCCGTGAAGAAGCTGCCCACCTTGTCTACGGCCTGGGAGAACCAGCGCTCGACGCCGCGGAAGACATCCGAGGTGCCCACGACGTCTTGCCAGCGGTCCATGACCTCGGTGCGCAAGAGCTTGCCGTCGCTGGTCGCCTCGATGACGTGCTGGCTGGCGGCGCGGTACTGCTCTGAAATCGCCGCATCCAGCTGGGTCGCAAACGTCTCCTGCTGCTCGCGGGCAGTAGTGAGCTTGTCGACGCGCCCGAGCGCCCCCGCCAGCGCACCCGCGACCGTCTTGCCGGCCACGTCGCGGCGGGCCGCGGTGTCGTTGGCCAGGGTGGACAGGTAGTCGCGCAGCGGGGCTACCACCTCGTTGGGCAGGAACTCGTCCGTGCCGTTGACGAAGGGGACGGTGAACACCGTCGCGCCCGTCAGCCCGGACTGGTCCATCATGCGGCGCAGGTCCGCGGGGACGGTCTCGGCGGAGGACTCGTCGAGGCGGTTGAGCACCACGACCACCTCGATACCGCGCCCGGCGGCGTCGTTGAGGAAGTTCCACACCAGCTGGTCCGCGTAGCGCGCGGGTGTGGTGACGAAGATCCACAGGTCCGCGGCCGCCAAGAGCTGGGAGGCCAGGGCCCTGTTGTGGTCGTCGATGGAGTCGAAATCGGGGGCGTCGACAAGCGCGAGGCCCTCGGGGATCCGCTCGGTGCGCACGATGCGCAGCGTGGTGGACTGCTCGTCGCCGGCGCCGTGGGAGCGGGCGAGGCCGGGCAGGACCTCCGGGGAGTTGAACCAGTCCGCGTTGGCGGGGTTGGCCACCAGGATCGGCTGGCGTGTGGTCGGGCGGATCACGCCCGGGTTGGATACGTGCTCCTGCAGGATCCCGTTGACCAGCGTGGACTTGCCGGATCCGGTAGAGCCGCCGATGACGGCCAGCAGCGGCGCGTCGAGGTTGCTCAGGCGGGGCAGGATGTAATCGTCGAACTGGTTGACCACGGCGCGGGCGTCGGCGGCTGCGGCGCTGTCGGTGGGGACGTCGGTGTCGGCGACCGCATCGCGGAGGTCACGGACGGCGCCGAGCAGAGCGGCGGCATCCGTCCCGTCGGCGGGAGCGGGGGAGTGGGGTGTATTCACGCCCACCATCTTGGCACAACCTTGGCGTGACGCCGGGTGCGCTGCCGGTGCTTTTGGGCTACTGCAGGTCGAAGTCGGTGACGCGCGCGACGTCGCGGGGGTCCTGCTTGAAGGCGATGCCGAGACGGTTGTAGCTGTTCACGCCCACAATTCCCACGATGAGCGCGCGGGTGACTTCCTCTCCGAGGGCGTCCAGCGCGCGGTTCCACAGGTCGTCCGGGAGGGAATCGGGGGCGTCATCGAGCTCGGTGATCGTATCGGCGAGCTCGAGGATGAGCGCCTCGGTCTCGCTGAACTCGCTGGCGTGGCGGGTCCACTGCTCGACCTTGAGGATGTAGTCCTCGCTCCAACCGTGCTCGCGGGCATTGCGACGGTGGATGGCCGTGCAGACCGTGCAGCCGTTGATGGCGGTGGCGCGGACGGCGGCGAGGTGCCCGAAATCGGGGTCGAGTTTCTCCCGCATGTACTGCATGGGCGGGTAGAACATGTCAATGATCTCTTGGGGGACTTCGCGCGCGGTCATGCTGGGGATCATACCGATGCGAGGGTGCCGGCGTACAGGTTAAAGTGACGGTCCCTGACAAAGCCTGCGAGCGCCATGTTGGTCTCGCGCGCCAGCTCCACTGCCAGCGACGACGCGGCGGAAACCGCCACCAGCGCGGGGAATCCCGCCATGGCCGCCTTTTGGACGAGCTCGAACGAGGCGCGCGAGCTCATCGCCAGCACCATGTCGTCCGCCGGGAGGCGGCCCTCCAACAGCAGGTGGCCGATGACCTTGTCCGCTGCGTTGTGGCGGCCGATGTCCTCGCGCACGACGATCGGGTTGCCCGCAAGGTCGAACGCGCCCGCGGCGTGGATCCCGCCTGTCTTTCTGAACTGCTTCTGCTCCGCGCGCAGCGCGTCGGGCAGCGTCACCACGAGCTCTGGGTCTAGCTCGATCGGGGTGATGGGCATGTGGACTTTGTGCAGCAGCTCGCTAATAGACTGCGTGCCGCAGACACCGCACGCGCTGGTAGTTGGGGTGAGACGGATGAACTCCGGCGTGACCGGCTTTGCCGTCTCGGCGAGCTCCAAGTCAAGCAGGTTATAGGTGTTCTCGCCGCCAGATCCGACGGCGCCTGCACAGTAGCGGGCCGTGCGCACATCCTGCGGCGCGGTAATCAGGCCTTCCGCGTAGCACCATCCGTGCGCGAGCTCCACGTCGTGGCCCGGGGTGCGCATCGTGGTGGTGAGCGTCTCCCCGCCGGCGCGGATCTCCAACGGCTCCTCGGTGGTGACGGTATCCGCGCGGGTGTTCACCGACACCCGCCCCGCCTGCTCGCCGTCGCCGAGGGTGACCTTGGTGACGGCGAAGCGCTGGTTAATCCTGCTCATCGCCCGCGTGGCTCCCGTCGTTGTTGTCGCTGTTGTCGTTGGTGCCGTAGCGCTCGAGCAGCTGCGTGGTCGCCTCAATGAGTTTGCGGGTCGCCGACTCCGTCGCGTCCGGCGTGGCGTCCGGGCCCAGCTGTCGCCCCGCCGCGAGCCCGACAAGAAACGCCGTGGTGGGCGCCGCCGGGCGCGACGGCCCGTTGTGGGCCACAGCGGCGGTGAGGTCCAGCACGTCGCCCACTAGTGAGCGCACCGCCTCGGGCGCGACGCCGAGTTCTTTCGCCACGGCGGCGAGCCATTCGTGGGTGGTGTGCAGTGCATCGTCCTTCGCCATGAGTTCTCCTTTCGGTGTTGGGCCAGGATAGCGCGTTGCGTCAAATGCGGAGCGCGGTCTGGCCATTCGCGGATCCCCAATCGGGTAGCGGAATCAAACGAAGTGTAGTAAAAATAACCGTACTGAACAAAATACACGAAAGGCAATGGCAATGCAAGATAACACCAAGGTAAAAGAGCGTGTGCAAAAGCTGCTCAACCAGGCTAAAGATCGCGAGGGGACACCCGAAGGGGACTCGTTTTACGCGAAGGCCTTTGACCTGATGGCTGCGTACGGTTTCTCCGAGCGCGACCTGTCGCAGCCGGAAGCGGAAAAGGCCGCGACTTACCGAATCTTTAAGATCGCCGGAACATACACCGATATGCAGGCAAAACTCCTGCTCTGTATCGCGCAGGCGCTGCACTGCGCCGGCTTTTACCAGCGCGTGTACAATTCCACGCGCGTCAACCAGGTCACGGTGTTTGGGCTGGAGAGTCATCTCGAGCGCGTGAGTCTGCTGTACTCCATGCTCCGCGTGGTCATGCTGGACGGCGCCGGCCAGCTCAGGGCCACGAGTCTTGCGGAATCCATCGTGGTCACCCGTCGCTCGTACATGACGGGCTACGCCATCCGTATCGGCCAACGCCTCGCCGAGGCAGAGCATCGCGTCACCGAGTCATCGAGCGAGTATGCACTGGTGCTTATCGACGATGCCGAGCAGGCCCGCAACGCCCAGGCGGAATTCGCGGCCGCACACGGCCTGTACATCCACGCCGACTCATCGAACCGTTCCTTCGACCCCGCTGCGTACGTCCAGGGGCAGCAAGCGGGCGATGCCTCCGACATTGGGCAGACGCGCGTCGCTCCGCGGCCCGCGTTGCCGTTCTGAAGAGAAGGTTGGGTGGCGGGCGAGTGGGCGTCGAAAAGCGATTTGCCCTGGAAGGAGCGCAAGGTATAGGGTTATCGGTCGGACTTGTGTGACGAGCACAAGCCGAAAGACCAACTGTACATCCAACTTTGTTGCAGGCCCCCCGCCAGAATGCGGACCGCGTGCAAGGGAGGCGGCGAGCGCCCCACGTTACTGAGCGTGGGGAGCGTGAAGTAGCCCCCGACAGACCACACGGCAAACGCGACCTTTCAGGGTCAGGTGGGCTTAGGGAACCGCAACGAGAAAGGAACCGGTCACTCACTATGACCATGACTGATCCGATTGCGGACATGCTGTCCCGCGTGCGCAACGCAAACAATGCGCAGCACGACAGCGTGTCCATGCCGTCCTCGAAGCTCAAGGCGAACATCGCCGAGATTCTGAAGCAGGAAGGCTACATCGCTGACTACAAGGTTGAGGACACCAAGGTGGGCAAGGAACTCACCCTGGACCTCAAGTACGGCCCGACCCGCGAGGCTTCCATCGCTGGTCTGCGCCGCGTTTCCAAGCCGGGTCTGCGCGTGTACGCAAAGTCCACCGACCTGCCGCAGGTCCTCGGAGGCCTGGGCGTGGCCATCATCTCCACGTCCCACGGTCTCCTGACCGACCGTCAGGCCCAAGAGAAGGGTGTAGGCGGGGAAGTCCTCGCTTACGTCTGGTAAAGGGAGGTTGAAAAGACTATGTCGCGTGTAGGTAACGCACCCATCGCAATCCCGAACAACGTTGAAACCAAGATCGACGGCCAGACCGTCGAGGTCAAGGGCCCGAAGGGCACCATGACCGTCGAGGTTCCGGCCCCGATCACCGTTGCGGTTGAGGAGAACCAGATTGTGGTGTCCCGCCCGGACGACCACCGCAAGAACCGCTCGCTGCACGGCCTGTCGCGTTCGCTGATCAACAACCTTGTGATCGGCGTGACCGAGGGCTACAAGATCAACATGGAGATCTTCGGCGTCGGCTACCGCGTGCAGCAGAAGGGCAAGGACCTCGAGTTCTCCCTCGGCTACTCGCACCCGATCCTGATTGAGGCGCCCGAAGGCATCACCTTTGCTGTCGACGGCAACACCAAGCTCTCGATCGAAGGTACCGACAAGCAGCAGGTTGGCCAGATTGCGGCGAACATCCGCCGTCTGCGTAAGGATGACCCGTACAAGGGTAAGGGCATCCGCTACGCGGGCGAGCAGGTACGTCGCAAGGTCGGAAAGACGGGTAAGTAATCATGAGCAATACTGCAGAGAACACCAAGCGCACCCCGATTGGCAAGGACATCTCGTCCCGCCGTCGCGAGGCTCGCGCACGTCGCCACAACCGCATCCGCAAGACCCTGCGTGGCACCCCGGAGACCCCGCGTCTCGTCGTGCACCGCTCGTCCCGCCACATCCACGTGCAGGTCATCGACGATCTGGCTGGCCACACTCTCGTGGCCGCTTCCTCCATGGAGCCGGACGTCCGCAACCTGGACGGGGACAAGAAGGACAAGGCAGCCAAGGTCGGCGCACTCGTCGCAGAGCGCGCCAAGGCAGCTGGCATCGAAGAGATCGTCTTCGACCGCGGCGGCTACAAGTACCACGGCCGCGTTGCGGCTCTTGCTGAAGCAGCTCGTGAAGGTGGTCTGAAGTTCTAATGATCACCGCAACCATCACCATCAACGGAAGGATCGCGTAATGGCCGAACGTGAACGGCGTGACGGCGGACGCTCCGCCGACAACCAGAACAACAAAGGCAACAAGAACGAGCGCGGTGGCCGCGGCCGCCGCGACGACCGCCGCAACCAGAACGACGAGCGCGACAAGTACATCGAGCGCGTCATCACCATTAACCGCGTCGCAAAGACCGTTAAGGGTGGCCGCAACATGTCCTTCACCGCACTCGTTGTGGTCGGCGACGGCCAGGGCATGGTCGGCGTCGGCTACGGCAAGGCGAAGGAAGTTCCCGCCGCAATCCAGAAGGGTGCCGAGGAAGCTCGCAAGAACTTCTTCCGCGTCCCGATGATCGGCGGCACCATCCCGCACCCGGTCCAGGGTGAGGAAGCTGCGGGCGTCGTTATGCTTCGCCCGGCTGCTCCCGGTACCGGTGTCATCGCCGGCGGCGCTGTCCGCCCGGTGCTCGAGTGCGCAGGCGTCCAGGACATCCTGGCCAAGTCCCTCGGTTCCGACAACGCCCTGAACGTCGTTCAGGCAACCGTTGCCGGCCTGAAGGAACTGGTGCGCCCCGAAGAGGTCGCCGCGAAGCGTGGCAAGGACGTCGAGGACGTTGCCCCGGCCCGTATGCTGCGCGCACGCGCAGGACAGGAGGCGTAAGCACAATGGCACTGAAGATCACACTGCACCACGGTAAGGTCGGCGAGAAGCCGCAGACCATCCAGAACCTCGAGGCTCTGGGCCTGCGCAAGATCGGCCAGTCCGTGATCAAGAAGGACAACGCCGCTACCCGCGGCCAGGTGCTCAAGGTCCGTCACCTTGTCACCGTTGAAGAAGTTGCAGGGGAGTAGAGAGAACATGGCTGACATCATCAAGCTTCATGATCTGCGCCCGGCAAAGGGTGCAAACAAGGCGAAGCGCCGCGTTGGCCGCGGTGAAGCTGGCAAGGGCGGCAAGACCGCCGGCCGCGGTACCAAGGGCACCAAGGCTCGCTACCAGGTTTCCGCAGCGTTTGAGGGTGGCCAGATGCCGCTGCACATGCGTCTGCCGAAGCTGAAGGGCTTCAAGAACCCGAACCGCGTTGAGTTCCAGGTAGTGAACGTCAACGATCTGGCCAAGGCCTTCCCGAACGGCGGCGCCGTGTCCATCGAGGACATCGTCGCAGCCGGCCTGGTTCGCAAGAACCAGCCCGTGAAGGTTCTGGGCAACGGTGACATCGACGTCAAGCTCGACGTCACCGCCAACAAGTTCTCCAAGTCCGCAGCGGAGAAGATCCAGGCTGCAGGCGGCACCACCACCGAGGCGTAAAGCCTTTGCGGCGGTAGTCCGGAGGACTGCTTGCAAGCGGCCCGCCACCCCTCACTGCAGGGGTGGCGGGCCGCTTTTTGCGTGCCGTTGTGGCTGGGAGTGGGGGCTGGGCGGGGTTCGGGGTGGCGGGGCAGGCCCGCAGATGACGAGAATGAGTAAAATTTCCCGGCGTCGCTAGCATATCCCCAGGTCGCTTGAAGCCACCGCGGACGCGAGCGGGAAATCTGTCACTCGCACCTCGCCGTGCATTCGCACTTTGCCGTCCGCGCATGCAAAAGCCACCGAACCAGAGTGAAGGCTCGGCGGCTGTTGTTTTGGAAGTTACGCCCTCGCGCGGTGCGCGAGACGGTTACCAATGGACTGGATCGCCTGGACCACGACGATCAGGATGATCACGGTGGTGAGCATGGCGACGGAGTCGAACTGCTGGTAGCCGTACGAGATGGCGAGGTCGCCAACGCCACCGCCGCCGATGGTGCCGGCCATGGCGGTCGCGGAGATGAGACCGACGGTCGCCGTCGTTACCGCGAGGATGATCGAGGACTTTGCCTCCGGCAGCAGGAAGTGCCGGATGGTTTGGCCCATCGTGGCGCCCATGGAGTCGGCCGCCTCGGTGATGCCGGGGTTGACCTCCAGGAGCGACTGCTCGATGAGTCGCGCGATGAATGGCGCGATGTACAGGGTCAACGGCACGAGCGCCGCCGTGGTGCCGATCGCGGTGCCGGCAATCACGCGGGTGAAGGGCGAGATCGCCACCAGCAGGATGATGAACGGCAGCGAGCGAACCACGTTGACCAGGACGTTGAGGACGCCGTAGGCAATCGGGTTCGGCTTCAGCCCGCCCGGGCGCGTGATCACCAGGGCGAGCGCCAGTGGGATGCCGATGAGGGCGCCGACGAAGAGCGAGATGCCGACCATGTAGACGGTCTCGCCAAACGAGTCGATGTACATGGATGGGGTCACGCGCGACCCTGTCGTGTCGCGCCACCAGGAGTTCAGCTGATCCATGGTTATGCGTCCTTTCCGCTACGAATGCGATTGACGGAAACTCCCTCGAGCCCTTCCAGCCACGCCACGGCGTCGGCTACGTCCTGCGTGGCACCGCCGCGAAGGCCGAGCACGGTCGCGCCGACGGTCGTGCCGGCGAGGTCGGCGTCCGAGGAGGACAGCAGCTGCGCGTCCAGGCCGAAGCGGTTGATCAGCTCGGTGAACACGCCGGAGGCGGCGCGCCCGGAGTGAATGAGCTGGACCACTTGGTCGAAGGCGCTGGCGTCGATAGTGGCCCGAACGCTCTCGGGGATTTCCCGGGGGATCACGGTCTCGACGAAGCGCTGCGTCAATGCCGCCTGCGGGTCGGCGAAGACCTCCGCGACGGGGCCGGACTCGACCAGCTTGCCGGAATCCAAGACCGCAACGGAGTCCGCAAGCCGGGCGACGACATCCATTTGGTGCGTGATGAGCAGGATGGTCACGCCGAGTTCGGCGTTGATGGCGCGCAGGAGGTCGAGGATCTGGGTGGTGGTCAGCGGGTCGAGGGCGGACGTGGGTTCGTCGCAAAGCAAAATGCTCGGATTGGTCACCAGCGCACGGGCGATGCCGACGCGCTGGCGCTGCCCGCCCGAAAGCTGGCGCGGCTTGTGGTCGGCGCGGTCGGTCAGGCCGACGAGCTCGAGGACCTCGTTGACGCGGCGAGTGATCTCCGCCTTCGGCGTCTTGGACAGCAGCAGGGGAGTGGCGACGTTTTGCGCGACGGTCTTGGTTTCCAGCAGGTTGTAGTTCTGGAAGACCATCGAGACCTCGCGGCGCAGCTCGCGCAGCTCCTTCGGGCTCAGCTCGGACGGCTGGCGGCCGAGCACCGTGACGGTGCCGGAGGTGGGCGACTCAAGGCCGTTGACCGTGCGGATCAGCGTGGATTTGCCCGCACCAGACGTGCCGACGACACCGAAGATCCCGCCCGTGGGGACGGCGAACGTGATGTCGTCGAGCGCGGCGAACGCGCCTCCGGAGGTATCAAAGACCTTGGAGACGTGGTCGAAGGCGACGGCGGGGCCGGTCACTGCAGCGACTCCGGGAGGAACCAGTAGTTGTTCTCGTTGTGCTCGTTCAAGTAGTCCTTGAACTCGTCGGAACGGTAGGCGTCAGCCACGGCCTTCGCCCACGGCTTGTCGGCCTTGTCCTCGGTGGTCACGGCCACGAGGATCAGCTCCGGACGCAGGTTCTCCTGGAAGAGCTGCAGGTTCGGGTCCAGGCCCGCGGAGTAGGACATGGAGCCCGGGATCACGGCCCAGTCCAGGTCGGGCAGGGAGCGCGACAGGTTTGCCGAGTCCATCGGCTGGATGTCCAGGTTGTGCGGGTTCTCAGCGATGTCGGCCTCGGAGACGAGCGTCTCGTCGGCGTCGTCGCGGAGGGTGATCCAGCCGTCGTCGACAAGCACGTGCAGGGCGCGCGACTTGTTCGAGCCGTCCATCGGGACGCCCACGGACTGGCCATCGGCGACCTCGTCGATGCTCTGGTGCTGCTCCGAGTACACGCCAGCGGGCACGGTCGGGACCTCGGTGATGGAGGTGAGATCCGCGCCCTTCTCGTTGTTAAACACGTTCATCCAGCCGGTGTGCTGGTCCACGTTGAGATCCGCGGAGCCCTCGGCCAGCGCCGTGTCGGCCTGGGTGAGGTCGGTGAACGACTGGTAGTCGACGTTGTAGCCCTCCTTCTCCAGGATCGGGCCAACGGCGTCCTCGAACAGCTCCGAGTACGGGCCGGGCGAGGTGGCCACGCGGATGGTCTCCAGGTCACCGTCGGCGGTGGTGTTGTCGCTCGACTCGCCCGAGCAAGCGGTCAGCCCCAGCGTGAGTGCGGCGGCTGTGGTCAGTGCTGCGAATTTCTTCAGCATGACAGTCCTTTCGATCAGGATTAATCTCGACAAATCAGTACCTTAAACCTATCGGTCCAGAAATTCAAGACAGAGTTGTCTATCGGCGGGGCTCGATGCCTATCGACGCCACGCCTCGGCCCCGCAGCCGAATGGGGCGAGCTGTGCCTGGGCTGGAAAGGTGCCAGAAAGGTGCGAATCTCCTTGTGGTGACATTGGAGCAACCCGCTAAGCCTCATGCGAGTCGAGTGTTCGCAAGATGGGCTGCTAGGGTAGTGGGGTCAAATATGTACGGGTGAGCTTTAGTATGCCTTTTGGCAGGTAGGGCGGCTCGTAGTTCATACTGTTCGCAATCTCCTGCTTATTTTTGCAGTGGGAGCCAGGAGGCTTTGTGTCCGCTATTCTTCAGGCGTTTAAAGATCAGGATCTACGCCGCAAGATCCTGATCACGCTCGCCCTTATGATCCTGTACCGCGTCGGTGCCCAGATCCCCACGCCAGGCGTGGATTACGGCCTGATCCACTCTCGCCTGGAGGAGATCTCCCAGGGCGACCAGGCGACGATGTTCTCCATCATCGGTCTCTTCTCCGGCGGCGCGCTCCTGCAGCTGTCCATTTTTGCCATCGGCATCATGCCGTACATTACGGCGTCCATCATCGTGCAGCTGCTCACCGTGGTGATCCCGAAGTTTGAGGAGCTGAAGAAGGAGGGGCAGTCCGGTCAGGCAAAGATGACGCAGTACACGCGCTACCTCACCGTGGCGTTGGCGCTCCTCCAGTCCGCCGGCATCGTCGCGCTGGCTGACCGCGAGCAGCTGCTTGGCCAGGGTATGCCCGTGCTGGTTGAGGACCGCAACGTGTGGACCCTCATCATGATGATCATTGTCATGACGTCGGGCGCCATCATCATCATGTGGCTCGGCGAGATCATCACGGAGAAGGGTGTGGGCAACGGTATGTCCCTGCTCATCTTCGCCGGCATTGCCACCAAGCTCCCGTCCGAGGGTGCGATCATCTTCCAGAACTCCGGCGGAGTTGCGCTCGCGGTGGTTATCGCGGCCATCATCGTGCTCGTCGTGGGCATCATCTTCATCGAGCAGGGCCAGCGCCGCATCCCGGTGCAGTACGCCAAGCGCGTCGTTGGCCGCCGTCAGTACGGCCGCACCGCGACCTACCTGCCGCTGAAGGTAAACCAGGCCGGCGTGATCCCGGTCATCTTCGCCTCCTCGCTGATGTACGTGCCGGTGCTGATTACCCAGATCGTGAACATGAACAAGCCGACCCCGCCGGACAACTGGTGGATGAACCACGTCATGGCGTGGCTGCAGAACCCGGGCTCCTGGCAGTACATCGTGGCTTACTTCATCATGATCATCTTCTTCGCGTACTTCTACGTCTCGGTGCAGTACGACCCGGTCGACCAGGCTGAGAACATGAAGAAGTACGGTGGATTCATTCCGGATATTCGTCCGGGCCGCCCGACCGCGGAGTACCTCGGTTATGTGATGAACCGTCTGCTGGTGGTCGGCTCGCTGTACCTCGCTGTGATTGCGATCCTGCCGAACCTGGCGCTCGACGCCGGCCTGGCTGGCTCCGGCCGCATGGGTATGAGCGCGTTCGGCGGCACGGCTATCCTGATTATGGTGTCCGTGGCCCTGACCACGGTCAAGCAAATTGAATCCCAACTCCTGCAATCCAACTACGAAGGACTTCTGCGATAATGCGTCTCGTACTTCTTGGCCCTCCCGGTGCCGGCAAGGGCACCCAGGCGGCGATCCTCTCCGAAAAGCTGGGGATCCCGCACATTTCCACCGGTGACCTGTTCCGCGCCAACATCGGCGAGGGTACCCCGCTCGGCGTTGAGGCGAAGAGCTACATCGACGCCGGCAAGCTCGTGCCTACCGACGTCACCGCGCGCATGGTCGAGTCCCGCCTCCAGGAGGACGACGCCAAGAATGGCTTCCTCTTGGACGGCTTCCCGCGCACCGTCGAGCAGGCGGAGATCCTCACCGAGCTGCTGGAGAAGGCCGACACGAAGCTGGACGGCGTGCTCAACTTCGTCGTCGACGAGGATGTTGTCGTCGAGCGCATGCTCGCCCGCGGCCGCGCCGACGATAACGAGGAGACGATCCGCACCCGTCTCTCCGTCTACCGTGACGAGACTGCGCCGCTGATCGACCACTACGGCGACCAGATTATTTCTATCGACGCCGTCGGCGACGTTGATGAGATCAACGCCCGCGCGATGGAGCAGCTGCAAAACCTGAAGTAGGGGGGGACAACGAAGAGGGCCGGTGTGCGTGGCGCACCGGCCCTCTTTCTGTGCACAGCACCTACTGCCCCAAGAACTCGAAGAAAGGCCCGACCGATGGGTTTCAGAAGACGCAAGATTCCCGCCAAGACACCAGCGGAACTCGACGCCATGGAGGCCGCCGGCCGGATCGTCGGCGAAGCGCTGACGGAGGTCCGCGCCGCCGCCCGGCCAGGAATGAGCACCCTCGACCTGGACCGGATCGCGGAGTCCGTGATCCGCGACCACGGCGCGACACCCACGTTCCTGGGCTACCAGGGTTTCCCGGGCTCCATCTGCGCCTCGGTGAACGCCGTGGTGGTGCACGGCATCCCGAGCGAGAACGTCGTGCTTGCAGAGGGCGACCTGGTATCCATCGACTGCGGCGCGACGCTCAACGGGTGGGTAGGGGACTCCGCGCTGAGCTTTGGCATCGGTGAGCTGGCGCCAGAGGTGGACGCGCTAAACAAGGCCACCGAGTGGGTCCTGGAGCAGGGCATGAAGGCGATGCGTCCGGGCAATCGCCTCACCGACGTATCGTCCGCGCTCGAGCAGGCGACCTGCACGGCCGAGGATCGCTTCGGAGTGGTGGTGGGCATCCTCGACGGATACGGAGGTCACGGCATCGGCCGCACCATGCACGAGGAACCTTTCCTGGCCAATGAGGGGCGCCCCCACCACGGGCCGGTCATCCAGGAGGGATCCGTCCTGGCAATCGAGCCGATGCTCATTCTCGGCGGTGAATATGACTCCTATGTGCTTGGCGATGGCTGGACGGTCGTCAGCGCCGACGGGTCACCTGCGGCGCACTGGGAGCACACCGTCGCCGCGACCTCCAACGGGCCGCGGGTGCTTACCCCGCGCAAATAACACACCGCTTATGCGTGCCTGACTATCAAAACTTGGCGGAAGTAGTTAAACTGCTGTCTATGTCTTACCAACCCCGCCACGCAAAGCCGTCGGCAACCAAGCGCCGTGCGGCTGCCGTTGCCGCCGCTGCAGGCGTCATTGCTTCCCTGGCCGCCAACCCGATCGCAGCCAACGCGGCCCCGGCCGCACCGGCTCCGCAGCCCGCGCCGAATGCGGGTTCTTCCTTCGCCTCGCTGTCTTCCGAAGCCGGCCTGGACGGCTTCCTGAAGAGCGCGAACATCCAGCTGCAGAACCTGGGCTCCAGCACCGACCAGGCAGTGCGGGACGCAGCTTGGAACCTGCGCACCACCCTGCGCACCCAGGCAGACAGCCTGGCCGCGCTGAACCCGGACCTGCCCGCGCAGGCAAAGGAGTCCATCGACCAGATGGTTGAGGCGCTGTTCCCGGGCCTGATCGAGGAGCGCACCCCGAAGCCGAAGCCGGCTCCGGCACCTGCCCCCGCTCCTGCCCCGGCCCCGGCTCCGGCACCCGCCCCGGCTGAGCAGCCCGCACCGGCACCGGCCCCGGCCTTTGACTACGGCTCCTGCCCGAAGGACGCGAAGGCGTGCGTGGACGTTGACGGCCGCCGCTCCTGGCTGCAGAACAACGGCGAGATGTACTACACGGCCGACCTGGTCGGACCCGGCCGCCCGGGTCAGGAGACCCCGCGCGGTACCTTCTACGTCAACCGCAAGGTGAAGGACGAGATCTCGTACGAGTTCAACAACGCGCCGATGCCGTACGCCACCTACTTCACCAACAACGGCATCGCCTTCCATCAGGGCGATCCGTCGATCCTGTCCGCTGGCTGCGTCCGCATGTACCGCGCTGACGCGCAGCGATACTTCAACGATCTGCAGATCGGCGACAAGGTTTACGTCTACTAGGACAACGTAGCGTCGATAAGCGCTGCACCCCGCTCTCCACTTGATGGAGGCGGGGTTTGTGTTTGTGCAGGTAGTTGGCTAACATAGTCGTTTGGTGTGCAGGCATTCCGTCTGCGCGCCCTGTAGCACACGTGACATACGACTAGTACCTGCGGAAACGCGGGGCTGTAGGAAGTGGATTGAATGGCAAAAGAAGGCGCAATTGAGGTTGAGGGCCGCGTAATCGAGCCCTTGAAGAACGCAACGTTCCGTGTCGAGCTCGACAACGGGCACCAAGTCCTTGCCCACATCAGTGGCAAGATGCGCCAGCACTACATCCGCATCCTTCCTGAGGACCGCGTCGTCGTGGAGCTTTCCCCGTACGACCTGGACAAGGGTCGTATCACCTACCGCTACAAGTAACTACGTAAGCCTCCTTGCCCAGACGCGCGGGTTTGCCCGCGGCGTCGACTACCTCCGGCCACGGTGGCTGGAGCCGCGCGAGTCTCAACCCATCCTCCGGCTCGGTCCGGACAAAGCGTTGTTTGGCGTGGGCGGGTAGGGAGAAAACCACCGTAACAACCCGAAAGGAACGTAGCCACATGGCACGTCTCGCTGGTGTTGATCTCCCGCGCAACAAGCGCATGGAGATCGCGCTCACCTACATTTACGGCATCGGGGCTACCCGTGCCAAGGAACTGCTCGAGAAGACCGGCATTTCTCCTGACCTGCGCACGGACAACCTGAGCGACGATCAGCTCGCAGCCCTGCGCGACGCAATCGAGTCCTCCTACACCGTCGAGGGCGACCTGCGTCGTGAGGTGCAGGCTGACATCCGCCGCAAGATTGAAATCGGCTCCTACCAGGGTCTGCGCCACCGTCGTGGCCTGCCCGTCCGCGGCCAGCGCACCAAGACCAACGCGCGTACCCGCAAGGGCCCGAAGAAGACTATCGCAGGAAAGAAGAAGTAACATATGCCTCCGAAGACTCGTTCCGGCGCGCGCCGCGGTCGTCGCGTCGTAAAGAAGAATGTGGCCGCTGGCCACGCGTACATCAAGTCCACCTTCAACAACACCATCGTGTCCATCACGGACCCGAACGGTGCTGTCATCTCCTGGGCCTCCTCCGGCCACGTCGGGTTCAAGGGCTCCCGTAAGTCCACCCCGTTCGCCGCGCAGATGGCTGCTGAGAACGCCGCCCGCAAGGCGATGGATCACGGCATGAAGAAGGTTGACGTCTTTGTCAAGGGTCCCGGCTCCGGCCGCGAGACCGCTATCCGTTCGCTCCAGGCCGCCGGCCTGGAGGTGTCCTCGATCTCGGACGTGACGCCGCAGCCGTTCAACGGCTGCCGTCCGCCGAAGCGTCGTCGCGTTTAAGGCAGAAAGGAAAAGAGGTAAAACACCATGGCTCGTTATACCGGCCCTGCTACCCGTAAGTCCCGTCGCCTCCGCGTCGACCTCGTCGGCGGTGACATGTCCTTCGAGCGTCGCCCGTACCCCCCGGGGCAGGCTGGCCGCGCTCGCATCAAGGAATCTGAGTACCTGCTCCAGCTGCAGGAGAAGCAGAAGGCTCGCTTCACCTACGGCGTGATGGAGAAGCAGTTCCGTCGCTACTACGAGGAGGCCAACCGCCTCCCGGGTAAGACCGGCGATAACCTGCTGATCCTCCTGGAGTCCCGTCTGGACAACGTCGTCTACCGCGCAGGTCTGGCTCGCACCCGCCGCCAGGCCCGTCAGCTGGTTTCCCACGGTCACTTCACCGTGAACGGCAAGCGCGTCGACGTCCCGTCCTACAAGGTCACCCAGTACGACATCATCGATGTCCGCGACAAGTCCCGCAACATGCTCTGGTTCGAGGACGCGCAGGATAACCTGCTCGACTCCGTCGTTCCGGCTTGGCTGCAGGTCGTTCCGGACACCCTGCGCATCCTCGTGCACCAGCTGCCCGAGCGCGCTCAGATTGAGGTGCCCCTGCAGGAGCAGCTCATCGTCGAGCTTTACTCGAAGTAACCCAGGTTGCTTCGCCCCGCGCTCATTGCTTATCGACGCTTCCGTGCGCGGAATCTTCCAAACACATCCGTTCCTACCGGCTTCAAATAGCGGGAGCCGATAAAGGAGAAGTTCATGCTCATCTCTCACCGTCCGCAGTTGACCGAGGAGTACATCGACACCAACCGCTCGAAGTTCGTCATCGAGCCGCTCGAGCCTGGTTTCGGCTACACCCTCGGTAACTCCCTGCGCCGCACGCTGCTGTCGTCCATTCCGGGCGCGGCCGTGACCTCCATCAAGATCGATGGTGTGCTCCACGAGTTCACCACCATCGCTGGTGTGAAGGAGAACGTTTCCGAGATCATCCTCAACATCAAGGACCTGGTGCTGTCCTCCGACTCCGACGAGCCGGTTGTTATGTACCTGTCCGTCGAGGGCCCGGGCAACGTCACCGCGGGCGACATCGAGCCGCCGGCTGGCGTGGAGATCCACAACCCGGATCTGCACATCGCATCGCTGAGCGAGCAGGCTCGTCTGGAGATGGAGCTTGTTGTCGAGCGCGGCCGCGGCTACGTCCCGGCCATGCCCAACGCGGGCGGGGAGCCCGGCCGTATCCCGGTCGACCAGATCTACTCCCCGGTCACCCGCGTCGCCTACAAGGTTGAGGCGACCCGTGTTGAGCAGCGCACCGACTTTGACAAGCTGATCATCGACGTGGAGACCAAGAACTCCATGGCAGCGCGCGACGCCCTGGCTTCCGCAGGCTCCACCCTGGTGGAACTGTTCGGCCTGGCCCGCGAGCTGAACACGGCGTCCGAGGGCATTGAGATCGGCCCCTCCCCGCAGGAGACCGAGTTCATTGCCGCGTACAACACGCCGATCGAGGACCTGAACTTCACCGTGCGTTCCTACAACTGCCTGAAGCGCCAGGAGATCCACACCGTCGGTCAGCTCGCAGAGTGCACCGAGTCCGAGCTGCTGGACATCCGGAACTTCGGCCAGAAGTCCATCAACGAGGTCAAGATCAAGCTCGCTTCGCAGGGCCTGACCTTGAAGGATGCTCCGGAAGATTTCGACCCGACGCAGATCGAGGGCTACGATGCCGAGACCGGCGACTTCGTCGATCCCAGCGGGGATGAGACCGAGTAACACTCGCGTAAAGCCGAGTAACACGTAAGAGCACGCGCTCAACTAACGCACACGAGGAGTACGAAAATGCCTACCCCTAAGAAGGGTGCCCGTCTCGGAGGGTCCGCCAGCCACCAGAAGCACATTCTGTCCAACCTGGCTATCTCCCTCTTCCAGCACGGCGCAATCAAGACCACCGACGCGAAGGCACGCATGCTGCGTCCCTACGCCGAGAAGCTGATCACCAAGGCAAAGAAGGGCACCGTGGCAGACCGCCGCGCAGTCGCCGCTGAACTGCCGAACAAGGAGATCGTTGCTTACCTGTTCAACCAGCTCGCGCCCCTGTTTGAGGGCCGCGAGGGCGGCTACACCCGCTCCATCAAGCTGGAGAACCGCGCGGGCGACAACGCCCCGATGACACAGATCTCGCTCGTCCTCGAGCAGACCGCGTCCACGGAGGCTGAGCGCACCGCACGCGCTGCCGCTTCCAAGCAGGCAGACGCCGAGGCAGCCGAGTCCGCTGAGGCTCCGGCAGCCGAAGAGGCTGAGTCCGAGGAGAAGTAGGACTAGCCACGGCTAGCTCCCGCGCCTCCGGGCCCGCGGCGGCCCCTCCCGATTCGTTCGGGAGGGGCCGTTTTGCGCGTTCCGGGCCCGTTTCGCGCGGTGTGTTCGCGGTGTGTTTCGGTAGATACCGATAGTAAGAACCCGATAAGGCCGTTTTGGGGCGTCTCTTCGGGGTCTTAGTATCGGTATCTGCGGTGGCGGGGCTGGTGATGGGCCGGCGGCGGGGCCGGCGGCGGGCACGCCGCGCGGCCGCGCCCGCGCTGTTTGCTAGCCTTATGCGAATGAACGACGCAGCGCAGCACGACCCGGACCTGATGCGGGTGCGGCTGGACATCGCGTACGACGGCACACAGTTTCACGGTTGGGCTCGGCAAACGTCGGGCGTGCGCACCGTGCAGGCCACCATTGAGGACGCGTTGTCGCTGGTTCTGCGCACGCCGATCACGCTCACCGTCGCTGGCCGCACCGACGCCGGCGTCCACGCCACCGGCCAGGTCGCGCACGCCGACATCCCGCGTGCCTCGCTCGAGCAGCGCTCGCTCGGCGGCGACCCGACGCGCCTGGTGCGCCGCCTGGCCAAGCTCCTTCCGGAGGACGTGCGCGTCTTCGGGGTCCGCGAGGTCAACTCGCTTTTCGACGCCCGCTTCGCCGCCCTTTCTCGCTCCTACACCTACAAGGTGACCACCAACCCGGCGGGTGCGGTGCCGACCCGGCGCACCGACATCGCCGTGTGGCCGAAGCCAGTGGACCTCGCGCGCGTGCAGGAGGCGGCGTCGCAGCTGGTGGGGCTGCACGACTACGCGGCATTTTGCAAGCCGAAGGAGCACGCGACGACGATTCGGCAGGTGCAGGAGTTTGGGTGGGCGGAGACGTCGGCAAGCGTGCTCGAGGCGCGCATCACCGCGGACGCCTTTTGCTGGAACATGGTGCGCGCGCTGGTGGCAGCGTGCCTGACGGTGGGGGAGGGGCGTCGTGAAGCGGAGTGGGTCACGGGGCTGCTCGGGGAGCGCGCGCGGAACCCGGAGGTTCCGCTGGCGCCGGCGCGCGGGCTGACGCTGACGCGGGTGGACTATCCGCACGAGAGCGCGTTTGCGGAAAGAATCGCGACGACGCGCGACCGGCGCACACTGTAGCGAACCCAAAGGCCTAGAATGCTAGCGAAGTATCAGAGCGAGGAGGAACGATGACACCAGTTGCGGCCGCGTGGTTTGCCGTCCCGTTCTTCCTGCTGCCCGGGTTCCTGTTCAACCTCATCGCGGGCGCGAAGGGGCCGCGCGCGCTGGCTGCGGCGCTGCCGGTGAGTTTTGGCATCTTCGGCATGAGCGCCTGGGTGTGGGGGCTGACCTCGGCGCCGCTGGACCTGTGGACGCTCGGCGTGAGCCTGGTTGTCGCGTTCGCGACGGCGGCGGTGTGGCGGTACGCGTTTGCTCGCAAGGCGCGGCGCGGCGGTGCCGTGACGTGGCGGCGCGCGCTTTTCCCGGGGGACTGGCGCAAGGGCACCTTGCTGGACCTGTACTGGCTGCTGCCCACCGCGGGCGTGGTGGTTGGCGCGTGGCTGCTCATCAGCGAGCGCCTCGGCTGGCTCGTGCGCTCGCCGCACGGCGTGTACAACATCGTCCAGGGGTGGGACGTGCAGTGGCACGCCAACCTCGTGCGCTTCATCATGGATGAGGGGATTGCCTCGCCAACCAGGCTGGGCGAGCTGCAGAACGTGGAGACGCACGCGCAGCTGCTCTACCCGTCGGCGTTCCACACCGGCATCGCGATGTTTGGCAAGGTGGCCGGGCTGGACCCGATCCCTACGCTGAACATCGGCATGATTGTGCTGACGGGGCTGGCGCTACCGGCGACGGCGGCGTGCATGGCCTTTGCGTTCCTGCGTTCGCGCGGGCTGACCGCGCAGATTGCGGGCGGGCTCGCGGCGATCCTTGTGACCGTCGCCCCGCAGCTCATCTGGGTCGGCGACTACGTGGGCATGTGGCCGTACCTGTTCGCCATGTCGCTGACCGGCATGGTCATCTGGCAGTTCGTGCGGGTCCCCGCCGAGCGCATCACGGCGCTGCCCGCGCTGGTGGGGCTGCTTGGCGTGCTCACCGCCCACCCGGCGGCGGTGACCGTGGTGGTCATCGGCGTGGGCCTGTACTGGCTGACCTCCACGCTGGTCGCGCCCGAGCGCGGCCGAATCAGCGATACGTTGTGGCTGGCGGCCCCGGGCATCATCGGCGCGGTGCTGTACCTGCCGCAGGTGTTCGCCGGCTCGGCACAGGCCGAGGAGGTGTCGGGCTGGAAGCCCGTGGAGAGCGAGGACCTGGACAGCGGGTGGGCGGCCGCGTTCACGATGGGCACCCGCCACGTGCACCAGCTGTTCCCGGGCTTCGACCCGACCGTGCTGCTGTGGCTGGCGGGGCTGGGCGCGGTGGCGCTGGTGGTGTGGCGCCGCCAAGTGTGGGCCCCGCTGTTCTACGCCATCTGGCTTGCCATCGCGGCGAACGCGCTCGCACCGGTGGGCGGCCCGCTTTCCGGGCTGCTCACGCTGGTGGGCAACCTGCACTACAACACGGCGCACCGCTTGATCTTCCCGGTGGCGCTGTCGGTGGCGGTCGGCGCGGCGATCGGGGTCGCGGTGATGATCCGCCTGTTCACGCTCGCGCCGGTGGCCGCGCGGCTGGGCTCCCGGGGGTGGGAGAAGGGGAGCGGGGTGGCGTCGATAGGCATTGCCCTGGTGCTTGCCCTGATTGGCACGCCGATGGTGCAGGCCGGCGCTGTGGACGGCGAGCGGCGCGCGTTTGACGGCGGGCGCAATGATGACCGCATGGTTGATGATGATGACCTCGCCGCCTGGGATTGGCTGGCCACCCAGCCCGCGGCGTGGAACGGCACGATCATGGGCGATCCGGCCGACGGCCACTCGTGGGCCTACGCGTACAACGGGCTGCCCACGCTGTCGCGCCACTACCTGTGGCCGACCGGCGGGCTGGGCTCCAACATGGACATCACCTACTGGGCCGCCCGCGAGATCGGCGAGGGCCTGCGCGGCGACCCGACCGCGAAGAACATCGTGGACGAGGGCGCGGAGGCGCTGAACATCAAGTTCTACATGCTCAGCCCGGGCGCGTTCTGGCCGATCCAGCTGGAGCGCCTGCAGATGCAGCGCGGCTTCTGGACCTCGCGTGGCCTCACGCCCGTCTATCGCAAGGGCGATGTGGTGATCTTTGCCGTCAACGAGCAGTTCTCCCGCGCTGAGCTCGAGGGCATGATTAACGACGCCCACGAGCACGGCTCCGACACGCTCTACCAGCTCGAGCCCGCGAACGGCGGGGCGGGTTACGCTGCGGGGGCAGCGCCTTTGCAGTAGCCTGAAGCGGTCCGGTTCGGGGGAGCCGGGTTCAGACCGCTTGAGGGGGATGCACACATGGCGCGCTTGCTGCCAACGACAAAGACGCAGGTGTCCGGGCACCGGTTCCTGCGGCGCAGAGTAGAACACGGCCTGATTCTCGGCGACATCCGCATGATCCACGACCCGCTGTCCTCGCGCCGCCGCGCGATGATCTTCGGCCTGGTGGCGGTGCTGATGATCTCGGGCGTGATGGGGCTGTTTGCGTGGATGCGTCCGAACCCGGACCCGGGCGAGGCGGCGGTGATCCGCGCTGCGGACGGCAGCCTGTTTGCGCGCGTGGACGACACCGTGCACCCAGTGACCAACCTGACCTCTGCCCGCCTGATCGTGGGCGGGCCCGAGGAACCGGTGCGCGCGGGCGACGAGCACCTGGCTGCGCTTGCCCGGGGCGTGCCGGTGGGGATCGGGGTCGCGCCGTCCGTGTTCGCCCCAGAGGACGCCGAGGACACGCACTGGTCGGCGTGCACCGCGCCCGGCGACGCCGTCGTGGTGCGCGCCGTGCCCGCGCAGGCGCCCCTGCTTGCCGAGGACACCGCGCTCCTCGCCGAAGTCGACGGCCGCGAATGGCTGGTCACCCGCGACGGCCGCACGCAGTTGCCGCCGCCGGCCACGCCGGAAGGCCGCGTGATTCGCCGCGGGCTCGGCATCGACGCCACCACCCCGCGCTGGCGCCCGCCCGCCCCGGTCCTCGGCGCGCTCCGCGAGCACCCGCCGTTCGCCCTACCCAACCCACTGCCGCGCGTGATCCGCACCGGCACTAGCGACTGGGCGGAAACCTCCCGGGGCGTGCAGGAAATCACCAGCGCCCAGGCGCAAATGCTTATCGACGCCGGCGCCATCCCCTCCGAACTCACACCCCAAGCAGTCGCCGACCGGCCCGACGCCGAGCCCCCGGTGGACATCCGCCTGCCAGCCAGACTCGTCCGCTTCCTCGACCCGGCGGGCGCGGTTGCCGGAGCAGATGCGGCTGATGGCTCTGATGCCGCTGATGGAGCGCTTGCGACCTGCGCCACCGAAGGTGGCGGGGCCGCTCACCTGCCTGCGAGCGAAGCACTCGAGGGGAGTGTGTTGCTGTCCGGTGA
Source organism: Corynebacterium gottingense (assembly GCF_003693265.1). Taxonomy (GTDB): domain Bacteria; phylum Actinomycetota; class Actinomycetes; order Mycobacteriales; family Mycobacteriaceae; genus Corynebacterium; species Corynebacterium gottingense. The sequence goes on from NZ_RDRE01000001.1 coordinate 191,245, forward strand.
GGGCCCCGCCACCCGCTTCGCGGGCCTCCCGAGTGGTGCGGTGGCCGTGGACACTGGGCACGGCTACCACGTCGTGGACCAAACCGGGCTGCGCTACGAGGCGCCCGACGCGGGCACGCTGGAGACCGTGGGCGCTGCGCGGACCGAGCAGGTGCCGTGGTCGATCGTGCAGCTGCTGCCGGCGGGCGAGCGGCTTACTCGCGAGGCCGCGCTGACAGCGACCTACTAGCAAGCAGCTTCTTACTCTGCGGTGGCAGAGTGGATTCGGCCTAAAACCAGCACCCCGGCCCGCCTCAGCCCGACCAGCTAGTTACGCTGCCGCCGCATCCCACGAAGCCCACGCAGCCGCGCCACCCCAACCAGCGCGATGAGCAGTAGGGAAGCGGCGAGGAGGACTTGGCCCAGCCGGCCGACGGACGGTGAGGTGTGTTCGGTGGCGGGGGTGAGGGTGAGTGGTGGGGCGTCGAGAAGCGATTGAGTCTCGAGCTGGGTCACGGCGGCGTATGGGTCGAGTGCGCCGCCACTGGGCTGGGATGCGGCGTAGAGGTGTGCGCGCAGCTCGGCGGGGCCCAGGTGCGGGTGGCGCTGCTTGAGCAGGGCCGCGGCACCGGTGACGGCGGGAGCGGCGAAGCTGGTGCCCGCGTAGGGGGCGGGGCCGTTGCTGCCCACGGTGCCGGTGGCAAAGCCGGTGCCATCGGAGGACAGCGCCAGCGGGACCGTGCCCGCCGCGGAGAGCGCGGGGCCCGGGATGCGGATGGAGTATCCCGCCAGGTCGTGGGCGGTGTCGCGCGCGCTGACGGCGAGCACGGTGGGCGAGTGCGCGGGGTAGACGGCGAAGCCCTGCTTGCACTCGCCGGATTCGTTGCCGGCGGCGGCGACAACGAGCACACCTTCGGCTTCGGCGCGGGCGAGTGCGGCGTCGAGCGGGCCGGTGTCGATGCGCGCCGCGAGCTCCGGCGGTTGGCAAGATACGACAGAGGCGTTGATGATGTGGGCGCCTTCGTCGATGGCGTTGTGGATGGCGCTGGCTAGCGTAGCGAGCGATCCCGCGGTGGGGTCCTCGCCCTCCTGCGCGTGGTCGCGGTAGTGCGCGGAGGTCTGCCGGATGGAGATGAGCTCGGCGTCGGGCGCCACACCCAGCTCCGTTCCGGCGATGATGCCGGCGACGACGGTGCCGTGCGAGTCGCAGTCGCGAAGCGGGTCGGGGTCGTCTTGGTCCACAAAGTCGCGGCCCGGCCGCAGCTGGTCCAGCTGCGGGTGTGGGTGCACGCCGGTGTCGATGACGGCTACGCGCACCCCGCGCCCGGTGGCAAATGCGTGTGCTTTGGCCAGCGGATCGGTCGCATCGAGCCGCGCGCGTTCGTCCGCGGTGCGCGCGGGAGGCGGGGGTGCGTGGACGGGAACCGTGCAGTCATAGTCCTGGGCGTGTGCAGGCGGGACAAACGTCACCGGGGTGGCGACACAGAGCGCGACCCCCGCGGCCCAACTGATGCGGCGCATCGGTCACAGCCCCCGAATCATGGAAAACGCGCCGGTCAGGTGCACGGCCAGCGGGATCGCCGCGATGATGGCCGCGGTTTCGGCACGCTCGAACCACACGACGGTGGTCGGCTCGAGCTCGGGCACGCGCGGGATCCACAGGCTCGCCGTCGCTGCCACCAGTGCCAACAACACGGCGAGCGCGATGCACACCGGGTGCGGGTGGGCACTGCGTGCGACGGCGACGGCGCAGGCCAACACCGCCCCGAGCGCCGCGGCGGTGAGCGCGGTCCGCGGCACCGGGTAGTGATTGCGCCCCGCGTAGATGGCCAGCGCGCCCGCGGTGCACACCGCGAAGGCGAACGGCCAGGCCCCGCCGTCCCACACGGTCGCGAGTATCGACGGCACCAGGCAGGCCGCCACCGCGCAGGAGATCGCGGCAACGATGGTCACAGCACGGGCACTTCGCTTATCGACGTCCACCTGGTACCCGTCCGCGGTGGTAAACGCTTCGCCGGCGGTGGGCACGCGCGGCACCTTCAGCCCGGCGGCGCGGGTGGCGATGGCGGGCGTGGAAAGCACTGCGATGAGGCAGGCGAGGACGGCGAGCGCCGCGGGCGCGTGGCGCGCGGGCAACCACGCGCCGCACGCCCCCGCGCTGAGCAGCACGGCCAGCGCGGCGGTGAGCGTCGCCGGGAAGGTGGCGGCCAGCCCGGTGACGGCGCCGCCGATGAGCAGCACGCACGCGGTGGCGGCACCGGCAAGCACCCCCAGCGCCGGGTCGGCACCACCGCCCCACTGCGCGGGCTCGCCCGCCACCCAGAGGGCGACGGCGGTTCCGGCCAGCGCGGGTAGCGGTGCGAACAGAGACTGCGAACCGGTGCCCATGGCGAGAGCGAACAGGGCGAGCACGCCCAGTCCGAGCGCGACTGGGGTGGACACGAACATGCCGGCCACCACGGCGAGTCCGGCGCAGCCGGCGAAGGAGGCGAACACGCTCAGCCCGCGCGTATCCCGGGCACCGGCGGCGGCCACGTCGAGGGACTCCGCGGCGTCGCGCACCATGGGCGGTTCGGTGACCTCTTGGGGTCGGAGGACGGCGACGCTGCCGTCGCGAAGCTTCAGCTTGTGCAGCGGCGTCACCATGTCCAGGGGCTCGCCGCCGACGGTGGTGGCCTCCCACGGGCGATGGATGCGCGGCAGCTCCACATACGTGGCGAGTTCCGGGAGGATCTCCGCGAAGGTGGACGAGGTGGGAAGCGTCAGGTCGATGTCGCGGTGGAACGAGACGGCGCTGACGCGGACGGTCATGCGCACGATGTGGTGCGCGGACGTGGCTACCAAGGTATAAACCCCCGTGAATCTGGCGCGGACCCCCATTTGCCGCGCGGTGGTGCCAAGTATGGCGTAAACTGCCGGGCACGTCCACAGCTCGGGGGCTGGTTCGGGGGAACCAGCGGCTGTGGCCAGCAACGATAGGGGGGATTCGTCCCGTGCTCGGAGTCGACCAGAACCCGGTGCTCGCGCCAGCGCCGACGCAGCTGGGGGAGGCGCCTGCGCTGCCGGCTGGCGCGCTGCACGCCGAGGCCGTGCCGCAGGCGCAGAAGCAGCAGCCGATGCCCATGCTGCGCATTCTTATGCCCGTGATCATGATGGTGGCGGTCGGCGCGGTGATGACGCTGATGATGCTTTCGGGGCGCGCCGTGGGGCCGATGATGCTCATCTTCCCGCTCATGATGGCGTTCGGGTTGCTCGCCATGTTCCAACCGCAGGAGCAGCAGGGCGATATGGACGAAACGCGGCGCGTTTATCTGCGCCACCTTGACGCGCTGACGCGTCGGGCGCGCACCAATGCGGTCCAGCAGCGCGAGCACTTCACCTACGTGCACCCTGAGCCCGCGCTGCTGCTCACGGGCGTGCCCACCTACCGGGTGTGGGAGCGCACCGCCGCGAGCCCGGAGGCGCTGCAGGTGCGGCTGGGCACCGGCAACATGGCGCTGTGCACGCCGGTTGAGGTGGAGGACCCGGGCTCGCCCGAAGACTTGGATCCGGTGTGCGCGGTGAGCCTGCGACGTGCCGTCGCGGCGGTGAACACTGTGGCGGGCATGCCGATCGTGGTGCAGCTCGCCGCGTTTCCTGCGGTGACGCTGGCGGGACCGCGCGCCCGCGAGGTGTCTCGCGCGATCGTGTCCCAGCTGGCGTTCTTCCACGGCCCGGAGCTGGTAGGGCTGGACCTGGAACATTCCGGGATGCGGTGGGCGAAGTGGTTGCCGCACACCAGGGAGCCGGAGCAGGCGGAGTTTCGCGTCGCGGTTCTCGATGCGCAGGCGGAGCCGGAGGGGGCGGGGCAGCGGGGGCATGCGGCGTCGATAGCCCAGACTGCCCAGGCCGCGGACTGCGTGATCACGGTGCACCCAGACGCGGACGCGTTTGTGGACGAGCACGCCTTTTACGTTGTGTGCGAGGACACGCTGACGGCGATGACGGAATCTGGCTCCGAGCATCTCGGCACGCCCGACCGGTTCGCGGACGAGGAGGCGCAGATCATCGCCCGCCACCTGGCGTTTTACCGCCGGCCCGACGACGGCACCGGGGCGCGCAAGACGGGCGGGGACCTGCTGGCCATGCTGGGCTATGACGACGTGCAGACGCTGGATATGCACACCATGTGGCCGGGCCGGGAGGGGACCCGGCAGCGGCTGACGGTGCCGATTGGGGCCACGCCGGACGGGCAGGCGGTGTACCTGGACCTCAAGGAGGCGGCGCACGGCGGCATGGGCCCGCACGGACTGTGCATCGGTGCGACGGGCAGCGGTAAGTCGGAGATGCTGCGGAGCTTGGTCGCCGCCCTCGCCGCCACCCATTCGCCTGATGAGCTGAACCTGGTGCTCGTGGACTTCAAGGGTGGCGCGACCTTCCTGGGCTGTGACGCCTTGCCGCACACGTCCGCGGTGATTACCAACCTGGAAGATGAAGCCGTGCTGGTGGAGCGCATGTACGACGCCATCTCAGGGGAGATGAATCGACGCCAGGAGCTGCTGCGTACCGCCGGGAACTTTGCCAACATCACCGACTACACTGCGGCCCGCCTGCGCGGAGAGGCGCTGGACCCGCTGCCGGCGCTGGTGATCATCGTGGACGAGTTCTCCGAGCTGCTCACGCAGCACCCCCACTTTGCTGACCTGTTCGTGGCGGTGGGCAGGCTGGGCCGCTCGCTCGGCGTGCACCTGCTGCTGGCCTCCCAGCGGCTGGACGAGGGCAAGCTGCGCGGGTTGGATTCGCACCTGTCGTACCGCATTGGCCTGAAGACGTTTAGCGCGGGCGAGTCCCGCCAGGTCCTGGGCGTGCCGGATGCCTACGAGCTGCCGGGCGAGCCCGGGTCCGGATTCCTCAAGGCGGGCTCGCCCGATCTGGTCCGGTTCCGCGCCTCCTACGTGTCTGGCCCGCTGACCAGGCGAGTCGTGGAGGGGACGTCGGCGGAGGCGCCGGCGGTGCGCCTGTTCGAGGGCTGGGAGCCTCCCGCGCTGGAGGCGCAGACGAAGGTGGACACGGACGCCTCGACGACCACGCTGGACGCGGTGGTGCAGCGGGCCCGCGAACTCGCGGATGCGGCGGGGATGCGCGCGCACCAGGTGTGGCTGCCGCCGCTGCCGGACGCGCTGGAGCTCCACACCGTCAGCGGGACCGGCGCGGAACGGCTCCGGGCACCCGCCGGGCTTATCGACGACCCCTACCGCCAACGCCAAGACCCGCTCATGGTGGACCTCTCCGTCTCCGGCGGGCACATCGCGATCGCCGGCGGGCCGCAGACCGGGAAGTCGTCGGCGCTGCGCACCATCGTGGCCGCCCTCTGCCTGCACCACACCACCGAGGAGCTGGCGGTCTACGGCATTGACGCGGGCAGCGGCGGCCTCGACGACCTGGAGCGCCTGCCGCACGTCGCGGGGGTGGCGCTGCGCAGCGACGAGGAGCGCGTGCGCCGCGTGGTGGATGAGGTGACGGGGGTGATCGAGGTGGTGTCGGCAAGCATGCGCCCCGCGCGCGAGACGATCCTGCTCATCGACGGCTGGCACACGCTCACCGCGCCGGACTCCAAGTTCGAGGACCTCAAGGAGCCGCTCGCGCGCATCGCCTCGGAGGGGCCGGCCGCGGGCGTGCACCTTATGGTCACGACGCAGCGCTGGAACGCGATCCGCCCAAACGTGCGCGACCTCATTGGCACCCGTTACGAGCTGCACTTGACCGAGCCGATGGACTCACTCATTGACCGCAAACTCCAACAAAAACTGCCCGCCAAGCCCGGACACGGACTCACGCCCGGCGGCAAGCACATGCTGCTCGCCCGCGCGAACACGCAGGACCTCGCGCACATCGCCGCCCAGGCCGCTGACCAAACGCCGGTCCCCAAACTCAAGGTCCTGCCCGCCCACGTCACCACAGGCGCATTGCTTACCGACGCCACGCCCACCCCACCCACAATCCCCCTCGGCATCGGCGGACCGCACCTGGCACCGGTGCGCTGCGAGTCGGGCCACGTCCTGGCCATCGGCGCGGGCGGGTCGGGCAAGTCCACCGTGATTGCCAGCGCGATCACCGCGATCGAGGCGATGGACCGCGAGCAGGCGCGCATGGTCATCTGCGACCCGCGCCGGGCCCACCTGGGCCGCGCGTCGGACGAGATGACTGCGGCGTACGCGGCTTCGTCGACGGCGATCGCGGACGCGACCAAGGCGCTGGTGACCACGATGCGGTCCCGCTTGCCCGGCGCGGACGTCACCCCGGCGCAGCTGGCGCAGCGCTCCTGGTGGTCCGGGCCGGACATCTACCTGGTCATCGACGACCTGGAGCTCGTCGGCGACGAGCACTTGCGCGACGTCGTGGCGCTGCTTCCGCACGCCCGGGACATCGGCCTGCACGTGGTGGCCGCCCGCAAGTTCGGCGGCGTCTCGCGAGCCCTGTTCGGCGGCTTCCTCGGCGCGATGAAGGACGTGCACCCGGATGTGCTGGTGATGGACGGCACCCGCGACGAGGGCGCCTTGTTCGGCGTGAAGCCGACGCCGCAGGCCCCGGGGCGGGCGACGCTGGTGCAGGCCGGGACCACGGTGGGCACGGTGCAGCTGTGTGCCCCGTATGAGGAAGGAGAACACCTATGACCAGTACCTTTACTTCTCAAGACACGCCGACGCTGCGCGTGGTCATCACGAAACAGGCCACCACCTTTTCCGGCGCGGCAAACCTGCACCGCCTGGACGCGCCGACACCGGCTGAGGTGGCGCGCAACGTGCGCAGCATCTTCGGGCCCGACCCGGGCGGGGCGCACGTGCACCTCGTGGCCCAGGAGTCTGTGATCCACGCGGTGGACCAAGCGCTCGCAGATTATGACGTCCACCTCACCGGCGAACTCGCCACGGACGAATGGGAGCGCAGCGACGCTCACGAGCCTGAGCAGGCTAGCGCAGCGCCAGAGCCGCGGCACCGGCTCCGGGAGGAGCCCGACGGCATCGGGCCCGCCGAGGCGTACCCGGCTCGGCCTTCGCCGGTGCGGCGACCACAGCCGGAGCAGGGGCTTGCGGGCGAGCTGGCGCCGGACACGGACCGCCGCGGCACGTGGGTCCTCGCCGGCGTCGTCGGGGTGGTTGTGCTCGCGTGCGCCGTGGCGGTATGGCTCACCGTCCGGGGCTTGTTTGGGGAGACCGGGGTGGATGGAGCCGGGGGAGGGGGCGTCGATAAGCATGAAGCCCCTGCGCCCGAAGTGATTGAGCAGGAGGGTCTGAGCGTCGAGCTGCCCGCCGGGTTTACGTTGGAGCAGGACGGCGACATGTGGCGCGCGGTCGGGCCCGACCCGAACTTCCGATTGCAGCTGAGCGTGGACGATCGGTTCAACCTGCCCCCGGAGACGCTTGCGGAGCAGCTGCGCAAAGATATTGCGCTTGACGACGACGTCGAGCTGGTCACCACCGACGGGCACGCAGTGACTTACCTGGAGCGGGCGGCGGACGGCTCGCAGGCGCTGTGGAAGACCTGGCCCGAGGGCAACGTGCAGCTCTCGGTGGGGTGCCACACACGCGAAGCACCGACGCAGATCCAGGAAGCGACGTGCGCGATGGCAATGAATTCTGCGCGCTTTGATGAGGGAAACGTGCAGGTAGAGGCGGATAAAGGGGTGGTTGCCTTGGAAGGGTAGAAAACTTTTTTCTCAACCGAGGGAACCGACGGGCATGTTTTTACGTCCAATATATGAACAGCACAACACAGTGACTGTTTGCCAACCAGACACTCTTGATACGAGGGGGAACCATGAGCAACTTTCAGACTGAAGCCGATGTGATGCGCTCCACGGCAGACCACGCTGACTCCGTCAACGCGGACGTCAACCGCGAGATCGACCGGATCCAGGGGGTCGCCGAGTCCGTCCGCACGTTCTGGCAGGGCAGCGCGCAGCGCAGCTTCGACGGCTTGATGATGCGTTACGACGACGCACAGCGTCGACTCACCGAGGCGCTGACGGACATCTCGCACAACATCCGCGACAACGCCAAGCACTACGAGAACACCGACGTGGCCACCACCGAGAGCCTGGACCAGCTGTCCGGCTCCGCGGGACTGGCGCTGTAACCACAACTCACACACCACCGAAAGGACACCACTGACATGCACATCAAGTACGACTTTGGCCAGATCGGCAGCACCGCCCAGGACATCCGCACCTCCGCCGCCACCATCAACGGCCAGCTCAACGAGCTCAAGGAGGTCATCCGTCCGATGACGGCGACCTGGGAAGGCGAGGCCGCGACCAGCTACATGGCGCACCAGGCCAAGTGGGATCAGGCGGCGGCGGATCTCAACGAGATCCTCAACCAGATCGCCAACACCGTCGAGGACGGCAACAACACCATGAGCGCCGTTAACAACGCCGCAGCAAACAGCTGGGGCTAACGGGGAGCCTCGGGGGGAGATTCGGGGGAATCGATACAGGGGGAAACGTGAGCGCCGCTGCGGGATTGGGGGATCCTGCGGCGGCGCTTCGCTGTTTTGGAGCTGAGGTGGGCATCGCGTATGGTTATACCCCTGTGTGTCCTGCCGGTTTGAACCGGCGACGCGCCCATCGGGTCTCCACCGGCCGCCGTTGGGGGTGCGGGCACCGAAGTATGGCCGGCAGCCATCTAGACAGACTTTAAGGAGTCATGCATGTCTACTTACCACCCGAAGAGCGGTGACATTACCCGTAAGTGGTACGTCATCGACGCAACCGACGTGGTGCTGGGCAAGCTCGCTTCCACCGCAGCGGACATCCTGCGTGGCAAGCACAAGCCGCAGTTCGCACCGAACGTTGACACCGGCGATCACGTCATCGTGATCAACGCCGACAAGATCCACATCTCCTCGAACAAGCGCGATCGTGAGATGCGCTACCGCCACTCCGGTTACCCGGGTGGTCTGAAGTCCATGACCCTGGGCCGCGCCCTGGACGAGCGTCCGGACCGCGTGATCGAGGAAGCTGTGAAGGGCATGATGCCGCACAACAAGCTTTCCCGTCAGTCCATCAAGAAGCTTCACGTCTTCGTCGGCGACGAGCACCCGTACGCTGCGCAGAAGCCGGAAACCTACGAGTTTAAGCAGGTGGCACAGTAATGACCGAGCCGAACACCAACGCAGAGAACAACGTTGCAGACGCTGGCGACATCGACGCCGCCACCGCCGCAACCGAGGAATTCAACTACACCATCGGCGACGCAGTTGCGCCTGAGGTTGACGAGTCCGAGGAGACCGTCGCCGAGCCGGTGAACCTGCACGAGGGCCCGATCCAGACCGTTGGTCGCCGTAAGCGCGCAATCGCTCGCATCACCGTGACCGAGGGCGAGGGCAAGATCACCGTCAACGGCCGCGAGTTCGAGGAGTACTTCCCGAACAAGCTGCACCAGCAGGACATCCTCCTGCCGCTGACGCTGCTCGAGCGCGAAGGCCAGTTCAACATCAAGGCCAACCTCAACGGTGGCGGCCCGACCGGCCAGGCAGGCGCACTGCGTCTGGCCATCGCCCGCGCACTCAACGTGTACAACCCGGCTGAGCGCCCGACCCTGAAGAAGGCCGGCCTGCTCACCCGTGACGCACGTGCCGTCGAGCGCAAGAAGGCAGGTCTGCACAAGGCCCGTCGCGCACCGCAGTACTCCAAGCGTTAATCGCTTCCCTTACTGCAAGGCTTTACGCCGTCGCCCCGTTCAACTGGGGTGGCGGCGTTTTGTCGTTGGTGGGGGTGGGACCTGTACGCCGCCGGGGTGTGCTGCATAATTGTCGGTATGACTCGAATGTTTGGAACTGACGGCGTCCGTGGACTTGCAAACGAGAAGCTCACGGCATCCCTGGCAATGAAACTTGGCGCGGCGGCCGCGACCGTGCTGACGCGCGACCGGCGCTCCACTAAGCGCCGCCCGACCGCCTTGATTGGGCGTGACCCGCGCGTCTCCGGCGAAATGCTGGCGGCGGCCATGGCGGCGGGGATGGCGTCGAAAGGCGTGGACGTGCTCCGCGTCGGCGTGATTCCTACGCCGGGCCTGGCGTTCCTGACTGATGATTACGGCGCGGACATCGGCGTGATGATTTCCGCCTCCCACAACCCGATGCCGGATAACGGCATCAAGTTCTTCTCCGCGGGAGGCAAGAAGCTGCCGGACGACGTTGAGGACGAGATCGAGCGGACCATGGCCACGCTGGAGGAGACCGGCCCCACCGGCACCGGCATCGGCCGCGTGATCGAGGAGGCGCCGGACGCGCAGGAGCGCTACCTCGCGCACCTCGCCGAGGCGATGACCACCGACCTCAGCGGTATTAAGGTCGTGGTGGACTGTGCCAATGGCGCGGCGTCGGAAGTCGCCCCGAAGGCGTACGAGGCCGCGGGCGCTGAGGTGACGGCGATCCACAACGCTCCGAACGCCTTCAACATTAATGACGGCTCCGGCTCGACCCACATGGACCAGATCCAGAAGGCCGTGGTTGAGCACGGCGCAGACATCGGGCTGGCGCACGACGGCGACGCGGACCGCTGCCTGGCCGTGGATGCGGAGGGCAACATTGTCGACGGCGACCAGATCATGGCCATCCTGGCCACCGGCATGAAGGAGCGCAGCTCCCTGGCGGACAACACCCTCGTTGCCACCGTGATGAGCAACCTGGGCCTGAAGCTTGCGATGCAGCGCGAGGGCATCGCCGTCGAGGAGACCGCGGTGGGCGACCGCTACGTGCTCGAGGCGCTCAACCGCAGCGGCTTCTCGCTCGGCGGCGAGCAATCGGGCCACATCGTGGTCCCGGCCCACGCCACCACCGGCGACGGCACCCTCTCCGGCCTGCTGCTCATGGCGCGCATGGCGGAGACCGGCAAGACGCTCGCCGAGCTGGCGCAGGTGATGCAGGTGCTGCCGCAGCAGCTGATCAACGTGCCGGTGTCGGATAAGTCCGCCATTCTCAAGGACCCGGAGGTCATCGCCGCGAAGGAAGCCGCGGAGGCGGAGCTGGGAGACCAGGGCCGCGTCCTGCTGCGCGCCTCCGGCACCGAGGAGATCTTCCGCGTGATGGTGGAGGCTTCGGACGAGAAGCACGCACGCGAGGTGGCCGGTCGCCTCGCCGCCGTGGTCGCGGCCGTGTAGTCTGCGATCAGGCGTCCCGCGCAGTCGGTTCCCGCCCTCGAAAACAAGGGGTTTGAAAAAGTTTCCGGGGAGAGGGAACCGGAGGGGGTGTAGCTGCGTCTAATAAGGGGACAACAAAAACAGCGGCCCGCGCACGCGGGTCGGGGGACAACACGGGGGTGGAACAATGAGCGCATCGCAGCACGGCGTCGACGTCGATGTTCAGGCGGTTCGCGAGCATTACACGCAAGCCATCGGCGCGTACCAGGCGGCGGGGGAGGCCATCGCGGCGCATCCCGCGCGGGTTGAGCCCGCGAGCTTTGGCCAGGGGTTTGCGAGTCAGGGGGTGCGAATAGCGGCGGCGCTCGAGCTTATCGACGCCACCACGTCCGCCTACTTGCGCACCCGTACACACAACTGGGAACGCATCATGCAGCTCGCCTCCGACGTGGCGAGCACGGACGAGGGCAACGCGTCCGGCTTCGGGCCGGGGATTGGCGCCGGGGAGGTGCTCTCGTGACGGCGGTGGAGGCAGAAGTGCAGCGGATGATGTCGCTGATTTCGGCGGCGCCGGTGGCGTCGTCAAGCAAACGTGCGACCGCGCAGGGGATGGCGAACGAGCTCCTCTGCAGCATCGACAGGCTGCGGGGCCAGAACCTTAGCCAGTTCGCGCAGACGGGCGCGCAGCTGCGCAGCCGGTGCGGTGGCACGGGCAGTGTGAGCGCGGGCGGGAGCCTGGGGGCTGACATCTTCGGGCCTCCCGGCGGCGGCCGCGGTCCCACAGGCGAGCCGATCTGCGGGCCCTGGTTCGACGAGGTGGGCATTACCGCGCGCGAGTCCTCGGACGCCGAGCGGGAAGCCGAGCACTTCACGCAGGTCGATGAGGTCGGCGGGCAGATCGAGGAGTGCTGCAAGGCCATCGAGGACGTGTGCGCGACGGGCGACATTGCGATGCAGGAGATGCTCTCCCCGGTGTGCACCATGCTGGAGATGATTGTGAAGTTCGGGTTCCCGCAGCTCACCGACCAGGTCATCGACGTGGCGATCGGTGCGCTCACGCAGGCGAATGCGACCGCGTCGGACCGCAATTGCGTGATCGAGGACTGCCTGGACACGATCGCGAAGTGCGTGGAGCAGGTCGCTGAGCGGCAGCCGGCACCCGCGGTGGAGTACGGCGGCGGTGCCTGTGGCGCGGGCGCGGCGGGAGGCGTGAGCGCGGGCGCGGCCGGGACGGTTGCTGCGCAGTGCGCGGAACCGGTTCAGGCTCCCTCCCCGAAGCCGGCGCCGCAGCCTGTGGCGCCGCCGGCTGTCGCACCGGAGCCAGCGCCGGCACCGGTACCGGAGCCCCCGGCCCAGCGCGAGTGCCCCCGCTTCGAGTCGCGGTGCGTTGAGCGTCCCGCTCCGGTGGGCGTGGGCGTAGCGAGCCTCTCCGCGTCACAGGCCGCGACGTCGGCGGCGTCCGCCGCGTTGGGCGCTGGCGCCGGGGTGTTCCCGCAGGTGGTCCAGCCGCCAGCGCCGCAGATGCCGCCGATGAACATTGAGGTGAACTTCAACTACGCGCTCGACGGCGCCGTCAACGCGGGGCTTGAGGCAGTGGACTGCGAGACGGTGTCGCAGTTCCAGCCCCCTGTGCAGCAGGTTTCCTCGGATTCCTCTGCGTGGGTCGGCACGTTGGTGCAGGTCGGCGCCGCGGCGGTGCTCGAGGGGCTCGACTGTTTTGCGGCCTCGCTCGACGCGGTGGCGGAGTGCCCCGGGGCGGAGTGCTGTACGCACGAAGTCACGGAGCCAGAGCCAGAGCCGGTGCCCGAGCCAGAGCCTGAACCGACGCCGGAGCCCGAGCCCGAACCGGTGCCCGAGCCCGAACCTGTGCCCGAGGACGGCGTGATCCCGCCGCCACCTGAGCTTGCGCAGGTGGAGGAGCCGGCCCCGCCGCCGGAGAAGGTCGCGCACCTGGAGGGCGCGCCGACCGAAGCGGCCCAGGCTCCCGAGCCACCGGCTGCCGCTGACCCGGTCGTCGAACCGCAACCGGAGCAGCACGAAGGACAAACCGAACACACAGCAGAGCCTGAACACACCGAGCAACCAGCGCAGGACGCGCATGAACCGTGGGCAATCAAGAAGACAGGGGAATGGTGATGGATTTCGCAGAGTTTGCCGAGCAGTACCGGCGACGTACCCAGAAGCGCATGCTGGATTTCGAGGCCATGCTCAGAGACAACCAGCGCAAAATGGCGCAGACCGCGAAGTACCACGCGATGGCGCAGGCGAACCCGAACAAGCCACCGCTGGTCGTGCCGCGCGGAGAGTACAGCTACCCGCTCAAGACATCCAAGCTGCTACAACCGCCGGAGGACGGGCAGAAGCCGATCCGGGCGGTGCTGCGCCGCGAGCCACCGAACGGGAGGCGCCCACGGTAGGGATGATCGCGAGGCTGCGCCTAAAACGTGCCTAAAACGTGCCTCAAACGTGCCTAGAACAGCGAGAACCCGCTGTCGTCGCGGCTCAGCCCGGCGGCCTCTGCCAGGTCGTCGCCCACCAGCGACTTCACGCTGCCGCCCGCGGCCTCCGGGTCGGAGTAGGCGGAGTACTTGTTCTCCCCGCCGAGCTGGTGCAGGAGGAACCCGGTGACCAGGCCGCGCGCGGTCTCCTGGATGCTGCGGTTGGACTTGCCCAGCCCGAGGACGCGCTTGAGCAGGCCGTCCTCGGAAAACTCCTGCTGGTCGCCCTTCTTGATGGTGCGGTAGCACGCGTCACCGGCCCAGTTGTAGGCCAGCTTCGCGGGGTTGCCCGGATCAAACAGTGCGTCGCCCTCGGGGCCTGGGCCGATGATCATCGCGGGCACGAACGTGGAGCGCGCCGCCTCCGTGGAGGAGGGAGCCACGTTTGCGGGGTAGATCGACGCAACGGCGCGGACCTGCGGGTTGTCCACGGAGGCGAGCACCGCGGCGCCGCCGCCCATGCCGTGGCCGACCATGCCGAGCTTGCCGGAGGAGACCGTAATGTTGCCGTTGCCCAGGCGCACGCCCGCGCAGATCTGCAGCGCCGTTTCGAGGTCGGCGGCGAAGCCGCGGTGGTCGGGCGCCAGCCCCGTTTCCGTGTTCGGCGCGGCGACGACGATGCCCCAGCTGGCCAGGTGGCGCAGGAAGCGGTGGTAGTCGCCGACCTTCTTGGTCCAGTCGTGCCCGAAGGCGACGGCGGGCAGGTCCTTGCCTTCCACCGGCGCGTACACCTTGCCGGGCAGGCCGGTGTAGCCCAGGTCGCCCTCGAGGACGCGGTGCGGGCCGCGCTTGGACAGTTCGGAAAGATTCTTCAACTTCGCAGACACGCCGACAATGGTACTCGAGCAGTGCGTCGCACGTGCGCAGTCCACGGCTTCGGCCCCGCGCGTCGTTTCGGCTAGGGTGAGCCGGGAACGATAGGAGGTGGCAGGATGCTCGGCGCACTCTCGCTCGCATTCGTCGATTCGGTGAACCTACTGCTTATCGGCGTCATCGTGACGGTAGGCATCATGGTGCCCCGCCACAGCCGCACCTACGCAGCCATCACGGCGCTGCTCATCGCGGGCGATTGGCTGGGCGTGGCCAGCCTCGCCCTGCTCATGCTCGCTATTTTCGACGGCCTCGGGCCCCTCGTTCACGACTTCGTCGACGGCCCCATCTTCGGCGTGCTCCTCCTGGTCACAGGCTTGGCCACCGCGGTGCTCGCGCTGAAGGGCGGGGACAACAGCAAGCTTATCGACGCCATCTTGAAAACGCTCCGCAAACCAAACGCCCTGACGGTGGTCACCGGCTTCATCCTCGGTGTGGTGCAATCAGCCACCTCGATGCCATTTTATGGCGGGCTGGCCCTGCTCTCCACTGCGGGTATTCCGCCGGAGATCCGCTACACCTCGCTGGTCCTCTACGCCACCGTGGCCCTGTCGCTGCCAACCTTGTCCGCGCTGCTGGTCGGCTGGGTCCGCGCGCGCCCGGAGAGCCTGGCGGGCCGCGGGTTTGCGTGGGCGCGCTCGAACCCCCACACGGTGACCCTGGCCGCGACGTGGGCGGTGTCCGCCTTGCTCATCCTGCTCGGCGTCCTGCACTTGCTTTAAACCGGTCGCGAGTGGTGCACAATAGCGTGCATGAACCCAACACGTCCGCAACCGCTGGTCACCCGCATCGATCTTGATGCCATCGCGCACAACACTCGCGTCCTCGCAGCACAGGCGGGGCCCGCGCGCCTGATGTGTGTGGTGAAGGCGGACGCCTACAACCACGGCGTGCAGCGCTGCGTGCCGGTGATGGACCGCAACGGCGCGGAGGCGTTCGGTGTCGCCACCTTCGCGGAGGCCCGCCAGGTCGCCCAGCTCACCGACAAGCCGGTCCTGGCCTGGCTGTGGACCCCGGGCGAGGAGATCCCCGCCGGCATCGAGGTCGGCGTCCCCTCGCTTGCGCACCTGGGCATGCTTCTCGACGCCACCGCGACCCCCACCCCCACCCGCGTCCACCTCATCGTGGACACCGGCATGAACCGTTCCGGGCTGGACGAGGACGCGTGGCCCGAGGCCTTCGCACGGGCGGCGCGCGCCGAGGCGGAAGGGGCGATCCGCGTCGTCGGCCTGATGAGTCACCTGGCCTGCGCGGACGACCCGGGCAACCCGTTTACCGCGGAGCAGCTCGCCGCGTTTGCCCGCGCCCAGGCGCAGGCGCGGGCGGCGGGCCTGGCCCCGCGGGTCAACCACATCGCAAACTCGCCGGCCCTGTGGACCTGCCCGGAGGCGCACTGCGAGCAAGTACGACCGGGACTGAGCTTGTACGGCGATGAACCGGTGCCGGGCCAGACCCACGGGCTGCGGACCGCGATGACGTGGGCGGCCCGCGTGGTGGCGGTCAAGCAGATCGCGCGCGGCGAGTCCGTGAGCTACGGCCTGACCTGGCAGGCGCCGGAGGACGGGTACACGGCGCTCGTCCCGGTGGGCTACGCCGACGGGGTGGGCCGCTCGTGGCAGGACCACTTCGGAGCCACCATCGGCGGGCAGTGGTACCCGCAGGTGGGCAGGGTGTGCATGGACCAGATTGTGCTGTGGCTTGGCGCGGATGGTGCCACCGGCGCTAGCCCCGTGCGCCCGGGGGACGAGGCGGTGCTCTTCGGCGACGGCGGCGTGAGCGCGGACGAGCTGGCGGGCGCGGTGGGCACGATCAATTACGAGGTGCTGTGCGCGCCCAAGGGCAGGACGGTGCGGGAGTATGTTGGGGAGGGAAGAGAGGGGCGTCGATAAGCGAAAGGCGAGGGAGACACGTGCAACGAGTGTGCGAAACTGCGGCTGAGACGAAGGCGCTCGGCCGCGAGCTCGGCGCGACCCTGCGCGCGGGCGATGTGGTGATTCTGGACGGGCCGCTCGGCGCCGGGAAGACGACGCTGACGCAGGGCATTGCGGACGGGCTCGGCGTGAAGGGGCGGGTGACCAGCCCGACGTTTGTGATTGCGCGGGAGCATCGGTCGCTGTCCGGCGGCCCCTCGCTGATTCACGTCGACGCGTACCGGCTGCTCGGTGAGGGCTCGAGCGGCGACCCGCTCGGCGAGCTTGACGCGCTGGACCTGGATACGGAGCTGGACCGGGCCGTGGTGGTCGCGGAGTGGGGCGGCGGACTGATCGAGCAGCTCGGGTCGCGCTACCTGCTGGTCACGCTGGACCGCGAGACGATGGTGCGCGAGGACCCCGACTCGGAGGGGCGCATTATTGGCTGGGAGTGGCGCGGCGGCGAGCCGGGTGAGGGGCAAACTGGCGATCTTGGTCAGTCAATGTAGGCTTTAGCCCATGCTGAAGCTCTCCAACACCAACCGCGGATGGGTTGCGCTGGCCTGCGCTTTGTGGGTCGTGCTGCTCGTCGCGATGATTTTCATCCCCATGTCCCGCCCGAATGCGCAGGCAGCCTCCGCAACGCCGACGAACTCGCTGCAGGACTCCATCGAGGAGCTCAACCCGAGCGGCGACGCGCTCATGGGGCAGATGCTGGACCCGAGCCAGATTTACGACGCAGAGCAGTACATGGGCTTTACCACCCTGTGCCCGACCGAGCCGCCGGAGCTGCTGAACAGCAAGCTGGAGGCACTGCACCTCTCCCAGGACGACCTGGAGATGAGCGCCGACGAGAACGCCAGCGATGACGAGAAGAACACCGCGTACGTCGCGCTGCTGAAGCAGGATGAAAACGCCGAGCCGGGTCTGGACAAGGTGGATCTGCGCTACGTGGACATCTGCCAGGCCCCGGCCACCACTGCTTACCCGCTGCAGACCCCGATCATCGTGGGCAAGCAGGGCGGCAAGTGGTTCATGATGCCGGCTCAGTAATGCTTGTACTCGCACTCGACACGGCAACGACAGACCTGGTCGCGGGCCTGGCGGAGGTCCCCGACCCCGCTGACCCCGCCAGCGCTACTTCCTGCGAGGTCATCGCGGAATCCGTGACCGCCACCCGCGCCCACAACGAGTTGCTCGTCCCCACGGTGACGCAGCTCCTTCAGGGCGCGGGTCGCGCGTTTGCGGATCTCGACGCCATCGTGGTGGGCTGCGGCCCCGGCCCGTTCACCGGCCTGCGCGTAGGCATGGCAACGGCGTCCGCGTTCGGCCAGGCCCTGGGCGTGCCCGTCCACGGCGTGGTCACGCACGACGCGGTCGCCGCTGTGCTGGACGCCCCCTCGGCCCTCGTAGTCACCGACGCCCGTAGGCGCGAGGTGTACTGGGCGCGTTACGACGCCGGCGCGCGCGCGGACGGCCCCGACGTGGTGGCCCCGGCGGCGCTGGAGTGCCCGCCGGTGGCGGTCTGCTCGGTCCCCGAGCAGCTCTCCGAGCAGCTCCCCGAACAACTCACGGCGCAGGCGGAGCGGGTGACCTACCAGGCGCCCACCACCGCCGGTCTTCTTGCCGCGGCCGACCTCACCGCGACACCCGGCCCGCTGGTGCCGCACTACCTGCGCCGCCCGGACGCCGTCCCGCCGAAGGCGACCCCGAGGTCACCCGCCCTGCCGGAGGTAGACCTCTCCCAGTTCCGCGCGCCGGGGAAGTAAGGGGAGCACGTGCAGTTTCGGGAACTGGTCCCGGCGGACGCCACCCGCGTGGCCGAGCTAGAGCAGGCCCTGTTTGCGGGCGATCAGCCGTGGACCGAGAAGATGCTGCTGGCGGAGTTTGCCCAGCGCCACACCTTCTACGTCGGCGCCTTCGATGACGGCGACACTGACGGTGGAGTGCTCATCGGCTACGCCGGCCTGGCCATGCTGGGCCCGCGCGAGGACCCCGAGTTTGAGATCCACACCATCGGCGTCGACCCGGCGCACCAGCGCCGCGGCGTCGGCCGAGCACTGATGGACCAGCTCCTGCACACCGCCGACCTACTCGACGGGCCCGTGTTCCTCGAGGTGCGCACAGACAACGCCCCCGCGATTGCCATGTACGAGCGCTACGGCTTTGCCACCACCGGCGTGCGCAAGAACTATTACCAGGCGTCGGGCGCGGACGCGTACGCTATGATGCGCTCCCGCAGGACCGCGCGGGGAAGTCATACATCACCAGAAGGGGAGCAGGAAGCATGATCGTGCTGGGGATTGAATCGTCGTGCGATGAGACCGGCGTGGGCATCGTGGACCTGCACCCGGACGGGACGATGGAGGTCCTCGCGGACGCCGTCGCGTCCTCGATGGAGCAGCACTCGCGCTTCGGCGGCGTGGTGCCGGAGATCGCCTCGCGCGCCCACCTCGAGGCCATGCCGCAGGTCATGGAGGCCGCGCTGCGCGAGGCCGGCATTGCCAAGCCCGATGCCGTCGCCGCGACCGTCGGCCCGGGCCTCGCCGGCGCGCTGCTGGTCGGCGCGTCCGCGGCGAAGGCGTACGCCGCCGCCTGGGGCGTGCCCTTTTACGGCGTGAACCACCTCGGCGGCCACGTCGCGGTGGCCAATCTGGAGGGCGAGTCCGAGCTGCCGCACTCCATCGCCCTGCTGGTTTCCGGCGGCCACACCCAGCTGCTCGAGGTCCAGGCCGTGGGCCGCCCGATGCGGGAGATGGGCTCGACGCTTGACGACGCCGCCGGCGAGGCCTACGACAAAGTCGCCCGCCTCCTCGGCCTCGGGTACCCGGGCGGACCCGTGGTGGACAAGCTGGCGGCGCAGGGTGACCCGAACGCCATCGCGTTCCCGCGCGGCCTGTTCAAAGCGCAGGACCTGCGTGGGGAGCACCGCTTCGACTTTTCCTTCTCCGGGCTGAAGACCGCGGTCGCCCGCTACGTGGAGGCCGCTGAGCGAGAGGGGCACGTCATCAGCATGGAAGACGTGTGTGCCTCCTTCCAGGAGGCGGTGTGTGACGTGCTCACCGCCAAGGCCGTCATGGCCTGCGAGGACACCGGTGCGCGGACGCTGCTGCTCGGCGGCGGCGTGGCGGCCAACTCGCGGCTGCGCGGGCTCGCGCGCGAGCGCTGCGAGGCCCACGGCATCGAGCTACGGGTTCCGCGCTTCAAGCTGTGCACGGACAACGGCGTGATGATCGCTGCGCTGGCCGGCCAGCTCATCCACGAGGGCGCGCGGCCGTCCCCGCTGTCCACTGCCACCGACACGTCGCTCGAGGTGGAAACGCCGCTCGTCGGCGCGTGACCCCTGGCCCGGAGGAGCTTTCGCTCCTGCACAAACGCTGGGGAGTGACTATGTTGGTGGGCGAGAGCAGAGCCAAGAGCAGATCACTGCACCAGAGCAGCACTGCGCCAGGGAGGATTGCTGACCATGACTGATGCATCACACGCCACGGGCCACACGCCGGAGACCACGACGAATCCGGAGCAGGCGGACCGGGAGCGGTTCGGCTTCCTGGTGTCGCCGGACCTGAGCTACCGCCGCATCGTGTTTGATGAGGACACGGCGCGTGACTTCCTTGGCGGGATGCACGACGACTTTGTTGACGTCGCATTTGAGCAGGAAGGCAACCGCTTCCACGCGCTGTTCAACCCGGAGGCTCGCGCTCAGGGCGCGGAGCCGAACCCGGTGGCCTCTTTGGCGCGCAACACCGCGGCGACGAACAACCCGGCGTTTCTCACGGACCCGACCCGCGCGATCTGCGGGCCGGTCATCTTTACCAACCGCGAGGGCAAGAGTGTGGAGGAGCGCACCATCGAGTCTGTGGATCAGGCGATCCGCGCGGTGCAGAATTACCGTGAGGACAATCCGGAGGAATACGAGCTCTGGCGCAACGCGGTACTGAACGCGGATCACGCGCAGTAGCGATTTCGGGGGGCCGTGTTGTTGTGACTTAGCACTCGTGTGGGTAGAGTGCTAACCAGGTTGTGTAGAGCACAGTTGTTTACCCGCGACGACGGCTGCGCATCGAGACAATCGAGACAACTGCAAAACCTGCAAGATTGCAACGCAACATCACGAAAGGTCACCAAGGTACCGATTATGGCAAACGTCAATATCAAGCCGCTGGAAGACAAGGTTCTCGTCCAGATCGCAGAGGCTGAAACCACCACCGCCTCCGGCCTGGTTATCCCGGACTCTGCCGCTGAGAAGCCGCAGGAAGCCGTCGTCATCGCTGTTGGTCCGGGTCGTCTGGACGACAACGGCAACCGCGTCGCCCCGGACGTCAAGGAGGGCGACACCGTCGTGTTCTCCAAGTACGGCGGCACCGAGCTGAAGTACAACGGCGAGGAGTACCTGCTGCTGTCTGCTCGCGACCTGCTCGCTGTCGTCGAAAAGTAAGCGAAGGGGGCTTAGCCACCAATGGCAAAACTTATCGCTTTTGAACAGGAGGCCCGCGAGGGCATCCAGCGCGGCGTGGACATCCTCGCCGACGCAGTCAAGGTCACCCTCGGCCCGCGCGGCCGCAACGTGGTCCTCTCCAAGTCCTGGGGCGGCCCGACCGTGACCAATGACGGCGTGACCATCGCGCGCGACATCGACCTCGAGGATCCGTTTGAGAACCTCGGCGCGCAGCTGGTCAAGTCCGTCGCCGTCAAGACCAACGACATCGCTGGTGACGGCACCACCACCGCGACCCTGCTCGCGCAGGCGCTCGTGTCCGAGGGGCTGCGCAACGTCGCCGCCGGTGCGAACCCGATCGAGCTGAACAAGGGCATCGCCGCCGCGGCGGAGAAGACCGTGGAGGAGCTGCGCGAGCGTGCGACGCCGGTCTCGGCATCGTCGGAAATCGCGAACGTGGCCACGGTCTCCTCCCGCGACCCGGAGGTCGGCGAGATGGTCGCCGGCGCGATGGACAAGGTGGGCAAGGACGGTGTGCTCACCGTCGAGGAGTCCCAGTCCATCGACTCTTACGTGGACCTCACCGAGGGCATCTCCTTTGACAAGGGCTTCCTGTCGCCGTACTTCATGACGGATCCGGACGCCGGCCAGGCCGTGCTCGAGGACGCGCGCGTCCTGCTGGTCCGCAACAAGATCTCGTCGCTGCCGGACTTCCTGCCGCTGCTGGAGCAGATCGCAGAGTCTTCCGTGCCGCTGCTGATTATCGCGGAGGACGTCGAGGGCGAGCCGCTGCAGGCCCTCGTGGTCAACACGATGCGCAAGACCCTGAAGGTCGCCGCCGTCAAGGCGCCGTACTTCGGCGAGCGCCGCAAGGCGTTCATGGACGACCTGGCCGTGGTCACCCAGGCCACCGTCATTGATCCGGAGGTCGGCGTCAACCTCAAGGACGCCACCCTCGACCAGCTCGGCCGCGCACGCCGCGTCACCGTGACCAAAGACGACACAGTGCTTGTCGACGGCGCGGGGACGGCCGAGGCCATCGAGGAGCGTCGCAACCAGATCCGTCGCGAGATCGAGTCCACCGATTCCACCTGGGATCGGGAGAAGGCAGAGGAGCGCCTGGCCAAGCTGTCCGGCGGCGTCGCTGTCATCCGCGTCGGCGCCGCCACCGAGACCGAGGTCAACGAGCGCAAGCTGCGCGTCGAGGACGCCATCAACGCCGCGCGCGCCGCGGTGCAGGAGGGCGTGATCGCCGGCGGCGGTTCCGCGCTCGTGCAGATTGCAAAGGAGCTCGAGTCCTACGCCGAGCAGTTCGCGGGCGAGCAGAAGGTCGGCGTGCTGGCCGTCGCCCGCGCGCTGCGCAAGCCGGCGTACTGGATCGCTGACAACGCGGGCCTGGACGGCTCCGTCGTTGTCTCCAAGATCGCCGAGATGAACAACGACGAGGGCTTCAACGCCGCCACGCTCGAGTACGGCAACCTCGTCGAGCAGGGCATCATCGACCCGGTGAAGGTGACCCACTCTGCAGTGGTCAACGCCACCTCCATCGCCCGTATGGTGCTCACCACGGAGGCGTCCGTGGTGACCAAGCCGGCCGAGGAGGACGAGGCCGCAGGTGCCGCTGGCCACGCAGGCCACGCGCACTAGCGGTAGACTCACCGCGCGCCGGTTGGACCGGCAAAATGCCCCGGGACTTAAAGTCCCGGGGCATTTTGTGTGGGCGCTACTTTGCGGAGGCCGCAGCTGGCACCTTCACGCTGCTGCCGTGCCCGCCGCGCAGGATCACCTGGCGCTCGGACTCGCTCATGCCGCCCCAGATGCCGTACGGCTCAGCGACGCGGAGCGCGTGCTCGCGGCACTGCTCGAGGACGGGGCAGGTGTAGCAGATCGCCTTCGCGCGGTTCTCGCGCTGTGCGCGGGCGCGTCCGCGCTCTCCATCCGGGTGGTAGAACACCTCGGAAGCTTCGCCACGGCATGCGCTGTGGAGCTGCCAATCCCAGAAGTCTGCGTTCGGTCCGGGAAGCTGATGCGGCAGGGACATTATCGTAGAGGCTCCTTGTAGAGAATGTGCTGAAGGGAAAGCGTGTGAAGTTGTGCAGGCGGGCCGCGCGGGGCGTCACCGATTTCGAAGTGTCCACCGCCTTGGTAAACGATAGGTTTCCCATGGGTGTCCCACAGCTGTATTCGCGCAAGCAACGCCGAAAAAATGCACTGTGAGCTGGGTGGATGATAAAGGTAAAGCGCTGGTGAACTTTAAGGGAACCTTGGAAGAGGTGCGGAAAATGCCGGGGAGGTGGCGTCGATAAGCGCTCTGCGTGCTTGTGTGCCTCTTGGACCGCAGTGCAACACTATGGTCTGCTACCTATTACACTTCCTACGGTTACTTAAAACGGTGGACCTTAAGCCGGCGAGCGAGCAAGGAGCGAGATGACGACTCCCCACGATGAGGACGAGCTGCAGCGGCTCGTCCCCCTCGCCGCAAACGGGGACAAGCGGGCACTGCAGCGGGTGCTGGCCATCGTGCACCCGATGGTGCTGCGCTACACCCGCGCACGGATTGGCGGGCACCGCATGCCCACGGCGGAGGACGTCGCGCAGGAGATCTGCCTCGCGGTGGCCACCTCGATCCACCGCTACGTGGACCAGGGCAAGCCGTTTATGGCGTTCGTGTACGGCATCGCGTTTAACAAGGTCGCTGACGCGCACCGCGCGCTCTCGCGCGACAAGCTCACCCCCACCGAAGAGGTGCCGGATGAGGAGTTTCACGGCCTGACTCCGGAGGAGTTTGCGCTGGTGGGGGACGGGAGTAACAGAGCGCGCGCGTTGCTCGATGTACTCAATGACAAGGCGCGCGACATCGTCATCCTGAGGGTGTTCGTCGGCCTTTCCGCAGAGGAGACGGCGCAGGCTGTGGGCTCGACCGCGGGTGCGGTGCGAGTTGCCCAGTACCGTGCGCTGGCGACGCTGCGTAAAAAACTGGAGGAAGGGGAGTTGCACAATGACTCGGCGCGATGATGAGGCCACCGAGGAGTTCGCCGCGGTAGCCGACGTAGACGCTTGGCTTGATGCGATCGCCGCAGGCGAGGACCCCTCCGGCGGCGAGGATGAGCTCGCGGCACTCTTCCTGGACTTGAAGGGCGAGGTGGATCGTCCCGCGTCGGAGCCGCTGCTTATCGACGCCACGTCGACCCCCTCCGATGCCCCCGACGCCTCCGACGCCTCCGACGCCTCCGACGAGACCGGTACAGCAGGTTCCGTCATCCCGTTCCGCAGCGCGTCCCGGAAGCCGCGCCGGTCGCGCCGTGGTGTGAGCCCGTGGGTCTCCGGCCTGGTCGGCGCTGCCGCGGCGACCGCCGTTGTCACTGGCAGCGGGGCGGCGCTCTACAACGCAACCCCTGGTTCGCCCCTCTGGGGCCCGGCGACCGCAGTCTTTGGAGACCGCACTGCGGCCGTCGAGCTGGCCGCCACGCTCGACGAGCTCGAGGCGGCCAACGACTCCGGCGACAAGGACGCGGCGTCCGCGCTGTTCGAGCAGGCCAGGGCGCTGCTTGCATCCATGGAGCCGCGGGCAAACCAGGACCGGGACGGCGAAAAGAGCCAGGCCCCGATCACCACGATGCGCACCAAGGTCTCCACGGTGACGGTCACCCCGCCGCCTGCTGAGTCGCCGGCTCCCGCTCCGGAGCCGCAGACCGTGACGGAAACGGTGGTGCCCTCAGCCAACCCGCAGCCGACCCTGGAGCAGCCGTCGTCCAGCGCTGCCGCCCGACCGAGCGCTCAGCCGTCAAGCCAGTCCAGTGCCGTTCGCCCGAACCCTCTACCTCAACCGAGCGCGGCTGCGCCAAGCCAGGGCACAGAGTCCGGCAACGAGGAAAACGCTACGGACGGGGCGGCTGCCCCGTCCCAGGTGGATCAGAGTGCAGCCGGGGAAAGCGAGGGCGCCGGGTCGGTGGCGGACCACAGCGACGCGCTTGGTCAGGCGCAGAACTACTAGGAAGCGCCGGGCCCGAAGTTAGCGGGCCTCCAGGCCGTCGAGGAACCCCATGGCGTAGTCCCAGGTGACGTAGGCGTCGTAATCAATTTCCGCGCTCGGCTCGTGCACCGGCGGGAGCTGGTTGCGCAGGGTGGCCAGCATGTTGTGTTCCATGATGGCCCAGTCGTAGTAGTGCCATTGCTCGCAGTCGTCGCACATGAAGTAGATGCCGCGGATGCCGCGGGGCTGCAGGCGGCGGATGCAGTCGCGAACGCACTGCAGGTCGCGCAGCACGTCGGCACGCTCCTGCGGGGAGAGGGGTTCCGGGAGCGCGTCATCCTCAATAAACGACGCCGGATCGTTCGGGTCATCCGCGAACGGGTCCTTGGGCATCATGTCATCAAAGTTCACACCACCAACCCTATGTGCTTTGCGGGCCCGTGCCAATTCCCCCGCCTTACGTGAAACGGCGCTGACGATATATCATGACGGAAAGTAAACGGTGTGACCCGCGCGGGAGAGGAGACGCAGCAATATGGCAAATGAACGAGTTCTCACAGGTGGCGACGACCCGAACAAGGTGGCGCTGCGGGGCCTGACTTTTGACGATGTACTGCTCCTGCCGGCCGAGTCCCACATCGTGCCCGCCGAGGTGTCCACGACGTCCAAGTTCAGCCGCAACATTACCCTCGGCATGCCGATTGCGTCGGCGGCGATGGACACCGTCACCGAGTCGCGCATGGCCATCGCCATGGCCCGCCAGGGTGGCATTGGCGTGCTGCACCGCAACTTGAGCGCGCAGGACCAGGCGGAAAACGTCGACGTGGTCAAGCGCTCTGAGTCTGGCATGGTGACCAACCCGGTCACCGCGCGCCCGGACATGACCGTGAACGACGTGGACGCGCTGTGCGCCCGGTTCCGGATCTCCGGGCTGCCGGTCGTGGACGAGGACGAGCGCCTCGTGGGCATCGTTACCAACCGTGACATGCGCTTCGAGCGCGACTTCCAGCGCAAGGTCGCCGAAATTATGACGCCGATGCCGTTGGTCGTGGCAGAAGAGGGCGTGACCAAGGAGAAGGCGCTCGAGCTGCTTTCCGCAAACAAGGTGGAGAAGCTGCCGATCGTGTCCAAGGACGGCAAGCTGGTCGGCCTGATCACCGTGAAGGACTTTGTGAAGACGGAGCAGTACCCGAACGCGTCCAAGGACGCGAACGGCCGCCTGCTCGTCGCCGCCGGTATCGGCACCGGTGAGGACTCCTACGACCGCGCCGGTCTGCTGGCAGAGGCCGGCGTCGACGCCCTCGTGGTCGACTCCGCCCACGCGCACAACAACCGCGTGCTGGAAATGGTGGCGCGCGTGCAGAAGGACTTCGGCGACCGCCTCGACGTCATCGGTGGCAACCTGGCCACCCGCTCCGCGGCGCAGGCGATGATTGACGCCGGCGCGGACGCCATCAAGGTGGGCATCGGCCCGGGCTCGATCTGCACCACCCGCGTTGTCGCCGGCGTCGGCGCGCCGCAGATCACCGCGATTATGGAGGCCTCCGTGCCGGCGCACAAGGCGGGCGTGCCGATCATTGCAGACGGCGGCATGCAGTTCTCCGGCGATGTGGCCAAGGCCCTGGCCGCCGGCGCATCGACCGTCATGCTCGGCTCCATGCTCGCCGGTACCGCCGAGGCCCCGGGCGAGATCGTCGTGGTGGGCGGCAAGCAGTACAAGCGCTACCGCGGCATGGGCTCCATGGGCGCCATGCAGGGCCGCGGCCTGACGGGGGAGAAGCGCTCCTTCTCCAAGGACCGCTACTTCCAGGCCGATGTGACCAGCGAGGACAAGCTGGTGCCGGAGGGCGTTGAGGGGCGCGTGCCGTTCCGCGGCGAGCTCGACTCCATCACCCACCAGATCGTCGGCGGCCTGCGCGCAGCGATGGGCTACACCGGCTCCGCATCGATCGAGGAGCTGCAGACCAAGCAGTTTGTCCAGATCACCACGGCTGGCCTGCGCGAATCCCACCCGCACGACATCACCCAGACCGTCGAGGCACCGAACTACCGCCACTAGGATCGAGTTGTAACAACACCATGCACGAATACGTGGAAATTGGCAGCGGCCGCGAGGCGCGCAAGGCCTACGACCTCCGCGATCTGTCCCTGGTCCCGGCGCGCCGCACGCGCTCGTCCAAGGACGTCGACACCACCTGGCATATCGACGCTTACACGTTCGACCTGCCACTGTGCTCGCACCCGACGGACGCGCTGGCCAGCCCCGAGTTTGTCATTGAGATGGGCAAGCAGGGCGGCCTGGGCATCCTCAACGCGGAGGGCCTGCTGGGCCGTCACGCGTCGTTTGCGGACTCCGTGGCCAAGGTCGTCGGCGCGGCGAGCACCGACTGGCACGAGATGGAGACCATGCTGCAGTCCCAGTCGCGCGGCACCGCCGTGCTGCAGGAGCTGCACCAGGCGAAGTTGGACATGGACCTGTTTGCGGAGCACATGGCGCGCGTGCGCGACTCGGGCGCGACCGTCGCGGTGCGCGTGAGCCCGCAGAACGCGCGCGAGCTGGCGCCGCACCTGATCAAGGCGGGCGCAGAGATCCTGTTTATCCAGGGCACCATCATCTCCGCCGAGCACGTGCAGCAGGGCGGCGAGCCGCTCAACCTGAAGGAGTTCATCGGCTCCCTCGACGTCCCGGTGATCGCCGGCGGCGTCTTTGATTACAGCACCGCGATGCACCTCATGCGCTCGGGCGCGGCCGGCGTGATCGTCGGCTCCGGCCAGTCGAACCAGAACATGGCGCTGGACGTCCCGCTGGCCACCGCGATCGCCGACGTGGCCGCGGCGCGCCGCGACTACCTGGATGAGACTGGTGGCCGCTACGTCCACGTCCTCGCTGACGCGGACGTGCGCACTTCTGGCCAGATTGCCGTTGCGCTCGCGCTGGGCGCGGACGCGGTCATGGTGGGCGAGCCGCTCGCTCGCGCCGCGGAGGCCTCCGGCGAGGGCATGTACTGGGAGTCGGTGCTGGGGCACCCGCGCTTCCCGCGTGGTGAGATGCGTCGGGTGGTTGCTGCCGAGGAGCGCCAGCCGCTGGAGATTGTGCTGCACGGACCGTCGCACGACCCGTACGGCACCATGAACCTGGTGGGTGGCCTGCGCAGGATCATGGCGAAGTGCGGTTACACGGACACCAAGTCGTTCCAGAAGGTGAATCTGACCGTCCGAAATTAATCGGATATTGCGCAGAAATACCTGATAGATTGAGACCCACTATGGCCTACGACGTGATTCTGGACCGGGATGTGACGGACGGCCCGCAGCACCTGGTCGAGGTGGATGACATCTTCTTCTCGGTCACGGATGCCAAGGGCATCATGACCGACGTGAACGAGGTGTTCATCTACTACGCCCAGTACCCGCTGGAAGAGATGATCGGCAAGCCGCACAACCTCATCCGCCAGGACGAGATGCCGGGCGGCGCGTTCAAGGCCATGTGGGACTGGATCCAGGCCGGCAAGCCGTTCGCCGCCTACGTGCGAAACTTGGCCAAGAGCGGTTCGGCGTACGACGTCTTGGCCACGGTCACCCCGCTGCCGGGGGACCGCTATCTGTCGGTGCGCACCCGGCCGATGACGCACTACTTCCAGGACGCCGCGAAGGTGTACCAGGAGGCGAACGCCGTTGAGCACAAGGCGAAGGCCGAGGGGGTCGGACGACGGAAGCGGGCCGAGCTCGGGTGGGAGCGGATCTGCGAGCTCATCCCGGACTACGACGCGTTCATGGCGGAGATCCTGCCCGCCGAGGTCGCCGCGCGCGAGGAGGCCGGCTTTGTCCTCCCCGAGGGCGAAGGTGAGGTGTACGAGGCCACCGCGGCGCTGTACGCGGAGCTGGAGAGTTTCATGGGCATCCAGACCTCCATCAAGCAGTCGGCCGAGGAGCTCTCGCGCGCCTGCCAGACCCTGTTGGAGGAAAACGCCGTGACCAACCGGGTCAAAGGCGAGATGGAAAACGTGGTGGCGGAGGGCGCCACCCGCACGCTGTTGCTCGCACCGCTGCAGGTGTGGGCCACCATGCGCGGGATTATTGATGAAAACGCGCAATCGCTCGCCGAGGTCGCCGAGGAACTCCAGGACCGCGCGGCGAAGGCCCGCACTGCGATCGCCCTGGCCCGCCTGCACGCCGCGCAGACGGCGACGTTCTCCGCGGAGGAGGACCGGATTGAGTCGATGCAGATGCTCTATGACGCCATGGAGGTCGCCCTCCGCGACATGGACAACGCGGTGTTCCTGCACTCCTCGCTGGCCAACCGCGTAGAGCTGAAGGTGAACTCCATCTCCGAGCTGACCAAGATGCCGCTGGAGATGATCCGCCGCTGGTCCCAGTCCACCGCGCAGCAGCCGGTGGGCCAGAACATCGACCCGCTGGTCGCGCAGGTGGAGCAGGCCATTCAGGCTGCCGACGCCTCCATCGCCCAGCTGCAGCTCTCCTCCAAGGACCTCGGCGAGGACCCCTCGGTCGACGGGGTGCACGACGCGCTTGAGCGCCTTCGCCGGGCCGTCTACTAGGCGTGCGCACGCACGGGCGCGCCGCTTCCTATGGAATTTTGCGCCAACGCCTACTAGTTTTTATGGAAGGCTCATGCGCCCCCTTCTCTGGCGCGTGTCGTGCTCTAGTCCGGCGGAAAGTTTGGGAGAACTGAAATGCGTGGACGGATTGTTCGTTCTGCAGTAGCACTTGTCACCACCACCGTGACTGCCGTCGCGTTGTGCGCGCCGCCAGCGTCATCAGCCCCTGCGGCCTCCGACGTGTCCAACTCGGCTGAGGCACCGCTTGGCGACGCCGGCGCGAGCGATTACCCCCTGTTCACCTTCTACCGGCCCGAGTTTGGCAACTGGCTGTACGTCCTGCGCGACCAGGTCGAGCGCGGCGACGCGTTCAACCCGCCGGTGTACGCGCACTTCATCCCCGAATACGAGCAGGTGACGCCACCGCAGCCGCTGACCTACACCAAGGTGGACGGCCCGGAGTGGCTGGAGGTGGACTCCAACACCGGGCAAATCCGCATCACCAACGACATCTCCGCGTACCTCCGCATGACCAACAAGCTGACCACGCCGGAGCAGGTGGCGTCGCTGAGCGTGAAGGTGACCTACCCGGACGGTCACGACTGGACGCAGCACCTGACCGTGGTGTTGTTTAACAACGAGGAGAGCTACGAGGCGTACAACAACCCGGCCACGGTGGAGGAGCCGCGGTTTGCGCGCCGCCCGATCCCGCTGACCCCGGGAGAGACGCTCACGCTGACCCGGAAGGACATTTCGTGGAAGGACCCGCAAGTACAGTGCGGGGAGAAGCCGGGCGAGGAGCTGGTGCGGTGCAAGGAGCGCGAGACGCCGGGGTTCTGGCCGGACGGGATCTGGGACGCCGACCTGGTGGTGGAGCCGCAGCCGCAGGAAGAAAACCCTGGCAATCCGCTCCTTGATCCCCAGTACGTCAACGTCGAGGTGGTCAACGACGCGAACGGCCAGTTCCAGGAGCTGCGCATCCACGCGGAGAAGAAGCTGGAGGAGCTGACCAACCAGGGCTACGCGGGTGGGGCATTGCCGGTCCGCTTCCGCTGGAAGGCCCGCGACGGCGAGTCCTTCACCACGTTCAACGACAGCACGATGGAAGAGGCGTGGGACACCGTCCCGCTCTACGTCTTCTTTGGCAACCTGTCCGACAAGGACAACTACGTCCCCCGGGCGGTCGCACCGATCACCACCGTGACGGGGCAGGAGGGAAGCGCCGCGCTCCCGGAGTTTGATTCCGCCGGCATCGCGGGCGACCCGGAGCAGCCGGTGAACCCCACGTTCACCGTGGTTGGCAAGGACGCCGAGTGGGTATCCGTGGAGGATGGCCGCATCGTGGCGCGCCCGACCGCGCCCGAGCATGTGGGTAAGCACAAGGTCCAGATGCGGGTGGACTTCCAGGACGGGTCGCACTCCCGCTTCGGTGTCGACGTGACCGTGACCCCGCTGGCCGCCCAGTACGAGCCGCGCTGGGAGGACGCCACGCTGGAGCGCGGAACGACCACGGTGCGCGTCCCGCTCGCCGGCACGCTGCCGGGCGAGGACGCCACGACTTCGGTCGCGGCCGACACCGACGGGTTCGCCGCCACCGCCAACGCGGACGGCTCCATCGACGTCACCGCGCCCGCCGACGCCAAGGTCGGCACGACCGCGACGCTCACGGCGACAACGAAGTACTCCGACACTACGGAGGGCAAGCCCGAGACGGTTGACACCGACACCTTCACCGTCACCGTCGTCGCACCCCCGGGGGATAACGTCGCTGACCTGGGCGATGCCCCTTACCCGCCGCAGCGGATCGCCCGCGACGAGGAGCGTAAGGTCGCCGCCCCCGCGGGCGAAAACATCGCGTTCGCGCCGGTCACGGAGGCTGACTCGGGCGCGCCGGGCTACACCGGGCCGACGCCGACGTGGGCGCAGGTAGACGCCGACGGCACGATCACGCTGCGCCCGGACGCGAAGGTCCCGTCGGGCCTGGTGCGGGTGCCGGTGCGCGCGGAGGATGGCAGCGGCAACGTCCGCATCATCGAGGTCCCCGTCACGGTCGGCGCGAACCGCTCCGAGGTTGCCTACCCCACGCGGACCGAGGCGCAGGTGGGCGAGCCGGTGACCATCGCGCCGCTCGAGGGCGTGCGCGAGGGGTTGGAGTTTGCGGTTGTTGGGGGTGAGGGGAGCGTCGATAAGCAAGGCACCATTTCGTACACCCCGAAGCTTTCGCAGGCCGGCGAGCGGACGCTGCGCGTGCGCGTGACCGACCACAGCGGCGCGACTCGCGACATCGAGGTCCCGGTGACGGTGCGCACGGTCAGCGACCGCACCGCGCCGACCTGGGCCGATGCCAGCGCGCCGCAGGGCGAGCCGATCGAGGTCGCCAATTCGGGCGACTCGGTGGAAGGTGCGGTGGTCGAGGCATCGCTTATCGACGCCACATCCTGGTCCGCCTCTGCCAACGGCGACTCCGTCACCGTGCACCCCGGCGCGGGCGCGAAGGCGGGGGACCGCGCGACGCTGCGCATCACCGCCACCTACGGCGACGGCAGCAGCGATACGCAGGACGTGACCGTGCGGGTGACCGACGCGCGCGCCTACCCCGAGGGGACGGTCGTGGCGCCCGCGGGGGAGACAACCCGGTCTGAGGCCCCGGGCGGGTTCGGCGACTCGGCCACGTTCGCCCTGGCAGAGGGCTCGCCGCACGGCAACTGGGTGGCGATCGACCCCGCCACCGGCGCCGCGACGCTCACGCCCGCCGCGCGGAAGCGCGACGCCGAGTTCGTCGTGGCCGGGTCCTACGACATCCCGGTGGTGGCCACGCTGCCCGGCGGCGAGCGCGTCCAGCTGACCCTGCCGGTAGCGGTGACCTCGCTGGCCGCGAACCTGCACCCGAAGTGGCGCGACGTCGCCGGCGCCGCCGGGGCGCAGTTGTCGTCCGCGAACGTCGGCGACGCGCTGCCGGAGGGCACCGTCGTCGCCGCGACCGGCCCCGGCGGCTGGGACGTCGCGCTCGCGGACGGCGCGGGCACCGTGACGCTGCGCCCGCCCGCCGGTGCGAAGGTCGGGGACGCCACCCCGGTGCGCCTGACGCTGACCTACCCGGACGGCAGCACGCAGGACGCGGCGTTTACCGCGAAGGTGGCGCGCGGCGGCCAGTCGACTACGGCGACCCCTCAGACGACGCAGGCGACTGCGACAACGCAGGCGAGCGCGACGACGCAGGCGAGCGCGACGACCGTGACCGCAGAACCAACAGCGACTG
The DNA here is from genome assembly GCF_003693265.1 of Corynebacterium gottingense. Classification (GTDB taxonomy): domain Bacteria; phylum Actinomycetota; class Actinomycetes; order Mycobacteriales; family Mycobacteriaceae; genus Corynebacterium; species Corynebacterium gottingense. The sequence continues at coordinate 223,851 of NZ_RDRE01000001.1, forward strand.
CGCAGCCTTCAGAGCCGGCGCAGACTGCAAAGCCGGTTCGGTCGACGGCCACGACGCCCGCTGCGCCGACAACCGCGACAACTGAGGCGTCGTCAACGACAACGACCACTGTCACGTCTCACACGACAACCTCTGTGCCCACCACGGCGCCAACCACCACCCCGCCGCGGGACGGGGTGCAGGGCAAGCCGGGCTCGTCGAGTAGTGGGTCTACGGGGAGTGGGGTCGGCGGGTCGTCGACAAGCATGCTCCTCGCGCTGGCGGCCAGTCCGCTGCTGTTGCTCGTCCCGATTGCGCTGGCGCAGCAGGTGCAGGTGCCGGGGCTGACTCCGGCGCTGGACGAGCTCGACGCCAAGCTGCGCGCGCTGCCGCCCGAGGTCACCGGTGCGCTGGATGCTGCGCTGGAGGGGTCAGGCTTCCACCTCGGCGGAGCCGCTGCCGCTGGCGGGGTGGTGCTGGCCAGCATTGTTGCGCTTGGCGTTGCGGTTGCGGCGGGTCAGGCGCAGGGGCAGGGAGGATCGTCGGCCCCGCAGTAGGCCGCGGTAGACAGGGCCAATTGGGCGCGCGTGGTGCCGCGTCGGGGCCGTGGGCTAAACTCTGTGCCGTGACTACTCCGCAAAATCGCCCCGTCCTTGTCGTCGACTTCGGCGCCCAGTACGCGCAGCTCATCGCCCGCCGCGTGCGCGAGGCTCGCATTTACTCCGAGGTCGTCCCGTCCACCATCTCCGCCGCTGAGGTGCGCGAGAAAAACCCGGCCGCGCTGGTGCTCTCCGGCGGCCCGTCGTCGGTGTACGCCGAGGGTGCCCCGCAGCTGGACCCAGAGATCTTCGAGTTGGGTCTGCCCATCTTTGGCATCTGCTACGGCTTCCAGATCATGACCCAGACGCTCGGCGGCAAGGTCGCCGAGACCGGGGCCAGGGAGTACGGCCGCACCAATATGCTTGTCGACGGCGGCGTGCTCCACGCCGACACCCCGAACGAGCACCCGGTGTGGATGTCGCACGGCGACTCCGTCACCGAGGCGCCGGAGGGCTTTACCGTGACCGCGTCGACCCCGGGCGCACCGGTGGCCGCCTTCGAGTGCGTGGACAAGAAGCTCGCCGGCGTGCAGTACCACCCCGAGGTCATGCACTCCCCGCACGGCCAGGAGGTGCTCACCCGCTTCCTCACCGAGGTCGCCGGCCTGGAGCAGAACTGGACTGCCTCCAACATTGCGGAGCAGCTGATCGAGCAGGTGCGCGAGCAGGTCGGCGACGGCCGCGCTATCTGCGGCCTGTCCGGTGGCGTGGACTCCGCCGTCGCCGCGGCGCTGGTGCAGCGCGCGATCGGCGACCGCCTGACGTGCGTGTTCGTGGACCACGGCCTGCTGCGCCAGGGCGAGCGCGAGCAGGTGGAAAACGACTTCGTGGCTGCGACCGGTGCGAAGCTGGTCACCGTGGACGAGCGCGAGGCCTTCCTGGGCAAGCTCGCCGGCGTGACCGAGCCGGAGGCCAAGCGCAAGGCGATCGGTGCGGAGTTCATCCGTTCCTTCGAGCGCGCCGTTGCCGGTGTGCTGGAAGGCCAAAACGTTGACTACCTCGTCCAGGGCACCCTGTACCCGGACGTGGTGGAGTCCGGCGGAGGCACCGGCACCGCAAACATTAAGAGCCACCACAACGTCGGCGGCCTGCCGGACGACGTGGAGTTTGAGCTCGTCGAGCCGCTGCGCCTCCTGTTCAAAGATGAGGTCCGCGCTGTCGGCCGCGAGCTCGGCTTGCCCGAGGAAATCGTGAACCGCCAGCCGTTCCCCGGCCCCGGCCTGGGCATCCGCATCATCGGCGAGGTCACCCAGGACCGCTTGGAAACCCTGCGCGCAGCCGACGCCATCGCGCGCGAGGAGCTGACCAAGGCTGGCCTGGACGAGCAGATCTGGCAATGTCCGGTCGTGCTGCTTGCAGAGGTCCGTTCGGTCGGCGTCCAGGGCGATCACCGCACCTACGGCCACCCGATCGTGTTGCGCCCGGTTGCCTCCGAGGACGCGATGACCGCCGACTGGGTCCGCGTGCCGTACGAGACGCTCGAGGCGATTTCCACCCGCATCACCAACGAGGTCGCAGAGGTCAACCGCGTTGTGCTGGACGTGACGTCCAAGCCGCCGGGGACCATCGAGTGGGAGTAACTCCCGCCTCGACGAAAGCGCCGCCTGCCTTGCAGAACCTGCAGGGAGGCGGCGCTTCGCGTTGCGGGGGCCTCTTTAGGCGCCGGCACGCCAGTGTCTAGGGCGCATCTGCGCCACGCTCGTCCTTGTCTGGAGTTGGCAAGAAGGCAGTCGCACTCGTGCCTAAGAAGACGAGGACAAAGAGCACCCATAGCCCTGGGGGAAGGTAAGGCAGCAGCGCCCCCGGGTACGCCGAGACTGCGACATGGACGGCGACCGTGTACCAGATGCCCACTAGGAGCGCTGTCAGCATGGCAACACAGTACGGAAAGAGGATTGCCCAGAACTCTGCTCGCTGGATCGCGCCTTGGGTACGGCCCAGAAGACGCAGTGGTGAGAAGAACGCATGCAAATTGGCCCGCTTGCCCATCACAGAGACCGCGAGGACCAGGCAGATCGCCAGCAGAGTGTAGGCCGCGGTGGGTACGAAGCCGGCGGTTCCGTCGCCGTGGGGCCCGTACATGATCTGGCTATCCATATCCACATGCCGTACCCAATCCTGCGCGGACTCCACTCGGAGATGATCCGGTGCGCTAGCCGATTCTGCGACCACGGGAAGCCCCCATTCCGGTTTGACCGGAGACTCGCTAGAAATACCGGAGAACGGCACCATGAAGTCTGGGTAGAAGGGGCTGTGAGCTTTCACCGGCGCCCCGGGCGAGAGTAGCTGCCCTATCACGTGGTCATTCGATCCGGCCAGAGAATAGTCATTCGCCTTCTCCATCGGTACGGAGGTCTCCCCCGCGGATTCGAAGTCCGAAGGCTGCCAGTAGACGACCCCACGGCAGTCGTCGCCGATCTCCTCACATACACCGTCTGCTTCCTGCGCTTCCAGTAGGCGAAAATCTTGGCCAACGACGACTGGGACCGTTTGGAAATTCTGGGAGCCTACGTAATTTGCCGCCCATAAGGAGGTCTGTGCACCTGTGAAGCCTGCCAGCGGAATGGCTACGAGCGCGGTAGCAAGCCCCACCCTCGAGGTCGTCCCGACGGTTTCGGAGGAGCGGATGCCTAGCGCGGGTGCCGACCATCCGCTGACCTTTTTGATCGCTGCGGCTGCCCAACGAGCTAGCGCCCGGGCGAAGGTGCCGGCAAGTGTGACAGCGAGGAACGGCAAGGTGAAGACGAATATCAACACGACAGGCCCTGGCGGAGTCGTCACCATACACCAGATACCCGCGGCAATATTGACCACTGCGAGCACTAGGCCAACCAGCCCCACCAAGGATTTGGACTTACCTACTGTCGCCGCTCCCCGATCCCCGGTTTTGGCCAGCACCTTGTCGACGTTGAGAATCCCCACGCCGAGGAGGTACAGGGGGACTAAGACCAGCAGTGACGACCAGGCAACGTCAAAGGGCGAGCCCCAGTGATCTGGCAGTTGCTTGTTGAGCCCTAGCAGAATCACCTTGAAAAGCGGCGTCGCTAACAACCGTCCCAACACGACCGCGGAAGCGCTTGCCAGAAGCGCCAGGCACGCCCCTTGCAGGAGCAGGTGCCTGGTTAAAAACGCCCTGCCTATGCCGAGAATCCGCAGCGCTTGCAAGGTATTTCGGTGGTCAGCGATAAAATTCTGATGCGCCAACCGGATCCCGGCGAATGCCGGGATGATCGCAATCAGGCTCATATTCGTCACGCCGGCCTTGAAGTCGCTGCTTCCGCCAGTCGAGAATGCGACGTAAAGGATGGTGCCGACGAGCGTGCCTATTACTACCGCAGCCAGTACGATTCCCCCGATGAAGGGGCGCGCCGTCACCGACAGCTCTCTCCGGTAGGCGGCGGTGGGAGTCATGGTCTTCATGAGCTATGCCCCATCTGCAGCAGCGTTTTTGCCTGCCCGTCGAAAAGCTCACGGTGGGAGCAATAGACCACTATCGCTCCCCGCTTCGCCGACTGGAGCAACAAGTCCTCGACCACGGTGACATTCGCTCCATCAAGCGCGCTGACGGGCTCATCCATGAGCACCAAGTCCGGTTGGGAAGCTAGTGCCTGGGCCACCGCAACGCGCTGGCGTTGACCCCCGGATAGCTCCCCCGGCAGGGCCTCTGTGAAAGGCTGCATGCCCAACGTGCCAAGCAGCTCATCCCTGCCCTGGGCGTCGAGGCCCCGTCCGGCGACGTGAACTGCCAGCTCGAGGTTCTCCCGGCAGCTGAGGCTAGGCAGGAGGGTCGGTGCCTGTGGTGCGTACCCGACGTGCGCGGCCCGCCACGAGGTGAGCTTCTTGGCCGCGCCCTTTCCGAACCGTTTACCGTCGATGGTTACCCTGCCTTCACTGGGTGAGCGCAGACCGGCTAGCAGATCCAGAACCGTGGATTTACCGCTTCCCGATGGGCCCCGGACTGCGTAGATGCCAGGCCGTGACAACGACAGCGCGGCATCCCGCAGAATATATGGCCCATATTTCGAGTATCGAAAAGAGATTTTATTCCAAACTATTGCGACCATCACAATTCCTATCTTGTTAGAGCGCATACGCTGCCCCAGTACGGGTGCTGCGATTTTCACGTAGCGTTGTCAAAAAGCGTTCGACAATTTCATCGTTTAAACCGTTCGTCGGCTCATCCAGAATGATCCCGCGACGGCCCAATGTCAGGGCATAGATAATTGACAATCTTTTCATAAAGATGTGCTCGCCTACTTTGATACCGGTGCATCCAACGGCCCCGTCGAGGCAATCAACGGCAGACTCGAACACCTACGCGGCATCGCCCTAGGATTCAAAAACCTCAACCACTACATCTTGCGGTGCCTGATCCACTCCGGACAACTACAGGACAAAATCAACGCACTCTAAAACCGGAAGGGCCCCTTAAGGCTCGCGGACGGTGACGTTGCCGATGTGGGTGGTGGCGTTGATACGCAGTGTCTTGCCCGGTGCATCGGGGTTGACGGTATCGGTGGGGCAGTCGGTCGAGCCGAGGTTGGTCGAGCAGCGCACCTCGACCGGCACGTCCTTCGGCAGCACGACGTCCACGTTGCCGATGTTGGTGTGCAGCGTGGCGGTGCGCTCTTGATCGAGGGACGGGAGGTCGCGATAGTCCACGTTCACGTCGCCCATGGTCTCGGAGACGTTGTTGACCTCGGTTTCCGTGGTGGTGGTGATATTGGAACCGCCGAACATGTTGCCCGCGTTACCGTTCTCGACGACGGCGGAGATCACTCCCAGGACGAGCACGCCGACCACGACGGCGACGGCGATCCACCAGCTGCGCTTGGAGCCTTTCGGAGGCGTGTCGTCGTCGGAAGCGTCGGCCTCGCTGTTCGGATCCGGCAGGTGCCACAGCTCCGGTGCAGCACCGAGTGGGTCCCACGCCGGCGGGGTGGCGGGGTGCGGGAATTCCGGCGGGGTGGTCAGGTTCGCCGTGGCGGATTGCGCGTAAGGGTTCTCTGGGGATTCGGCCGCGTCTGCTCGCCACGCGGTGGATCCGCCTGTGTCGGTGTTACCGGGGGCGGTGTAGGGACCGGACGGGTGAGCGTCGTGAAGCGTGCGCCCCTGCTGCGGCACGAGCAGACCGGCGGGTGGCTCCGGGGCGCGCTGGTAGAGCAGGTACCAGCCCAGTCCGAAGAGCGCGAAGGTGATGGCGGCGCTGTAGATGGTGGTGCCGTCGCTGGCGTAGGACAGGGACGGGAAGAAGACGAACATGCCGATGAGCAGCCAGATCGCCAGAGTGCGTTCCTTTTTGCCCGTCTTCGACTCGCGCGCGATGTTGCCTCGGCCGGTGGCGAGCGCGGACCAGGGGCTGAACGGGACGCCGAAGCGGCCCATGTTGATCCAGCACAGGAAGTAGAGGAACAGGCCGCCGCCGAAGCAGAGGGTGAGGACGACGAAGGCGATGCGGATGATCACGGGGTCGATGTTGTAGCGTGCGCCGAAGCCTTCGGCCACACCGGCGAGGACCGCGTTGCCGCCCTGGTCCTTCGGGATGCGGGGCGGGCGGGTCTCCCACATCTTGGTGAAGGTCTGTGTCGTTTCCATACCTTCATTATCGCCGGTCAGAGGTGGTGCGACCATCCGGAATTCCCCTGAACTTTGCGCGCGGCGGGGTGCGCGGAAAAGTCAGGGTTGTCCCCGATCCGCGCTGCAGGTGCGGGTGGAAGAATTGAGGGCATGGCAAAATCCACCCCGTACGCAGCGCAGCCCCCCGTACTGTATTCGCGCTTCACCCGGAGCCGCCGCAACCTCATGGTGGCAGGCATCGCCTCGGGCCTGGCGCGGTATCTCGGGGTGGACGAGCGCTGGGTGCGCCTGTTTTTCATCGTTGGCGCATTCGTCGGCGGCGCTGGCGCGTTGGCCTACGCGGCGCTGTGGATGACCACGCCGCTGGAGCCGAAGACCACCGACGCTGAGCCGGCGGTGACGCCGGAGATTGTGGGACATCAAAGCTGGACGCGGGTGGTCAACCTCGTGCTGGTGGCGGTGGCGGTCGCGGGCGCGCTCGTCTCGCTGAAGGTGTCGAGCGGCTTCGGCAGCTCGGTGGTGCTCGTCCTCGGCCTGTTTACCGTGGGCGCGGTGCTGGCGCTGCAGGCCTACGACAGGGAGATGGGGACGACGGCGAACGTGATCGCCTTGTCGGTGGGTGCGCTGCTGGTGATGGGCGGGGTGTTTGCAATCGCGATGCTGGGCGAGCGCGCAGGCATCACCGGGGTGGTGGTGTCGGTCCTGGTCACGGTGTGCGGCGTGGCGGTGCTGGTCATCCCGCTGCTGATGCGCCTGACTTCCTCGCTGCTCGCGGAGCGCGAGGCGAAGGCGGTAGCGGATCAGCGCGCGGAGATCGCCGCCCGGCTGCACGATTCGGTGCTGCAGACCCTCGCCCTGATTCAAAAGCAGGCCGAGCACCCCGAGGAGGTCGCCCGCCTTGCGCGCGGCCAGGAGCGCGAGCTTCGCGCCTGGCTTTTCGACGCCCCCGAGCACCCCTCGACGACGCCCGCCTCACTCTTCCAGGCGCTCAACCGGGCGGCCGGGGAGGTCGAGGACACCTTCGGCGTGGTGATCCGCCCCGTCACGGTGGGCGAGGACCCCGCGCTCACGGAGGACAACGAGCCGGTGGCGCTGGCCGCGCGTGAGGCCATGGTGAACGCCGCGAAGCACAGCGGCGCCGAAGCGATCGACGTCTACGCCGAAAACCTCGCCGGCCAGCTCGCCGTGTTCGTGCGCGACCGCGGCGCGGGCTTCGACCAGCGCTCGATCCCGGAGGACCGCCACGGGGTGCGCGACTCCATTATCGGTCGCATGGAGCGCGCCGGCGGGACGGCCCGGATCACGTCGGCGCCTGGAGAGGGGACGGAAGTGGAGCTGACGCTGTAGGCACCGTTAGCCTGGTTGTTATGGTTCGCGTCTTTCTTGTAGATGATCACTCCGTGTTCCGCGCCGGCGTGCGCGCCGAGCTGGCGGAAAAGGTCGAGATTGTCGGCGAGTCCGGCACCGTCGCCGACGCGATCGAGGGCATTCGCGAGAGCAACCCGGACGTCGTGCTCCTCGACGTGCACATGCCGGACGGCGGCGGGCTGGCGGTGTTGCGCGCGGTGCAGAAGACACAGCAGGGGGAGTTGGCCACGAAGTTCCTCTGTCTGAGCGTGTCCGACGCCGCCGAGGACGTCATCGCGCTCATCCGCGCGGGTGCCCGCGGCTACGTGACCAAGAACATTGACGGCGCGGAGCTCGCCGAGGCGATCGCCCGAGTTGACGGTGGGGATGCGTACTTCTCGCCGCGCCTGGCCGGCTTCGTCCTCGACGCCTTCGCTTCGGGCGGGGTGGTCGAGGATCCGGCAGGCGAGCCGGTCAAGGTGGAGGACCCTGCGGTGGACGCGCTGACCCGCCGCGAGCTGGAGGTGCTGCGCCTGCTCGCCCGCGGCTACACCTACAAGGAGATTGGCAAGCAGCTGTTCATCTCGGTGAAGACGGTGGAGACGCATGCGTCGAATATCTTGCGCAAGACGCAGACCTCCAACCGCCACCAGCTCACCCGCTGGGCTGCGGACCGGGACTTGGACTAGCTAGGCGTAGGCGAGCCGCCGCGAGCCGTCGACGTGAGGAAATAGCAGCCACGCGAGCGCGAAGAGTCCCACGAACACGAGCAGCGCGCCCCACACCGGCCACTGCAGCAGCGGCGCAAGCATGAGCAGCAGCCACCAGAGCATCAACGGCACGAGCATGCTTATCGACGCCACCGTGGACGCACCTTTCTGCGCCGCAAATTCGCGCATCGCGCGCCGGTAGGGGTGTGCAAGCGTCACACCGAGCGCCACCGCGATGCACGCAATCGCGACGACCGCCCGGACCGCGATTGGCGCCGACGACGCCATGATGGCGACCGACCCGGCCACCCCCGCGGACCCTGCGGCGCGCACGGCGAGCGGGGTGGGGATCGGGGTGACGCGGGAGCGGATGTCGCTGGGGAACATGGGCAGTACTGTAGCAGGAGTAGGTGGGGTGGCGGAGGGTGTGACGTCGAGAAGCGTGGCTCGCTATATTCGCAAACCCGTGCGACCTCGGCGGTTGCCTATGTTCGGGGCGGGGTGCATACTATGTGGCGTGAACAGAACGTCCATTCGAGCGCTCAGCGGGGTGCAGAACAGTGCAGGTCAGGATGTGGAAAGTGTCCCTGACGTGGATCGGCATGCCCGGATTGCGCAGCTCCGCGCCCGGATGGCGGAGATGGGCGGGCAGGCCGCGCCGAACGTTGTGGTGGGCGAGGATGTGCTGCCTGTGGGCGGCGGTTTTTCGCAGGTGTTGCCGAATGGCGGGCTGCCGCGCCACGCTGTCACGCAGGTGAGCGAGACGCCCGCGCTGGTAGTCGAGCTGCTCGACCGCGTTGCCGGGGCGGGAGGCAGCGCGGGTGTGATCGGGTGGCCGGAGCTCTCGTACGCGGGCATGGCGGCCAGTGCGCTCGAGCGGGTGATCGCGGTGCCGGAGCCGGGGATCGAGGACCTCGCGGTGGCGGGCGTGCTCGCAGAGGGGCTCGACCTGGTGGTGCTGCGCACCCGGACTGCGCTCCAGCTGAGCCCGGTGCGCGCCCGGCCACTGCTCGCGCGACTGCGCAAGGGCAACGCCGCGCTGGTGGCGGTGAACGTGTCGGTGCCTTCGCCCGCGCTGCGGGTCACCGGGCAGATTGCGCAGTTCCACGGCATCGGCCGGGGCGCGGGGCGCATCCGGAGGATCGACGTGCGCGTGCGCGCCGAGGCGAAGGGATGGCCGGGCGCGACGGTAACGCTCACGCTCGGCGCAGGTGCTGCGAGCGCTGCGGGTGCTGCAGGTGCTGCGGACGCTGCCCCCGGCCGTCGCCTGAAGGCGGTGCCTTAAATGCGGGTGGCGGCGCTGTGGTTCCCCGACTGGCCCGTGCAGGCCGCCACCCTGGACGCGGCCGATACGCTGCAAGAACCGATTGCCATTGCCGCGCAGCACCGGATCAAGGTGTGCTCGCAGGCCGCGCGCCGGGCGGGCGTGCGCCGCGGCATGCGGGTGCGCAACGCCCAGGCGCTCGCGCCGGAGCTCACGGTGGTGGAGGATAACCCGGACCGCGACGGGCGCATGTTCGCCTCGCTCGCCGGCGGGCTCGACGACGTCGCCGCCTCCGTCGAGGTCCTGCGCCCCGGCCTGATTGTGGCGGACCTGCAAGCGGCGGCCCGCTTCCACGGAAGCGAGGACACGGCCCTGGAAATGATGCTGGACGCCGCCCAGCGCAGCGGCATTGAAGCCTTCGTGGGCGCCGCCGACGAGCTGGCCACCGCGGTGATTGCCACGCGCACCTCCCAACTCGTCGCCCCGGGCGCGTCCGCGCAATTCCTCGCGCAGCAGCCACTGAACACCCTGGTCGCGGAGGTGGCGCTCGGCGCGGACATCCCGACCGTCAACGCGCTCGGCCAGCTGGGCATCACCACGCTGGGCCAGCTCGCGCAACTGCCGCCGCAGGCAGTAACCACCCGCTTCGGGGCCGGCGGGATGCGCATCCACCGCATCGCGAGCGCCGCACCGGACCGCCGCGTCGCCCCCGAACTCCCGGCCGCGGACCTGGCGGTCGGGCTGACCCCGGAGGACCCGATCGAGCGCGTCGACGCCGCCGCGTTCGCCGCCCGCGCGCTGGCCGCCACGCTGCACGAGCGGCTCGCCGAGCGCGGCGCGAGCTGCCTGCGCCTGAAGGTGATCGCGGAGCTGGCCACCGGCGAGCGCGTCGAGCGCGTCTGGCGCACCCGCGAAGCACTCACCGAGTCCGCCACCGCGGACCGCGTGCGCTGGCAGCTCGACGGTTGGCTCACCGGCGGCGGCGCCGGCGCGATCACCTCCCTCATCCTGGAGCCGCTCGAGCTGGCCGCGCCCGAGGCTCGCGAGCTCTTCGGCGGCGGGGCAGCGCAGACGCGCGGCGAGGCGCGCCGCGTGATCGAGCGTGTGCAGTCCCAGCTGGGCATCGACGCAGTGGTCCAGCCGCGCGCCGTCGGCGGCCGCGGCGTGGCCGAGCGCATCGCCTTCTCTCCCTTCGGCGAGCAGCCACCCGCCACAGCCACCCAGCCGTGGCCGGGCGCGATCCCCGCGCCGCTGCCAGCCCGCCTCGGCGGCGGCATCGACCACCCGGCCTCGCGCATCATGCTTATCGACGCCCACGCGCACCCCATCACCGTCACTGCCGAAGCCCTCCTGTCCTCGGACCCCTACGCGCTGGCCTGGGGCGAGCACAAGTACCTGGTCACGGGGTGGGCCGGCCCCTGGCCCGTGGACGAGGGCTGGTGGGGTGCGGCCGGGCAGCGCGTGGCGCGACTCCAGGTCGTCGGCGAGGAGCAGGAGGCGGGCAGCGTCGCGGAAGCGTGGCTGCTGGTGTGGACCCGGCGCAGCTGGCGCGTCGAAGCGGTGTATTGAGGCCGTGTATTAGGGCACCCTAAAGGTTGTAGGGTAGAGGGCATGAGTGAGGAAACGTTGACCAGTACCCCGGCCGCGTCCTGTTCCGACGTCCAGGTCGAGTCGCTTCCCGGCACGGCGAAGCCGGGTTCGACGTACGTGCTCTTCGAGTGGCCGCACGCCTGGACCCACGACGTGCTCGACGGCGGCACGCTCGGGGAGGAGCTCACCGAGAAGCTCAAAGCGCACCTCGCCGAGTACGACGCCTCCCTGCTCCTCATCCGCCACCCCACGCGCGAGGGCCGCCAGATCGACGACCACCACGTCTACCTCGTCTTCGCCGAGGACGAGGCCACCGAGGTCATGCACGTCGACGGCCCCGAAGCACTCCTGGAGCTGGACCTGTCCGGCCCGGGCAAGAATGCCGCGGCGGGCGCGACTGCGCGCACCAAGCCACTGCTGCTCGTATGCACGCACGCCAAGCGCGACCGCTGCTGCGCGGTGAAGGGCCGCAGCATGATCAACAAGCTGGTGCAGAAGTACCCGTTCGGCCACGGCAACGACGTGGTGTGGGAGACCTCGCACATCAAGGGCCACCGCTTCGCGCCGACGATGCTGCTCATGCCGTGGGCCTACAGCTTCGGCCGGATGACCTTCGAGGCCACCGACGCCATGCTGGAGGCCGCGCTGCGCGGCGAGTACTTCGTCCCCGGCAATCGGGGGCGCGGCACGCTGAGCGCCCCGGCGCAGGCCGCCGAAGTTGCGGTCGCGGCCGAACTGGCGCGTGCCGGCGAGCAGGTGCGCTACGGCGAGCTAGAGGTCACCGACGTTGCGGTGACGGATGATGGGGGATACGTGCGCGTCGATAAGCACGGGGCGTCCTACACCGTGGAGCTTGCGCGCAAGGAGATTTCCGGGGTCGTGCCGTCGTGCGGTAAGCCCGCGAAGGACGGCGAGAGCTGGGTGCCTACCGCGGTGACAGCGCGTCCGCCACGCGCGTAATCACGTGGTCGGTGGCCGCGCGGACATCGGCCGGGGAGTGGGCGAAGCTGTAGGAATGGTCCGCGATGGCGTGCATGGACATGTCGTTCCATGAGTCGCCGAAGGTGAAAAGCTCCACGTCAGAGCGGTCAATGTGCAGGCGGTCAAGGAGCTCGAGGATACCCGCGCCCTTCGTGCGGCCCGGCGCCATGATGTCCACGTACTGCTGGTTCTGCGCGACGGTGTAGTCCCCGGCAAGCGACTCGCCCCAGGCCACGACCTCGCGGCGCAGCGCCTCATCCGTGGGCACCCAGATCGGCACAACCGCGAACTGATGCTCCGGGATGTCCGCGCGGGTCATGGGCGTGAAGTGCTCGGTGAAGTGACTTATCCCGCCGGTGTTGTCGGCAAACACACCGTCAATCGGGCCGATCGTCGTGCCGTAGATGGCCAGGCCGGCGCGCTCGCCGAAGGCGTCCAGCGCAGCGAGGAGCACGCCCGGGTCGATGGTGTAGCCGAAGAGGAGCTCGCGGTTGTCGCCCGTGGTGGCGGACGCGCCATTGGAAAGGACCTGGTAGTCGAAGGCGAGCGTGCTGCCGCGCATGCCGTAAGCGAGGGCGGAGCGGGAGCGGCCCGTGGCGGAAATGGCGAGGTGGCCGGCGTCGCGCCACGCCCTGATCGCGGCAAGGTCGGCGGGGCTGAACCCCTTCGGCTCGTCGGGGTGGTGGAGGGTGCCGTCGAAGTCAAAGGCCGCGATCTTCATACTGACGAGTCTAGGGGTGCAGCACGAGGCCATGAACTTGCACCGACAGCATCGCGTCCGCGCCCATATACTTCCCGTATGGCTATCGCACAATGGGAAACAAATGCTGGCGGCGCACCCCTGCAGATCCAGGCCGAGGTCGCGCCGCGTTTCTTCCGCTCCGAGGACGAGGAGCAGGCGGAATTCGCGCAAGCGCTCGTCGACGCGGTGCGGGAGGCCGCGGACGAATACACCGGCTCCGAGGAGCTGCCGACCGAATACCCGGATGAGGCGGTCGAGTCGCTGGCACACACGCTCAACGGCATCGGGGAGCTGCGCGAGGCGCTCGACGAGGGGATCTCGCCCGCAGAGGCAATGTTGCGCCTGAACCGGATCGACCAGGAACTGGCGCGGCTGTCGGAGCTGGACCCGCGCTTTGTCCCGGCTCGGTACTTCGCCCGCCGCGGGTGGATCGCGGCCGGCGACTTCGACCTGGGCGCGGTCGAGCAGGTCTGCGCGGAGCTGCCGGGCCTCCTGCCCGCGCCGGAGCAGACCGATGAGGGGCTGGCGTTCCACGCCTCGCTCTGGACCGAGGACCCGGCGCCCGAGCTGGAGGTGTACGCCGAGGTTGCGGACATCATGGCGGCCGTGACGCTGCGCACCGACGGCCCAGCGTTCGGCGTTCTCCGCGCGCTCGCCGCGGTGCCCGAGCGCATGCTCGACGCCCTCCCTGGCCTGCCTCCCGCGTCTTTCTACGCCGAGGCGGCCTATGCCAAGCACGTCAGCGATCTGCGCTTCACCGACGCCTTCCAGGAGGACAACGCCTATCGACGCCTTGTCATCGACGCCCTGGCGCAGTCCCTGAAATTCCTCGCGGCCCACTCGCCCCGCTACGAGTTCCCCCTGCGCATGTCGGACGTCGTGGCCAGGATGGCCGAGCGAACCGAGCCAGAGGCGCTCGAGCTGGGGGCCCTGATGGGGCTCCTCGAGCACATTCAGTCCTGGCTGCCGCGCGCCGTCAACGACCTGGTGCCGCCGTGGTGGTTCGGCGAGGACAACGAGGACACCATTGAGGGCCTTGTCGCCAGCCTGACCGCCGACCAGTACGTCCGGATGGTCGCTGTGATGGACGCCAGCGCCGGGCAGCTTACCGACGAGGGCCTGCCCGACCGCGCGGCGTTCCAGGCCATCCCCGTCGACGACCTGACCATGGAGATGCTGGCCGCGGAGAACGTCACGCTCTTCGCAGAGGAGCTCTAGGCTGGCCGTCGGGCTGCGGGGGCCGCGGGGTTGCGCGGCCGACGGGACGTGCGCGGCCCCGACAAGACACATGACGAGAACCCCTTGACGAGGTCGCTGATGATTCCCAGCACCTTCGTCAAGGGGTTCTCGTCAAATAGAACCGGCGCAGCCTACACCTACCGGCGCATGACCTTCTTCGACAGCACGTTGCCCAGCAGCTGCGCGAGCTGGACCACGACCACGATGACGATCACGGCCGCCCACGTCACCTGCGGCTCGAACTGGCGGTAGCCGTAGACGATGGCGAAGTCACCGATGCCGCCGCCGCCGATGTAGCCGGCCATCGCGGACATATCGATCACGGCGATGAAGATGAAGGTGTAGCCCAGGATCAGGGGACCGAGCGCCTCGGGCAGGATCACGGACTGGATGATCTTCCACGGTCCGGCGCCCATGGAGCGGGCGGCTTCGATCACGCCCGGGTCGATGGCCACCAGGTTCTGCTCCACGATGCGGGCCACGGTGAATGTGGCGGAGAAGCACATGACGAACGTGGCGGCGCCGCGGCCGATGGTCGTGCCCACCACACCGAGCGTGATGGGGTAGAGCATGGCGATCATGATGATGAACGGGATCGGCCGGAAGAAGTTCACGGCGATGTTGATGATCCAGTACACCACCGCGTTCTGCAGAATGCCGCCCGGCCGGGTGGTGTAGAGGAAGATACCCAGAAGCAGGCCGAAGAAACCGCCAACAACCATGGTGATGCCCACCATCCACATGGTGTCGCCGATGGATTCGATGAAGGTGGGGCCGAGGCGGTCCCAGTCGGGTTCGGCGAGGATCATTTCGTTCATCGGGTGATCTCCTCAATGTCGGTAGTGGACTGCAGGGTGTGGAGGAACTCGTTGATGGCGGCGTCGTCGCCGTTGAGGCGCACCGTCATCTTGCCGAAGGAGTGCGACTGCAGGGTGGCAATGCCCGCGTGCACGGGCTGGATGCTCACGCCACGTTCGCGCGCCTTAGAGGCCGCGCCGAAGAAGCCGGAGTCCTCGGAGAGGTCGACGGTGAAGAGGCGGCCGGGTGCGGCGTCGAGAAGCTCTTGTGCCTCGACCTCGTTGGGGGTGTTGCGCAGGCTGGTGGAGACGAAGCGCTTGGCCACCGCGGTTTGCGGGTCGGAGAAGACGTCGTAGACGCTGCCGTACTCGACGACCTGGCCGGCCTCCATGACGGCGACCTTGTCGGCGATGGAGCGGATCACGTCCATCTCGTGGGTGATCACCACGATGGTGATGCCGAGCTCTTCGTTCACGCGGCGCAGCACCTCGAGGACCTCGTGCGTGGTCTCGGGGTCGAGCGCGGAGGTCGCCTCGTCGGCGAGCAGCAGCGAGGGGTTGGTGGCCAGGGCGCGCGCAATGCCGACGCGCTGCTTCTGTCCGCCCGAGAGCTGCTCGGGGTAGTTCTTGCCGCGCTCGGCCAGGCCCACAAAGTCGAGCAGTTCGTTCACGCGGCGTTTGCGCTCTTGCTTATCGACGCCCGCGAGCTTCAAGGGGTACTCAATATTGCCAGCGGCGGTACGAGAATTGAAGAGGTTGAACTGCTGGAAGATCATGCCAACATTGCGGCGAATGTTGCGGAGCTGGCGCTCGGACTTGCCGACGACGTCGGTGCCGTCGAGAAGCAACTGCCCACCCGTGGGGGAATCGAGGCCGTTGATGAGGCGGACCAGCGTGGATTTGCCGGCACCCGAGTAGCCGATGACGCCGAGGATTTCACCCGGCTCGACAGTGAGCGTGACGCCGTCGACGGCGGTGACTTCGCGGTTGCCGGTTTTGAAGACCTTGGAAACGTCCCGGAACTCGATCCGGGTGCCGGTGTTGGGCATTACTTGTACTCCTCCACAAGCTCATCGAGGATCTTGTTCAGGTCCTCCTTGGAGCGCTGGACCTGCACGGCGGTGCCGTTAGAGTCCTCGTTGAGCGCCTCGGTGACCTCGGCGGACTGCCAGATCTCCACGAGCTTCTCGTAGGTCGGGTTGTCCACCTCGTCCGCCTTCACGGTGAAGACGTTGATGTACGGCTCGGCCAGCTCGGAGTTCGGGTCGTCCGCGGCGACGGAGGAAGCCGGGTCGATGCTGGCGCGCTGCAGCCAGTTGTTGTTGATGATCGCCGGGCGGCCCTCGTGGTACGCGTTCGGCGTCTGGGAGGCGTCGACGGCGACGACCTTCACCTTGGAGGCGGCCTCGTCGATGTCTGCCGGGGTCGGCGTGAGCTTCGGCGCGCCCTCCTTCAGCTTCAGCAGGTCGGCCTGGACGAGCACGTTGATCGCGCGGCCCTGGTTGGACGGGTCGTTCGGGATCGCGACCTCCTGGCCCTCGATGCCGTCGACGGAATCGTGATCCTTCCAGAACAGGCCCAGCACGTTGATCTCGCCGGAGCCGACGATGCGGAGATCCTCGTCGGAGGTGGCGTTGTACTGCGCCTGGTAGTTGATGGTCTGGAACTTCGACACATCCATCTGGCCCTCGGTGTGCGCCGGGTTGACCTGCGGGTACTCGGAGAAGCGGACGATGTCCAGCTTGATGCCCTGCTCCTTGGCCTGCTCCTCAAACACGGACCACGCTTTCAGATCGGCGTCGGTGGTGCCGATCTTTACCGTGGTGGTATCGCCGGAGCTATTCGACGAATCCGACTCGGAGCCGCACGCCACAAGGCTCGTCGCGGCGATAACGGAGGCCGCTGCTGCGGCGAGGAAACGGTTGGTACGCATGACGGTAAATTCCTTTGCTAACTACTTGCTCTGCAGGCGGTCGAGGATGTCGTTGAGCTCGTTGGCCGGGCGGCTGACCTCAACGGCGGTGCCGCGGGAGTCCTCCTGGACCGCCTCGGTCACGGCCGGGTCGTGCCACAGCTCGGCGAGCTTGACGTAGGTCGGGTTTTCCACGTCCTCGGCGCGGGAGGCGAACACGTTGATGTACGGCTCGCCCTGCTCGGAGCCCGGGTCGTCCTGGAAGATGGCCTGATCCGGCTCGATGCCGGCGCGGTCCAGCCAGGAGTTGTTGATAATTGCCGGGCGGCCCTCGCCGTACGCAGACGGGGTCTGGGATGCGTCCACCGGGACCACGGAGACCTTGGACGCCTCGGTGTCTACATCGACCGGAGCCGGCGCGTACTCGTCAGCGCCGTCCTTCAACTCCAGCAGGCCTGCCTGGACCAGCACGTTGATGGCGCGGCCCTGGTTGGTGTCGTCGTTGGGGATGGCCACCTCTTCGCCCTCAATGCCGTCGAGGGAGTCGTGATCCTTCCAGAACAGGGCGAGCGGGTAAATCTCGGAGGAGCCAACGACCTTGAGGTCGTTGCCGGAGTCCTTGTTATAGGAGGACAGGTAGAGGATGTGCTGGAACTTGTTCAGGTCCAGCTCGCCCTGCGCGAGCGCCTCGTTGACCGGGGCGTAGTCGGAGAACTGGACGATGTCCAGGTCGATGCCCTCGTCGGCGGCTAGGTCCGAGAAGACGGACCACGCCTTCTGGTCCGCATCCGTGGTGCCGATCTTGACGGTGACGTTGCCGTCGCCGTCGGTGTTCTGGCCGGCCGTGTCGTCGGACTCGTTCGAGCAGGCGACGAGGCTGGTGGCAAGAAGGGTGGAGGCCGCGATCGTGGCGAGAGTGCGCGAGATACGCATGTTGGCTCCTTTGTTGAGTTCGGGAATTGTTGACGGATAGAAATCTAGCACCCAATGTACCGCTTAGTCTATGTTTGCGGGATATTGCTTACTAAGCTGTCTATCTTGTCTTTGGAATTGGCCCATGCGTATCTCTGCGAGCTGTGTTTGCTTCGGCATTTTGCGCGTCCGTTGCGATGCGGCGCAGCGCGTCGCGCAGATGGTCGGTTTCGGGGCTGGAATCCATGAGTAGTTGAGTGTCTAAATCGCGACATACCCAGAGCAAATGCCATGCAAGATCGTCCCAGTCCGGCGCACCGGTGATGAAACTAGAGCCGTGATCAGTAGCCTCAATCTCTGAGCGATACGTGGAGGGGATTCGGGCGGCGACCTCTTCCGGTGTCGCTGTGGGGTGGACGCGAGCCGCGCAACTGAAACGTTGCGCGATATTGGTGCTTAATGCTGGGAATGGGGCTGCGCGAGGGTTAAACCTGCCGCAAGTTCCCCGGCCACAGCGTGATCACCGGCGTCGATGGCGTGCTCTGCCCGCCTGGCATGGCCATTCGTCTCGTCGAGCGGCACCGATTTTCTGGTCGTTGCACCGCGCGCAGACGACGTCTGGCTCAACCACTGCGCGCTGCGCGCCGGGTACGTCTGTCGCAAGTGAACCTCTCCGGCGGCAATGACACCCAGATTGCGGCGACGTATTCAGCTGAGGACGTGGCCAAGCTACGCGCCACGGAGTAACGGGGTTTGCGCCCGTTAGTCTCAGTCCATCTGTAGCACGGTGCGAAGTTCCTCGAACAGCTCCGGGCGCAGCCGGTGTATGACTGTCCTGCCCTGGCGGCTCTTTTCTAGGAGGCCGGCCTCGGTAAGCATTTTGAGGTGGTGGGAAACTGTCGGTTGGCTTAGCCCGGAGCGTTGCGTGAGTTCGCCCACGCTCATCGGCTCGCAGCCCTCTTCGGCGATTCTGGAGAGAAGTTGTAGTCGGCCGGGGTCCGCTAAAACTTTGAACAGGTCCGCGTAACGCGTCGCGTCGTCTTCGGAGAGCAAGCCGGAGCCCAGCGAGCAGCAGTCGAGGCCGGTGTTTTCTGTGGTGGCGACGTAATCGTTCATTCTTCCTACCTCGTCATATTGACAGTGATAAATATGCTGTTTAGTGTTCGTTTTGAATGCTGTCAATAGATAAGGATTCCAGATGGAAGACACAACCTCTCAGCCGGTAGAGCGTATGTCGTTTCTTGACCGCTTCCTGCCGGTGTGGATCATGCTCGCCATGGCGGCGGGCCTCGCCCTCGGCCGAGCGGTGCCGGGGCTTTCGGGCGCACTTGAGAGTCTCGAAGTCGGAAGCATCTCGCTTCCGATCGCGCTCGGCCTCCTGGTCATGATGTACCCGCCTTTGGCCAAGGTGCGCTACGACAAGACCCGCGAGATTGCCACCGACAAACGTCTCATGACCGTGTCCATCATCTTGAACTGGATTGTCGGCCCCGCGTTCATGTTCGCGCTCGCCTGGATCTTCCTGCCAGATGCCCCGGAGCTGCGCACCGGTTTGATCATCGTCGGTCTCGCCCGCTGCATCGCCATGGTGTTGGTGTGGTCCGACCTCGCCTGCGCTGACCGGGAAGCCACCGCAGTGCTGGTAGCTATCAACTCGGTGTTCCAGGTGGTCATGTTCGGCGTACTCGGCTGGTTCTACCTGCAAATCCTGCCTGCCTGGCTGGGGCTGGAAACCACCTCGGTGAAGTTCTCGTTCTGGGCGATCGTGTCCTCCGTGCTGGTCTTTTTGGGTATCCCGCTGTTGGCCGGGCTGCTGTCTCGCATTATCGGCGAGCGCACCAAGGGCCGCGACTGGTACGAAAACACCTTCCTGCCCCGGATCTCCCCACTCGCGCTGATCGGCCTGCTGTACACAATCGTCCTGCTTTTCTCGTTGCAAGGCGACCAGATCCTCTCCCAGCCGTGGACGGTGGCACGGGTGGCGATCCCGCTGCTGTGCTACTTCGTCGGCATGTTCGCTATTGCACTCTTGGTAGCCAAACTGTCCGGCATGGACTACGCCCAGTCGGCCTCGGTGGCGTTCACGGCTGCCGGCAACAACTTCGAGTTGGCCATCGCAGTGGCGATCGGCACGTTCGGCGCCACCTCCGCCCAGGCGCTGGCGGGCACCATCGGGCCGCTTATCGAGATCCCTATCCTCGTCGGCCTCGTCTACCTCATGCGTGGGATCGGCCCGAAACTGTTCCCGGGTGACCCAACCCTGCCCAAATTGTCCTAAGGAGACGTTATGAAGCCCTCAGTCTTGTTTGTGTGCGTCGGCAACGGCGGAAAGTCCCAGATGGCGGCGGCGCTCGCCGAGAAGCACGCGGGTAGCCAGCTCGGCATCCACTCCGCGGGCACCAAACCTGGCACGTCGCTGAACCAGGAATCGGTCGAGGCGATCGCAGAGGCCGGCGCCGACATGTCGCGCGGCACGCCCAAACCCATCGATCCGGAACTGCTGCGCAGCGTTGATCGCGTTGTGGTGCTCGGCGAAGACGCGCAGGTGGACATGCCCGACGACGCACGCGGCACGCTGGAGCGCTGGCGTACCGACGAACCCTCGCTCCGCGGCATCGAAGGCATGCAGCGCATGCGCCTCGTACGCGACGACATTGACGCCCGTGTGCGCTCGCTTATCGACGAACTCCTGTAACGGCCTTTAATACGCCGGAGTCATCGGGATGCGCTGCTTATTGCGGAACCGTGACGCCTGCATGCGTGCCGGCGACGTGCCGCGGTAGTGGGTGGTGGAGGGGGAGGTTGCGTACTTCGGATTGCTGGACGGTTTTCGGGAGCGTTGCTTCTCGATCCTCACACCGCCGCATTGTGGCACGAATTACACGATTGTGCTTTGTGAGTGGTTGCTTTGTGACCCTTCGGCCTGCGCCCGCAGCCCGTCGATAAACACGTCTACGAGCCACCCCCTGCTACGGGCGAACACCTCTTCTGCGATGGTTGGCAGCGGCCGCGACAGTGTGATGATGCCGAAATGGAAGTCTAGGACGTCGAGGTCGCCGGGGCACAGCCCGTACTTTTTCGCCTCCGTGAGGAGGGGACGGTAGAGGGCTTTTACCTTTTCTATCAGTATGTTTCGTTCCTCTTGGCCCATGTGGGGTGCGAACACGGGCAGGAATTCTTGGCCGACGGCAGGGAAGCCGTTGTCCACCATCTCAGTGATGGCGCAGCGCCACGTCGCCTCGGGGGCGCCGGGGAGGCGGGGAACGTGCTTGTCTACGATCGCGCGCATCTTGTCGATGATGTTTTCCAGCACCGCGCGGTAGAGGTCATCCTTGGTAGGGAAGTGGCGGCTCGCGGTGGCAACACCCACCTCTGCTTCCTTCGCAATGGTGCGCAGCGAGACCTTCGGCCCCATCTGGGCAATGAGCGTCGTGGCCGCCTCTACAAGCGCTTTGTGGTTTTCAGCAGCATCTTTTCGCATATCCGGCACTTTACCCTTGACAACCGAAAAATGAAACAATATGATCCACTTCGTAAAAGCGAAACAGTCTGTTCCACTTGGAGGAAACGATGAGCACAACCGTGGTGCAACAGGAAACCGCCACCACCGATGGCAGCCGCATCAACAACACCAACAGCACCGTGAAAAAGACCATCGCCCTGATTTTGGGCCTGCCGATAATCCTCGGCCTCATGCTGTGGGCGTTTCTTGCGCCCACCTTCGCCTCCGGCCCGGACGGGGTGCCGGTGGCAGTGGCGGGGCCGGAGCCGGTCGTTGAGAAGCTGCGTGCTCAGGCGGAGCAGCAGGAGGAGCACCCGGACTTCGTCGTGGTGAGCTCACAGGACGAGGCTGAAGATATGGTGCGAAACCGCGACGCGGTCGGCGCGATCGCAATCGGGCAGGGCAGCGCCACGGTCTACACCGCTTCCGGTAACGGTGCACCGTACGTGCAGATGCTCAATGGCCTTGCCCAGAACATGCAGTCCTCCGGCATGCCGGTGGAGACCGAGGATCTCGCCCCCACGACCGAGGATGACCCGCAGGCCCAGGGCCTCGCGTTGCTCGGCCTGCCGCTCGCGTTCGGTGGCGTGATCTCCGGAATGCTTGCAACCGTGCTGCTTCGTGGCCGCAAGTGGTCGAAGGTCGCAGTCATCACGGGTGTGTCCATCCTCGGCGCGGGTGTTGCGGTTTGGATGCTGCACGGCATCTACGGCTCGCTCAGCGGCAGCGTGGGCATGGAGTGGCTGGCTATCGCTGCCGGCATCGCCGCAACCTCGTCGGTCACCGCCGGTCTTGGCGCACTTCTTGGCGTGCCGGGTGCTGGCCTCGGCGCGGTGCTGACCATCTTTGTGGCTAACCCGCTGGCCGGCCTGGCCACAGGCCCATGGCTGCTGCCGGCCGGCTGGTCCGCACTGGGCCAGCTCATGCCGATTGGTGCGACCGGCTACCTCGTGCGCTCGCTGAGCTTCTTCGACGGCGCGGACGCGCAGGGTTCCTGGATCGTCCTGTGCAGCTGGATCGTCGTTGGCCTGATTCTGCTGGCCTTCGACCGTTCGAAGGAGAAGACCGCGTAGGTTGTCTCCACCCAAACACCCGTCGAGCGTCGGCGGGTGTTTCTCATGTCCTGTTAGATTCGGCGCACATGGCAACGACGACACAGCTCTATGTTTCTTTCCCCGGCAACGCACGCGAGGTGCTGGAGTTCTACCAATCCGTCTTCGGCGGCGATCTTGAGCTGCTCACCTACGGCGAACAGCTGGATCAAGGGGTGAAGTTCCCCTTCGACCCGCCGTGCGAGGCTATCGCCCACGCCACGCTTACCGGTCCGTTTTCCATTTCGGGCGGAGACGACCTCGAGCGCAATGAAACCAGCCTCAACCGGGGCGACTTCGGCTTCACCGCGTACGTGGAGACGCCGGAGGAAGGTGAGGCGCTCTACGCAACGCTTGCCGACGACGGCGGCAACGCCGTGATCAGTAGCTTCGATCTCTGAGCGGTACGAGGAGGGGATTCGGGCGGCGACCTCTTCCGGTGCCGCTGTGAGTTGGACGCGAGCCACGCAGCTGAAACGTTGCGCGATATTGGTGCTTAAAGCTGGAGGTGGGGCTGCGTGAGGGCTAAACGTCCATGTAGTGACGTGGGGCTCTGCTATCCGGTCGAGTCGGAACGTTCGCCAGTCGTTGCGGCCTCTGTCGAAGGCTTGGAGGTACCAGTACTCTCCTTGGGTTAAGAGCTTGGCTGGCTCAACCTCGCGCTCCGTAGGGGTGGCGGACGGTTTGTGGTACGTAAAGCGCACCAGTACGTGATCTCGGAGAGCGTTGGTGAGCTGCTGGAGCAGCTTTAGATTGCTTTTTTGTTGTTGCTGGGTAGCGGAACCCTCGTGATTGAGTGTGGTCGAGGCGCCTGTGAGCGTATGCGTGATGGCTCGCAGGCGTGGCGGCATGACGTGGTCGAGTTTGGTAAGGGCTCGGAATGCGGCCTCGCCGAATTCGTCGGTGCCGGAAAGGGCGTTCATACGCAGACTGGCCACGAGTGCGATGGCTTCGGAATCGTCGAGCAGGAGTGGCGGTAGATGTCGGCCTGCGCCGAGCTGATAGCCGCCGTCAAGACCGCGGCTCGAATGGACTGGATAACCGAGGTCTCTCAAGCGAGTGATGTCTCTGCGAACCGTGCGTTCCGTGACGCCGAGTTTCGCTGCGAGCTCGTGTGCCTGCCAAGTGGCGCGCGCTTGCAAGAGTCCGAGGAGTTGGAGGACTCGCTGTGTTGTATCCGCCATTGCTCTATTGTGCTTCACACTGCGGACAAGAGCTGTCCGGAAGGCATTTTAGGGTATCGGTGTCATCGTTCGACAGAAAGGAAACCTGATGTACTTCCCACGCAAGGACAATGAGCTGGATACTCTGTGCAACTACCTCGATGCGCAACTCGATGCGGTCCGTGCCAGCGCCTACGGGCTTGATGATGCCGCTGCGCGCCGCACACCACTGCGTAGTGATCTGAGTGTCAGTGGCATTCTCAAGCACGTCACGTTTGTGATGGCACAGTCGCTCTCCCGAGCCGGAAACGAAGGTTACAAGGATGCGGCTGTGGACTTTGCCTCGAGCTTTGTGCCGACCGAGGAAGAAGTGCTGGAGGTTTTGTTGGAGCGCTTCGATGTGGTTCGTGCTGACTTTATGCAGATGAGTCGTGGCGGCGACTTGGAGGCGGAGCTGCCTGTCGGCCCCTTCCCCTGGTATGGCATGGATGAGGCGCGTCCGGCGAAGCTGCGTTACCTCTATGTGCACTATGTGGAAGAGTTCGCGCGGCATGCGGGACATGCGGACATCATGCGCGAGGAACTTGATGGCGCGCAGGCGGCTGAGCTTCTTGCCGCAACCGAGGGGTGGGAGCCTAACGAGTACGTCACCCCCTGGGCGAGGTAGCACGGAGGTTCGAAACCTGTTAGCGTTTCGAACATGCGATTCAATGGAGGCGCGCCACTTTCGTGGTCCAAGCTGGAGCGGATCCTCTCCGGCGCGGAGACGGCTGCACCCGTGCCGGTGCAGCACACCGCGCCTGCTCAGAGCCCGCAGCGCGTGTCGAGCACCTCGCGCGTCCCGTTCGCCGAGCTCCACGCCGTGAGCGCCTACAACTTCCTCTCGGGTGCGAGCGAGCCGGAGGAGATGGTCGCGCGAGCCGCGGCACTGGGCGTCGAGACGCTCGCGCTGCTGGACAGGGACGGTTTTTACGGGGCGGTAAAGTTCGCGGAGGCCGCCGCGGCTGCAGGAGTGGGTACCGTCTTCGGTGCGGAGCTGACCCTGGACGGGCGCGTCCTCCCCGTCATCGCACGCGGGCCCGAGGGCTACAAGCGCCTGTCGCACCTCATGGCGGAGGCGCACATGGCAACGCGCGAGAAGGATAAGGTGGCCTACCCGCCGTTGGAGCTGATCGGCGAGGAACTCGGCGGGACCTGCGTGGTGCTGGCGGGCTGGCAGTGGGCAGAGGAAAAGGGTGCCATCGATCGTCTGGTCGATGCGTTCGGGCCCGGAAACGTCGTGCGCGAGTATGAGGCGTCCATGACCCCGCAAGACGCGGAGCACCACGAGCTTTTGGACCGTCACGACACACTGCCCGCCATTGTTACTGCCGCTCCCGGCGCAGCCACGCGGGAACACGCGCGCCTCGCGCAGGCGAAGCGCGCGCTGGCCAGGCGCGACTCGCTCGCCCAGGCCAACGGCCACCTGCATCCGATGGGTGCGAATTGGCTGCGTTCCGGCGAACAGCTCGCCCGCATGCTCCCGGGCTGCGAGGACAAACTGGCTTACACGGTGGAGCTGGCGAAGCAGTGCGCGTTTACGCTCAACCTGGTCGCCCCGGAACTGCCGCGCTTTGATACCCCGGACGGGCGCAGCGAGATGGAGCACCTGCGCGCGCTCACCCTCGCCAGCGCGAAGCTGCGCTACGCCTCCTGGTCGGAGGAGGTCCGCGCCAAGGCGCTGGCGCAGATCTGCTACGAGCTGGACGTGATCCAGGAGCTGAACTTCCCCGGCTACTTCCTCATCGTCCACGACTTCGTGGAGTTCTGCCGCCGCGAGAATATCCTCTGCCAGGGCAGGGGGTCGGCGGCCAACTCGGCGGTGTGCTTCGCCCTTGGCATCACGAATGCGGAGCCGATCTCTGCCGGGCTGCTTTTCGAGCGTTTCTTGTCCCCGGACCGGGAGGGCCCGCCCGACATTGACATCGACATCGAGTCCGGCCGCCGCGAGGAGGTCATCCAGTACGTTTATGCCAAGTACGGGCGCGACAACGCCGCGCAGGTGGCCAACGTGATTACGTACCGCCGCAAGGGCGCGGTGCGGGACGCGGCTCGCGCGCTGGGGTACGCGCAGGGGACCGCGGATGGGTGGGCCAAGGGCGTTGAGGAGGTGCCTGGTAGCGTCGATAAGCTTGCTGCTCAGTTTGAAGGGCAACCCCGCCACCTGGGCATTCACTCGGGCGGCATGGTGATCTGTGACCGCCCGATCGCCGATGTGGTGCCCGTGGAGTGGGCGCGTATGGAAGGGCGCTCGGTGGTGCAGTGGGACAAGGACGACTGCGCGTCGGCAGGCTTGGTCAAGTTCGACATGCTGGGCCTGGGCATGCTCGAGGCGCTGCACCACATGATCGACCTGGTGCGCGACACCACCGGTCGCGAGGTGCACCTGTGGGAGCTTTCGCTTGACGACGCCCACGTCTACGACATGCTCTGCCGCGCCGATGCCGTCGGCGTGTTCCAGGTGGAGTCGCGCGCGCAGCTGGGCACCCTGCCCAGGCTCAAACCGCGCGTGTTCTTCGACCTGGTCGTGGAGGTCGCGCTCATCCGCCCCGGACCGATCCAGGGCGGCTCCGTCCACCCCTACCTGCGCAGGCGCGATGGCCTCGAGCCGGTGGTGTACGACCACCCGGTGCTGGAGAAGTCGCTGGGCAAGACGCTCGGCATCCCGCTGTTCCAGGAGCAGCTCATGCAGATCGCCGTCGACGCCGCGGGCTTTTCCGGCCGCGAGGCGGACGCGTTGCGGCGCGCCATGGGCTCCAAGCGCTCACCCGCCAAAATGGCCGCGCTGAAAGCCCGCTTCTTCCGCGGCTGCTGGGAGACCAACCAGATCGGGGAGGAGGTGGCGGAGAAGCTGTGGACCAAGATCGTTGCCTTCGCTGCCTACGGGTTCCCGGAGTCGCACTCGCAGTCGTTCGCGTCCCTGGTGTACTTCTCCGCCTGGTTCAAGCGCTACTACCCGGCGCAGTTCTGCGTGGGCCTGCTGCGCGCGCAGCCGATGGGGTTCTACTCGCCGCAGTCGCTCATCCAGGACGCGCGGCGCCACGGCGTGACCGTGCTGCCGGTGAGCGTGAACGAGTCGGGCCGCGAGGCGCGCTGCCTGGACAACGAGACGATCCGGGTAGGGCTGAACCTGGTGCGCGGGCTTGGCGACGCGGCCGCCGACCGCGTCGAGGCTGCCCAGCCGTTTAGCGGGATCCCGGACCTGTCGCGCCGGGCGGAACTGAAGGTGGAGCAGGTCGAGGCGCTCGCGCGCGCCGGGGCGCTCGACTGCTTCGACGTGGACCGCAGGCAGGCACTGTGGCAGGCGGGCGTGGCCGCCACCGAGCGCGAAGGCATGCTGCCCGGGCTCTCCGCCATCGACGCGCCCGCGCTGCCGGGGATGAACGCGTTCGAACTGCTCGCCGCCGATGTCGCCGCCACCGGGGTAACGCCGGATGCGCAACCGATGGAGGTACTGCGCGACCAGCTCCAGGCTGCGGGGATCCTGCGCGCGGTGGACCTGAAGCGCGTGGAGGACGGCACCCGTGTGCGCATCGCCGGGGTGGTGACGCACCGGCAGCGCCCGCACACTGCCCAGGGCCTGACGTTTTTGGGGATGGAGGATGAGACGGGCTTGCTTAACGTGATGGTCTCGCCTGGCCTGTGGGGCAGGCAGCGGGTGCTCGCGCGCACGTCGCGGGCGTTGATTGTGCGCGGCATCGTGCAAAACGCCACCGGCGCGGTCAGCGTGGTGGCGGACAAGTTCGAGCCGCTCGAGGTAGGGGAGTGGCTCTCGCGTGGCTCGCGCGACTTCCGGTAGGCATGCGCTGAGTCTTTGGTAGGTTGACCACCATGTCAACCACCCCGATTCCGCAAGAACCCGCGGTTCCGCAGCTGCCGACGTCCGTGGAGCAGATGCACCGCGTCTCGCCGAAGCTGATGGTGCCGAAACTGGTCTCCAACACGATCTGGGCGCTGATCGTCCTGGGCTTTCTCGGCTTCGCCTGGTGGAAGTGGGGCTGGGGCTGGGCCATCCCGCTCGGGGTGTGCGCGGTCTACTTCGTCTGGCAGTACTTCCTCATCCCGTTCCAGGTGCGCAACATGGGGTGGCTGGAAACCGAGGATGACCTGGTGCTGAGCAAGGGCAAGATGTGGCACACCATGACGGTCATCCCGTACGGCCGCGTGCAGTTTGTCGACGTCACCTCCGGCCCCGTCGCCCGCGCCCTCGGATTGAAAAAGCTGGTGGTCAACACCGCGTCCACCACCTCGGATGCCAGCCTGCCCGGCCTGCCGGAGGCGGACGCGGATGCGCTGCGTGATCGCCTGGCCGCCAAGGCTCGCGAACGGATGAGTGGCCTGTGACTCAGCCTGCGCAAGACCAGAAACAGCACCAGCCCCAGTACCGCAGGGTCCACCGCCTCACCCCGCTGCTGCGCGTGTGGACGACGCTGCTTGCCCTGCTCGCCATCGCCGTTTTCAACTTCACCATGCCGATCTATCACTGGCTGGAAGAGGAAGACGTCGGGCTCACCGACGCCGCGTGGGCGCTCGGTGCCGCGGTGCTCGCCCTGATCGTCATCTTCGGGGTGTCGCAGCTGTGGTGGGCGCGCACGGGTTTTCGCGTCGACGACGAGGAGATTGAGATGCGCCGCGGCGTGCTCACCACGCAGATCCGCACGGCGCGCTATGACCGAGTCCAGGCCGTAGACATTGTCGAGCCGTTCGCCCCGCGCCTGTTCGGCCTGGCCGGTGTGCGCATCGAGGCCGCCGGCGGCGCGCAGGCCAACATCGAAATCGCCTTCCTCCCGCGCGGCGAGGCCGAGTCGCTGCGCAAAGAGATCCTCGCGCGCATGCACGGGCAGGCCCCGCTTGACGACGCCACATTTACCGTCCCCACCGCATCCCCCGACCTCGTCGCGCCGATCCCCATCAAGCGCTCGCTCGCCGCGGCGGCGCTGCAGTTTTCCACGCTGTTCACGCTTGCGTGGGCAAGTATTCCGATCTGGTCCGGCCTGACCATCGCCGCGGTCGTGCCGGTGGTGGTGAGCTTCCTGCCGCAGATCTGGCGCACGATCGACCAGTCGTGGCGCTTCAACTCCTCCCTCGACGGCGACGTGGTCAACCTGACCTTCGGGCTGGCCAACCGCCGCCGCCAGGCGGTGCCCCTGGACCGGATCCACGCGGTGCAGCTGAAACAGTCCATGCTGTGGCGCCCGTTCGGGTGGTGGCAGGTCACGGTGACGGTGGCGGGGTACGGCTCTGAAATGAACAAGGCCTCGGGCACCTCGAAGCTGCTCCCGGTGGGCACCTACGAGCAGGCCGCCCGCGTGGTCAACGCGATCGGCCCGCTCACCGCCGCCGAACTCACAGGGCCGGCCGTGCCCACTGTGCCTACTGTGCCTACTGTTACCGTCTCAGCGCGCAGCCCGCGCCAGGCACGCTGGGTCTCCCCGGTGGATTGGCGGCAGCAGAGCGTCGCGGTGGATAGCGGCCGAGGCGTTGCGCGTGTGACCTTCGGGCGGCTGACCCGCCGCTTCCAGGCAGTCAAGATCCCGCACATCCAGGAGCTCACCTACAGGCAGGGCCCGTGGCAGCGCCGGCTCGGCCTGGCGCACGTGCGCTTCGACCTCGTCCCAGGCGCGGTGAAGGTCACCGCCCGCGACCTAGACGACGCGCAGGCGCGCACGCTTGTCGACGCCCTCCGCGCCCGCACCCTGCCCGCCCTGGAGCCCACGGACGTGATAGGTGAGGATGCGGTTGATGGGGTGGCAGAGGGGCGTCGATAAGCGGTGAGCTAGGTGTGGAGGGTGAGGCCCCAGTGCTCGATGGCCCCGGCGATCTCCATCCCACCCAGCATGGTCTTGTTGGTGTCCGAGCCGTTGGAGGTCACGCCGAGCGCCCACGCGCCCTGGTTGTTGACAGCGAAGATCGCGCCGCCCGAATCGCCGCGGTCCGAGATGTTGCGGAAGTAGAACTGCCCGTCGTGGCCGATCTCGGTGAACTCGCCGCAGGAGTAGCCGGTGGTCGCGCCGAGGCGGCAAATCGCCATGCCCTGGCGCTGCGCCTCCTGCGGGGTGATCCAGCCTTGCAGCGGGCGGTCCAACGGCAGCGAGGACGAGTACTGGGATTCGCCAGAAAGCTCGATGAGCCCGATGTCCGCGCCGAATTCGGTGGTCCGCTGGTCCTGCTGCCACAGCGACTCCACCATCGTGCCCGCGCGCGTCCAATTGCCGTTGGAATCCTTGACGTAGAAGTCGTCGCCAACCAGGCCACAGTGGCCCGCGGTGATGATAAAGAGGCGGTCGCCCTTGGATGCGAGGAAGCCCGTTGAGCACTCAGTGTCCGTCGTGGCGTTGTGGATCATGCCGCCTGGAACGACCCCGCCCGGCGCCTGGAGCCATTGCCAGTCCGTGGAGTTGTGGTAGTAAATGCCCAGGTTATCGTCGCGTCCGCGCTGGCCGGACGCGTCGTTGTCCGGGTCGATCGCGCGCCGATCGATGGGTGGCTCGGCCGAGCGCTGCGCGGAGGACGCGGTCGATCTGGACGTGGTCGGCTTGGATGAGGTCGAGGTATCCGCCTCGACGGGCGCATTGAGCATCTCCGAGATCTCGGCGGCGGCGGAATTCTGGGAGGAGGTCGTGGGCTCTGAATCGCCCGGGTCGCCCGAGTCGCCGCAGCCGGCCAACAGCGCCGCGGTGCTGAGCGCGGCCGCGACTGCGGCGAGGCTGCGACGACGCTGTGCCGTCAGAGTGGGAAACATGTGCGCCTCTTTTCAAAGCGTTGTGTGTAAACGGGGGAACAGGGGCAAATCCTAACAGTCGGGGTGTACGCTACATCACTATGAGCGGATCTGAGTCGCACGAACGTGCGACAGTGCTGAGTGCAAACGTCGCCCGCCCGCAGCGCGACCCGGGCGGGGCGGCGCGGCAGAGTGGCATTCATAAGCAGCCTGCCGAGCGGCTCGACGTGATCATTCCGGGGCCGCACTACGGCGACGGCAGCGGCGTGGTCGGCGACACGGTGGGGGACACCGCTCACCACGGCGGGCTGCAGAAGGCGGTCTACGTGTTTAGCCGCGAGCGCCTCGACTGGTGGGGCAACCAGCTGGGGTACCCACTGGACAACGGCATGTTTGGTGAGAACCTTACGACCCTGGGCATCGACTGGACCGCAGTGCTGATCAACCAGCGCTTCCGCATCGGCGAGGTGGAGCTGGAGGTGAGCGTGCCGCGCTCGCCGTGCCGCACGTTCGCGGCGTGGATGGGGGAGCCGCAGTGGGTGAAGGCGTTTACCTTAAGCGGGGACTGTGGCTGCTACTTTCGCGTGAACAAGGAGGGCGCGATCACGCCGGGCGATGCCATCGAGGTGCTGGACGAGCCTTCGCACGGGTTCACCATGGGCGAGGCGTTCCGTGCGAAGATGGGCGACGCGGAGTTGTCGCGGCGCTTGTGGGAGCTACGCATCATGCCACCGATGTATCAGCAGCGGTTGGACGCCCGGTTCGGGTGAGGCTTGGCCTAGACAGGCCTACACCCCACCGGGGAACCCCAGCTGCCGCCACGCCTCAAATACTGCGACGGCCGCCGAATTAGACAGGTTCATTGACCGCCGGCTGGGCAGCATGGGAATCCGCACCTGGTCAGTGACCTTTGGGTGGTGGCTGTGTGCCTCGGACAGCCCGGTGGGTTCGGTGCCAAACAGGAGCGCGTCGCCGTCCCGGTAGGCAACGTCGTGGTAGTACGTGGTGGCCTTGGTGGTGAACGCGAAGATGCGCGCTCCGTCCAGCGCGGCAAAGCAGGCCTCTATATCTGGGTGGATCTGCACGTCCGCGAGGTCGTGGTAGTCCAGGCCCGCGCGCTTGAGGTGCTTGTCGTCGAAGTTGAAGCCGAGGGGCTCGACCAAGTGCAGGACGGCACCAGTATTGGCGCACAGTCGGATCGCGTTGCCGGTGTTGCCGGGGATGACTGGGTTATCAAAGATGACGTGAAGTGCGCACACACCGACAGTCTAGGATGGGGTGCGTGACTGCGATCAAATTGGACGGAAAACTCTACCGCGAGGAGATTTTCGCGGACCTTGAGGCTCGCGTTGCTCGTCTCAAGGAGGAACACGGCGTGACCCCGGGCCTGGCCACCGTGCTGGTGGGGGAGGACCCGGCGAGCCAGAACTACGTGCGTATGAAGCACCGCGACTGCGAGGAACTCGGCATCGCCTCCATTATGAAGGAGCTGCCAGGCGACACTACGCAGGAGCAGCTCGAGCAGGTGATCACGGAGCTGAACGAGGACGATGCCGTCACCGGCTACATCGTCCAGCTCCCGCTGCCCAAGCACCTGGACGAGAATCGCATCCTCGGGCTCATTGATCCGGCCAAGGACGCCGACGGCCTGCACCCGGTGAACCTGGGCAAGCTCGTCCTCAACGAGCCCGCCCCGCTGCCGTGTACCCCGAACGGCTCGATCAAGCTGCTCGAGCGCTTCGGCGTCGACCTGGACGGCGCGATCGTCTGCGTCATCGGGCGCGGGGTGACCGTCGGCCGGCCGATCTCGCTGATGCTCACCTCCCGCGACGTCAACGCCACCGCCGTCCTGTGCCACACCGGCACGAAGGACCTCGCCGCAGAAACGCGCCGCGCCGACGTTATCATCGCCGCCGCAGGCAAGCCGCACATGATTACGGCCGACATGATTAAGGAGGGGGCAGCGCTTCTCGACGTCGGCGTGTCCCGCGTCGACGGCAAGACCGTCGGCGACCTGCACCCGGATGTGTGGGACAAGGCCGGCTGGGTCTCCCCGAACCCGGGCGGCGTCGGCCCGATGACGCGCACCTTCCTGGTGCGCAACATCGTGGAAAGCGCTGAGCGCGCCGCCGGCATCGCGTCCGACGCGTAAAGGTTGGGGCATTCGTGCTCTCACTCGATAACCCCCACGACATCGGCAACCCTCCCTCGCGCCTCCCCGATTGGGCACAGTGGGCGATGGTTGCCCTCTTTGTCGTGGGGTTTGTCGCCTCCGCACTGTTCGCGGCCACGGAGCACTGGCGCCGCGCGACGTTTGTGCTGGGGGCGTCGATGATGTGGCTCGCGGTGATGCGCTACGCCTGCGACTCGCGCATCGTCGGCTTGCTCGCCGTGCGCTCGCGCCGGGCGGACGCCGTCTTCTGTGTGTGCTGCGGGCTGGCCATGGTGCTACTCGCGGGTACCGTCGACTCGCTGGGGTCATGATTTGTGGCGGCCACCGGCGGACCGTGTTCACACAAACTTCATACGGGATTTTCCCGGAAGTAACATTGAATGCCTACCGTCTACCGGGTGTTTGTAAAGAAACGGTCACTTCCCGCGCTTGCGCTTTGCGTTGCCGCAGCGCTCGCGCCCTTTCCGCACGCGGGTGCCGCGGCGGTTGCGGCCCCCGACTACCAGGTAAAACTCCGCCTGAGTGATACCGCCGTCGGCGCGGACGGCGCACCGTCCGCGCAATTCCGCTCCTTCTTCGACGTCCGTGAATCCTCTGGGGCGGAGCAGTCAGTGTACTTCGACACCGCCGACGGACTCCTGGCCAACCACGGGTGGACGGCGCGCCTGCGATACAAGGACGGCGCGCAGGGATACGACGTGACGTATAAATATCGCCTGCCACTCGAGGGCAATTCGGTGTCCTCCGAAAGCGTCGGTGCCGGGCTGGAGGAGGCCCGCAAGCAGAACTTTGACGCGTCGGACACCAACTACGCGGCGCAAGTGAACGCGAGCTACGCGACGTCGACGCTGGACTTCAGCACCAAGAAGAGCGCGGCGTGCGTGACTGCGCAGTGCGAGATTCCGTCTGCCGATAAGGCCGTGGCAATTGTGAAGGACCTGGAACCCGGGAAGTTTGCAAAGGCGACCGGCACTACGCTGGCGGCGTCGGACCTCAAGATGACGCAGACCGTCGAGCAGCGTACGTGGCGCGTCGAGATCGGCGGCGTGAAGACGGATCTGGAGATCGCCACATTCGGCGGCCAGGTGTGGGCCGAGATCTCCGAGGAGGAGACCTCCCGCAAGGACGCGGTGCGCAAACGCGACACACTAGTTGCGGAGCTGGACCGGGCAGGCCTGCTCGTGCACGAGGACGCATTTAAGACCGGCAACGTGATTGAAAGCGGGTGGCAGCAGTGACGACGGCGCAGGTCGAATTGGACAGCGTGCGGCGGGAGTTTCCTGACGGGACGGGGTTGCACGCGACGTCGATAAGCATTGCGAAGGGCGAGTTCGTCTCCATCCTCGGGCCCTCTGGCTGCGGCAAGTCCACGATGCTGCGCTGCATCGCGGGGCTGGAGACGCCGGATGCCGGCACGATCACGTTTGCCGGGCGCGAGGTGTTCGGGCCGAAGACGAACACCCCGGTGAACAAGCGCAACCTGTCGATGGTGTTCCAGGACCTGGCGCTGTGGCCGCACATGACCGTGGCGAAGAACGTGGAGTTCCCGCTGACCACGGGGGCCGCGAAGGTGGACGCGAAGGAGCGCGAGCGCCGCGTGGCGGAGGCCATGGAGATGGTCAATATTGCCTCGAAGGCGGACCAGCGGCCGAACGAGCTGTCCGGCGGGCAGCAGCAGCGCGTGGCGATCGCGCGTGCGCTGGTGTCGCAGCCCGACCTGCTGCTCATGGACGAGCCGCTGTCCGCGCTGGACGCGGCGCTGCGCACCCAGATCCGCAGCGAACTCACCCGGCTGGCGTACGACCTGGACCTCACCGTCATTTACGTCACGCACGACCAGGCCGAGGCGCTGGCCATGTCGGACCGCGTCGCCGTGATGAACGAGGGCGAGGTCCGTCAGTTCGCCGCGCCGGTGGAACTCTACGACCACCCGGCGGACTCGTTCGTCGCCGGGTTCGTCGGCGTGACCAACACGCACGACACGCTACCGGACAACCGACCCGAAAACGTGCAGGTCACGGTGCTGGATGATGGAAAGCGCCCGGAATCGCTTCCGGAGAACTCCGTCATTGGCGAGGTCGTCGAGCGGCAGTACACCGGCGGGCGGTACGAGATCCGCTGCCTGGTGGACGGCGCCCCCGAGCCGTGGCTCGCCTACACCCGCGCGCCGATCGGGCGCGGGGATACCGTCCTGCTGACGGTGACCACACCGTAACCACCCGTCATCACGTCCTCCTCCTGGGCCGACCGGCCTGCGAGCACTGAACAAGAACTTTTAGGAGACAACAATGAAGAAGATTGCTGCCGCCATCGTCGGCCTGACCGCAGCGCTCACCATGACCGCCTGCGGTTCCGTCGAGTCCGCCGACAACGCGGAATCCACCGGCTCCGAAGGCGCCTCCGAGAGCCAGGCCGTATCCGCCGAGAAGTGGGAGGCCCCGGAAGGCCTCTCCGGTGAGCTGGACTACTACTCCGCGAACCCGCAGGGGCTTACCGACGCCCTCGTCGAAGCCTTCGAGGAACGCACCGATGTGAAGGTCAACGTATTCGCCGACACCACCGGCAAGATCACCGCCAAGCTCAAGGCGGAGGAAGCGAACCCGCAGGCCGACGTGGTCTACCTGGCGTCCTGGAAGGCGGCCGCGAAGCAGGCAGAGGCCGGCGCGCTCGAGGCGTACAAGCCCGCCAACATTGAGAACTCCAACCCGAAGTGGAACGCGCAGGACGACACCTTCCACGGCCGCGACGGCTCCGCGCTGACCCTGGTGGCCAACACCGACGTCATCGACGAGGCCCCGACCGACTGGGAGGACCTGGCCGACCCGAAGTACAAGGACATGGTCATCATGCCTGACCCGCGTGAGTCCGGCACCGCCGCCGACCTGCTCGCCGCCATGGTTGCAGAGTGGGGCGAGGACAAGACCTGGGAGCTCTTTGACAAGCTGTTTGACAACGGCATGATCGTCGAGGGCGCCAACGGCCCGGCGCTGGACAAGGTCACCTCCGGCTCCAAGGGCATCGTGCTCGGCGGCGTGGACTACTCCGCGTACTCCAAGAAGGACAAGGGCGAGGCGTTGGAGATCAGCCTGCCGCTGTCCGGCACCACGGTCTCCCCGCGCCCGGTGATGATCATGAAGACCTCCGACAACAAGGAGGCAGCACAGGCCTTCGTCGACTTCATGTTCTCCGAGGAAGCGCAGCAGATCTCCGCGTCCAAGTACATGATCCCGGCGAACCCGGAGGTCGAGCCGAAGGAAAGCCCGAAGCTGGACGAGATCACGCAGATCTCGGACGACTGGGAGGCCATCTCCGCTGAGTCCAAGAACGTTCGCGAGCAGTTCGCCGAGCGTTACCTGTAACACCCACCCGCGGCGCGACTGGCGCCGCCTGCGCGAGGAGCGAGGAAGTACGTGACGACCTTGAACACGGGAACGCCGGGAACGCCGCTGGCCGAGCCGGGAACGCTGTCGGCCGAGCCAGGAAGCAACAACGCGCGGGCGGGGCGGCGCCCGGGGCGTAACACCAGGCGGGGCAACGGCCCCGGCATCTACGTGGTGCTGCTCCTTCTCCTCGTCCTCGTCGCTGCCCCGCTGCTCTCCGTGCTGGTCACCGCGGTGACCGGCTACCGCGATGAGCCGTCCGCGCTAGGCGAGCTGGTCGAGCCCGGCATGCTCAAGGTCCTGGGTAACACGATTGTGCTCTCGCTCATCGTCGTCCTCTTCGCCACGCTCTTCGCCGCCCCACTCGCCCTGTTCCGCGCCTGGACCCCCATGCGCAAGGCGGGCTGGGTGGAGGTGCTCATCATGGTGCCGTTCATGACCCCGCCGTTCGCCGCGGCGATGGCGTGGATGGACTTCACCCGCGTGCGCGGCGTGGCCGACATGCTGCTCGGCGAGACGCTCGGCGGGTTCGCCCACGACGCCATCTACTCCGTCTGGGGCATGGGCTTCATCATGGCGGCGGAGCTCTTCCCGTTCCTCTACCTCATCCTGCGCAACTGCTTCGAGGGCATCCCCGCCTCGCAGCTGGAGATGGCGCAGGTGGCGGGCGCGTCCCGCTGGCAGCAGTTCACCCGCATCATCGCGCCGATGGTGGTCGGCCCGTACTCGTTGGGCGCGCTCATCGTCTTTATCAAGGCGGCCGGCGAGTTCGGCACGCCGGTGACGCTGGGTAACGCAATCGGCTACAAGGTGCTCGTGTCCTCGATCTACGAGGACGTGACCATCGACCCCCTCAGCTTCAGCAGCGCGGCCGCGACCTCGTCCGTGCTGTTCGCCCTCGGCGTCACGGCGTGGGCCATCCAGCAGTGGGCGAGCCGGAAAGACCTCACCGGAGGGGGAAGGGCGTCGCGGCCGGTGCGGCTGCGGGCGTCGAAAAGCGCAATGGCCCTCGCGTGGGTCTACAGCATGGTGGTGTTTGCCCTGTCCGTATTCATCCCGTACATCTCCATCATCCTGGCGGCGATGACGATCCTGCGGTCCAAGGCGCCGACGCCGAACAACCTCACGTTTGACTACTTCGCAATCGTGCTGTCCATGCCGTCTGCGCAGGAGGCGCTCACCCGCTCGATCGTGCTCGGCGCGATCGGCGCGACGACCGCGGTGCTGGTCGCCCTCGCGATCACGCTGCTGACCATGCGGCGCTCCACTATCGTGGCAAAGCTCACCGACTTCCTCGCCGTCGCCCCCGACACCGTGCCCGGCATCGTCCTGGCCATCGGCTTTATCCTCCTGTGGAACTCGCCCAACCTGCCGTGGACGCCGTACGGCACCCAGATCATCCTGGTCATGGCGTTTACCGTACTGTTTACGCCGATGGCGGTGCAGAACGTGAAGACGTCCGCGGCATCCATGTCGCCGACCATGCTGGAGGCCGCCGCGATCTGCGGCGCCACCCCGGCGCAAACTTTCACCCGCGTCACCGTGCCTCTGCTCGCGCCCGGCCTGTTCGCCGGCTGGCTGCTCGCCTTCTTCGTGGGCATTCGTGAGCTGGTCATGTCCTCGCTGATCCGCCCGAGCAACATCAACCTGCTCGCGCCGTGGATCATGAACCAGTACGACCAGGGCCACCGCGCCGAAGCGATGGCGATGACGCTCATCGGCGTCGGCACCTCCACGCTCGTGCTCGTGCTCGTGCGCTGGTGGCAGTCCCGCCACGCGCGTTAACCTGGTCCAATGACCGCTCCGATCCTCGTCCTTGCAGACATCCACCTCGGCCGCCCGCAAACTGGCACGAAGAAGACCGGCCCCGGCATCGAGTGGGCGCTGGGCGCGCTGCGTCGCGGGGCGCAGGCAGGGGCTGCGCACTTTGTGATGCTCGGCGACGTCATCGACCGCTCCCGCTTCACCAGCGCCACCTTCGGCGAGGTCACGCGCTTCTTCGCCCGCGCCCTCGAGCTGTTCGACACCACCGTCTTCATCGCCGGCAACCACGACGTCCACCACGACCTCTCCGCAGTGATCCCGCCAGGTGTCGCTGTGGCGGGCACGCGGCCGCAGACGATCCGCGCGGGCGGGTGGGCGCTGCACACCGCCGCCGTTGAGGTGGACCGCGACCCGCGCCGATTGGTGCCGTCGTTTCCTTCGCGTATCAGCGGCGCGCCCAACCTCGGCCTCCTCCACACCTCCGTCACCGGCGAATACTCCAACAACGCCTGCTTGCCCTGCGACGTTGAGGAGCTCGAGACGCGAGGCTACGACGCTTGGGCGCTCGGCCACGTGCACCAGCGGATCGAGCTGGACGCGGCCGTGCCCGTCGGCTGGGTGGGTATGGGGCGCGGGCTCATCGCCACGCTTGACGACGCCCACGTGACCCTCCGCGACCTCTGAGTTTTTCCTAGATGTCGTAGTCGCCGCGGGCGGCCGCGATGTCGTGCGCGGACGGGGCCTCGCGGGTCAGCGCGATGAAGTTGCGCAGGACGCGGTCCATCTGGCGCGCCTCGACGAGGAACGCGTCGTGGCCGACGGGCGAGGACAGCTTCGACATCGCGAGCAGGTTGCCCAGGTTGCGGGAGAGGTGTTCCTGCTGGTGGTAGGGGTAGAGAATGTCGGTGTCAACGCCCACGATCATTGTGGGCACGGTTGATGAGGCCAGCGCCTTGTTCAGTCCGCCGCGCCCGCGGCCCACGTCGTGGCGGTTGAGGGCCTCGGTGAGGGTGACGTAGGAGGCGGCGTCGAAACGCTCGGTGAGCTTGCGGCCCTGGTGCTCCAGGTACGACTGGACGGCGAAGCGCTCGCCGTCCTCGCGGTAGGTGCCGAGCGGATTTTCGCCAGGCTGGGCGGAGGTGCCGAAGCGCTCGTCGATCTCCAGCTCGCCGCGGTAGGTGAGGTGTGCCAGGCGGCGGGCGGCTGCCAGGCCCGCATCAGGTGCGCGACCCGTGCCGTGGTAGTTCCCGCCCTGCCAGTCCGGGTCCTGCGTGATCGAGGTGATCTGCGCCGTCTGGATCCCAATCTGCCACGCGCTTGCGCGCGCGGAGACGGCAATCACCAGCGCGTAGTCCACCTGCTCCGGGTAAAGCAGCGTCCATTCCAGCGCGCGGGCGCCGCCCATCGAGCCGCCCAGGATCGCGTGCACGCGCGAGATACCCAGGGCTTCGAGGAAGCGGTGCTCGGCCAGCACCATGTCGCGGATGGAGACGGCAGGGAAGCGGGAGCCCCACACTCCGGTGCCGCCCGGGTAGGGGGACGCCGGACCCGTCGACCCGTAACAGGAGCCGAGGGCGTTGGTGCAGATCACGCACCACTCGTCGGTGTCCAGCGCCTTGCCGGGGCCGATCGCTTCGCACCACCAGTCGGAGGCGTCCGGGTCGCCGGTCAGTGCGTGCTCGACAAGCAGGATGTTGTTGGTGCCGTTGGGGTCACCGGCCGGCTCGCCCCATCGTCGGTAAGCAATTTGCGCCTCGTCGATCTGGGCGCCTGCCTCGGTGCGGAGGGTGCTGATGTCGACGGTGGCGAGCTGGCCCTCGGGGGCGAGTGTGAGCATGGGGTCCGCCTAGATCGCCGCGAATCCGCGCTTGAGGTCGTCGATGATGTCGTTGATGTCCTCGATACCTACGGACAGGCGGACCGTGGCCTGGCTGATGCCGGCGCGCTTGAGCCCCTCCGCGTTGGACTGCGAGTGGGTGGTGGAGGCCGGGTGGACCACCAGGGAGCGCACGTCGCCGATGTTGGCCAGGTTGGAGTGGAGCTTGAGGGCGTCGATAAACGCCCAGGCCTTGATGCGATCGTCCGG
The DNA here is from genome assembly GCF_003693265.1 of Corynebacterium gottingense. Lineage (GTDB taxonomy): Bacteria > Actinomycetota > Actinomycetes > Mycobacteriales > Mycobacteriaceae > Corynebacterium > Corynebacterium gottingense. Next base: position 263,419 of record NZ_RDRE01000001.1, read on the forward strand.
GTCGCCCGCGACCTCAAACGAGAGCACGGAGCCAGTGTGAGCGAGGCCGAGCTTGTCCTTGACAGCCCTGTACGGGGAATCCGGCAGGCCGGCGTAGTTGACCTTCGCCACCTTGTCGTGGTTGGCCAGGAACTCGGCGACCGCAGCAGCGTTCTCGTTGTGCTTGTTCACGCGCAACTGGAGGGTGTCCAGGCCCTGCAGCGCGACCCACGCGTTGAACGGGGAGATCGCGGCGCCCGTGTCGCGCAGCAGACCAGCGCGGGCCTTGAGTGCGAACGCGGGCGCGCCCAGGTCGGCGTACTTCAGGCCGTGGTAGGCCGGGTCCGGGGTGGTGAAGTAGGGGAAGACGTCCTCGCCGTCGCGCTGGACGGTCCAGTCGAAGGAGCCGCCGTCGATGATCGCGCCGCCGATGGCCGCGCCGTTGCCCGTGTAGAACTTGGTGGTTGAGACCACGACGACGTCCGCGCCCAGCTCGATCGGGCGCACGAGCGCGGCGGTGGCCATGGTGTTGTCCACGATCAGCGGGACCTGGTTGGCGTGCGCAACCTCGGCCACCGCCGGGATGTCCAGGATGTCCGCGATCGGGTTGCCGAAGGTCTCGCCGTAGAAGGCCTTGGTGTTGGGGGTGACGGCGGCTTGCCAGCTGGCCGGGTCATCCGGGTTGTCCACGAAGGTGACATTGATGCCCAGGCGCGGCAGCGTGACCTGGAAAAGCGTCTCGGTGCCGCCGTAGAGGCGCGGGGAGGTAACGATGTGGTCGCCGGCCGAGGCGAGGTTGAGGATCGCGGCGGTCTCCGCGGCCATGCCGGAGGCGAAAGCGACGGCGGCGACGCCGCCCTCCAGGGAAGCGAGGCGATCCTCCAGCGCCTGCTGGGTGGGGTTTGTCAGGCGTGTGTAAATCGGGCCCGCGTCCGAGAGGTTAAAGCGGTTCTCCGCGTGCTGCGCGTCGTCGAAGACGTAGCTGGTGGTCATGTAAATCGGCTGGTTGCGCGCGCCGGTATCGGAGTCGACGGGCTGGCCTGCGTGGATGGAGCGGGTGGCGAAGGCCCACTCGTTGGCGTTGGAGTTGTCGTAGTTGCTCATGGCCCCTGACCGTAACGCGCGGTCGGTCCGTTGTGTACCAAGCTGTCTATTTTGCGTGTTAAACGGCTGAATAAAATTGGGGTGGTTTGCCCAGCTCGTGAGAGTGTGATGTGCGTTGTGGTGAGCGGGGATGTGATCTGGGTTACATTAGGTGGTGTGCTGGACACCGCTTAAGAATTCGAAGCTGTAAGGAGACACCACGTGCCAACCCAACCCGCAGACCACGTCCGTGAAGACATCCGACTGCTCGGGCGGGTGCTTGGCCGGGTGATCGCCGAACAGGAGGGCCAGGAAGTCTTCGACCTGGTTGAATCCACCCGCCGCACCGCCTTCGACATCGCGCACGGCGACGCCACCCCGGATGACCTGCTCGCCGTGCTCCGCGAGCTGGACATCACGAACGTGAACCTGGTCGCCCGCGCGTTTAGCCACTTCGCGCTGCTGACCAACCTCGTCGAGGACCTGGACGACGAGAAGGTCCCCGCCCCGGTGTCGCTGCGCAACACGTTCGCGCACCTGCACGACAGTGGGGTGGGCGCAGATCGGGTCGCCGAACTGGTCGCCGGCGCGCAGGTCTCGCCGGTGCTCACCGCGCATCCCACCGAGACGCGCCGGCGCACCGTCTTTGACACCCAGACACGCATCAAACGCCTGCTCAGCGAGCTTCACGCTGGTGCGGACCCCGAGGCGATCGAGCGTGAGATGGAGCTGCGCATGACCCTGCTGTGGCAGACCGCCCTCATCCGCATCGCGCGCCCGCGCCTCGAAGACGAGATCGACGTCGGTCTGCGCTACTACAAACTCTCGCTGCTCGAGCAGATCCCGGAGCTCAACCGCGCCATTCAGCAGTTGCTTGCCGACGCCACCGGGACCGTCCCTGCACTCACCCCGGTCCTCCGCCCGGGCTCCTGGATCGGCGGCGACCACGACGGCAACCCGTACGTCAACGCGGAAACGCTGACCTACGCCACTCGCCAGGCCGCCGACACAGCGCTGGCGCACTACCTGGACGAGCTGGCCGACCTGGAGCGCGAACTTTCCCTGTCGGACCGCTATTCCACCTGCTCGGCAGAGCTTTCCCAGCTCGCCGACGCCGCCGACAACACCGCCGAGTCCCGCGTGGACGAACCCTACCGCCGCGCCGTGTACGGGATCCGGCACCGCGTTGCGGCGACGCGCGGGGCGTTGGCGGGGGAGGAGGTGGGCGTCGATACGCATGCTCCATACGCTGACCCCGCGGAACTGCTCGCCGACCTGGACTGCATCGACGACTCGCTGCGCGCGTACGGAGGCGCGATTATCGCCGATGATCGGCTCGCGCGCCTGCGCTCGGCCGTGACCACCTTCGGCTTCCACCTGTACACGCTCGACTTGCGGCAGAATTCCGAGTCCTTCGAGGCGGTCGTGGCGGAGGTGCTCGCGGCAGCCGGTGTCTGCGAAAACTACGCGGAGCTCGTGGAGGAGGACCGAGTGGAGGTGCTCGTTCAGGAGCTGCGCACACCGCGGCCATTGCTGCGCGCCGAGGCGCAGCTTAGCGACGCCACGCGCAAGGAAATGGGTATCCTCACCGCAGCAGCACGCGCCGTCCGCGACCTGGGGCAGGGCGCGGTCACACAGTGCATCATCGCCATGACGGGGGCCGTCTCCGACATCCTCGAACCCATGGTGCTGCTCAAAGAGGTCGGGCTCGACGCGGTCAACGTTGTGCCACTGTTTGAAACGATCGACGACCTTGCGCACGGCGCGCGCATCCTCGAAGACCTCTGGTCACTCCCGTTCTACCGCGACTACCTGCGCGAACGTGGCGACGTGCAGGAGGTCATGCTCGGCTACTCCGACTCCAACAAGGACGGCGGCTACCTGCAGGCCAACTGGGCGCTTTACGACGCCGAACTCGCCCTCGTTGAACTCTGCAACCGCCACGGCATCCGCCTCCGGCTCGCGCACGGCCGCGGCGGGGCAGTCGGCCGCGGCGGCGGGCCCACCTACGACGCCATCCTCGCCCAACCCAAGGGCGCCGTCGACGGCTCCATCCGCATCACCGAACAAGGCGAGATCATCTCCGCTAAGTACGGCTCCCCAGAAACCGCTCGCCGCCACCTCGAGGCCTTCGTCGCCGGTGCCCTCGAGGCCTCCCTGCTGGACACGGAACCGATCGCAGACCCGACCCGCGCCTACGACATCATGCGCACGCTTGCCGCCTACTCCGGCGAAAAGTACAACGAACTCATCGGCGACCCCGGCTTCATCGACTACTTCACCCAATCCACCCCACTCCACGAGATCGGCGAGCTCAACCTCGGTTCCCGCCCCGCCTCGCGCAAACAAACCACTGCGATCTCCGATCTTCGCGCCATCCCCTGGGTCCTGTCTTGGGCGCAGTCGCGCACCAATGTGCCCGGCTGGTTCGGCGTCGGTACCGCGGTGGAGCGCTGGGCGGGCGAGAGCGAAGCACGCTGGGACGAGCTGCGCGAACTCTACCGTGACTGGCCCTTCTTCCGATCTGTAATGGCAAACATGGCGCAGGTGATGGCGAAAGCGGAGATGTCGCTGGCTCGCCTCTACGCCGACCTGGTCGAAGACGCTGATGTCGCTGAGCGGATTTTCGGGCTCATCTCCGACGAATTCGAGCGCACTCGCCAGGTGTACTTCCGTATCACCGGGCACACGGACCTGGTTGCCGAGAATCAGCGGCAAGCCCGCTCGCTGAAACGCCGATACCCCTACCTACTGCCGCTCAACGCCGTCCAGCTCGAGCTGCTTCGCCGCTACCGCGCCGGCGACGAAACGTTCCTGGTCTCCAAGACCATCCAGGTCACCATGAACGGGCTCGCCACAGCGCTGCGCAACGCGGGGTAGGTTTCCGCGAAGTGAGGGAACCTGGACCTGGTTTTCTTCGTCAAACTAGGTATGGGGATTGACAGAGAAAACCAGGTCGAACTGCGGCGGTGGGAAGCACGGAAGGGGGAGCTGCGGCGGGGGATCGTCGATAAGCGCGCGCTGTCGCGGGAGGCACTCGTGTATCTCGCTGAGCACTATTTGGCGCTGAGCTCAGTGATCTACTACCCGCGTAGCGCGTGGGAGGAGTTGCGATACCATGAGCGGCAATGGCTGCGCGTCGAAGCCGCTGGCAGGACAAGTAACAGCGCGATCCTAGTTGGACGTTCGGCTGCGCGGATGCACGGTATGTGGGTCATTAGCACGTCAGCGGAACACATTGAGCTCGCCTTGCCATCCGGGGGTGTCTCTACCAACAGAGATCGTAGTCAGGGCCTGGTGTTTCGTCGATCGAAACTGCTCCCGATGGACATTGGCGACGTTGACGGGCACCGACTGACAACCGGTTTCCGCACTTTCGCTGACATCGCCCGCTACCACGGATTCGTCGAGGGACTCGTGGCGGCCGACTACCTACTCCGGAGAGGGTTCGATCTGGAGATGCTGCATACACATGCTGCCTTGCTCGGAAGAGCCAAGGGGATCGGTACGGTAAGAAAATGTTTGGACCACGCGGTAGCCAACTCCGATTCACCGTACGAATCCCTCGCGCGTGGGCTGCTCATCCAAGCAGGAATTGGTCCGGTGACAACGCAGTATGAGGTGGCTGGGCGGTATGCCGATCTGTGCATCGATGGCTGGCTGCTCATCGAGATCGATGGTGAGGTGAAATACCAAGGCCCAGACGCAGAACAGGTGAGGCAGAAGGAATTTCGCCGGCAAAAGCGGATAGCGAACCAGGGGTATGTGTTCCTGCGGTACTCGCCGGGCTTCCTGCGCAGAAATCCGGAGACGTTTGTGCAAGAAGTGCGCGACACTCTGGTGGGGCAGCAGAAAGCGGTGCGGCGGAGGCTACGTTGATGCGGCTGACACGAAAGCTAAAACGTAGCGGGAGAAGCGTAGCCCCTAAAAAGTAGCCTTTCGAGTAAACGGAAAAACTTTGGCCAACTCAAACATGATTTACTCGAAAGGCTACGTTCTAGAGGCTACGCATTAGGGGCTACGCTTCTGAGGCTACGTAGTGCGACATCGACAGGCCAGGTCAAGAGCCGCAAACCAAAGCCCCGGCCGCTGCGAATACGCAGCAACCGGGGCCGGAATGGCCGAGCGCCTACTTCTTCAGCGCGTCGATGACCTTGTTGAAGGTCGCGGACGGGCGCATGACCGCGGTGGTCTTCTCCTCGTCCGGCCAGTAGTAGCCACCCAGGTCAGCGGCGGAACCCTGTGCGGCGAGCAGCTCGGAGTCGATCTGCTCGGCGTTGGCGCGCAGGTCCTTGGCGATCGGCTCGAACGCGGAGGCCAGCTCGGCGTCGTCGGTCTGGGCGGCGAGCGCCTCGGCCCAGAACAGTGACAGCCAGAAGTGGGAGCCGCGGTCGTCGATCTCGTTGACCTTGCGGGACGGGGACTTGCCTTCGTCGAGAAGCTGCTCGGTGGCCTTGTCCAGCGCGGCGGCCAGGACGCCGGCGCGCTCGTTGCCGTTGGTGTTCTTCTCGTGGCGGAAGGACTCAGCCAGCGCGAGGTACTCGCCGAGGGAGTCCCAGCGCAGGTGGTTTTCCTCCTGGACCTGCTGAACGTGCTTCGGGGCGGAGCCGCCGGCACCGGTCTCGAACAGGCCGCCGCCTGCCATCAGCGGGACGACGGAGAGCATCTTCGCGGAGGTGCCCAGCTCGAGGATGGGGAAGAGGTCCGTGTTGTAGTCACGCAGCACGTTGCCGGTCACGGAGATGGTGTCCTCGCCGCGACGGATGCGCTCGATGGAGGTCTTGGTGGCCTCGACCGGGGACTGGATGGAGATGTCCAGGTCCTCGGTGTCGTGGTCGGCCAGGTACTTGTTCACCAGCTCAATGAGGTTGCGGTCGTGTGCGCGCTCCTCGTCGAGCCAGAAGATGGTCTTCATGCCGGACAGGCGTGCGCGGTTGACGGCAAGCTTGACCCAGTCCTGGATCGGGGCGTCCTTGGTCTGGGTGGCGCGCCAGATGTCGCCAGCCTGGACGTCGTGCTCGATGAGCACGTCACCGGCGGAGTTGACCACCTGGACGGTGCCGTCTGCCGGGATCTTGAAGGTCTTGTCGTGGGAGCCGTACTCCTCGGCCTTCTGCGCCATGAGGCCGACGTTCGGGACGGTACCCATGGTGGTTGGGTCGAAGGCACCGTTGGCGCGGCAGTCCTCGATCACGGCCTGGTACACACCGGCGTAGGAGGAGTCCGGGATGACGGCCAGGGTGTCCTGCTCCTGGTCGTCGGCGTTCCACATGTGGCCGGAGGTGCGGATCATGGCCGGCATGGAGGCGTCGATGATCACATCCGACGGCACGTGCAGGTTGGTGATGCCCTTGTGGGAGTTCACCATGGCCAGCGACGGGCCGTCGACAAGCTGCTGCTCGAAGGCCTTGCGGATCTCCTCGCCGTTCTCCAGCTCGGACAGGCCGTCGAGGATGGCGCCGAGGCCGTTCTCGCCGTTCAGGCCGGCCTCGAGCAGCTCTTCGCCGTACTTGTCGAAGACGGGCTTGAAGTATGCGCGCACGACGTGGCCGAAGATGATCGGGTCGGAGACCTTCATCATGGTGGCCTTCAGGTGCGCGGAGAAGAGCACGCCCTCTTCCTTGGCCTTCTTCACAGCGTCGAGCAGGAATGCGTCGAGCGCAGCGGCGGACATGTAGGTCGCGTCGATGACCTCGCCGGCCTGGACCTTCAGGCCCTCCTTGAGCACGGTGCCGTCGGTCATCTTGATGGTGAGGGTGTCCTCGGACGGGATGATGACGGACTTCTCGTTGTGGCGGAAGTCGCCGGCATCCATGGTGGCAACGTTGGTCTTGGAGTCCTTCGACCACTCGCCCATGGAGTGCGGGTGCTTCTTGGTGTAGTTCTTCACAGCTTCCGGCGCGCGGCGATCCGAGTTGCCCTCGCGCAGCACCGGGTTGACGGCGGAGCCCTTGACGGCGTCGTACTTCTCCTGCGCCTCCTCGTACTCCGGCAGGTCGAAGCCGGCGGCCTGCAGCTCGGCGATGGCCTTCTTCAGCTGCACCAGAGATGCGGAGATGTTCGGCAGCTTAATAATGTTCGCCTCGGGCGTCTTGGCCAGCTGGCCGAGCTGCGCCAATGCGTCGTCAAGCTTCTGCTCATCGGTGAGGCGCTCCGGGAACTGCGAGATAATGCGGCCGGCGAGCGAGATGTCGGCGGTATCCACATCGATCCCTGCCTGGGAAGCGAACGCCTCCACGATCGGCTTGAGCGAGTAGGTCGCCAGCAGGGGCGCCTCGTCGGTGCGGGTCCAGATGATCTTAGCCATTGTGCTCCTCATTTTTCTGGTTGGCAGTACTCAACCTCTCAGCGTACAGCGTTTACATACCGCTTGTCCTGTAAAAGGTAGTCTCGGGGGCATGAGTCTCACTATCGCTTCTGTGAATGTCAACGGGATTCGGGCCGCGACGAAGGTCCGCAACGAGGACAACCTGGGCATGCTCGAGTGGCTGCAGCACACCAGCGCCGACGTGGTACTGATGCAGGAAGTCCGTGCGACGGAGGAGCAGGCGCACGCGGCGCTTGCCCCCGCCCTCGATGAGGGTTGGCAGCTGGTAGTTGCGCCCGCTGAGGCGAAGGGGAGGGCCGGGGTCGGCATTTTGTCGAAGCATTCGCTTATCGACGTCCAGACCGGCATCCCCGGATTCGAAACCGCCGGCAGGTTCCTGGCGGGGACCCTGCCGTGCGGGACGCGCGTCGCCTCCCTCTACCTGCCGTCGGGCGCAGCGGAGACTGCGAAGCAGGATGAGAAGTACGAGTTCCTCGACCAGTTCGAGCCGCTGCTTGCCGAGTGGGCCACGCAGTACCCGCAGATGGTGATCGGCGGCGACTGGAACATCTGCCACCGCCGCGAGGACCTGAAGAACTGGAAGACGAACCGCAAGAAGTCGGGCTTCCTGCCGCCGGAGCGCGCGTTTATGGACTCGGTCTTCGGCGCATTCCCGGACGATGAGGCGCAGGATATAGAGGACAAGGCGAACGCCGGTTGGGTCGGCGCGGTCGACTACGGTCCCGAGGGTGCGGCGCCGCGCACGGCTGCGGCGGAGCCAGCGTGGTTCGACGTGGCCCGTCGCCTGTCGCCGGAAGCTGCGCCGTACACGTGGTGGACCTACCGCGGACAGGCGTTTAACAACGACGCCGGGTGGCGCATCGACTACCAGGCCGCGACCGCAGACATGCTTGCCCGGGCCCGGGGCAGCTGGGTGGAAAAGGCCGACGCGGTGGAGCTGCGCTGGTCGGACCACTCTCCACTGCTGGTGGAATACGCCGACGGGGGTGGCGCATGATCGCTTCCTATGTTGCCAACTTCAGCACCGCGAACCTGGTCTCCATCCTCTACGTCATCGGCATCGTGGCCGAGGCGATGACGGCGGCGGTGGCCGCGGGCCGGATGCGCATGGACCTGTTCGGCGTGATCACGCTCGGCGCGCTGACTGCGTTGGGCGGCGGCACGGTGCGCGACGTGCTGCTCGGCACGTACCCGCTGACCTGGGTGGAGCAGCCGCTTTACCTGCTCACGGTGATTATCGCGGCCGCGGTGACGGTGCGGGTGAGTTGGCTGCTGGTACGTCTGCGTCGCAGCTTCCTGGTTGCCGACGCGATCGGCCTGGCCGCCTTCGCCGTGCTGGGTATCCAAACTGCGGTGGAGAACGGCCACAGCTTCATCATCGCGTGCGTGGCCGCGGTGACCACGGGTGTCTCGGGCGGTGTGCTTCGCGACGTCCTCTCCGACCGCGTCCCGCTCGTCTTCCACAAGGAGATGTACGCCTCCGCCGCCGTCATCGGTGTTGTGGTGTGGTGGGCCCTGTCCTGGCTGGGCGTCCACGAGTGGGCGGTCATCCTAGTAACGCTCGTCGCGGTGCTCGGGGTGCGCCTGTTCTCGCTCAAGCGGGGCTGGAGCCTGCCGGTCTACGAGTACGACGAGGAGGCCGCCGCGGCGTACGACCCGCGATACGCCCTGACCACCTTCATGTATCACCGCGCTCGCCACATTCCGGGCGCGCGCACTGCGTACCGGGGCTTGAAGAAGATGAAGCTGCCGCCCAGGAGCGAGCGGAAGCGCTCCGACGGCGAGTGATCCTGACATCGCGCACCCCCGCCCCCAGATTCGGGGACGCGGGGGATTTTTGGGGCAACACCTGAACACTGTTCAAGCAATGCGGTAGCCTTTTGGCAGTCATTACATTGAGAACGGAGTTTAACCAATGTCACACGCACCTATTCTTGATATTGCACGCGAAAAGGCCCTGGAGAAGGGCGAGGGCCTGAACCAGGAGGAGATCCTGCAGGTCCTCCAGGTTCCTGACGAGGACCTCCAGGAGCTGCTGGAGATCGCGCACGAGACCCGCATCAAGCACTGCGGCGTCGACGTGTCGCTCGAGGGCATCATCTCCCTGAAGACCGGCGGCTGCCCCGAGGACTGCCACTTCTGCTCCCAGTCCGGCCTGTTCGAGTCCCCGGTCCGCGCAGTGACCCTGGACATCAACGAGCTCGTTGAGGCTGCCAAGCAGTCCGAGAAGATGGGCGCGGCTGAGTTCTGCATCGTCGCCGCCGTGAAGGGGCCGACCCAGCAGCTGCTCGACCAGGTTGCCGCCGCGGTCAAGGCCATCCAGGACGAGGTGGACATCTCCATCTCCGCATCCCTGGGCATCCTCACCCAGGACCAGGCGCGCCAGCTCAAGGAGATGGGCGTGTCTCGCTACAACCACAATTTTGAGACCGCGAAGTCTTACTTCCCCAACGTGGTGACCACCCACACCTGGGAGGAGCGCAAGAACACGCTCGAGTACGTGCTGGCCGAGGGCATGGAGACCTGCTGCGGTGGCATCATTGGCCTGGGCGAGTCCCTGGAGCAGCGCGCCGAGTTCGCAACCCAGCTCGCGGAGATCCAGCCGCACGAGGTCCCGATGAACTTCCTCGACCCACGCCCGGGCACCCCGTTTGAGGACCGTCCGCTGGTTCCGCAGGGCGAGGCGTTGCGTGCTGTTGCCGCGTTCCGTCTGGCCATGCCGACCGCACAGCTGCGTTTCGCTGGCGGCACCGAGCTCGCGCTTGGCGACGACGGCACCGAGGCCGGCCTCCTCGGCGGCGCCAACGCCATCATCGGCGGCAACTACCTGACCACCCTGGGCCGCCCGATCGAGCAGGATCGCGAGGCCGTCGACCGCGTGCTTGACCTGGGCATCACCCCGGTCGGCCAGAAGATGAAGTCCGGCCACGGCGCGGTCTACGACACCATCAAGGCCCTCTAATGCGCGTGCCGGAGAGCACCGAGCTTGCCGACGCCGTCCTGTCCGGCGAGATTCAGTTGCCTGTGAACCCGAATCGTCCCTACGACGCGCCGCGCATCTGCCCGGTGTGCGAGCGCCGCATGGTGGTGAAAATCAGCCCGTTCGGCTGGGAGGCATGCTGCTCCCGCCACGGCATCCTGCGCTCGGAGTGGCTGGAGCGGTAGGGGGCGCGAGTGGTTGCTAGGGCACGAAGCGCTTCGTGCTACGAAACGCCACCGCGCTGACGGCGAGTGTGACTAGGCATGCGGCGTATATGCCACTGGCAGCGGCGGTGTCCCAATCGCGTACAGGGGACCCTATTGCCCAGTACAGCGCCACCGCCATGAGGAACGTGGAAAATGCGGTGATGAGGCCGCGTCCGGCACCGTAGGAGGCGTAGACCAAACCGAGCGCAACCCCCACGATGGCAGCCACGAAGAAGAACGCAATGTGGAGCAGCATCGTCAGGGTCATAGATGTGGTGTCTTGCCCGGCGTTCACCATGATGTAGGCATCGCCGTTCGTGTCCGTCCAGGGTACGTCTGCGCCGTTGGTGAATAGGAACAGGTCATAGGGCTGGTAGTACGGGTTCTTGAACTGGTTGTAGATCGAGGATGCCGCGGTGGACACTCCAAGTATCACCGCCACAATGACGGCGGTGATTGTTGCAGAGTTCATCCACGCGGAAAAGCTCGCGCCGAGCTGGTTTAACGCGCTCCACTGCGTGCCAGCGTGGATAAATAGGGCGGTCAGGGCGAAGCCTCCGAAGATGGTCCAGAAGGAACCGTCTCCACTGTAGAAACGGCCCAGAGGGGCCAGGATCAGTAATACGGCCAACGCCACCAGGTAGGACAGCGGCTTGAAGGGGCTGAGGAAGAGTTTCATCGTTCGGGCCTTTCTGTCGCAAGGAGGTCGATGAGTTCGGCATCGTCCGGGTATTCGATGGGCAGGTGGACATTGTTCTCACTGATGGGTTCAGCGAAAGTGGCGCGTGTCGTTGGCCCGAGGCTCGCCGTCTCGGCGACGGGGAAGCGAGCGATAAGTTCCTTGATCTCGGCGGTGGGGCCGGTGACCGTCGGAAAACGCAGGCGGGCGTCGTCGAGTGGGACAGGGCGCGAGACCTCGTGATCGAATGTCTGCATGACATGGGTGGCCAAACCGGCGAAGTCCTCGGCGCGATGCGACGCCATCACCACGCTGCGCTGCGGGTTCTCCGCGATGTAGTCAATCAGCCGCTGGCGGACCTGTTTGCGGGTGGTGGTGTCGATGCCGTCAAACGGCTCGTCGAGGAGTAACAGGTCCTTGCCGATGGCTAGGGCTACCTCGATGGTGAGGAGGCGGCGCTGCCCAACGGAGAGGTCCCTGATGCGGGTGTTGGGGAAGTCGAGCTCTACATGTGGGTGGATGGCCGCGACCGCGCGCAGGTGGCCGTCCACGGTCGTGCCCGCAAACTTCGCGTCCGCACCAGCCGGGACAAACGCGGCGTGCGGGCCCATGAGCGTGTGTAGGAAATGGGTTTTGCCGGCGGCGTTTGGGCCGACCAGCGCGTAGAAGCCGGGGTTCATTGGGTGCGCTCCTTTTCAATCATTGCGGCAAGCTCCTCGGTGGTGATGCCGAGCTGGTTGGCCTCATGGACAAGCGGTTGGACAAAGTCGCGGGCAAATGCCTCACGACGCGTACCTAATACCTGGTCACGCGCATTCTCTAGAACAAACATGCCGAGCCCGCGACGCTTTTCCAGCAGGCCCTCGTCGAATAGTTCGGTGAGCGCCTTGGCGGAGGTTGTTGGGTTGACGGAGTGATAGGCGGACAACTCGTTGGTGGACGGCACCCGGTCGCCGGGGGCGAGGGTGCCAGCGCCGATGAGGTCACGTAACTCATCGGCAATCTGTTGGTATATGGGTTTACCACTCATGTGGGTAACCATAGAACCGGAAAGGCTGGCGTGTCAACCCCCAATTTTTCCAACGCGCCGGGTATGGCAGGTTAGATCGCGAAAGCTGCTTGTCAGCGCTGATTTCTAGCAGTGCTGCGTCCCTGTACTACTAGTCGGGTCGAGCAAGTGGTAGGCGAAATCTGAAATACCTACCGCAACTACCGCCACACCTGGGCGGCATGGACGGAGCCGGTGGCGAGGGTGTCGCCGGTATGGGTGAGGCGGTCGACGTGACGCGAGAGATCTTGGGCGACGGTGGTGGCGTCGTAATTGCTGCGTGCAGCCCATTGACCTGCGACATCAGGGGCGCATTCGGGGTAGAACTGCACCGAAACGATGGGGCCGAGCCGCATTGCCTGGATAGGGCAGTGAGCACTCGAACCGAGTAGTTGCGCGCCGGGCGGGAGTGACACTACTGCGTCGTGGTGGGATTCGACGACAACCGGCTCGAGGATGAGGGGGCCGAGGAGAGGGTCTGTGCGACCGGCTTCGGTCAGCGACAGCCGTACGGTGCCCTTTTTGTTCTGGCTGGCCAGGCCAACGGAGACGTCACCGCCGAAGCAGTCGGCGATGATCTGGTGGCCGAAGCTCTGGAGCGGGCTGATCGGGTCGAGCTGGAGGGCAGTGATACGCACGTTGAGGAATCAAACGAGACGATGCGACGCATTTCATCAGTGACGCGGATCTGCCGTTGCCCTCGTGTTCTCTTGAGGATCAGCTTCTCGAATGAAGTCTAGCCACGGTGCGGATGTTCTCCCTTGGCATCCTGAACTGTCTCAGGGCGGTTACTTACAGTCATCGCTGCTCTTTTCGTGGGCTTCATCGTAGCGATAAAGAACCCCCGGTTCCCTCGATTACGTATCGGGTTAATATGTGGTGTATGAAACGCGTCCTTTCCGGAATCCAGCCCACCGCCGACTCCTACCACCTGGGGAACTACCTCGGTGCGCTGAAGCAGTGGATTGACCTGCAGGACGACTACGAGGCGTTCTACTTCATTCCTGACCTGCATGCGATCACGGTGGAGCAGGACCCGGAGGAGCTGCGCCAGCGCACGATCGCCGGCTGCGCACAGCTGATTGCGCTGGGCATCGACCCGGAGAAGTCCACCCTGTTCGTGCAGTCGCACGTGCCGGAGCACGCGGAGCTGACCTGGGTGCTGCAGTGCCTGACCGGCTTTGGCGAGGCCAGCCGCATGACCCAGTTCAAGGACAAGAGCCAGAAGCAGGGGCAGGACCGCACCTCGGTGGGCCTGTTTACTTATCCCGTCTTGATGGCCGCGGACATCCTGCTGTACTCCCCGCAGCTCGTGCCGGTGGGCGAGGACCAGCGCCAGCACCTCGAGCTGACGCGCAACCTGGCGGAGCGCTTCAACGCCAAGCGCGGCGAGACCTTCGTGGTGCCGGAGGGCTTCATCCCGGAGGGCGCGGCGAAGATCTATGACCTGCAGGATCCGACCTCCAAGATGAGCAAGTCGGGCCAGAACCCGAAGGGCCTGATTAACCTGCTGGACGCGCCGAAGACGTCGGCAAAGCGCATCCGCTCGGCCGTGACCGACGCGGACGGCGTCATCGCCTACGACAAGGAGAACAAGCCGGGCGTGTCCAACCTGCTGGTCATCCAGTCGGCGCTGACGGGCAAGTCCATCGATGACCTGGTCGCCGGCTACGAGGGCCAGGGCTACGGCGCGCTCAAGGTGGACACGGCGGACGCGCTCGAGGCGTTCACCACCCCGCTGCGCGCCCGCTACGACGAGCTCATGTCGGACCAGGCGGAGCTCGAGGCCATCCTCGCCCGCGGTGCGGAGCGCGCCCGCGAGGTCGCCGCGCCGCTGCTCGCCGATGTCTACGAGAAGACCGGTTTTCTCAAGCGCGCCTAACGCCACACGGGGCATCGAGTATCGACGCCCCAACGCTTCCTCTACGATTGTGGTGCTGACAACAGTCCACTGAGTGAGGAAGGATTGCCGCATGGCAACATCGACGTCGCCGTCCAAGGCGTACACCGACGAGCACGGCATTGAGCGTGCTACGAAGCAGCAGCAGGACGGCGCCATGGGCGAGGTGCAGAAGAAGGCGCCCGCCGTTGGCCACCTATTGCGCATGAACGACCGCTTCGGCGCCCAGGGCGGCAACCACTACGCCGCGGGCATCACGTACTTTTCCGTGCTCTCGCTCTTCCCGCTTTTGATGCTGGTTTTCGCCGGCCTCGGTTTCTTCCTCAACGCCCGCCCGGACCTCATGCAGGACATCCAGAACCAGGTCAGCGAGAGCCTGGAGGGCGACATGGGCAGCATGGTCAATGACCTCATCCAGTCCGCGATTGATCAGCGCGGCGCGGTCGCCGGCATCGGCCTGCTCACCACCCTGTGGTCCGGACTGGGCTGGATGAACAACCTGCGCGTCGGCGTCTCCGCGATGTGGAACCTGGACGCCAACGAGGGCGGCGGCTTCGTGTCCAAGAAGCTGTGGGACCTCGTTGGCCTGATCGGCCTCATTGTGCTGTTCGTCGTCGCGTTCGCCGTCACCGCGCTCGGTGTGTCGGGCTGGACGGACCAACTGCTCGAGTACATCGGCCTGGACCAGGTCCCGGGCGCGCGCGTGCTGGTGTGGGTCGTCGTGCTGCTCGTGGGCATCCTGGCGAACTTCCTCGTCATGCTGTGGGTCGTGATGTTCCTGCCGCGCACGAAGGTGCCGGTGAAGTCCGGCATGCAGGGCGCGCTGCTCGGCGCGATCGTCTTCGAGGTGATCAAGCAGTTCGCCGGCCTCATCATCGGCGCGATGACCGGCAACCCGGCGGGCGCCATCTTCGGCCCGCTGATCTCCCTGATGGTTGTGCTCTATCTGATCTGGCGCGTCGTCCTGTACGTGTCCGCGTGGACCGCGACAACCCAGGAGAGCCTGAAGCGTGCGCCCGCGGAGGTGCCGGAGCCCGCCGTGATCAACGTCCGCTCCGGCGCCGCCCGCCAGAATTCCAACACCGGCAAGGCGCTCGGTGTCGGCGCGGCTATTGGCGCCGTCGGTGTCGGGGTGGTGTCCCTCTTGACTCGAGGCTAAGCGCCAGCGCCACCAGCGCCAGCACGGCCACGCCGGCGACGATCCCGATGGACTTCCACGGGGTGGTCGCCGGCGCTTTTTGCGCATCAGTGCTTGTCGACGCCCCCTCGTCCGGACCCGGAGCGAGGGGAGTGGTGGAGGGCGAGGTGGAGGGAGCGGTGGCGTCGTCAAGCGATGCGACACCCTGGCCCGCGGCGACTGGGTAGGCAGCGAAGAGAAGCTCCTGGGCCTGGCCCCACGCGCGGTGCTCGCCGACGGTGGTGTCCAGGAGCACCGCGACGAGGCGGCGGCCGTCATGGTGCACGCCGCCGACGAAGGTGTGGTTGGCGTCGTCGGTGTAGCCGGTCTTGCCGCCGATGCCCTCGGGGTCGTTGAGGTAGAGCTGGTTGTCGTTCCAGAGCTGGAAGCCGGGCAGGTCGTCGAAGCCGGGGAACTCGTAGGAATCCGTGTCCACGATGCTGGCAAAGGTCTGGTTTTGGAACGCGGCGCGGTAGGCCAGCGACAGGTCCCAGGCGGAGGTGGACATGCCGGGGGCGTCGAGCCCGGAGTAGGACGCGACGTAGGTATCGCGCATGCCGAGGTCCTGGGCGAGCGCGTTGACCTTGCGCAGCGCCGCGTCGTCGCCGCCGATCGCCTGGGCGAGGGCGTGGGCGGTATCGTTGCCCGACGCCATGAGCAGGCCGTGCAGGAGGTCGTTGACGGTGTAGGTGCCGCCCGCCCCGATGCCGGCGCGCGAGCCCTCCTGGTTCGCGGACGCTTCCGAGACCGGGACCTGTTGGTCCAGCGGGAGCTCGTTGATCACCACGAGCGCGAGCAGGACCTTGATAATCGAGGCCGGCCGGTACCGCCCGTGCGGGTCCTTCATCGCGACGACCTCGCCGGAGTCGGCGTCGAACACGGCCCAGGCGGAGGCGTACACGTCGCGCGGCACCGCATAGCCGGGCGGGACGATCACGCCGCAGGGGCCGTCGTAGACCTGCGGCGGCGGCGTCGGCGTGGGCTGACCCGGCGCGAGCCGCTCGGAGGTGGACATCGCTGCCGACGGCCGCTGCGCGTTCGGGCAGTTGTCGGTGTCCGGGGCGCGGTCGCGCACCGGTGGGACCCAGTTGCCAAACTCGTCGAAGTGGCCGGGGCCTGGGGTGAGCGAAGTCGTGGACGTCTCCTGCGCGACCGCCGGGTTCGGGGCGGCAGGCACCGCGATGGCTATCGACGCCACCGCCACGGCAGCGACACTTCTCCGTTGCACAAACACATCGCTTGATCGTACGCGCTGTCGGCTATAGGCCCGCGGAGGAACGCGCGTGGGCGGCGCTACTCGTCGTTCTGGGCGTAGCGGGCGGCGAGGCGCTCGATGAGCTCGTCGGTGAGCTTGTCGTCAGCGAGGATCGTATCGAGCATGTCGTTGTGCATTGCGATCGTGTCGGCGTCGGCGGGGCGGCGGTCCTCGGGGGCTGGGTCGTCGTCGTACGAGTCGCCGGCGAGGTCCACGCCCAGGCCGTCGAGGAGGCTCTCGGGCTCGGCGGGCTCAGTGGCGTCGCGAGGCGATTGCTCGGCCTTGTCCAGCATCGTCGGGTCGATGGCGGAAAATTCGTGGGTGAACTCCTGCAGGAAATCGTCCGCTTCAGTCTGCGCGGTGGCGCGGCGCTTGCCCTTGCGCACCTCGCTTTCGATGCGTCGCTGCAGCGCTTTCTCCATCTGGCGGTGGCGCCACGACCGCACGCGGGTCGGCTCCAGCTCGCGGGCGACGGCGCGCGAGCGGTGCTCCGCCTTCTTGGCCAGGTGCGCCACCTGTACCGCGGTCTCATTCACCGGTGCGTACTCCGGGTTGGTGGACACGCGCCAGTTCCCCCAGTAACCGGCGAGGAACAGCGCGAAGCTGACGATCGGCCCCAGCACCATGCCCACGGCGAGGAACCCCGTCGCGTTGCCCAGCAACATGATCAGCGCGCAGGCGACCGCCGGGATGACCGTCGGCTGATTGTCGCCGAAAATGGACGGCTCGCGCCCGGTGACCACGTCGCGGATCATGCCGCCGCCCGTCGCCGTGAACACGCCCATCATGATCGTGGGCAGGATGGGCAGGCCGTACGTGATCGCCTTGCCCGCGCCCGTGGCGGCCCACAGCGCCGAGACGAACGCGTCGCCGTGGCTTTGTAAGAGCTCCCAGGCCTTGCCCTTGAAGTAGGTGAAGCGGGCGATGAGCGCGCCCGTGAACGCCAAGATGAGGTACTCGGGTTGGTTCATGGCGGCGACGGTGCCCTGGTTGATTAGGACGTCGCGAAGCATGCCCCCGCCGAGGGCGGACAGCATGGCGATGAAGAAGAAACCGATGATGTCGTAGCCGCGGTGGCGGGCTAGGGTTCCTCCGATGATGCCCATGAGCAGCACACCGGAGACGTCGAACCAACGGTAGATAGTGGTGATTAGGGGATCGACCTGATCGGGGGTCATGGCGTGGGATGCCTGAAGCTTTCTAGAACTTGGAGAAGCGCTTGATCAGCTGGTTTTCCATCTCGGTCCACGATTCCGCCTTATCCGTGAATGGGGCGGACGGGACGTAGCCTGCGGCCTCGGTCGAACCGAGCATGTAGGCCAGGTAGTCCTGGAAGCGCGGGTTGGCCAGCAGGAAGGAATTGAGAGAGTCGTCCTTGGCCCAGTCGGCGGCGTCGGCAAGCAGCTCGTACGCCTTCGCCATCTGCTGGGTGTCCACGGTGTCGACACCCTTCGCGATGTCCTGCGCAAGCCCGTTGAACGAGTAGGAGTTGTCCGGGTGGACCTCCACCTTCAGGTCGCCGGCATTGGCGGCGTTGACCAAGTCCGGCCAGGTGGACAGGGAGGCCAGGTCGTGCTCGTCGTTCTGCAGGATCCAGCGGCCGAGGTGCTTCGTGGACGGGAACGTCATGATCTCGCCGTACTTGCCCATGAACACCGGGGCGGAGCCGAGGTAGGTGCGCAGGGTGTACACGCTCTTGCCCTGGATGGAGATCTTGACCGGGTCGATGCCGGCGTTGGCCCACACCGTGGCGTCGTACGGGTCCGCCGCGGCGGCCTGCTCCTTCGCCGCCGCCTCCTCGCGTTCCTTGTTCGCGGCGCGCGTTGCCTGGGCGGACTCGATCGCGGCGCGCGCATTATCGACGCTCGCAGCATCCAGCTCATCCGCCGACACCAAGCGCACAGCGCCATCGAGCGACTCCACGACCTCCTTCCAGTTGGCCAGGATGACGTGGCCGAGCCCGGTCCACTCGTCCATGCCGTTCTCGCCCGCGTAGTGGTCGGCGCCGCGCGCCACGTTGCCCAGCACCGAGTGCGAGGCGAAGAAGATCTGCGCGTGCTCCGCGCTGGCTACGTCCGCCAGCGAGCGCGCGATCTGCAGCACGCCGCCCAGCGACGAGACGTTGACGTGGCTCGGGCGCCCCGCCAAGTACTCGGGCGCGCCGATGATGTCGAACGTGTGCTTCTCGTCCGGCACGACGCGGTCGTTGCCCTGGCCGCTAAAGTGCGCCCACTTCGGGTGGTCCGTCAGGTCGTGCTCGGCGTGGGTATTGATGTACGCCAGCAGCTCGGCCGGTGAATTAAACACCAGGATGGACTGGTCGTCTCCGAGGAACGCCTGCCACTCGGAGCCGTGCTCCTTCCAGGTCGGGGCCCACAGGGTGTAGAAGTCGCCCTGGGTCAGTGAAATCTTGACGGGGAGGATCGCGCGCGTGCTCATGAACGCAAACTTTACTAAAGGTCGCCGCGCGCGACGCACCCAACCCGCTACCCCTCCCGGCTACGCCGTCGGACGCCAGAAGCCGCGGAACGGCATGCCGATGTTCTCGGTGCGCACCGGATTGAGCTGGACGGGGTCGCCCGCCTCGATCATCATCCCGTCGCCGGCGTACATGGCGACGTGGCCGTCCCACACCACCAGGTCACCCTCCTGCAGGTCCTCGTACGCTACCTGCTGGCCGACGGCCTGCTCCGCTGCGGTGCGCGGGATGTCCACGCCGGCCTGCCCGTATGCCCAGGAGGTGAGACCGGAGCAGTCGAAGCCGCCGGGCTGGCTGCCGCCCCAGGTGTACGGGGTGCCGATCTGCGACTTCGCCGCCTGCACCGCAGCGGACCCGGCCGTACTGGCGGGGCTTGCAGGGCTCACCGGCTCGCCGAGCTCTGGCGGGGTCGCGTCGCCCGCGGGGCCCGGTTCGCCGCCGCCTACGCTCGCCGCCACCGGCTGCGCCGCCGGGCGGGTTTCCGGCACCGGGGTGGCGGTGGGACGGATCGCGGCCAGGGGAGAGCGATCGACCAGCTCGCCGAGCGTGCGCTGCGCTTCCTGTGCGACCGGCGACGCCACCAGCGCCTCCCGGGCGTGCATCGCCAGCGTCGTCTGGTTCAGCCGGTCGGCGAGGCCGTCGAGGTCATTGCCCAGGGTTTCCAGGATCGCGCCAGCCTTGAGCAGGCCGGTGATCACCACGGGCGCGGCGGCGGAGAGCTGCGCGAGCGGACCGCCGACGGCAGCTGCGGCGGCAGCGGCGGACGCGTTGCGGACCATCGAGATGGCGGTGTCCACGAGCTCGCCCACCGCGGTGGCGACGAGCGTGGTGCCGGTGACGACGATGTCGCTGATCTCGTCGCGCTGCTCGGTCAGCGCGGTGACGGCGTCGCGGTAGCGGCCCGCATCGGCGCCGACGACGCTGGCGAGCGGGTCGAAGGCGGCGAACTGCGGGGTGGAAAACGGCGGGAGCGTCGGGAAGATCTCCGGGCAGGACGCGAAGATCTTCGTGGCCGCGTAAAGCGGGTCGATGCACGAGCCCCGCGCGGTATCGCGCACCGCGGTGAAGGTGGGATGTTGGGCGAACGCGGTCAGGGGCGATGGCGTTGCTGTGGTCATAGCGCGCCCTCCAGGGTGAGCCCCGTGGTCTCGTCCACGCAGTGGGCTGCCTGCAGCGTGAGGTCCATGTTGCCCGCGATCCGGCGGGCGGCCTCCTGCAGCTCTTCGGCCTTGCCGTTGGAGCAGCGGATGGCGCCAGCGGTGGCGCGGGCGAAGTTTGCGAGCGGGCCGGTAGCGGGGATGGGCAGTTCGGACAGGGGCGCAAGCGATGCTGCGTCATTGCGCAGCGCATCGGTGTGGGAGCGGACATATGTGGTGTCGAGTTCAAATACGTTCATGCAGTATTAGACGCAGCGAAGGCGCCCCCGGTTCCATCGAGAGCCAAAAAAGTGGCAGATTTTTTGTCGCGCCCGCTGGACCTCGTTGTTTTCGCGGTCGTTTCGCGCCAGTGGGTTAGCATGGGGAGTCATGGACATCACCGTTGTGAATCATCCCCTTGCCGCCTCCCGCCTGACCATCATGCGCGACGAGCGCAGCAACAACGCAGCTTTCCGCGCGGCGCTCGCGGACCTCGGCGCCATGCTGATCTATGAGGCCTCCCGCGACCTCGAGGTCGAAACCTTCGACACCGTCACCCCGGTGGATACCGCGCAGGGGTCCCGGTTGAAGACGCCGCCGATCATCGTCCCCATCATCCGCGCCGGCCTCGGCATGATCGATCCCGCGCTGTCCATGATCCCGGATGCGCAAGTCGGCTTCATCGGCATGGCCCGCAATGAGGAGACGCACGAGCCGGTGCCGTACCTGGAGGCGCTGCCGGACGACCTGTCCGGCCAGCCCGTCTTCCTCGTCGACCCGATGCTAGCCACGGGCGGTTCGCTCATCCACGCGATCGACCTGTTGGTTGACCGCGGGGCGGACGATATTACCTGCGTGTGCATGGTGAGTGCGCAGCCGGGCGTCGATAAGCTGCAAGCTCACGGCGGTCCGATCCGGCTCATCACCGCGGCGATCGACCCGAGCTTGAACGAGCAGGCGTACATCGTGCCCGGGCTTGGCGACGCCGGCGATCGCCTCTACGGGCCGCGCAATATTGACTTTTAGCTCTGCGCTGGGCGTGCGCGCGTAGACTGTCAGGCTAAGCACACGCCACATCGAGAGAGCCGGAGGGACAATGGCAGACACGGCATCAATCGCGGCAGCCGTGGACACATGGGTCACGCAGCACCACGACGAGGTCATCGAGTGGCGCCGACATCTGCACTCCCACCCCGAGCTTTCCAACGAAGAGGTCCAGACGACCAGGTTCATCCACGACGTCCTCGTTGCGCACGGGCTGCAGCCCGTCCCGTTCCCGGGCACCGGGCTGTACGTGGACATCGGGCCGGAGGGCGGGGAGCGCCTCGCATTCCGCGCCGACATTGACGCCCTGAAGGTCACCGAACAGACCGGCCTCTCGTTCGCCTCCACTGAGCCGGGGGTCTCCCACGCGTGCGGCCACGATGTCCACACCACCGTTGCGCTGGCGCTCGCATGTGCGCTTGCCAAAGCCACCTTGCCCCACGGCGTACGCGTCATCTTCCAACCGGCCGAAGAGGTCATGGGCGGCGGCGCGCTCGACGTGATCAAGTGGGGCGCGCTCGAAGACGTGAGCACGATTTACGCGCTGCACACCGAGCCGAAGCTGCGGGTGGGGCAGGTCGGCGTGCGCGCCGGGGCGATCACGTCTGCCTCAGACGTGCTGAGCGTGCGGGTGGAGGGGCCGGGCGGCCACACCTCGCGGCCGCAGCTGACCACGGACGTGGTCTACTCCCTCGGCGCGCTGGTGACGCAGCTGCCGGCGCTGCTGTCGCGCCGCGTGGACCCGCGCACCGGCACCGTGCTGGTGTTCGGCCACGTGGAGGCCGGCGACGCCCCGAACGCGATCCCGAAGGTCGGACTGTTGGACGGGACAATCCGCACCGCGGACATCACCACCTGGCGCGGGCTGGAGGACCTGCTCACGGACCTGATCGACCTGGTCGTCGCGCCGACCGGCTGCACCTACCACCTGGACTACGTGCGCGGCGTGCCGCCGGTGCTGAACGACGACGCCGCCACCGCCCTAGCGGCCGCCGCCGGCCGCGCCGTGGACCCGCACGGGATCGTTACTGCCCCGCAGTCCTCGGGCGGGGAGGACTTCTCCTGGTACCTCGAGCACGTCCCCGGCGCGATGGTCCGCCTCGGCGCGTGGAGCGGGAGCGGGGAGCAGTACGACCTGCACCAGGGCAACCTGAACATTGACGAGCGCGCCATCGCCGTCGGCGTGCGCTTCTTCGGCTCCGTGGTGGAGCAGTACTTCAACGCATCGAAGCCTTAGGCGGGCCTGTACACTGGCGCACGGAAAATTCCGCTCGCATAAAAAGGGGAGAAGAACTCGGTGTCGAAGAAGATCGTCATTGTTGGTGGAGGTCCGGCAGGGTACGAGGCCGCCCTGGTCGCGTCAAATTACGGCGCGGAGATCATCGTGGTGGAGGACCAGGGGGCTGGCGGATCGGCGATCCGGAAGGACGTGGTGCCGTCGAAAAGCTTCATTGCGGGCGCCAACATTAAGACGGACTTGCGTCGCGCCGACGACATGGGGCTCAACCACGGCCTGGGCGAGGCGCACCTGGCGCTGAGCGCGTTGAACAACCGCGTGGTGGCGCTGGCGGCCGAGCAGTCGCGCGACATCCGCGCCCAGCTGGACCGCGTGGGCGTGCGCTTTATCGACGGCCGCGCGCACTTCACCGACGAACAGCACGGCCACACCACGCACAGCCTCGAAGTCGAGTGCGCCGACGGCACCACCGAGCACATCGACTGCGACATGGTGCTCGTCTGCACCGGCGCGAGCCCGCGCGTGCTCAAGGGCGCCGAGCCGGACGGGGAGCGCATCCTCAACTGGCGCCAGATGTACGACCTGATCGAGATGCCCACCCACCTCATCGTCGTCGGCTCCGGCGTCACCGGCGCGGAGTTCGTCTCCGCCTTCGCTGAGCTGGGCGTGAAGGTGACCATGGTGGCCTCGCGCAACCGCATCCTGCCGCACGACGACGCGGATGCCGCCGACGTGCTCGAGACCGTCCTGGGCAACCTGGGCGTGCAGCTGGAGAAGGACGCGCGCGTCGAGCGCGTGGAAAACACCGGCGACGGCGTGGTCGTCCACACCACCGACGGGCGCGCCATCGAGGGCTCGCACGTGATGATGTCCATCGGTTCCATCCCGAACACCGCGGACCTGAACCTGGAGGCCGCCGGTGTGGAGACCACCCCGTCGGGCCACATCCACGTCGACCGCGTCTCCCGCACCAACGTCTCCGGCATCTACGCTGCGGGCGACTGCTCCGACCTCATGCCGCTGGCATCCGTGGCTGCGCAGCAGGGCCGCATCGCCGTGGACCACGCGCTCGGCGAGGGCGTGACCCCCCTGCGCATCAAGACCGTGGGCAACGCTGTGTTCACCCGCCCCGAGATCGCCGCGGTGGGCGTGACCGAGCAGCAGATCAAGGACGGGGAGGTGGCCGCCGAGGTGTACAAGCTGCCCCTGGCCACCAACGCGCGCGCCAAGATGCGCTCCCTGCAGCACGGCTTTGTCAAGATCTTTGCCCGCAAGGGCTCCGGCCAGGTCATCGGCGGCGTGATCGTCGCGCCGACCGCCTCCGAGCTCATTCACTCGCTCACCATCGCGGTGGCCAACAACCTCACCGTCGCGCAGCTGGCCAACTCCATGGCGGTCTACCCGTCGCTGTCCGGTTCGGTGACGGAGGCGGCGCGCCGCCTGGTGAAGAAGTCCGACCTGGACTAAACCTCACAGCGCGGGGAACGCCCGCTGCGGGCAGGCGCGCCGCGGGCACGTCTCGCACCCCGGCCCGATCGGGGTGGCGGAATCCGGCGACAGGTCGAGCCCGTCCGCGTAGACCATCCGGTCCGCGTGGGCGGCGTCGCACCCCAGCGCCACGGCGTTTTCCTTGCGCGGCTTCCCAAACTCCACCGCCGGGCCCTGCACCATCCGCGCCACCCACATGTACGTCCGCCCGTCGGGCATGACGGAGACCTGCCGGGTGACGCGGTTGGAGGTCTCAAACGCCCGGTGTACCACCCACAGCGGGCAGGTCCCACCGCGCTGGGAGAAGTGGAACGAGGTGGTGGACTGCCGCTTCGAGATGTTGCCAGCCCGGTCGGTGCGGATGAACACGAAGGGGATGGCGGTCGCGCCGGGCCGCTGCAGGGTGCCTAGCCGCTGGCAGGTGGACTCGAAGCCGGTGCCGAAGCGCGCGGAGATCACGTCCACGTCGTAGCGGGTTTCCTCCGCCGCCTCAAGGATGAGCGAATACGGCATGGTGGCGGCCGCGGCGAAGTACTGCGCCAGGCCGTGGCGCGCGAGTTGGCGGGCGCGGGGGTTGGCGATGGGGGAGGCGTGGGCGTCGAGAAGCTGCCCGTGCGCGATGCGCGCGTAGTGGTACGACAGCTCGAAGCACTGCTGGGCCTCGGAAAGGCCAGTGCGCAGGCGGATCTCGCGCGCGTCGGCGCTGGCGGCCGAGCGCTCGCCGCCGGTGTACTGGTTGAAGCGGACGGTGTAGCCGAAGTCGCGGTCTAGCACGGCGGCGATGCGGGTGAGCCGCAGCTGGCGCGCGTGGAGCGGGGTGGCGAAGTCCTCGGCGGCCGTGTCCAGGTCGTGGAAGTAGTTGTTGTGCTGCTGGAAGAAGTCGCGCACGACGATGTGCGGGTTGCTGGCGGCGCCGGCGAGCATCCCGGGCAGGTCTTTGATGCCCTGCGCAACGGCGGGGTAGCGCAGCGCGATCTCCGCGAGCTCCGACTCGGGCGCGCCGGGCAGTAGCTCCGCGAGCTCGCCGGCGACGCGCTGCTCGGCGTCGGGGGAAAAGAATGTCGCGTCCAGCCCGAAGACCTGCGTGAGCTGCAGGAGCACGGTGACGGTGAGGGGCCGCTGGTCGTTTTCCAGCTGGTTGAGGTAGCTGGTGGAGATGCCGAGCTTGCGCGCCATGTCCACCTGCGTGAGCCCCTCGTTGGCGCGCAGCGTGTGGATTCTTGCCCCCGCGTAGTGCTTGGTCATTGGGCCTCCCCGCCGCTTCGGTGCGTTGAACTGTGGTTTTACAAAGTTTACAAAAACCGCGCACCCGTGACACTCCTTTTCACACGTCAAAATATGTCGTGCGACACATTTGCCCGCTTACTATGAGATGCACCAAGTCGCTTATCGACGCCCACTCGCCCCCACACCAGCCGAGGAGTTGCACACCGAATGATCAACCACGAAGTCCGCACCAGGAAGTCCGCCGAGGATTTCCCCATCGAGGAACACCTTGCCTACAAGGTGGCCAAGGTCGCCGCCGACCCGGTCGAGGTGCCGGAAGACACGCGCGAGATGATTATCAACCGCATCATCGACAACGCCTCCGTCGCCGTTGCCTCCTACGGCCGCCGCCCCGTCGCCACGGCGCGCGAGATGGCCCTGGCACACCCGGTCGCCGAGGGCGGCGCGCAGGTCTTCGGCGCGGACGGCGCCTACTCCGCCGAGTGGGCCGCGTTTGCCAACGGCACGGCCGTGCGCGAGCTGGACTTCCACGACACCTTCCTCGCCGCCGAATACTCGCACCCGGGCGACAACATCCCGCCGATCCTGGCCGTCGCCCAGCACAAGGGGCTCGACGGCAAGGCGCTTATCCGCGGTATCGCCACCGGCTACGAGATCCAGGTCAACCTGGTCAAGGGCATCTGCCTACACGAGTGGAAGATCGACCACGTCGCGCACCTCGGGCCCTCGGTGGCGGCGGGTATCGGCACCATGCTGGACCTGGACGTGGACACCATCTACCAGGCCGTCGGCCAGGCGCTGCACACCACCACCGCCACCCGCCAGTCCCGCAAGGGCCTGATCTCCTCGTGGAAGGCGTCCGCCCCGGCGTTTGCCGGCAAGATGGGCATCGAGGCCGTCGACCGCACCATGCGCGGCGAGGGCGCCCCGGCCCCGATCTGGGAGGGGGAGGACGGCTTTATCGCCTGGATGCTGCACTCCCCGGAGCGCACCTACACCGTCCCTCTGCCGGCCGACGGCGAGGCCAAGCGTGCCATCTTGGAGACCTACACCAAGGAGCACTCCGCCGAGTACCAGGCCCAGGCCCCGATCGACCTGGCGCGCCGCATGAAGCAGACCATCACTGATGCCGGTAAGTCCACCGCCGACATCGAATCCATCGTCCTGCACACCTCGCACCACACTCACTACGTCATCGGCACCGGCGCGAACGACCCGCAGAAGATGGACCCCACCGCATCCCGCGAAACCCTCGACCACTCGATCATGTACATGTTCGCCGTCGCGCTCGAGGACGGCACCTGGCACCACGTCAACTCCTACACCCCGGAGCGCGCCGGCCGCCCCGAGACCGTCGCCCTGTGGCACAAGATCTCCACGGTGGAGGATAAGGAGTGGACCCGTCGCTACCACTCGCAGGACCCGAACGAGAAGGCGTTCGGTGCCCGCGCCGTGATCACCTTCGCCGACGGCACCGTCATCGAGGACGAGATGGCTGTCGCCGACGCCCACCCGTTCGGCGCCCGCCCCTTCGAGCGCGACAACTACATCCAGAAATTCCGCACCCTCGCCGAGGGCATCGTCGCCCCGGAGGAGCAGGACCGCTTCCTCGCCGCGGTGCAGGATCTGGAACACCTCACCGACCTGTCCGCGCTCAACATCGCGGTCAACGACGACGCGAAGGCGAGCGCCCCCGAGATCCCAGGAGGCATTTTCTAAATGTTTGCACCAGAGAAGACACCGCGTGAGCGTCGGCAAGCACTGCGCGATTCGCTCACCTCGGAGACCATCACCAAGCTGCCGGGCGCGTTCAACCCGCTCACGGCGCGGCTCATCGAGGACATCGGCGCCTTCGAGGGCGTGTATGTCTCCGGCGCCGTGGTGGCCAACGACCTCGGCCTGCCCGACATCGGCCTGACCACCCTGTCCGAGGTGGCTAACCGCGGCGGCCAGATCGCCCGCGCCACGAACCTGCCAGTGCTTATCGACGCCGACACCGGCTTCGGCGAACCCATGTCCGCCGCCCGCACCGTCGCCGAATTTGAGGCAGCCGGGCTGGCGGCGCTCCACCTGGAAGACCAGGTGAACCCGAAGCGCTGCGGCCACCTCGACGGCAAGGAGGTCGTGCCCCGCGACCTCATGGTGCGCCGCATCACCGCGGCGGTGCGCGAGCGGCAGGACGACAATTTTGTCATCTGCGCGCGCACCGACGCCGCCGGCATCGAAGGCATCGACGAGGCTATCGAGCGCGCGAAGGCGTATGCCGACGCGGGCGCGGACCTCATCTTCACCGAGGCGTTGTACTCGGAGGAGGACTTTGCCAAGTTCCGCGCCGCCGTGGACACCCCGCTGCTGGCCAACATGACGGAGTTCGGCAAAACCGAGCTGCTGTCCGCCGGCACGCTGGAGAACCTCGGCTACAACGCGGTGATCTGGCCGGTGACCACGTTCCGCATCGCCATGGGTCAGACCGAGGCGATGCTGCGCGACATCGCCGACACCGGCATCCAAACGCCGTGGCTGGACAAGATGCAGCACCGCTCGCGCCTCTACGAGCTCGTCCGCTACGACGAATACAACCAGTTCGACCAGTCCGTCTTCACCTACTCCAAGGACAGCTACTCGTCCACGTTCGAGTAGACCCCATCCCCATCCCCCCCCAAAGGAGCACATCATGTCTGATCAGGAAATTCGCAAGGGCCTCGCCGGCGTCGTCGCCGACTACACGGCCATCTCCAAAGTCAACCCCGAGACCAACTCGCTGCTGTACCAGGGCTACCCCGTGCAGGAGCTCGCCGAAAACTGCACCTTCGAGGAGGTCGCGTACCTGCTGTGGCACGGCGAGCTGCCGGACGAGCAGGGCCGCGAGGAGTTCCGCAACGGCTGCATGGCCAACCGCGACATCGACGAGGACCTCATCCAAGTCATCAACTTCCTGCCTAAGGACTGCCACCCGATGGACGTGCTGCGCACCGCCGTGTCCTTCCTGGGCACCCGCGACGAGCACAAGTTCACGCCGGACGCGGACCACATCCGCAAGATCGGCACCCAGCTGCTGGCCAAGCTGCCGACCGTCGTGGCCACCGACATCCGCCGCCGCCAGGGCAAGGACTACCTCGCGCCGTCGCACGACAAGAGCTTTGCCGAGAACTTCCTCTGGATGGTCTTCGGCGACGAGGAGGGCTCGCCGGCCACGATTCCGTCCGACATCGAGGCCTTTGAGAAGTCGCTCATCCTGTACGCGGAGCACTCCTTCAACGCCTCCACCTTCACCGCCCGCACGGTGACCTCCACGCAGTCCGACGCGTGGTCCGCCATCACTGCGGCGATCGGCGCGCTCAAGGGGCCGCTGCACGGCGGCGCGAACGAGTTTGTCATGCACAACATGGTCGAGGTCGGCTCGCCGGACAACGCGGAGGCTTGGACGCTGAACAAGCTGAAAAACAAGGAGCTCGTCATGGGCTTCGGTCACCGCGTGTACAAGAAGGGCGACTCGCGCGTGCCCACGATGGAGGCCGCGTTTAAGAAGCTCGCCTCCGAGCACCCGGAGAAGGACTCCCAGAAGTGGGTGGACATCTACGACATCATGGAAACAACGATGTACGAGAACACCTCCATCCACATCAAGCCCAACCTGGACTTCCCGTCGGGCCCGGCCTACTACATCCTGGGCTTTGACATCGAGTTTTTCACCCCGCTGTTCGTCATGGCCCGCATCACCGGCTGGATCGCCCACATCATCGAGCAGTACGAGAACAACTCGCTCATCCGCCCGCTGTCCGCCTACAACGGCCCGGAGGAGCGCCACCTCTAGCAATTTGCTTATCGACGCCAGCCCGCCCCGTCGCACACCACGCGCTCGGCGGGCTGTTGCGCGCGCTACCCACCCCAAATGAGTTCATAAAATGCACATCTGGCGTCGTCGGACGCGGTAGAGTCGAGGTGCTCCGTTCGATATGCGAACCGTGCCTTGCACACAGCGAAAGGACAAAGTTCTCGTGGAACAACTCCCACTTAATGACCTCCCCGCCTTCAAGAAGATCCTCGTTGCCAACCGCGGCGAGATCGCGGTGCGCGCGTTCCGCGCAGCGTTTGAGACCGGTGCGAAAACCGTGGCGGTCTACCCGCGGGAGGACCGCAACTCCTTCCACCGCCCCTTTGCAAACGAGGCCGTGCAGATCGGCACCGAGGGCCAGCCCGTCAAGGCTTACCTGGACATTGACGAGATCATCCGCGCCGCCAAGGAAACCGGCGCGGACGCGATCTACCCGGGCTACGGCTTCCTCTCCGAGCGCGCCGACCTGGCCCGCGCCTGCGACGCCAACGGCATTAAGTTCATCGGCCCCTCCGCGGACACCCTGGACCTGACCGGCGACAAGTCCGCCGCCGTCCAGGCTGCCGAGCGCGCCGGGCTGCCCACGCTGAAGGACTCAGAGCCGTCCTCGGACGTCGCACAGCTTGCCGAGTACGCGAAGGAATTCCAGTTCCCCGTCTTCATCAAGGCCGTCGCGGGCGGCGGCGGGCGCGGCATGCGCTTCGTGGAAAAGCCGGAAGACCTGGAGGCGCTCGCCGCCGAGGCGTCGCGCGAGGCGGAGGCCGCCTTCGGCGACCCGAACGTCTACGTCGAGCGCGCCGTGATCAACCCACAGCACATCGAGGTCCAGGTCATGGCGGACTCCTACGGCAACGTGGTCCACCTCTACGAGCGCGACTGCTCCCTGCAGCGCCGCCACCAGAAGGTCGTAGAAATCGCGCCTGCGCAGCACATCACCGAGGAGCAGCGCCAGCGCATCTGCGAGGACGCGGTGAGGTTCTGCAAGGAGATCAACTACGAGGGCGCCGGCACGGTCGAGTTCCTCGTGGACGAAAAGGGCAACCACGTCTTCATCGAGATGAACCCGCGCGTGCAGGTCGAGCACACCGTGACCGAGGAGGTCACGGGCGTGGACATTGTGAAGAACCAGATGTACATCGCCGCCGGCGCCAAGCTGGAGGACGTCCACCTGGAGCAGGACCTCATCGAGGTCAACGGCGCCGCCCTGCAGTGCCGCATCACCACCGAGGACCCGAACAACGGCTTCCGCCCCGACTCCGGCACCGTCACCGGCTACCGCTCGCCGGGCGGCGCGGGCGTGCGTCTCGACGGCTCCGTGTCCGTCGGTACCGAGATCACCCCGAACTTCGACTCCCTGCTGGTCAAGATGACCTGCCGCGGCCGCAATTTCCAGGTCGCCGTGGACCGCGCCCTGCGCGCGCTCAACGAGTTCACCGTCAACGGCGTCTCCACCAACATCGGCTTCCTGCGCGTGCTGCTCTCCCAGGACGACTTCCAGCACGAGCGCATCAACACCGGCTACATCGCCGCGCACCCGTTCCTGCTCGAGGCCCCGCCGGCAGCAGACGACGCCGGCCGCATCCTCGACTACCTGGCCAACGTCACGGTGAACAAGCCGAACGGTCCGCGACCGACCACGATCCGGCCGTCGAAAAAGCTGCCCACCACCGAGTACTCCGACACGCCGCGCGGCTCCCGCGACGAGCTGCTCGAGCTCGGCCCGAAGAAGTGGGCAGAGAAGCTGCGCAACCAGACCGCGCTCGGCGTCACTGAGACGACGTTCCGCGACGCGCACCAGTCCTTGCTGGCCACCCGCATCCGCACGAACACGCTCGTCGCGGCCGCGAAGCACGTCGGCCACCTCACCCCGGAGCTGACCTCCGTGGAGGCTTGGGGCGGCGCGACCTACGACGTGGGCATGCGCTTCCTGCACGAATCCCCGTGGATGCGCCTGGACGAGCTGCGTGAGGCGATGCCGAACGTGAACATCCAGATGCTGCTGCGCGGCCGCAACACCGTCGGCTACACGCCGTACCCGGACTCGGTGACCAAGGCGTTCGTGCAGGAGGCGGCCACCTCCGGCATCGACATCTTCCGCATCTTCGACGCGCTCAACGACGTCTCCCAGATGCGCCCGGCGATCGAGGCGGTCCTGGAGACCAACACCACCGTCGCCGAGGTCGCCATGGCGTACTCGGGCAACCTCATGGACCCGAACGAGGACCTCTACACGCTGGACTACTACCTGCGCCTCGCGGAGCAGATTGTCGACGCCGGCGCCCACGTCCTGGCCATCAAGGACATGGCGGGCCTCATGCGCCCGGCCGCCGCCGCGAAGCTGGTCTCCGCGCTGCGCGAGCGCTTCGACCTGCCGGTCCACGTGCACACCCACGACACCGCGGGCGGCCAGCTGGCCACCTACCTCGCAGCCGCCAACGCCGGTGCCGACGTCGTTGACGTGGCGTCCGCGCCGTTGGCCGGCACCACCTCGCAGCCGTCGATGTCCGCGCTCGTCGCCGCGTTTGCCAACACGGAGCGCGACACCGGCATCTCCCTGCAGGCCGTCTCCGACATGGAGCCGTACTGGGAGGCCGTGCGTCAGGTCTACGCCCCGTTCGAGTCCGGCATCCCCGGCCCGACCGGCCGCGTGTACAAGCACGAGATCCCGGGAGGCCAGCTGTCCAACCTGCGCACGCAGGCGAACGCGCTGGGCCTGGGCGACCGCTTCGAACTGATCGAGGACTACTACGCCGCGGTTAACGAGATCCTCGGCCGCCCGACCAAGGTCACCCCGTCCTCCAAGGTCGTCGGCGACCTGGCGCTGCACCTCGTGGGCGCCGGCGTGGACCCGAAGGACTTCGCGGAGAACCCGCGCAAGTACGACATTCCGGAGTCCGTCATCGGCTTCCTGCAGGGCGAGCTCGGCACGCCCCCGGGCGGCTGGCCGCTGCTTCGCGACGCCGCCCTGGCCGACCGCAGCCCCGTCGACCACACCGTCGAAGTCCCGGCTGAGCTCGAGGGCGACCTGGCGACCGACGACCACGATGCCCGCCGAGCTGCCCTGGACAAACTGCTGTTCCCGAAGCAGTACGCCGAGTTCCAGGAGCACCGCCGCACCTACGGCGTGACCGACCAGCTGTCGGACCGCACCTTCTTCTACGGCCTCGTCGAGGGCGAGGAGACCATGATCTGGTACGGCGAGATCGACGAGCAGCGCCCGCCGCTGTCCGTGCGCCTGGACGCCGTCGGCGAGCCGGACGAGAAGGGTATGCGCCAGGTCATCCTCACCGTCAACGGCCAGGTCCGCCCGATGCTGGTGCGCGACGAGCACGCCGAGTCGACGGTCGCGGAGGCCGAGAAGGCGGACGCCTCGAACCCGGGCCACGTCGCCGCGCCGTTCGCGGGCGTGGTCAACATCACCGCCAAGGTCGGCGACGAGGTCAAGGCCGGCGACCAGGTCGCCACCATCGAGGCCATGAAGATGGAGGCCGGCATCTCCGCCACCCAGGACGGCACGATCGAGCGTCTCGCGTTCTCGCAGCCGACCAAGGTTGAGGGCGGCGACCTGGTGGTTGTCATCTCCGAAAAGTAAGTTTTGCCCACCTGAGCAGTTGGGTACAATTGCCCGGGTGAGAATGCTTCCCGTGCCGATGGGCCGCAGCGTCGCGACAGCGGCTGCGGCCCTTTTCCTGGCTGCGCCCGCGGCGGGGGCGGTGACGGTGGGGCAGGGGGACGCTGTCGTCGTGAGTGGCTCCGAGTGCACCGTCGGCTTCAACGGCGAGCGCGAAAGCTTCACCGCCGCGCACTGCGGCACCAGCGGCAACAGGGTGCGCAAAGTGCTTGACGACGGCACGTGGTCCCCCGCAATCGGCACCCTCGACACCTCGCCGCGCAGCGAGGAGACGACCAACGACTGGGCCCGCATCCGGTGGGACGCGGGCGTCGAGCTCGGGCCGAACGAGTACACCGGCGACGCGCAGGTCCCGCTGGACGACATTCGGCGCGGCGAAACCGTCTGCTACTACGGCTGGGCCACCGGCGCCGCGACCTGCGGCACCTACTACGCGCGGGTGGGCAACTCGTTCCTCGTGGACGTCGAGCCCGGCGCCCCGGGCGACTCCGGCGGGCCGATGTGGATCCCGGGTCGCGGCTTCGTCGGCGTGCACTCGGCGTCGCTCGACGGGCGCGACAACCTGACGGGGCGCACGAAAACGTTCACGCTCGGCGCGACGACGGCCGACGGCGGGCCGATCCGTGACGCGATCATCGACGCGTTCGTCAGCTACTTCAGCGACGACGCGCAGGCGGGCGCGCCGAAACCGCCGCCGCCCGAGCCGGCGGGCAGCAGTGATTCCTGGTTGCGCGCGGTGTTCAGCGGCGCGTTGCAGCTGCTCCTCGCCGTCCTATCCCTGATCTTCAACGGCTAGTCGGGTGGTCGGCCTTGGGCGGGGCCGCCGACGGGGGCGCGGTGCGGGGTGTAGCTCCGGCCGGTGAACCTGGGCGAACTGTCGTTCGGCCCGACCCAGGCGATGCGGCCGTCGATGCGGGTCATGCGGCCGCGGCCCGGCTGGCCGTTGACGGCGTTGTGGTGCGGGCAGAGCCAGCACATGTTCGCCGGGGTGGTCTCGCCGCCCTGGATGTATTCGGTGAGGTGGTGGGCCTGGCACCCGCTAATTGGCGTGTTGCAGTCGGGCCAGCAGCAGGTCGGGGAGTCCGCCTCGAGCGCGAGCCGCTGCACTGGCGAGGCCAGGCGCATGCGGTGCGTGTTAATGGGGCCGAGGTGCCCGGAGGCGAGGGTGATGTAGCCGTCGGGGAGGATGTGCCGGTCGAGCACCTGGCTGGTGGTCATGCGGATCCCGGTGTTGGTCACCACGACCGGCTCGGTGTCCGGCTGGTCGTCGGTGCCGGCGAGGATGTGGTCGATCTGGTCGTCGGTGACAATCAGGTGGACGGCCGCTGGGGCCTGGGACAGCGAGCGGTTGTTCACCAGCCAATCGATCGCGTCGATCGTCGCGCCGTGCTCGTCGCGCGTCTCCAGGGTGGTGATGACGTCCTGCATCGCGTTGGATGACGCCGTGAACGTCACGCTGATCTTGTCGTGCGCCGTGCTGCGCCGGATGGTGGCGCCGTCCTTGGGAACGCGGGGCGCGAGAAACTTCTTGCGCAGCGTGGCGGCGCGCTTGGTCAGCGTCGCGGTGTCCCCGCGGGTGGCGCAGAGCTGCTCGGTGTAGTCCCAGCGGTCGGTGGGGTCCGCGATGGCGCGGCCCGTGCGCACGATCATGTCGAGCGTTTCGACGCAGTGGCTGTTGCGCCGCGCGGCGTCGCGGGCGCGCTGCTGATAGCGGGAGTGCGTGGTGGGCGCGAAAAATTTCGACGCCAGCTGGCACAGCGTCTCGGCGTAGTCGTCGGCCGCGCCGAGGCCGGTCAGCGCTTCGGCGGAGTAGCCGGCGTCGTAGACGTGCTCGAGCGCCGCGATACCCCCGGATTTGAAGGCGAAAAAGGCCTTCAGTTGTGCTTCCCCCATGCGCACGACGCTAACCCAGGCGCACGGACCCCGCAACCGGAACTCTAGAGGTCGAGGGCCATGACGTTGTCGAGGCCCTTGACGTCGTCGAAGCCGAACTGCTCGTAGCGGTGGCGCGCCCGCGGGTTGTCCGGGTCGACCCAGAGGGCGAGGCGCTCGGCGCCCTGCTCGTGCCCCAGCTGCACGGCCTGCTCGAGGAGGAGCGCGCCGAGGCGCTGCCCGGCGAAGCGGCCCTCGATCGCGATGGCCAGCTCGGGGATGTCGGGGCCGAGGTTGGCGTGGCCCTTGGACGGGTCGTCCCAGTAGCGGAACCAGAGGCCGCCGGCGGGAGTGTGGAACTCGTCGGTGGCGATGATGCCGCCGTCGGAATCCGGGTCCCAGCCGTAGACGTAGTCGTCGACGCCGGAGACGATGCTGTCGCGGTGCTGCTCGTGCATCGGCGCGTCCTCGTCGCCGAACACCTCGGTGAGGTAGTTCAGTCGCTGGAGGTAGGTGCGATCGGCTTCGACGGCGCGTCGGAATTCAAATGTCATGCGCCCCACGATAGCAACTCGGAGCAGGAACGCTGCTGGTTGTAGGATCTGCCGTATGCGTAACCGAGTCGCCGCCGCCCTCACCGCCACGATCGCCGCCACCGCCGCCGTGGCCCCGCCCGCGCACGCGGCGACCGCGGTGGCGCAGGGCGCGCAGATCGTCGTCGCCGACAGTTCCAGCTGCGCCGTCGCGTTCAACGACCACGCCGAGCACATCAGCTACACTTCCGCGCACTGCGGCCTTTCGGGGGACAGGGTGAGGGTCAAGCTTGTCGACGGCACGCTCACCCCAGAAATCGGCACCCTGTACCCCTCCTCGCGCTGGGGCGACAGCGTCACGGGCAACGACTGGGCGGCGATCCGCTGGGACGACGGGGTGCGCCTTGCGGGGAATGGGAGGAGTGGGGACGAGGTGGCGTCGATAAGCGACATGCGTCCGGGGCAGCAAGTGTGCACCTATGGCGCGGCCTCGCGGCGCGTGATCTGCGGGAAGTACGCGGGGAGCGTGAACAATAACGTGTACTTCGACGGCGAGACGGGGCAGCACGGCGATTCGGGCGGGCCGGTGTGGGCGCCCGGGCGCGGGTTCCTCGGCGTGTACTCGGGGGTGAGCGTGATTGAGTCGAAGAGCGAGGGGGAGCACCAGCTGTCGCGCGCGTCGGCGGCGAAGAACGGCGGGCCGGTCGAGTCGGCCGACGAGATCGCGCTGATCTCGAAGTACTACAGCGTGCAGCAGCCGACGGTGCACAAAGCGGAGCTGCCCGACGACGCGCTCAGCGGCGCCGCCGCGGGCTCCGCCAAGCGCATCGAGGGCAGCACCAGTTTGGAAGAGGGCACGCTGCCGGTGATCGCGATCATTGTCGTCGGCGTGCTCGCGGCATCCGCCCCGGTCATCGGGCAGATCTTGCAGACCGTGGTGGAATGGAAGGGCGAAGGGATCCTCGGGTAGGCCGCTACTTCAGCTCCATCAGCACGGCGGCCTTGTTCACCTGGGCGCCTTCCTCGGCGGCGAGGCCGGTGACGGTGCCGGCCTTGTGGGCCTTGACCGGGTTCTCCATCTTCATGGCCTCGAGGACCAGGAGGACGTCGCCCTCCTCCACCTCGTCGCCCTCGGTGACGTTGAGCTTGATCACGGTGCCCTGCATCGGGGAGGCCACGGCGTCGCCGGAGACGGTCGCCTTGGACCCGCCGGAGCGGCGCTTCTTCGGCTTCTTGCGCTGGGCGCCGCCGAAGACGAGGGAGGCGGGGAGCGCGACTTCGATGCGGCGGCCGTTGACCTCGACGGCGAACGTGCGCGTCTCGGCGCTCTCGGCGTCGTCTGTGTTGTCGGTGTTGTCGTCGCTAGTGAGCTCGTTGACCCACTCCTCCTCGATCCAGCGCGTGTACACGTCGAAGGAGTCCTCGGTGCCCACGAACGCGGGGTCGTTCACAATCGCTTTGTGGAAGGGGATGACGGTGGGGAAGCCGGTGACCACATACTCGTCGAGGGCGCGGCGGGCGCGCTGCAGCGCCTCGGTGCGGTCCTCGCCGTAGACGATGAGCTTGGCCAGCATGGAGTCGAACTGCCCGCCGATGACGGAGCCCGCGCGCACGCCGGAGTCGACGCGCACGCCCGGGCCGGCCGGCTCGACGTACTCGGTGACCGTGCCCGGGGCGGGCATGAAGTTGGCCGTGGCGTCCTCGCCGTTGATGCGGAACTCGAAAGCGTGGCCGCGCGGGGTCGGGTCCTCGGTGAAGCGCAGCTGCTCGCCACGCGCGATGCGGAACTGCTCGCGCACCAGGTCCACGCCGGTGGTGGCCTCCGTGACGGGGTGCTCCACCTGCAGGCGCGTGTTGACCTCCAGGAACGAGATCAGCCCGTCGGAGCCGACGAGGTACTCCACGGTGCCGGCGCCGTAGTAGCCCGCCTCGCGGCAGATGGCCTTGGCCGAGGAGTGGATGCGCTCGCGCTGCTCTTCGGTGAGGAACGGCGCGGGCGCCTCCTCCACGAGCTTCTGAAAGCGGCGCTGCAGTGAGCAGTCGCGCGTGCCCATCACGACGACGTTGCCGTGCATGTCCGCCAGCACCTGGGCCTCCACGTGGCGAGCTTTGTCCAGGTAGCGCTCCACGAAGCACTCGCCGCGGCCGAACGCTGCGGTGGCCTCGCGGGTGGCGGATTCGTACAGCTCCGGGATCTCTTCGCGGGTGTAGGCGACCTTCATGCCGCGCCCGCCGCCACCGAAGGCGGCCTTGATGGCCACCGGCAGCCCGTGCTGGTCCGCGAACGCTACGACTTCGTCCGCGTCGGCGACGGGGTCCTTGGTGCCCGGTGCCATGGGGGCGTTGGCCGCCTCGGCGATGTGGCGGGCGGTGACTTTGTCACCCAGCGCAGCGATGGACTCCGGCGACGGGCCGATCCAGGTCAGCCCGGCGTCGATCACGCGGCGGGCAAAATCGGCGTTCTCGGACAGGAAGCCGTATCCGGGGTGGATGGCGTCCGCGCCGGCCTTCGCGGCGGCGTCGAGGATCTTGTCCATGTCCAGGTAGGACTCTGCGGCGGTGGCGCCGCCGAGGGAGAAGGCTTCGTCGGCAAGCGCTGCGAACGGCGCGCCCCGGTCCGGGTCGGCGTACACGGCGACGGAGGCGATGCCCGCGTCCTTCGCGGCGCGGATCACGCGCACGGCGATTTCGCCGCGGTTGGCCACCAGGACTTTGGTGACTGGGTTCTGGCTGGTGCTCGGTTCAGTACGCACGAAAATCCCGTCTTTCTCGCAATCGATTAGTGTTGCCAAACTATATCGGTTTTCGGTGCCCAATGTTACAACCCGGAGGTCGCGGGGCGGAAGTTCCGCGCCCGAGCGCAAGATTCTAGGAGGCGCCGGAGCCCTGCTCCACCGGCACGCGCACCATGTTGCCCCACTCGGCCCAGGAGCCGTCGTACAGCGAGATGTTTTCAAAGCCGAGGATGTGGTTGAGCACGTACCAGGTGTGCGCGCTGCTCTCGCCGAGCTGGCAGTAGACCACGGTGCGGGCCTTCGGGTCGAAGTCCTCGTAGATCGCGGCGATGTTCGGCAGATCCTTGAACAGGGCGTTCGGGAACAGGGAGCGGCCCCACGTCACGTTGACCGCGCCCGGGATGTGGCCGTGGCGCAGCGTGCTCGGGGACTTGCCGGGGGCGCGGTTGGCGGTCGGGTCCTCGGCGGTGCCGTCGTATTGGTCGGCCGGGCGGGCGTCGATAAGCTGCGCGGGCGTCTCCGCGAGCAAATCGGCGGCGAAGGTGCGGTACGGCGCGTCGTTGCGCTCGACCACGGGGTAGTCGGAGGCCGGGAACTCCGGCACGGCGAAGGAGGTGTCGCGCTCCTCGCCCATCCAGGCGTCGCGGCCGCCGTCGAGCAGGCGCACGTCCGGGTGGCCGAACAGCTCGAAGACCCAGGCGGTGTAGGCGGCCCACCAGTTGGACTTGTCGCCGTAGACCACGATTGTGTCGTCGCGGGTAATGCCGCGCTCGCTCATCAGCTTGGCAAATGCCTCGCCGTCAATGAAATCGCGCGTGACCGGGTCGTTGAGGTCGCGGTGCCAGTCAATGCGCACCGCGCCCGGGATGTGCCCGATGTCGTAGAGGTAAGCGTCCTCGTCGCTCTCCACGACGCGCAGCCCCGGCTTGCCCAGGCGTGCGGAGAGCCACGCGGCGGAGACGAACTTCTCGGGGTGCGCGAAGTCCTTGAATTTCGGGTTGTCGTCGAGCTCAATGCTCATGGTGGTTCCCCTTCGGTGCATGCTTATCGACGCTTCTTCGCCTCTTATTCACCGCTCACCCTACCGCGTGCCGCGCGCCGCCGGGGCAAAACGGCGGATTGGACGCCTGTTTGAACTGGTCGCTGCGCTGCGCGCACCCATCCAGTTGTGAAGTTGCACACCTCACGCCCGCTCGCGCGGTGGAACCGCAGCGCTGGCCTTAAAATTCCGTGTGTAACACCTGCTCGGCAGCGCCTGCGACCGAGACTCTTGCCAACCAGGCCTACAAGAAAGGGCTTCCCGTGCACAAAGCAATCGTCGTCTTCGAGGTCGAGGGCGGATCTGACAAGCAGTTCAACGGCCACCGGAAAGACACCATGCCCATCGTCGACGCGATCAAGGCGGCCGGCTGGCACGCCGAGGTCGTCTTCTACCGCCCCGAGTGGTCGGAAAAGCTGTTCGAGTACGTCACCGAGCACTTCGACGCCTACATCTCCCGTGTCAACCCCGGCAACATCCCGGGCGGGGAGAAGGGGTACTTCGAGCTGCTGACCAAGCTTGCCGACGCCGGCCTGGTCGGCATGTCCACCCCGGCCGAAATGATGGCGTACGGGGCGAAGGACGCGCTAGTCAAGCTCAACCAGACCGACCTCGTGCCCGCCGACACGGCCGCCTACTACGACGTCGCTTCTTTCCACGACACGTTCCCGACCTCCCTGTCCTACGGCGAGCGCGTGCTCAAGCAGAACCGCGGCTCCACCGGCTCCGGCATCTGGCGCGTCCGGCTGGCTGATAAGGCGCAGGCCGAGGCGCTGGAGCCGGGCACCGCCCTGCCGCTGGACACCAAGCTCAAGTGCACCGAGGCGGTGGACAACCACACCGAGGAGCGCGAGCTGGGCGAGTTTATGGACTTCTGCGACCAGTACATCATCGGCGACAACGGCATGCTCGTGGATATGCGCTTCATGCCGCGCATCACCGAGGGCGAGATCCGCATCCTGCTCGTCGGCCCGCATCCCGTCTTCGTGGTGCACAAGAAGCCGGCGGCCGGCGGCGATGCGTTCTCCGCGACCCTGTTCTCGGGCGCGACGTACACCTACCAGAAGCCGGAGGAGTGGCAGGAGCTGGTGGACATGTTCGCCGCGGCCCGCCCGGTGATTGCGGAGAAGCTCGGCGGCGACAACATTCCGCTGATCTGGACCGCGGACTTCATGCTTGCCGACGACGACGAGACCGGCCAGGACACCTACGTCCTCGGCGAAATCAACTGCTCCTGCGTCGGCTTCACCTCCGAGCTGGACATGGGCATCCAGGAGCTGGTGGCCAAGGAGGCCATCGGCCGCGTGGAAGCGAAGTTCGCCTGACGCGTTTCCGGTACATTGCAGAAAAGGTAATGCTTTAATGCAATTGGCCTTATTAATCAGTGAGGCTCAATTGGAAGGAAGATGTAGCGAATGGCAACTGTGTACGGGAAGACCCGCCCCGGCCAAGGCGGATGGGCCGACTTTGCGTCCGAGGTGGACAAGTACTTGGAAAGCGAGGTCGACGGCTACGCCGTGACCTTCGCGATGCGCGAGCACGCCGAAAAGTACGGGCTGGGCGAAAACGACGACCGTGCGAAGAAGGCGCGGAAGCGCACCCAGAGACGGCTTATCGCCATCGTCCTCTTCCCGGTCCTGTTTGTCCTGGGCATTATCGTTTCCCTCTTCAACAAGGGCCTCGGCGGCATCATGATGTTCGCGGGCGTGCTCGCACTGGTCTACCTGGGCCTGAGCGGTTTCCGCTCCATGGACCGCCGCATCAACAAGGATAAGGAAAACAAGGCGTATGTGAACAAGGGCCTGGAAAAGCAGGTCAATGAGAAACGCCGCGCCGAGGTCGAGCGCCTCGTCGGGCTGGCGCGCCAGGGCCGCCCGGAGGAAACCGGGCTGCCGGAGCCGCTGCAGCGCGTCTCCCGCGGTTACCTGGCGGAGGAACGGATCGGTGAGATGCTCGAGCAGCAGCTGCCGGACTCCATCGAGGTTGCCCACGACGTGACGATCCGCACCGACTCCCGCTCCGGGCTGGCCAAGGCCGTCGACGGCTTCGACGACGCAACGTCCGAGATGTTCTACGGCACGACGCCGGAGACCCGTAAGTTCGGCCTCGCGATGGGCGTGATCGGCATGCTCGGCGAGCTGTCCCGCAAGAGCGCGGTGACCGCCAACGCGGACCACGTCCTGTCCACTGCGGCGGGCGTGATCATGGTGGACACGAAGCACTGGACCGGCGAGCTCAGCCTGGATGAGAACGGCCAGTTCACCGCAGGCCCGAACCACGCGGGCAGCCAGTACCGCGAGAAGGCGGCCAGGACGACGCGCTTCGAGGCATCGCGCCTCAACCGCGGCGACGTCGCCATGATCATCCTTGCCGTGGTCGGCGGCACTGTGCGGGGCGGCAGGATTGAGCAGCACGAGGATGGCCAGATCCCCATCATCGCCGTTCCTGCGGAGGACGTGCCGCGCGTCGTCACGGAGCTCCACAACGCCGGCCGCCTGCGCGAGCCGATCCCGATGAGCTCAGTGGCGGCAAACTCCCCGGGCACCGAGTGGTACCCGCAGAGCTAGGCACAGTTAGGTGCCGTTAGGCGCCGTTAGTCGTAGGTGCCGAGCAGATAGTGGACCGGGTAGTTCCACCACCTGTTGAACTCGTCGATGTTGCCAGAGACGGGAACAACCGCGCCGCCGTCGTTGAGCAAATGCACCGTGTAGTGCGTGGTGATGCCCTCGGCGGTGGCGCCGGTGCGCTCGCCCCAGGCCAGGTCCACGCCGCCGTCGGGGGTGGGGGTGACGGACTCGATCTTGTCCACCGCCGCCATGTCCTGGGCGGGCGCGCCGTTGACGTACAAGGCGAGACCGTCGGCGATGGAGGCGCCGGTGCCGGCGGGGCGGTGCTCGTCGCCAAGCGAGCCGCGGAAGATGATCCAGCTCAGTGGCGCGCACGGGTCGTAGGCGTTGTCGATGTCCTCGATCCAGTAGTTGAAGTCGCTGCCGTCATCTGCCGGCATGCGGCCAGGGGCTGTGCCGGAAGGGTAGGCCTCGCGCGGGTCCTTCGGCAGCTGCGCGCAGGCATCCGCGTTGTCTTGAGTTTGCTGCGCCGGCGGCGTGGCGCTCTCCGAGGCAGTGCTCTCCGGGGCAGCGTTGTCCGAGGCAGTGTTCTCCGGGCCTGTGGGCTCCTCCACCACGGTGGTCTGCGTGACAGTCACGGTAGGCGGGTCGGCTGGCTCGTTGCTGCAGGCGGCAAGCGGGAGCAGTGTCGCGAGGACAGCGGCTGGAAGGATTCGTCGCATGGGTTCTTAGAGGAGTTCGTCGACGCTGGCCGGGTCGGCGTCGGAAAGCATTTGGCGGCAGCGGTCGTACTCGGCGTCGTCGCCAATCGCCTTGGAGGCAAGCGCGAGCATGGCGATTGCCTTAAGCACCGGCACGTTCGCCTCGTGCGAGGCCGGGACCGGGCCCCAGCCCTTCCACCCGTTGGCGCGCAGGCGGTCGAGCGAGCGGTGGTAGCCGGTGCGCGCGTACGCGTAGGCGATCAGCTCGTCGCCGCCGTCGAGCTCCTTTTCGGCGCGGGCGGCCCACACGGCGGGGGAATCCGGGTGGGTGAGCGCGGTCTCGCGGGCCAGGGGGTCCTCGCCCCTCGCGGGATCATCGGGCAGGTGGAGCGGCGGGGGTGCGAGCATGTCGTTGATTTCCATGCGCGCCAGGCTAGCAGTTTGGGCTTTTCGACGTGCCAGCGCGCACCAGTTGCCTTACAGTAGTACGCAACTGACACGAAGGAGACCCTATGGCAAGCCCGCTCTACGTTGCGAAGAAGGGAACGTACGAAGAGTTCTGCGAGGTCTTCGATCCCGCGAAAAACGATGTGACTGACATGTTGTTCGGGGCGCTGACCAACGGTGACCCGGAGGCGCGCGCGAAAATCTGCAACGACATGTTGGATCGTGGCGCGGATGCGTCGCGCGAGGAATACGGGCAGAACGCGCTGACGATCCTGCTCGGTCGGCATCGCGACCTCGGGGACGGCGACGCTGCGCTGGTGCAAAGGCTTATCGACGGCGGCGCAGACGTGAATTTCCGCAACCGTAGCGGGGACCTGCCGATACGGTTGGCGATCACGGTGCGTGTAGCTGATGACGAGCAGCGCCGCGAAGTCTACGAGGCGCTGTTTGGGACGGGCGAGCTCGACCTGAGTCTGCCGTCGAGCGTGCGCAACCCGGTCAATACCATCGGCGGGTGGCTGCGCATGAACGTGGATGGGCGTCCCGGCAAGCTGGATGTGCTCGACGAGTTCCTCCAGGCCCGTGGCGAGTGAGTGAAGGAGGCCCCCATGGCAAGCCCGCTCTATGTTGCCGGGAATGGCACCTACGAGGAGTTCTGCGAGGTCTTCGACGCGGAAGAAAACGACGTGACCGACATGCTATTCGCGGCATTGACCAACGGTGACCCGGAGGCGCGCGCGAAGATCAGCAACGACATGTTGGGCCGTGGTGCTGACGCTGCGCGGGTCGACACTGGCCAGAACGCACTGACCCTGGTGTGCTCGCACGAAGCGCTGGGCGCAGGCGACGCCGCGCTGGTGCAAAGGCTTATCGACGGCGGCGCGGACGTGAATTTCCGTAACCGTAGCGGG
Organism: Corynebacterium gottingense; assembly: GCF_003693265.1. Classification (GTDB taxonomy): domain Bacteria; phylum Actinomycetota; class Actinomycetes; order Mycobacteriales; family Mycobacteriaceae; genus Corynebacterium; species Corynebacterium gottingense. The sequence continues at coordinate 306,936 of NZ_RDRE01000001.1, forward strand.
GACGTGCCCATCAAGCTGGCCATTGACATGGGGATGGATGATGCACAGCGCCGCCCCGTCTACGAGGCGCTGTTCGGCGCCGAGGAGCTCGACCTGAGCCTGCCGTCGAGCGTGCGCAACCCGAAAAACACGATCGGTGGTTGGCTACGCATGTGCGTGGACGCGAACCCCGAAGGCCTCGCTGTGCTCGACGAGTTCCTTTCTGCCCGCGGGTACTAGTCCCAGAAATCGGAGGCGTTGAGCCCGAAGCGGTAGAGGCAGCGGCGCAGCAGCGGCATGGACAGGCCGATGACGCTGGTAGGGTCGCCGTCGATGGAGTCGATGAACCAGCTGCCCAGCGCTTCGAGCGTGAACGCGCCGGCGCATTCGAGCGGTTGGCCGGAGGCGGCGTAGGCCTCGATGTCGGCGTCCGAGACGTCGCCGAAGCGGATTGCGGTGGAAATGGTGTCCACGACCCACTCGCCCTTATGCGCAACGGCGTGGCCGGTCAGCAGGTGTGCTTCCTTGCCACGTTGGGCTTTCCAGCGCGCGATGGTGCGCTCGGTGGTGTGGGGTTTGCCCAGCAGTTGGCCGTCTAGCAGCAGCATCGAGTCGCAGCCGACGACCACGTCGTTGGGGAAGTCGGGTGCCACGGTGGCGGCTTTCGCTTGCGCAAGCTTTTCCACGATCACCCGTGGCTCAGCTCCGGCCAAATCCCGAATGATCGCGTCCTCGTCGACGTGGGCGGGCCGCAACACTGGGGTGACGCCACCCTGCTCAAGCAGCATGCGGCGCGAGGGGGACTGGGAGGCGAGAACGAGGCGCATGGGGTTAGAAGTAGGTGACGTTGGCGAATGCGTGCGGGTTGAACAGCTGCTCCCCGTGGTGTGCCAGGGCGGGGGCGCCCCAGCGGTTCTGGTCTGCAGGCTGCTGCTTCGCCTTCGCGGCTGCCTGGAGGTCCGTAAGGACGGTTGCGAGCGCGGCGAGCTCGTCCTCGGTGGGGTTGCCCTTGGTCACCGTGAACCGGGTGGCAGTTGGTGCAGTCATAGCATTCCTTTCAGCGAGAAAGAATTTAGTGTAGCGAAAGTATATCGGCTACAGCGGGATGTTGCCGTGCTTTTTCTGCGCCGGATATGCAACCTTGCGCTCCAACAGGCGCAGGCCCTCCAGGACGTGGCGGCGAGTTGCCGACGGCGGGATGACCGCGTCGACGAGCCCACGCTCGGTGGCCGCGTACGGGTTGAGGTTCTCCTCGGCGTACTTCTCGGCATCGACGTTGAGGTGGCCGGCGGCGGTGGGGGCGTCGGCAAGCGCGATCTGCGCAGTAGGCCACGCGAACACCAAGTCGGCGCCCAGGCCCTTGGAGCCGAGCACCGTGTAGGCGGTGCCGAGCGCCTTGCGGGTAACCACGGTGATCGTGCCGACCTGCGCCTCGGCGAAAGCGTAGGCGAGCGCGGCGGCACCGGCGGGCGCGCCGGCGTGCTCCTCCTCGGTGGAGGGGACGAAGCCTGGGGAGTCCACGAACTGCACGATCGGTAGGTTGAACGCGTCGCAGGTGCGGATGAAGCGGGCAGCCTTGCGTGCGCCGGCCTCGGTGAGGCAGCCGGCGAGCACGCTTGGCTGGGTGGCCACAACGCCGACGGCGCGGCCGTGGATGTGCGCGAACCCGGTGAGTACGTTGCCGGCGAAGTCGGCGCCGAGCTCGTAGAAGTCGCCGTCGGTGACCGCGGCAACGATCTCGGCGACCTCGTAGGGCTGCGCGTCGTCGTCGGGGATTATGGTGTCCAGATCGGTGTCGGCGCCCTCTGTGCCCTCTGCGGTAGCGCGTTCTGCGTCCGCGCCGAGCGGGGAGGCAGCCAGGTTGTTCAGCGGCAGGTAGCTTACGATGCGCTTCACCGCATCGAGCGCTCCCGCCATGTCCGCGGCGGCGACGTGTGCCAGACCGGTGGTGGCGGCATGGACGCTCGCCCCGCCGAGCGCGTCTGCGGTCGTCGCGGTGCCGGAGACCTGGCTGACAATTCCGGTGTCGGACAGGTGGAGGCTCGCGCCTTCGACCATCACGGTGACGTCGGCAAGCGGCACTGTGGTCGCCGCGAGGGTGGCGACCTCGCCGGCCACCAGCGCAATCTGCGGCACGAGGCCGGAGGCGTGGGTGGCGGCGCGCAGCAGTTTGGCCTGCATGTGGGCGGTGACAATGCCTTCTTGCCAGCGCGGACCGACCGAGTCGTAGATGCCGATGACCGGTACGCCGGTCTTGGTTGCCAGATCAAAGAGTTTGAGCATTTTCTCGGCGTAGACCTCGCCGATGGCCCCGTCGAAGATGTCGGGATCCTGGCTGAAGATGCAGACCCGGCGGCCGTCGATAAGCCCATAGCCCGTGATGACGCCATCGGTGGCGGGCTTCGTGCGATCCATCTTGTACGCCTCGACGCGGTGGCGCGCGAGCGCGTCGGTTTCCACGAACGAACCGTCGTCGAGCAGCGCCTCCACGCGCGCGCGTGCCGTCATCGCGCCTTCGGTCGGCGCCTCCGCGCGATCAGCGGCCGGCGTGCGCGCCTCGTCCAGGCGGTTGCGCAGGTCCTGGATGCGGCCCGCGGTGGTCTTCAAATCGGGTTTTGCAGTCTTGTCGCCCATAAGCCCTCAGTCTATGCCCCTATCTGTTGTGCACCAAAGATAAAACCACACGTTGTATCGTCCGGTCGGGCATAAGCGTTTCTCTGCGAATGCTGTGTCAGCCTATACATGTTTTGCAAAAGCTTTACCCAGGCGTTGTGAAGCCGAAATCTGGGGGTGTTCCTATCTATGGCACGGGGGTCAACCCCTCCTGGGAAGAGACCCTGCTGATTGTCACCGCCGACCACGAGACCGGCTACCTCACCGGCGCCAACGATGTCCCGGGCTTCTCCCCGCTGGCCGGCGAAAGTCAGGCTGCACCGGAGCACAAGTACAACTCCGGCGACCACACCAACCAGCTCGTGCCGTTCTTCTTCAAGGGCGCTGGTTCCGAGGACATCCTCGCAGCTGCCGAGGGCGAGGATCCGGTGCGTGGCAAGTACATCGACAACACCACCATCGCCAAGCTGACCAAGGAAAACTGGTGGGCTGAGGCCAAGGCTGGTGACCAGGGCGATGCAGCCGAGGGTTCCTCCAAGGAGCAGAAGATCGCTGCCGGTGTCGCTGGCGGCCTGGCGCTGGTCCTCGCGCTGATTGCTGGCGCGTACCAGGCTGGCCTGCTGCCGAACATCCCGGGCCTGCCGAAGTTCTAATCACTTCTGGCTCACCCAAACACTGAGCGGGTGCCTCGAGTTGTTCGAGGCACCCGCCGTTTGCGTTTGGGTTTATCGCTTATCGACGCCCACGCTCAAACACCACCACCTGCGGCTTTTCGACCCCGGCGAAGATGAGCTCGAGGCGAGTCACCGGCTCGCCAAGCGCCTGCTCCAGGAACGTTGCGTAGATGTCCAGCTGCAGGAAGTAGCTGGTCACGGTCTCTGGTTTCGCGGTGATGTCGGTCTTCCAGTCGGCGATGACCCACCCGGAGGTATCGCTGTTGGTGTCGCGGTAGAGCAGGTCGATGAAGCCGTTGACGGCGGTGCCGTCGACGGTGCCAATGACCGGCAGCTCCCGCTGCGCCTGCGCGTCCGGCTCGAGGCTGCGCGCGTACGGTGCAGACTCGGCGAAGCTCGCGGCGACGCGCACCACGTCTTTCACGGCCGAGGTCGGCAGCTCGTAGAGCGAGGCCACTGTGGCGGCGACCTGCTCGAGCTCGTCGCCCTGGGGCAGGTGCTCCATCACGTCGTGGACTGCGGTGCCGAAGTCGGTCCCGGCGTTGTCCCGGTACAGACCGCTGTTGATCTGGCGGGCCGGGAAGCCGGACGCTGCCACCCGCTCGTCGAGGGAGCGGCGCAGGCGTACGCCGGTGACGTGTGTGTGGCGCGGCACTTCGTCGTCCCCCGGGCGGGACTGCGCCCGCTGCACGCCGGTCGGGTCGGCGGTGGGCTCGGGGTTGGCCTGGTCCTTAGCGTGAGCGATCGCGGTGACACCCATGCGTTGGGTGATGCCGGTCGCCTCGGCGAGTGCCTCGGCCCTCGTAGTGAAGCGCTCTGCGTTCGGCGCTCTGCGTTCGGCGTCCTGTGCCTTGGGTGCCGCGATGGCATCGAAACCTGGTAGTTCCTCACGGGCGATGGGGGCGTATTGGGTGGAGTCGTCGATGACCTCGGCGAGCTTCGCGCCGCGCTGCGCTTTGGTGTACTCGCGTGGTCCCCCCTTCTTCTTGGGCCTGTTTTTCTTGAGTTGCAGCGGGATAGCCAGGACGGACTTGGCGCGCGTCATGGCGACGTAGAGCAGGCGGATCAGCTCGTTGGCGTCGGCTTCGTCGTCGAAGGCCTTGGCAGCGAGGTAATTGGGGGTCGGCGCGTCCTTGAGCTTGAACTGCGCGGTGCTATCTGCCCGGGAGAAGGATCGTACCGCGCGACTGTTCGAGGTGTGGCCGGACATGCCAGCGGCGATGACCATGGGGAACTCGCGACCTTTGGACTTGTGGATCGTCATGAAGCGAACTGCGTCGGTGCCGGTATCAAGCAGAGGCTCGGAGACGCCCTGGTTGGTTTCAGCTTGGGTGTCAGACCAGCGAACAAATTCGCGGAGGCCGAGCCCGGTTGTGGCAGAGAAGCGGTCAGCGAGCGCGAGCAACGTCTCCACGCGCGGGAGGTGGTCGGGGTGGCCACTTGCGGCGTAGGCCTCCGCGAGTCCGAACTCCGCGACGATGCGGCGCACCATGGTTGCCGCATCGGTGCGCTGTGCTTCCGCGGAAAGTCGGCGAAGCTGCTCGACGCAAGTGTCGACGCTCGCGGCAACCTCATCCTGCGTCATCGCGGCGTCGAGCGACTCCGGGGCTTCATGGAGGTGCTCGCGGCGTACCTGCGCCCACCGAGCGATGTCCGCATCCGAGCAGCCGAGAAGTGCGGTGCGCAGGGCAGCGATGCGGGTGAAGTCGTCAGCGGGGTCGGCCACCGCGCGCAGTACAGTGAACAGGTCGTTTAGCTCCGGGGTGGCAAAAAGCGCGCCGGAGCCCTCGGAAACCCAGGGGATGTCTGCGTCGCCGAGGACTTGCATCAGGCGCAGCGCATCGTTGTGGGTGGCCACGACGATGGCGATGTCGGAGTAGCGCAGGGGCGCGCCTGCTTGCGCACCGCTGTGGTGGACGAAGCGAGGGTCCGCACCGGCAACCGCCGCACGAATGAGCGCGACAATGTCGGCGGCTTCGCGTTCGCGCAGTTCGGCGGGCGGCAGGTCTTCCGCGTCTGCGTCCTGCAGCACGATGAACGCGCCCTCGCGGCCTTCCGCGGCGTCCTGGGGGAGCATGGGCACGTAGTGGGCTTGGGCGGGGCCGTCGTTGGAGCTCGCGTGGGCGTCGAAAAGCTGCCCGTAGAGCTCGTTGACAGCGGCGACGACCGCTTCCGAGGAACGGAAGTTTCGCGAGAGCTGCTTCACACCATGGTCGGCATCGCGGGCGGCGGCGCTGGTGCGTGCGGCGACGTAGGTGTCGATGTCGGCGTTGCGGAACTTGTAGATCGACTGCTTCGGGTCGCCGACCATGAACAGGCGGCCGGGCTGCGGGGTGTCGTGCGGCCCGCGGGCGATCGCGGTGACGATGTCGAGCTGCGCGGGGTCGGTGTCCTGGAATTCGTCGACGAAGATGACGCGGTATTGCTCATGCAGCTTTGCGCGCACCTCGTCGTCGACCACGAGCTGTTGCGTCAGGTAGATCATGTCGTGGAACTCGAGGACGCCGGTGCGGTGGCGCGTGTCGGCGGCTCTGAGCACGAGGGCCGCGAGCACGGGAGCGATTGTCGACGTCGCCGCGTACCCCGCGTAGCACCCAAGCTCATCGAGTCGCTCGAGGAAGTCCTTGTACTCCTCCTTGACCTGCTTAGCTTCCGGCTTGCTGCCGCCGGTGTTGCCAGGTTTAGGCAACTTGAGCTCGGCGAGGGAGTCCGCCGCGTCGAGCTCGGCCAGGCGGTCATCGAAGAAGGCGAGGAGTTTGTCGGAGACCCCCGAGGCGTAGGCGCGATCGCGGATCAGGCGCAGCTGCTTGCGCAGGCTGGCTCGTAGCTCGTCTTCGGGTGGGGCCTCGAAGGCGGGCGCTTTGATCGTGGCGCCGAGCTCGCCCCAGTGCGCGTCCATCCACTCGACCAGCTCCTGCAGGTGCTTGAAGGTCACGCCCTCGCCCAGGAGGTACTGCAGTTGGGTGATGAATTCGGCTGCGGAGATGCTCGTCGGCAGGGCGTCGATAGTTGCTGTGGCTTCTTCGCTGCCCTCGAAGAGCGCGGTAATGGTCTCGATAATTGCCTCGCTGTGCTGGGCAGAGGAGAAATAAGCGGCGAGGTCATCGACGGCGTCGACTTTCGGTGGCAGGCCGGCCTCCAGCGGGTACTGCTTGAGCACGCGCAGGCAGAAGGAGTGAAGCGTGCCGAGCGCGGCGCCGGGCAGACCTTCGAGCGCTTCTTGGGCGCGCTGCTTGGCCCGCTCCGGGTCGTGGAATGCGCGGGGCAGCCCATTGCCGAGCGTGTATGCCCCGGTGTCGCGCACCTGGATGAGCGCGCGGCGCAAGCGGGCGGTGAGCTCCGCGGCTGCGGCTTCGTTGAAGGTGATGGCGGCGATCTGATCGATGCGGGTGCCGCGCTCGATAATCAGCGTGAGCAGGCGCTGGATGAGCATGACGGTCTTGCCGGAGCCGGCACCCGCCTCGACGAAGCAGGAGAGCTCGACTTGGTTCTGGATGAATTCACGGTTGGCTTCGTCCTCGGAGAGGCGGTCGGCAAATGGTGCTTGAGTCATTGATTTTCCTCTCGCGGGGCTAGGCGTCGGCGGACGCAGTGTACTCGGTGGTCAGAGGCTGCTCGAAGTCCAAAGGCGGCATAATCGCTGTCAACGCGTTGTAGTTGGAGACACCCAGGCGCAGGCGCTCGTCGCTGTCCCAGCGCTCCGGGATAGCGTGCGGCGGGAACGCACCGCGCTGGATGTGGCGGTAGACATTGCCTAGGTTTGTCTGCAGCGTTGCAACTGCGTCGTCGTCGACAGTGATTTTCACGTGCGAGTCGTCCGGGTCACGGAAGAACCAGTAGCGCGCCTGCACCTCGGTAACCTCGCCGGGCCACTCTGCGGGCCCGCCGGGGAAAAGCACGGCCGGATTACCCGTGGCGGCAAGCGCGCGCACGATGTAGCCGTACAGAGCCAGCTGGAAGTAGTAGTGCGGCGCGCCGTCTTTGACCTGCCCGGTGGGCGTCTTCTGCTTCACGTACGTGCTTGTCGTCTTGCCCTTGCCGGACTTGTAATCGGTCACGCGCACGATGACGGCGCCGTTTTCCACCTTGTAATCAACGCGGTCGGCGTAGCCCTTCACGGGCAGTTCCACGCCGAGCGCCGGCAGCAGCAGGGATGCTGCCGGTTCCTCGGTGGTGTTGCCAAAGGCGAACTCGGTGGCAAGTGGCGTCCAGCCTTCTTCTGCCTCGTTGCGCTCCTGGGCGAGCCAGCCGTGCACGTCCTTGCGCGCCTGCTCGGCAAAGGTGTCCCACACCAGCGGGTTGATCTGGTCAGTGCGGCGCGCGGCGAGATCCTCGCCGAGGATGCGGTCGAGCACCTCGATGCCCTCGCCGTCCCAATCCAGGTCCGCGTAGCGCTCCGGCCGGTTCGGGTTGTCCAGCCACACCTCGTTGGTCCAGCGCTCAAACACGGCGTGCAGGATCGTGCCGGTGTCGGCGGAGGCGACGTGCATATCTTCCGCGTCGTCCTCAAGTACCCAGTTGCCGGTCACGCGCTGGATAAAGTACTCCAGCGGCGACTTGGTAAAGCCCTCCAGCGCGGAGCTGGAAATCGGTTTCTGCAGCGTGTGCAGGCCAAAGTCGGTGCCGGTGTAGCCGGTAAATTCGCCGGCGACGCCCGCATGCCGCGCCTGCATGATCTCCGCGTAGCGCGCCGCCCGCTCGCTCGGGGCGCCGGCCAGCGCATTCGCCAGCGCCAGTTCAGTCTGGCTCGTGGGCGTGCGCTCGCCGCTTACTAGCCCCGGGTAGAGCGCATCCACGCGGGTTTCGTCCTGGTCAAGCCAGGTGGAGGGCTCGGTCAGCCCGCCGCCGGCGATCCCAGATCGGGCGCGTGTGAGCACAATGCTTCTCGACGCCCGCAGCGCCCCCGCAAGCGTCCGCTCCCTCCGCGCCAGGAACTTGTCCGGAGTGGTGTGCTGCTGCGCCTGCGTCATCGTCGCGCTGGGGGTGAGCGAGCCGGGCAGGGCAGCGTCGGTGGCGCCGGTGATGAACGCGAGCTGGAGGTTGCGCCCGTCCAGGCACTCCAGTGGCCCGACCGAGAGCACACCGGTGTTGGTGGCGCGCGCCGGGCGGGCGGCGAGTTCGCGAGTGATCTCGAGGGCGCGCTCGCGCTGGGGTGTGCCCTGCTGGGCGGCGAGCTGATCTACCAGCGGGTCTAGGTAGATTGCCTGCTGTTGCTTCCCAAGGGCGAGTACATCGAGTGCCGCGGCGCGGAACGCGGAGGCGAAGCCCTCCCAGCTCTCGGCCTCGGTCAGCGGTGCGAGTGTGGCTCGCAGGTCCACGACCCAACGGGCTGCGGTCACGCTGCGTTCGGGCACGCGCTCGCGCTCTGGGGTGCCGTCCTCGTCCTGGCGCGCGGCAGTGTCGAGCACCGCGTCCCAGTCGCTACCGGTAAGCGCTGTGCCGAGACGGTCGCGCGAGCCGGCGTCGAAGGCGCGCAGGCTGGGGCTGTTTTTGACCTTGCCGGTGGAGAGCAGCTCCACGAGCTGGTGCCGGTGCATGTCGGCTGGCCGAAGCGTGAGCAGGGCGGTCAGCGCCCGGAACGTGTTTTGCTGCGCCCACACGTCGCGCGCGGGCGCGTGGTAGGGGATGCCAGCCTCGTCGAGGGCGTGGGTGAGGAAGGGCAGCTCCGCGTCGTCGCAGTAGGCCACGGCGATTGCGTGCAGTGGGGTGCCTTGGGTGACGGCGTCGAGGACGCGGCCGGTGACGTAGGTGGCCTCGTCTGGTTCGGCGATCAGTGAGATGCGTTCGGTGTGCTCACGCAGGTCTGGCAGCTCGACGGGCGTGGCTTGCTGGAACTGGGCCAGCGCCCATTCGGTGCGCGCGTCGTGGGCCAGCGCGCCGACGGTGATGAGCGCCCCGCGGTGGGAGTCGGCGGCGGCACGGACCGCGTCCGGGAAGGTGAATCGGGTGTTGCGGAACTCTTCGGCGGCGCGCTGGGCGATCTCGGCCACGATGCTGGGCAGCTGCGCGCCGCCGTGGTCCGCGCGCCATTCGGCGGGGGAGTTGAGGAGGGTATACAGGGCGTCGATAAGCGCTGCATGCGTGGCCGCGGAAGTATGCAGCTTGGCCTCATGGAAGGGAGTCGGTTCCGCGCCGTCGGCAAGGGTGCGGGCGACGAAGGCGGCGACATCGGCGCGCTGCAGCAGCGTGCGAGACTCCTGGTCGCGGGCGGCGCGCTGCAGCAGCATGTCGAGTGTGACCACGTCCACTCCGAGGCGCGGGCCGCCGGTGGCAATGGCGGCGACCACATCGTCGAAGGCGGGGGTGGGGCACAGCACCGTGACCGGGGCGAGAGGATCGCCGGCCTGCGCAGTATCGACGGCCGCGAGCAGCGCGGTGGCGTAGGGGAACGAGGGCGGGTGGGGCGTAGCTGTCATGTGGCCCACAGTAATTGGGCAGCCCGACATCCGCAGGTGCGTAATCGAACCGGCGTTCTAAAGTGGTGGGTTGCGCTCGAGGTGCGCTACTTCTTGCCCTTCTTGTACAAGTCCCACCCAGCACGGATCATCGGGATCTGCAGCGGGAGACGCGCGATGGCGCCCGCCTGTAAATACCAGGGCTTGTTGCGCCACTGCCACGCCATGTTGAAGTTGGCCGGCCACACGGCGAGCAAAAGTGCCGCCGCGACGGCGCCACCGGTCGCGCGGGTTTTCGTGTTTGCCAGCAGGGCTGCGGTGGCGAGTTCGGCCACGCCAGAGACATAGGTGTAGGTCCGCGCGCTGCCCGGAAGTTGCTCGGGAACGATGCCGTCGAAAGGCTCAGGCTTGATGAAGTGGAGCACGCCCGCGCCACCGAAGACGGGGATGAGCGCTTTTTGCAATGTATTCATGCCTGCCACGGTACGCCGGGATGATCCGGCAAAGGAACCCTAGGAATCGTAGTTGGCGAGGTAGCGGATCTTCGGGGTGATTTCCAAGCGACTCTTGCCCTCGCGATGACGCTTCATGATCAGCTTGGCCGCTGCGATCTGACCGGCGTGAGGTGGGACGTTGGTTTTGGGGACGTAGACCTCGTCCTCGCACTGTTCATTGTTGCACCTCATGCACGTCACTCTAGATGCGTTCCGCAACTCCCGCTACGTGTTCCGCTTTTCCTTGTAAACTCCTGTGGGGAAATCCGGTCCAAAAAATCATCCGCAAACATCCGTGGAAGTGGGATGCAGTCGTGGTAAGACTGAACTTGAAAGCGATCGAGGAACGAATCAAGCCGTTAGCTGGGCAAGAAGAGTACGACCGCGAGTTCATCTTTGACCTGCTAGCTGCGTACGGACGCTCGAAGGGAAATGTCACTTGCCTTCGCAACGGCTCGCTGAACATCGCCGAGGACCCGGAGCATGAGGTTGCGCAGAAGAACATTATTTATTTCCGCGAGACGGAGGGGGATCTCCTCGCAGAACTAGAGCGGCTGTGTGTATCGCTGACGGTGGTGAAATTCGCCACCCGTTTGTCATCGTGACCGACTAAACGGACATGATTACCTACGAACTCAAGACTGCGGAAAACCGTACGTTTCCACTGCTCGAGATTGATCAGCACTTCACTTTCTTCCTCCCATGGGCTGGGAATGAGAAGGCCCAGTACACCGCCGAGTCGCACGCCGACGTGAAGGCTGCAGAGGAGATGGGCAAGCTTTTCGATGAGCTCGCCTCCGCCAACCCGGGCCTGATGAAAGATCCTGAGCACCGCCACGGGTGAACGTCTTCTTCACTCGTCTGCTGTTCTGCTACTTCGCCGAAGACGCCGGGGTCTTTGAAGAGAATCAGTTCACCAATGCGGTGGGCTCGCACACGCTTGACGACGGCTCCGACACCGCCGATTTCATTCGCGAACTCTTCACTGCACTCGATGAGTCTGATCCCGCGAAGAAACCGGGACACCTAGCAGGTTTCCCGTACGTCAACGGTCGCCTCTTCCGGGCTGACGCTCACCTTACTGTTCCGCGTTTCTCGCCGAAGGCACGCGAGATGCTCATCGAGTTGGGCAAACAGATCTGGTTGGACATCAACCTGGACTTTTCGGCTCCATGTTTTAGGCGATCGTTACGCCGGGTAAGCGCTCGAACCTGGGTCAGCACTACACATCGGTGCCTAACATCTTGAAGATCATCGAGCCGCTCTTTATGGACGAGCTCAAGGAGGAATTTGATGCGGCCTACGACAGCACGAAAAAGCTAGATAAGCTGCTCGATCGGATCGCTCGCATCAAGGTCTTCGAGCCAAGGACCTCGGATTTGATAAGACCCACCGTCGCTACCTAACCCCTGATGACCAGGGGTTTTCTTGTTTCTGGGGCGGGCTGAAATCTTCAACGTGCAGCATTCGAGTGTCGCCATGGGGCTCTCCCGCTCGGAAAAACCGCGCCACCAGTCGAGGAGGGGTGCGGTTCACCTCTTTCGTTAGCGAGTTCGGGTGGAGGGGCCGGCCGTGGTGGTACCATCTTTAGTAACTACTTTATAGGTTGAATTGTGTATTAGTGTCTGACTGCGGAACTGCGCTGAGAGGGGTCGATGTGGACGACAAAGCGGAGAAGACAACGATGGACTTCTATAACATGTCGGACTTCCTGCGTGGTCAGTCGTCGAAGATTATCACGAAGCTATCCGAAGAAGATGAGGCGGCTTTCGTGCTTAAGAACGGTAGACCGATGGCGGTGCTCATCTCAATCGACAGGTACGGGCGGCTGATGAAGGCCGGGATCGACATTACCGAGTACTAGAAAGAATCTACCGAGGATTTCTTGATGGCAGTGAAAAAGACAGAACTATACTCCCTGTTATGGGAAGCGGCTAACAAACTTCGTGGCGGTGTTGAGCCCGCCCGCTACAAGGACTATGTGCTGACCCTGCTGTTCTTCAAGTACGTGTCCGACCGGTACAAGGGCCAACTCTACGGCGATTTCATTGTGGAAGAAGGCGCATCGTTCGATGATCTGATTGCTGCGAAGGGCAAGAAGGATATCGGTGAGCGCGTCGACAAGATCCTGTCCGCTTTCATGGAAGAGAACCAGCTCCAAGGCTCCCTGCCAGAGGTTTCGTTCAACAACGAGGACGAACTGGGGCGAGGCAAGGAGCTCGTGGATAAGGTTACTGGCCTGATCGCGGTCTTTGAGAATCCGGCGATTGATTTCAAGACCAACCGCGCGAGTGGCGATGACATCATCGGCGACGCCTACGAGTACTTCATGATGAAGTTCGCTCAGGAATCAGGCAAGAGTAAAGGCCAGTTCTACACGCCTTCCGAGGTGTCACGGATCATGGCAAGGCTTGTGGGCATTTCCCACATCGAGCCACGGCAGGGTCGCCCGTGGACACTGTACGATCCAGCAGCTGGCAGCGGCTCCCTGTTGATCCGGGCAGCGGACGAGGCCCCAGTGAACCGCCAAGGCAATGCGATGGTGTCGATTTACGGCCAGGAGAAAGACAATGCGACGGCGGGTTTAGCGAAGATGAACTTGGTGCTTCACCAAAAGAGCACCGGTGAGATTAAAACGCACTCGACACTCACGTCTCCCCAGTACCTTGACGAATACGGCCAGTTGCGCAAGTTCGACTTTATCGTGATGAACCCACCGTTCTCCGATAAGTCATGGTCTGACGGGATCACGCCTGAGAACGATGTTTTCCATCGGTTCGATGGTTATGGGATACCGCCCGAAAAGAACGGTGACTGGGCCTGGTTCCTACACGTGCTGAAGTCGTTGACCGAAGATGGCAAGGCCGCCATCATTATGCCGCATGGCATCTTGTTCCGAGGTAACGCTGAAGAGACGATCCGCAAGCAAGTCCTGGCACGTAAGTACATCACCGGAATTGTTAGTCTGCCAGCGAACCTGTTCTACGGTACCGGTATTCCCGCGTGCATCGTCGTAGTCAACAAGGAACACGCTGACGATCATGAGGGCATCTTCATGATCGATGCCAGCCAAGGCTTTAAGAAGGACGGCAACAAGAATCGCCTGCGCGAGCAAGACATCGAACGGATCGTCCAGACCTATAACCTTCGCCGTGAGATCGACGGTTACTCTCGCATGGTCAGCTACGAGGAGATTCTCGAAGGCAACGGTGGTAATCTCAACGTTCCGCGCTTTATTCAACGCCCGAGCACCGAGCTACCACAGGACATTGCCGCACATCTGCAAGGAGGCATCCCGGCTGGAGACCTCGACTCGCTGGCCGCCCTCTGGCAGGTGGCACCAAATCTGAAACAGCGCGTGTTCACTCAAATAGATTCAGGTCGCTTCGCACTGCTGCTCACTCCGGACGAACTGGCAACACGAATCACGGCGGACGAAATGCTCATCGCGCAAGAGACCGTCGAGGTCAGCGATATGCTGGCTTCCTGGGCTGAAGCGTGCGCCAAGCCTGCCTTGCTCGGGGTGAACCGTGATACCCATCCTCGCCTGATGATCCGCGAGGTTGGTGAAGAACTCCTAGACCATTACGCCGACGCGAAGGTTCTTGACCCGTACGACGTGTTCGACGTTGTCATGAACTACTGGAATACACGCCTCCAGGATGATGTGTACGTCATCAAGGCTTCCGGTTTCTTAGCTGGCCGTGAAGTGGAGTACGACTACAAGCAGAAGAAGACCGACAACGGGCAGACAACTGATACCGTGCAGATTAAAGGGTTCGAGGGGTTGCTGATCCCCGCTACCATCATCGAAGCTGAATACTTCCCGCGGGAACAGGCACAGCTTGCCGAGCTCGACCGCACCTTGCTTAGGAGCGAAGCTGACTTGGAGAGCCTCTTGGAGGAGCAGCCCGAAGAAGATAACCCGTTCGCTGAAGTCCTCAGCTCCACGGGCAAGGTCGTGGAGAAGGAACTCAACGCCAGGCTCAAGGCTCTCGACGCCATGAAGCAATCGTCGCAGCTTGACGTCCTGAACGAGCTGATCGACACGTTCACTCAGAAGAAAGTGATTCGCGTCGACCGGCTGCTTGAGCAACACCCGGATATCGCCGCACTGGATCTGTACGGTAAGTCCGGCAAGCCGATTAAGACGAAGCTCAAGAAAGCACGTCAGGAACTGGCGAGATCCGCACCGGTGCCGGAAGCCTACCAAGACGAATATGAGGCTCTCGCCGGTTATCGAGACAGGTTGGATCAAGTCAAGGCTTTGAGGAAGCAGGCTAAGGCTGCCCGTGACGAGCTCAGCCAGAAGGTGCTCGCCCGGTACGGCACGCTCACTGAGGACGAGATCAAGCACCTGTTGTTTGACCGTAAATGGATGCCTCACCTGCAATCGGAGATCTCCAGCATCTTCGACCAACAGGTCACTACCCACGCCACACGAATCACCGACATCGCCCGACGCTACGAACGTACCCTGCCTCGCATCCAAGCCGCAGTTAATAATTCTCGTGAGTCGGTTTTGAATAGCCTAAAGAAAATGGGATACACATGGTAGTTCCTAGTGATTGGACGGTTTGCACGCTAAGCGACTTGGGGTCCGTGAAAATGTGTCGGCGAATCTTTAAAGATCAAACTAATGAGATCGGCCCTATTCCCTTCTACAAGATTGGAACATTCGGGAAAGCGCCCGACGCTTTTATCTCAAAGCGGCTTTTTGAAGAGTACCGGTCTAAGTATTCGTACCCAAAACGTGGGCAGATCCTCATCTCTGCGGCCGGGACCGTAGGGCGGACTGTGGAGTATAAAGGGGAACCCTCTTACTTCCAAGATTCAAATATTGTCTGGCTTGATACTGACGAGTCCCTTGTCGACAACAAGTTCCTCATGTATGTCTTTGATAGCTTTCCATGGAAAGGCATGGAAGGAACAACGATCAATAGGCTCTACAATGATCTAATCCTTAGTACAGAGATTCTTCTACCTCCTCTGCATGAGCAACGTGTGATTGCTGGGGTGTTGTCTGGGTTTGATGAGCATCTTGCGAACCTGGATGAGTTGATTGCGAAGAAGAAAGCGATCAGTGACGGCGCGCTTGAAGAACTTGTAACGGGGCGCACGCGAATAGCCGACTATCGAGAGCCGTGGGTCAAAATCAGTTTTGAAGAAGCGATTCAGCCTAAAGCCCGTATCGGCTGGCAGGGACTAAAAGCTGAAGAGTATTTGCCTACGGGGTACAGCTATCTCATAGGTGGTACGGATTTTGATTCTGGCACTATCGCCTTTGACAGCATTAGCTTCGTTAGTCGTGCACGCTACGAGTTGGATCCCTATATTCATGTTAGGCCCGGCGACGTCTTGGTGACCAAAGATGGAACGATAGGGAAAGTTGCTCGAGTTCCGCAGCTCAACAAGCCAGCAACTCTTAATAGCGGGGTCTTCGTGTTTAGGCCGAATGCGGGGCTTAGTAGAGAGTTTCTTTACTGGGTTCTAATGTCTCCCGTGTTTGAACGTTTTATTGACACTCTGGCTGCTGGATCCACCATCAAACACCTGTACCAAAAAGATCTCAAGGATTTCACTTTCATGGCTCCGCCCTCTTTATCAGAACAAACGGCACTAGCGGAGATCCTTTTTGGTGCCAGTGAAGAGATTCGCCTGCTTGAGGAGGAGCGGGCGAAGGTTGAACGCTTGAAGTTGGGCGCGATGGATGATTTGTTGACGGGGCGCGTGCGCCTACCGATTGAGGAGAGAGCGGCATGAGCGTTGTAGTAAATAGTGAGTTTCACGCTCAAAAGCGGTTGATCAAGGATTGCCTAATTCATGATCTGGGCTACGAATACATCGGAAACCTGCATGATCTGTACAACAAGCCGGTCGATGAAGCCCGCCTCACTACCTACTTGTACAGCCGGGGCTACCCCAAGGTCGGTGTCGTGAAGGCAGTCAAGGAGCTCAAGGATCTGTCAGAGGATCGGGTATCTTCCCTCTATGACCTGAATAAGAGGATTTATTCGCTTCTGCGCTACGGCATCACCTATCGCGAGCGCGGGCAAAAGGATAAGCGGCTTCACTACATCGATTGGGAGCAGCCCGAGCTCAATCACTTCGCGGTCGCTGAAGAGGTCACGGTTCGTTACACGACCGGTAAGAAGTCTAAACGACCTGACATCGTGTTGTATGTGAACGGGATTGCTCTTGGCATGTTCGAGTTGAAGAAGTCTTGCGTAGAGGCTTCCCAAGGCATTCGCCAGCTGATCACGAACCAAAAACCTGAGTATATTTCTGGGTTCTTCACCACTCAGCAGCTTTTGTTTGCCGGTAATGAGGCTCAAGGTCTCTTCTACGGAACTATCGAAACACCGGAGAAATTCTATCTCCAGTGGCGAGAGGATCCCAAGGCATCTGACGAAACATCCATTGAGATACGCCGTCTACACGACCAGACTAAGAATCCCTTGCAACATGGCGTTATTTCGTTGTGCGAGAAGCGCCGCCTGCTTCAGATCATCCATGACTTCATTATTTTCGATGCTGGAATCAAGAAGGTACCCCGGCCCAATCAATTCTTTGCCAACCTAGCAGCCCGCCCCTTCATCGAGCGCGGTGAAGGTGGCATCATCTGGAACACACAGGGCTCGGGAAAATCGCTGATCATGGCTTGGCTGGCCAAGTGGATCATCGAACACATCGACGATTCTCGCGTGGTAATCATCACTGACCGCGATGAGCTGGACAAACAGATCCGGGACTTGTTCTTTGACATCGGAGAGAAGATTCGCCGCGCTACCAGCGGCGCTGATCTGCGAGAGATCCTGAATAATCCAGAGGATAGGGTCGTGTGTTCTCTGATCCACAAGTATGGCCACAGCGCAGGCAAGGACTCGGACATTGAAGCATATCGGCGAGAGCTGCTGGACAGTTTGCCGTCAGACTACCAGGCGAAGGGTCACATCGTCGCGTTCATCGATGAAGCGCACCGCACCAATTCAGGGAAGCTACACGAGGCAGTTCGGCAACTCATGCCCGGCGCGACACTTATCGGTTTTACGGGCACGCCATTGTTGAAGCAAGACAAAAAGACCACCTTAGAGATCTTCGGTCCTTACATTCATACCTACAAGTTCAACGAAGGTGTTGCTGACGGCGTTGTTCTCGATCTGCGCTATGAGGCACGTGACGTTGATCAAGAGCTGTCCAATGAAACAAAGGTTGACCAGTGGTTCGACAGCCGCACTGCTGGACTGACCGAGACGGCAAAAGACAAGCTGAAAACGTCGTGGTCAACACTGAACAAGCTCTATTCGTCAAAGGATCGCCTGCAGAAGATAGTTTCCGACGTCATCTTCGACATGCAGACTAAGCCGCGCCTCAAACAAGACCGTGGCACTGCTATGCTCGTCGCAGGCAGCATCTACCAAGCGTGCCGTTACTGGGAATTGTTCCAGATGAGCGGCTTCAAGCGCTGCGCTGTCGTTACCTCATACGAGCCGACCGACGCGTCTGTTCGAACCGCTTCGACTGATCCCGATCAGGAAAGCGAGGACGAGTACAAAAAGCGCATCTATGAGCGCATGCTCGATGGCAAATCAGTTAGGGACTTCGAGGACGAGGCAAAGCGCCTGTTCAAGGACGAACCTACACGTATGAAGCTGTTGATCGTTGTCGATAAGCTTCTTACTGGTTTTGATGCACCTAGTGCTACCTACTTGTACATCGACAAGTCCATGCGCGATCACGACCTGTTCCAAGCAATTTGTCGCGTGAACCGTCCTGATGACCCATCCAAGGACTATGGCTACATCGTGGACTACAAGGACTTGTTCCGCTCCGTGCAGTCTGCGTTCGTAGACTACACGAGCGAAGCTTTCGATGGTTTTGCTCCTGAAGATGTGGAAGGGCTGATCAAGCAGCGTGCTCTTGAAGCGACGGCCAAGATGGAAGGTGCGCGGGACTCGCTAAGCCAGCTTCTATCTGAAGTTCCTGCTCCGCGTGATGATGCTGCGCATATTCAGTTCTTCTGCGAACCTCCTGCTGCCGAGGATGAAGCCGACGCTGACTCCCGCAAGCGCGCTACCTTCTACGGCTTGGTCTCGGCGCTGACACGTTCGTTTGCGGATTGTGCTGACCGCCTTGTTGAAGACTTTGATTACACGGCACGAGATGTCGAGCAGATCCGGGCGGATGTTAACAACTACAACCAGTTGAAAGATGCTGTCATGCTTGCCGCCCAAGACTGGATCGATCTGCGTAGTTACCAAGAGGACATGCGATTCATCTTGGACACATACGTCACCGCCCAAGACAGCACTCTCATCTCCAAGCTGGACGACACCCCGTTAGTAGAGCTGCTGCTCAACAACACCTCAACCACTCCAGTCGATTCGATCGTCAATACTGTCACGGGCGACGACAATGCCAAGGCGGAGATCATTGATGCGAACTTGACCAGCGAGATCATTCGAAAAATGCCAATCAACAAGGCGTATTTCGGCAAAATGTCTGAGCTATTGAAGAGGATCATTGACGAGCGCCGTCTCGGCGCACTGTCGTATGCCGAATATTTGCGTCAAGTTACTGAACTCGCTCGACGCGTTCATAACCCGGAGGAAACCGAGAACTACCCAGCACAAATCAAGGATACTCAAGCAGGTCGAGCATTCTATGACTTCGTCTGTGATCAAGACTCACTTGGCGAAGCTAACTTGGGCGACCTTGCATTTGACCTTCATTACGGAATCCTCGAATCTCTCGAGGCTGGCTGGTTGGCAAACAGGCAGAAGCAACAGCGCATTAAACGTGCCATTGCCGTCACTTTGAGGGAATACAGGTGCCCAGCAGATCAGATTGACATTCTTGTCGACCTGGTCTACGAAATGGCAACTAGGCAGGAAGAATACTTCGATGACTAAAGAGGAGCTTCAAGTCGGGAGTGTTCCCGTGACGGTGCTTCGCAAACAAAACCTGAAGAACGTGTACCTGCGAATTCTTCCCCCAGATGGCCAGGTTACTGTGAGTGTGCCGTCATACGTAACGAACGCAGAGCTTTCCAGCTTCCTCTTATCAAAACTCCCCGACATCTATATGCGGCAACAACGGATGCAATCGCAACCGCGACAAACCGAACGAACCTACGTCTCAGGCGAAGCCCACTACCTCTGGGGCAAGCCGTACCGACTGCAAGTGATCTACGAAGGAACACGTCCAGCGGTCACGAAACGGGCTAGCAAGCTAGTTATGACAGTTCCGGAGGGCTACACGGTCGAACAACGTGAGCGCGTCCTGACGGAATGGTACAGAGGTGAGCTTCGTCGAATACTTCAATCTGCTGCTCGGCGTTGCGCGGAGATTACCGGTATAGAAGCTGACGATTTTCGGATCAAGAACATGAAAACACGTTGGGGCACCTGCAATATTGCCCGACGCCGCATCTGGGTGAACCTCCAATTGGTGAAGAAGCCACCTGAATGTCTCGACTATGTGCTTATCCACGAACTAGTCCATCTCGTTGAAGCAAACCACACCCACCGATTTCATGAGTTGGTGGAAAAGTACTGCCCTACTTGGCGAGAAGTTGACAAGACCTTGAAAGAGATGCCGTTGGATTACATCAATGAAGGAGAAACACCGGTTGCCGACAGTGAAGCGTAGTCACTCTGATGTGTTTGACGTCAACCCACGAACCGGCGCTCTGATCCTAGGCAAGAACCGGTTAGATGACTATGCCGAAAAATACCTCTCTGAGCATTATCCACAAGCCCTTGAAGCGCCCACGGCTATTCCAGTGGATGAACTTATTAAAGAAAGCGGCCTTCAGATAAAGGAGGCCTACCTATCTGCGAGCTCGGATGTGTTTGCCTGCTGTGTACTTGTTGACGGTGAGGTGACTACCTTTCAACCCACTACTGGTCAGTACACTCAAACGTTTTACCCTGCAGGCACCATAGTGGTTGATCCTCGGTCAGAGTGGTCAATGGGTGAAGGAGCGCGACGTAATGCACTCATGCATGAGATCCTGCACTGGGAGAAGGATCGCACATTCTTCCGAATCCACCACGCGCGTCTCGCTAATGCAGGTGAAGCCATTGAGCCGATAAAATCCCGGATATCCACTACGTTCTTCGAACCTTCGGAAAACTCAAGACGGGGGGAAACTGAGCTGCAGTGGCTCGAGTGGCAGGCTCACCGTCTTGCGCCTCGAGTACTCATTCCCAAGTCCACGTTCACCAAGGCAGCCATCGAGGCCATGGACTCCTCACCTGAACTGAGTTGTGGAGCCTTGTTGGATCAACTCGCCGACCTCTACCAGGTCTCCCGTTCTGCTGTGAAGTACCGACTCCTCGAAGTGGGGCTAAAGAACCGTATCTCGAAGCTTCCCGAGTATGACTCTGTTTATGGATTCATGGGCGAAGGTGCGGAGGACTTCATAGCCATCACTCACGTTGACGCTGCCGTCCTGCTCAGCCAAAATGCCCGCTTACGCCAATGGGTACAAGCAGGCGACTACATATTTGTTGAAGGCTACTTTGTCAGAAACTCCACCAGATATGTGCGCGTCGACGCCCGCGGCGCTTACAGACTCAAGCCAGCTGCGAAGAGGAGCCCTAAGAAAGCACTCTTGCGCATCCGATCGGTAGTCACCAAAGACTATGTCGGCCTCAATAGAGATCTCGACACCCTGTTCCACTTAGAACACCGGTACGGCGTTGACAAGCGCATCATCTACATCGACCCCGCCCACCAAGCCACCCCAGACGATCACGAGAATGAGAAAGTCTACGCGGCTGCTGCCAAGACGATGAGCACCGCTATTGAAGAAGCTGGTGAGCTTGACGACATTATCAGCAATCGCCAAGCATCTCTCTGCCAAGTAATTACAAATCTTTTCGAATATCGCGGTATCCGATACCCGCAGACCTTCACCGAACGTACCGGCCTCTACGATGCACTGTTCAACAAGATTCAGCACGACAGATTGACTACAATGAAGCGAGAGACACTGATGGCGATCGCTGTCGGCTTGGACCTCAATGCGTACGCAACAACCAAACTCATGGAAAAATCTGGAATCCACCTGAGCCGAGACACTTCTCCCGACAACGTCTATCTGCTCATGCTTGAACGGTGCCCGGGCATATCAATTCACGATGCCAACGGCATCCTAGACGCGCACGGTCTTGAACTCCTCGGAAGCAAATCCCGCTCCAGCTAAAACTCGAAAACTTCGCAAGTCAGGATCAAGCCCCGCAAGGGGCTTTTTTCATGCCCAAATGGCACACAAGGTTCCTGGCCAGGGGTTTTAATCCCGACTTTCCAAGTCAGGATACGCCGTTCAATATCAAGCATCCTCAATTGCATGAGTAGTACACCAATGGGTCGTGCGCCGCCCCTAACGCGCTGTTCTTGCATTCGGCCTCCAAAAGCCTTGGACGTCAACCAAAACGGAAGAGTTCGGACGAACTGCGGTGGCCAACGCGGCCGAACCACCTTCATGTGAACCCACCTCACGCGTGGGACGCCCTCCAGGACTCGTGCACTCCTGGTTGTAAGCACATCTACTTTTCGCTAGTGGGACCTGTTGGTTAGCGCTCGACGGGTCACCCTGTTCAGACCACTGATTTAGTAACGCCATGGTGAGGATCGAGTAACGCCCGGGTGAGTATCCAGTAACACCCGGGCGTTTTGGGGGTTGGGTGAGGTTAGTGGGTCAGGCGCATGTTGTCTCCTTCTAGTGTGATGATCTCGGCACCGACGGCGAGCCGGTTGAGGATCGACTCAGCGATGACAGCGTCGGGGATGGACTTGCACCATTCGATGGGGGCGAACTGGGATGTCACGATGGTCGCTCCTCGGTTTTCTCGTTCCGCAATGATGG
>NZ_RDRE01000010.1 GCF_003693265.1 Corynebacterium gottingense
CGGCAGCGACGCGGCAGCGGCAGCCTCTTGCGCGTCGGGCCAGTACCGCGAAGTCCATTTCCGCACTGACCCACTGGCGACGCCAACTTGGTCGCCGATAATTGCAAACGACTGTGTTGAGGTCACACGACGTGCAACCGCATCAGCGACTGTTTCCGGGGCATGCATACCCGGCTGCGGGTTAAGAGGGCGACCGTGGCGCCTTTGCCTGACCCATAACCCGACCGTTGACCGAGAAGGGCGTTGGCCATAGCTTTCTTCCAGCCAATCGCCGATGCGCTTGTACGGCATGCCTTCAAGAAACTTATCAACTGCTTGCTCCCGGATCTCACGGGGAAAATGCGCGGACATCAGAAACCCTCTCCGCCCCCGGGGACACTCCAACTATTTGTCCGCGGTCCCGTCGACTCGCGTCTTCGCCAAGGTGATCTCGTCATCTGGGGCCGGGCGTGCCGTTCCCGGATGCCGCCCGGCCCGTCTTCGGACGGGCTTTCTTTTCGCCGGTAAGATGTCCCGCATGTCTGATTTGCAGAAGCTGCTGGAAGAAACCACCCGTCCCGCCGTGACGAAGGACCTCGCCGAGCTCACGGAAACCACCGTGTCCAACCAGTCCGGCCTGACTGGCATGGCGCTGAAGTCGGCGCTCGCCGCGGGGAAGAAGGCGGACGCCAACGCGGTGTCCAAGGGCATCAATAAGGTGCTGCCGATGCTGGTTGAGCGCGTCGAACCCTACTGGGCTAACTACCAGGGCGAGGGCAGCGCAAACGGGTTCGGCGGCTACCTTGCCGCGCACCAGGACGAGGTCGTGGATGACATCGTCAAGACTGCCGACGCCTCCGTGGACTCCCTGCCGGGCGCGGTGAAGAAGGTCTACACGTCGCTGCGCAGCAAGGCGTCGAAGATCGTCGCGCCCGCGCTGCCGGGTCTCGGCGAGATCATCGAGCGCCACGCGAAGTAACGCGCCAACACCACACCACTACACAGCAAAGCGGCCGGTAACCACGCTGGCTACCGGCCGCTGAAGCCTGAAGTTGCCTATACGTCCAGGAAGCGGACGTCCTTCGCCTTGCGGGTGATGAAGCTGCGGCGGGCGGCGACGTCGTCGCCCATGAGGATGCTGAACAGCTCGTCGGCGCGCTGCGCGTCCTCCAGGTCCACGCGGCGGAGGATGCGCGTCTCCGGGTCGAGCGTGGTTTCCCACAGCTCCTTGGCGTTCATCTCGCCGAGGCCCTTGTAGCGCTGGATGCCGTCGTCCGTATTGATCTTGCGGTTGGCCTCGAGACCCTCGGCGAGCTGGCGGTCGCGGTCGGCGTCGGTAAACGCGTATCCGGGCGCGCCCTTTGCCCACTTCAGCTTGTACAGCGGCGGGTTCGCCAGGAAGACGTGGCCGTTCTGCACGAGGTCCGGCATGAAGCGGAACAGCAGGGTGAGCAGCAGCGTTGCGATGTGCTGGCCGTCCACATCCGCATCCGCCATGAGCACGATCTTGTGGTAGCGCAGCTTATTGATGTCAAACTCGTCGTGGATACCGGTGCCCAGCGCCGTGATGATGGCCTGGACCTCGGCGTTCTTGAGCACGCGGTCCATGCGCGCCTTCTCCACGTTAAGGATCTTGCCGCGCAGCGGCAGGATCGCCTGGTGCATGGAGTCGCGGCCGCCCTTGGCGGAGCCGCCTGCGGAGTCGCCCTCCACGATGAACAGCTCGGATTTCACCGGGTCCTTCGATCGGCAATCCGCCAGTTTGCCGGGCAGGCCGCCCAGGTCGGACGCGGACTTGCGGCGCACCAGGTCGCGGGCCTTGCGGGCCGCCTGGCGGGCGTGCGAGGACGACACGGCCTTATTAATAATCGCCTTCGCCTCGGCCGGGTTGGCGTCGAACCAGTCCGACAGGTTCTCATTCACCGCGCGCTGCACGAAGCCCTTGATCTCGGTGTTGCCCAGCTTCGTCTTGGTCTGGCCCTCAAACTGGGGGTCGCCTACGCGGACAGAGATGACGGCGGAGATACCTTCGCGGCAGTCGTCGCCGGTCAGGTTCGGCTCCTTATCCTTGAGCAGCTTGTGTTCGCGCGCGTAGCGGTTCATCAAGCTAGTCAGCGCGGCGCGGAAGCCCTCTTCGTGGGTGCCGCCCTCGTGGGTATTAATCGTGTTGGCAAAGGTGTGGACGGATTGCTTGTAGGAGTTGTTCCACTGCAGCGCCACCTCGGCCTCGTGGTCGTCGCCCTTCTGGTCAAAGCCGATCACCGTCGGGTGGATCGTGGTCTTGCCCTTGTTCAGGTACTCCACGTAGTCGATCAGGCCGTTCGGGTAGTGGAAGGTGACCTTCTTCTCACGCTTCTTCTTCACGTTCGGGGCGACGGCCTCGCCGGCCTCGCCCTTTTCGGCGTCGGACTCGACCACGGTTTCGTCATCAAACGAGTCCTCTTCCACCAGCGCGGCGGTCTCGCCCTCCTCGGCGATGGCCTCGAGCTCGAGCTCCTCGTCGGAGACGCGCTCGTCCTTGAGCGTGATGGTCAGGCCCTTGTTCAGGAAGGCCATCTCCTGCAGGCGGCGGGAGATTGTGTCGTAATCAAACTCGACCGTCTCGAAGATTTCCGCGTCCGGCCAGAAGCGGATCGCGGTGCCGGTGCCGCGGGCGTTGCCGCCCTCCTCCAGCTCGTCCGGGATGGCGTTGCTAAAGCGCTGGTACCAGTGCTTGCCGTCGCGCTTAATGTCTGCCTCAACGCGGGTGGACAGCGCGTTGACCACGGAAATGCCCACGCCGTGGAGGCCGCCGGAGACCGCGTAGGACTCGGAGTCGAACTTGCCGCCGGCGTGCAGCTGGGTCATGACGACCTCGACGGTCGGGGCGCCGGACGGGTGCATCTCCACTGGGATACCGCGGCCGTTATCAACGACCTCGACACCGCCGTCCTTCAACAGGGTCACATCGACGCGGTCGGCGTAGCCCGCCATTGCCTCGTCGACCGAGTTGTCCACGACCTCCCACACCAGGTGGTGCAGGCCGCGCGTGCCGGTGGAACCGATGTACATGCCGGGGCGCTTGCGGACAGCCTCGAGGCCTTCGAGGATGGTAATTGATGACGCGTCGTAATGAGGTTGTTGCTCAGCCACTGCTTGGACTCTCCTCTATATGCGTGAGTGGGCAATATGTGCCTAAAGCCTGTTTAACCCGCTCTATCTTACACGTAGTGGGGACCATTTACGGCACCAGGTGAAGCAGCGACAGGGCGTTTCTCGCGCGGATTTTGGGGTGGGCGGTGGCGTCGCTAAGCAAAAGCCCCTACCCGTACGTATCGCGCGGGCCGCGGCCCTTGACGTGCAGCGGGCCGTAGCGCCAGCTCTTGGTTTTGGGGCCGAAGATGTGCAGCTTGGTGATGACGTCGGGGCCGAGCTTCTCCGAGATCGCGCGCAGAATCGTGGACTGCATGTACTTGAGGTTGGAGGCCCAGGCCGTTGAGTCGCAAGTAATGTGGACCTCCCCATTTTTGATCATCTCCACCTTTGTGTGCTGCGCAATCTTCGCGCCGACCAGGCCCTCCCAATTGCCCATCACCCAGCCGTACGCAATATTTTCGGTCCAATCGCGCTGCCGCACCTCTTTGCCGAGCAGAGCGCTAAACGACGCCACCTCATACCCTCGCGGCAACGCCCGCCCATCCTTGCCCGTGGGCCTGCCGCGGCGCACCCACGGCCTGCGGGCCTGCTCCTCAAAGTGGAGTCCGGGCACGGCCACCTCCTCGCCCTCCCCGGGCGCGCCCGTCGTCCCCGCCGTGAGCGCGCGCTTGCCCACGCTGCGGCGCGGCGTCACGTTCGCGCCCTGTTTCCGAAGGTTGGGCAGGCGGCGACCGCTGCGGCGCACCGTCTCGCGCAGCTGGTTGAAGGTGTCACTGACCAGATCGCTCAATGTGCGACTCCCCCTCCTCCATCGTCACCGCGTAGCGCGCGGAAACCGCGTCGTCCAAGTTGCCGGGCAGATCGTCACCCACCGCCGCCGTAATGAGCACCTGCTCCGCGTCCTCCGCGACCCGCACGAGCCGCTGCCGACGCTTCGCGTCCAACTCCGCGAATACGTCGTCCAAGATGAGGACGGGGTCCGCGCCGTCCGCCGCGAGCAGCCGGTACTCCGCCAGGTGCAGCGCGAGCGCGTACGACCAGGTCTCGCCGTGCGAGGCGTACCCCTTCGCCGGCTGCTCGCCCAGGCTGAGGACCAGGTCGTCGCGGTGCGGGCCCACCAGCGTGGTCCCGCGGTCGAGCTCCTCGCTGCGGCGGCGGCCCAGCTCGCTGAGCATCGCGGCCTCCAAGATTGCGGGGTCCTCCGAGGGGCCATCGTTGAGCGACCGGACCGCCGCGTCCAGGGTGGAGCTGTACCTGATGTGCGCCGGCCGCGACTCCGGAGCCACCGAGTGGTAGGACTCCGTAACGTGCGGCGCGAGCTCGCCCACCAGGCGCATCCGCCCCGCCGTGAGCTGCGCGCCTAACGACGCCAACTGCCCATCCCACACGTCAAGCGTGCTCAGCGCGCTCGCGCCCTGCGGGTCCTCGTAGCCGCGGCGCAGCACCATGTTGGACCGCTTGAGCAGGGCGTTGCGCTGGCGCAGCACCTTGTCATAGTCCGCCTTCACCCCGCCGAGGCGGCGGACCCGGAGCGCGGCCAGCGCATCAAGGAAGCGCCGGCGCTCGGCGGGCTCGCCGTTAACCAAGCGCAGGTCCTCCGGGGAAAACATCACCGTGCGCAGGACGCCGGCCAGCTCGCGCGGCGACTTGAGCCTGGTGCGGTTGATCTGCGCCTGGTTGGCACCCGAGGCCTTGAGCAGCAGGTGCGTGGTGAGCGCCCGGCCCTCGTTGACCGTGGTGGCGGAGATACGCGCGCTGCTCGCACCGCCGCGGACTAGCGGGCCGTCCGTGCTCACGCGGTGGCTGGACAGGACAGACGTGTAGTAGACGGCCTCGACGATGTTGGTCTTGCCATGCCCGTTGCGTCCGGCGAACACGGTGACCCCGGGCTCCAGCTCCAGGTGGAGCGAGGGCCACGAGCGGAAATCGCGCAGGTCAAGTTCGCTAACGTACAACGTTTCTTCTCTGAGTCAGCATGGTCGGCTTAGGGGGCGCGTTGGGGGCCGGACGAGTAGGCGTCGATTAGCCCGGCAGGCGCACTGGCATCAGCAGGTAGGTGAAGTGGGTCTCCGGGGTGGGGAACGTGCCGTCCTCGTTGGCCTCGGGCAGGTCCTCCGGCTCCGGGATCATGATGGCGGGGCGCGAGGCCTCGGTGAAGCCGAAAACGACGCGGTCGGTGCCGATGACGGACAGGCCGTCGCGCAGGTACCCGGCGTTGAAGGCGATGAGCAGCTCGTCCGCGCCGGTGAACGCGGCCGGCAGGGATTCGCTCGCCTCGCCCGAGTCGACACCGGAGGCGAACAGACTCACCTCGCCCTCGCGGAAGTGCAGGCGGATCTGCGCGTTGCGGTCGGCCACGAGGGAGACGCGGCGGATGGACTCGAGCAGCGGGGCGACCTCGACCGTGGCCATGGAGGTGTGCGCCTTGGGCAGCAGCGGCTCCACGTTGGGGAAGTCCGCGTCGAGCATGCGGGTGGTGGTTTCGCGGTTGCCCACGTGCATGCCGAACAGGCCCTCGGCGCCGACGTTGTCCTGCGCACCGACCGCGATCTCCACCGGGTCCTCCAGCTGGGTGTCCAGCGTGCGGGCATTGTCCAGGAGGGTCTTGGCCGGGACCAGGAGCTTCGCCTCCACGTCCGGGCTCTGCGGCTCCCACTCCAGACTGCGGATGGCAAGGCGGAAGCGGTCCGTTGCGGTCAGGCGCATCTTTGCGCCGCGGATCTCCACGTGGATACCGGTGAGCATGGGCAGCGTGTCGTCGCGGCCGGCGGCGGAGGCGACCTGGGAGACCGCGCGGGTCAGCGACGCCGGGGCGATCGTGCCGGTGGTCTCCGG
The DNA here is from genome assembly GCF_003693265.1 of Corynebacterium gottingense. GTDB lineage: Bacteria > Actinomycetota > Actinomycetes > Mycobacteriales > Mycobacteriaceae > Corynebacterium > Corynebacterium gottingense. The sequence continues at coordinate 5,950 of NZ_RDRE01000010.1, forward strand.
CAGGCTGGGCACCTGCGGGTAATCATCCAGTGGCATCAGCGGAAGCTCGAAGCGGGCCTTGCCGCCCACCAGCTTCATGGTGTTGTTGTCCGTGGTGACCTCAACCGGTTGGTGGGGCATGTTGGCCACGATGTCCGAGAGCAGCTTGCCGGCCACCGCGACCCTGCCCGGCTGGTCAACCTCGGCGCCGAGTCGGACGCGGGTGGACACCTCGTAGTCAAAACCCGCGAGCTCCAGGCCCTCATCGTCCGCGGTGATCACAATTGCGCGCAGGATCGGCTGCGTGCTCTTGGTGGGCAAGGCGCGAGCCACCCACGCCACGGCGTCAGAGAGGTCATCTTTGTGGACGCGGAATGACAGGGTGTTCTCACCGATGCTCTCGACCATAACGGCGTAAGGCTCCCTTGCTTGTAGTCGTGATGTTGAAACCGTTGCGCGGCTACCCGCGGTAACCAGGATCTGTAATTACGTTCTCACTCTAGGCGGGGCGCCGGGGCTTCGCCATATCGCCCCGGGGCGAAAGGAGGTTTTGTAATTCCAAGAATCGGGGTATCCGAGCGGTCGTCGAGCGGGTCATGCACAACCTCTCTTTCTGTAGAAGGAATTACAAGTAAAAGAGTTGGTAACTGCAGTAGGTGCTGTGCAATCTGTGGAATCCATGGGTTTTTGCGTGGTGGTGGCGCGAAACAGGGCTGTGATTCGGGGTGTGGAGTTTCTGTGGATATCTCCGCGCGGTTGTGGATAACTTTTCGGGCCCGATTTTGTTCCACAGCAGGTCGGACGTTGTCCACTGGGCTTTCACAAGATTTGCACGGTTATCCACAGAGCGGATCTGGGGGCCTGATTCGCGCGCCGTGTGAGCAAGATCGCCAAATCACAACGGCGTAATTACACAGGTGTGGAGAAGTCTGTGGAGAGTGGTAAGAGAGTGACTTCTGGGGTGTTTGTGATCTTGTGGGGCGGAAAAGCGCCGGCCCCACGGCCTAGCCCATGCGCGCCTTGTTCTTGATCATCTGCGTGAGCTCCTGGATCTCGTCGTAGGTGCCACGCTTCTCCGTCATTTCCTTGCGGATCTTCCGGTCCGCGTACATGACGGTGGTGTGGTCCTTGCCGCCAAACTCGTCGCCGATCTTGGGCAGCGAGAGCTCGGTGAGCTCGCGGCAGAGGTACATGGCGATCTGGCGCGCGTGCGCCACCTGCCGGGCCTTTCCGGCACCGGTGAGCTGCTCCAACGAGAGTTTGAAGTACTCCGCGGCCGCCTGCTTGATGGCGTCCGCGGTGATGTTCACGTCGGCCTCGTCCGGCAGGATGTCGCGCAGCGCGTGGTGCGCGGCCTGCAGGTCAACCGGCTTGTTGGACAGCGACGAGTACGCGGACACGCGGATGAGCGCGCCCTCCAGCTCGCGGATGGAGGACTGAAACTGCGACGCGATCAGCTCGAGGACGGAGTGCTCGACCTCGGTGCCGTCGGCAGCCGCCTTCTTCATCAGGATGGCGATGCGGGTCTCCAGGTCCGGCGGCTGGACGTCGGTAATCAGCCCTCCCTCGAAGCGGGTGCGCAGACGGTCCTCCAGGGTGGTGAGCTGCTTCGGCGGGCGGTCCGAGGACAGGATGATCTGCTTATTCGCCTGGTGCAGCGCGTTGAAGGTGTGGAAGAACTCTTCCTGCGTACCTTCTTTACCCTGCAGGAACTGGATGTCATCCACCATGAGGATGTCCAGGTTGCGGTAGCGGCGCTTGAACGATTCCTGCCGGTCATCGCGCACGGAGTTGATGTAGTCGTTGGTGAACTCCTCCGAGGACACGTACTTGATCCGCAGCCCCGGCTGCAGCACCTGCGCGTAATTCCCCGCCGCGTGCAGCAGGTGCGTCTTGCCCAGGCCGGATCCGCCCCAGATGAACAGGGGGTTGTAGGCGCGGGCCGGTGCCTCAGCGACCGCGAGCGCCGCGCCCGCCGCGAAGCGGTTGGACGAGCCGGTGACGAAGTTTTCAAACGTGTACTTCGGGTTCAGGTTCGCCGCCCGGTCCGGGTCGTGCGCCGGCTCCTCGCGCGGGATGCGCCGCGGCACGGTCGGGTGGCCCTGCCGCTGTTTTTGCTGCTGCGCGTGCATCTGTGCGAGCTCGTCGAGCCCCATCGGGATCTGCTCGCCGGGTCCCGCATCCTGCGCAAATTCTTCGGGCACGGAGGGTGCGTATTCGCGCTGCGGGGGCATGCTTGTCGACGCCACCGGCCCCGGCACTTCCGGCTCAGTAGGTTGTGAGGGCTGCGGCGCGGCGGGCGGCTCAGCGGCAGGAGGCGGCGTGCTCTCCGCCGCCGGTGCGACGGACACCGCGAGGATGCACGGCCCGCCGAGCTGGGCGGCGAGCAGGTTGGTGATGTGCGGTGCCAGCGAATCCTCAATCACCGTCTTCGCCGCGTGGTGGGGGACGGAGAGGACCGCGTAGCCGTTGACCAGCATGACCGGGGTGACCAGCTGCAGGTAGGAGCGCTCTTTGAAATTGAGCTGCGGGACCGAAGAATCGGGTCGCTCTGAGAGCTGCAGCAGCTGGGTGACGGTGTCACGCCAGAGCGATTCGATCTGTTGCTCGGCCACGGTTACTCCTGTTCTTTCCTCGACATGGGGCTATGGGGTTCTTGGGGTCTGTATTGGTACTGCTGGATTGGTCCTGCGGGGCGCAGGAGGAATGCGCGGCGCGGCTTATGCAACTCTGCAACTCTGCAACATTGTGAAATTACAAAACCCACCGCGGAATCCACCGAATCCGGCGGTGCCTCCACAGGCTGGCGGGGGCCGGGATGTGCCCTCACCTGTTGTTCCACAACTTTATCCACAGGTGTGGATAGCGCCACCGTCGGGTTCTATCCACAGGTGTGTGCGCAAACTGTGGATAACATTTCTTAACCCTAAAGTTGTGGTTGAGCTGGGGTGATGGCGGGTCCCCCGGAGAAGCCTCAACTCATACTTCACAGTTATCCACAGGCTTGTGCACTGAATGCTTGTGAAATTGTGGTGATAAGACATTGTTACCCGCTGTCACCTCAGCGTGTCTAACGGTGTCGCGCCGGAGAACCTGTGGAATTCGAAAACGGATCGAACACGTGTCAGCGACCCGCTCCCCTCCCCGCCCGTTGAGCCCCACGTTGCCGGGCCGATTGGGCCGACTACCTGCGAAAAAACACAGTCATGTAATTTCGGGTGCCCCCGTTCGTCCCCGCGAATCCTGTCGGAGTGTCGATTTGTCGCCCGGAGGAAAAATCACGTACCCTAGTGGAGTCTGTCGCGCTAGTCGCACTGGCCGTTGCCCCGCGCAACGCCTTGCACTCGCGCGCTTGAGAGCACTACCCGCGCCGAGAACCGGGCCCCCGCAAGGGCGAGTCAGCGCAGGTAGCGCATGCGGCCTTCACCCAGTACGCGGTGAAGCGCGATCTCAACAACATTTTTCTACCGGAGGCGGCCACTGCCCCGGGAGGACGGGAGCACTGCTCACGGATGCTCTGCACAGAACATCCGTGTCGCGTAGTGCCCCCGACCGCTGGTCGCCGTGACGCATACAAGGAGTCCACCGTGTCCAAGCGGACTTACCAGCCCAACAACCGTCGTCGCTCGCGCAAGCACGGCTTCCGCGCCCGCATGCGCACCCGCGCCGGCCGCGCCATCGTTTCCGCGCGCCGCAAGAAGGGCCGCGCAAAGCTGACCGCGTAGTCGCGCCGTAGCTGCACCAATTCAGGGTTTACCACCGTGCTGCCGCGCCCGCTGAAGCTTGCGTCATCCAGCGACTTTCGTCGCACGATGCGCAAGGGGACACGGGGCGGCTCCCGCACACTGGTGGTGCACCTGAGAGTCCGAACCGACACCGCCGTGCGCGGCGGACCTCGGTTCGGGCTCGTGGTGTCTAAACAGGTGGGGAACGCGGTGACCAGGCACGCGGTGTCCCGCAAACTCCGGGCCGTCGCGCGCACGCAGGCGGAGGCGCTGCCGCGCGAATTCGACGTGGTTATCCGAGCGCTTCCTGTGTCGGCCACGGCGTCGAGCGCCGAGATGGCCGGAGACCTCGAGCGCGCGGTCCGTAAGGCGCGCGCCAAAATCGCCAAACCACCACAAGAGCGGACAACCCGCTGATGGCGTACTACAACTTCGCCGGCGGCCGGATCCCCAGCCCTCCCGGGCCGGCGGCGGCCGCGCTGGTGAAGCTGGTGCGCCTCTACCAAAAGTACGTGTCACCCCTTAAGCTGGGTGGGACCTGCCGATTTTTGCCCGTTTGCAGTGCGTACGCACTCGAGGCGGTCGCGCGACACGGTGCCGTGAAAGGCACCGCGCTCGCGGCCGCCCGCGTGTGTAAGTGCGGGCCGTGGCACCCAGGTGGCTACGACCCTGTGCCGGGGAGTATTCCGGCGGGGGCGGGGGCGTCGACAAGCGCCCAAAGCTCCAGCGTGCAGGCAACGGACATACGACAAACCGATGAGGAGTAACTGCCAAAAGTGCTGAACTTCATTTATTGGCCGATTTCATGGGTGCTGTGGGCGTACCACAAACTCTTCGGCGCAATTCTCTCGCCAGATTCAGGCATGGCCTGGGCGCTGTCCATCATCATGCTGACGGTGTCCATCCGTGCGCTGCTGATCAAGCCGATGGTCAACCAGATGCGCTCCATGCGCCGCATGCAGGAGATGCAGCCGCGGATGCAGGAAATCCGCGCGAAGTACAAGAACGACCAGCAGAAGATGGCCGAGGAGACCCAGAAGCTGTACAAGGAGATGGGCACCAACCCGCTCGCCTCCTGCCTGGTCCCGCTCGTGCAGATGCCGGTGTTCATCGGCCTGTTCCACGTGCTGCGCTCGTTCAACCGCACCGGCAACGGCCCGGGTGCGCTCGGCCTGTCGGTTGAAGAGAACCGCAACATTGCCAACTACGCCTTCTCGCCCGAGGACGTCCGCTCCTTCCTGGACGCCAACATCTTCGGCGTCCCGCTGTCGGCGTACATGTCCATGCCAGAAGACGCGTTCGCCGCGTTCACCGGTGTGGAGGACCTCACCCGGACCAAGATCATCGCGGTCTGCCTGCCGATGGTCATCCTGTCCGCGCTGTTCACCCACCTGAACGCGCGCATGTCCATCCAGCGCCAGCAGGCCCGCCGCGCGGCCGGCAAGGTGAACAAACCTCAGGGCGAGAACGCGCAGATGATGGACCAGCAGATGCAGATGATGAACAAGATGATGCTCTGGTTCCTGCCGGCCATGATCCTGTTCACCGGTTTTGTCTGGCACGTCGGCCTCCTGTTCTACTCGCTGTCTAACAACATCTGGACCTTCTTCCAAACCCGTGTCGTGTACGCGAAGATGGACAAGGAAGAAGAAGAGGAAGAGGCCGCCAAGCGCGAGGCCAAGCGCGCCTCCGCCCCGGCCGTCGGCGCCCGCAAGGTGGACAAGCGCACCAAGAAGCAGCGCAAGCAGGGCAAGTAAGGGTTGCTCGCTCAAACCCGTCGCCAGTTGGCGGCGGGTTTTTTCGTGCCCGATTCCAGGCGGCGAATGGGGTTGGCGGTGGTGGGCGCGCACAATTGCCCCAATGTTGGGCGCGTTTACTAGAGTCGGAGTGCAAACAATTCCCCTTTGTGTAAAGGAGCGCACAGCCGTGTCGGAACAGACCCCCGCTATCGCGCGCACCGTCTTCGGCGACCGCCTGGGGCTCGCGGAGCAGTACCGCGAGTCGCTGGCCACCGTGGCCGCGCAGCGCGGCTTCATCGGGCCGAAGGAGGTGGACCGGCTCTGGGGCCGCCACATCCTCAACTGCGCCGTCGCCGCCGAGGCGTTCGCGGAGGGCGCCCGCATCGCGGACATCGGCTCGGGCGCGGGCCTGCCGGGCATCCCGCTGGCCATCGCGCGGCCGGACCTGGACGTGACGCTCATCGAGCCGCTGCTGAAGCGCTCCACCTACCTCGGCGAGGTGACCGAGCAGCTGGGGCTGGACAACGTCACGGTGATCCGGGGCCGCGCCGAGGAGCAGCAGCGCGGCCAGTTCGACGCCGTCACCTCGCGGGCGGTGGCGCCGCTGGGCAAGCTCGCCGGATGGTCCTTGCCGTTGGCCAAGCACGGGGGCGTCATGGTGGCGATGAAGGGGGCGTCGGTAAGCGAAGAGCTCGAGCGAGACGCCGCGGAGATCCGGAAGGCGGGCGGCGGAGAAGCCACCATCTTCCAGGTCGGCGAGGGCCTGCTGGAGCAGCCGACCACCCTGATTACAATCGTGCGAAAGTAAGGGGGAGCGAATATGGACGAGCAGAATTTCGACGACACCCCGATCATGGCCGCGGCGCACCGGGCCACCCAGATGACGTCTGGGCGCGCGAAGCTGCCTAAGCCGGAGCAGCCGCGCGTGCTCACCATTGCCAACCAGAAGGGCGGCGTGGGCAAGACGACGACGGCGGTGAACATGGCGGCGTCGCTGAGCAAACAGGGCCTGAAGGTGCTGGTGATCGACCTGGACCCGCAGGGTAACGCGTCAACGGCGCTCGGCGCCGAGCACACCTCCGGGACCGTGTCCAGCTACGAGGTGCTCATCGGCGAGGCCGAGGCCGACGACGCCGTGCAGGCGCACGCGGAGAATCCCAACATCTTCTGCATCCCCGCCACCATCGACCTGGCGGGAGCCGAGATCGAGCTGGTCTCCATGGTGCGACGCGAGTACCGGCTTCACGACGCTATCCGGCGCGGGTTCCTCGACGAGCACGGCTTTGACTACGTGTTCATCGACTGCCCGCCGTCCCTCGGCCTGCTCACCATCAACGCAATGACCGCGGTGGACGAGGTGCTTATCCCCATCCAGTGCGAGTACTACGCGCTCGAGGGCGTGGGCCAGCTGCTGGGCAACATCGGCATGATCCGCGAGCACCTGAACCACAACCTGCACATCTCCGCGATCCTGCTCACCATGTACGACGCGCGCACGCGCCTGGCCGCCGACGTGGCCGCCGAGGTGCGCGACCAGTTCGGCCAGGTGGTGCTGAACAACGTCATCCCGCGCTCGGTCAAGGTGTCCGAGGCCCCCGGTTACGGGCAGACCGTGATTGATTATGATCCCGGCTCTCGCGGGGCGCTCGCGTACTTCGACGCGGCGCGGGAGCTGGCCAACCGCGGCGACTACCAGCCGCACGAGACGACCGGGCCGATCGGCGTGAGCCCCGAAGTGTTCGCGGAGCTGGATAGCGACGGGGACGCGGGGGAAGATGCTGAGGGATCAGCAGGTACTGAAGGCACTGAGGGCGAGGAGTAACACATGGCACAGCAACGCAAAGGCGGACTCGGGCGAGGCCTGGCCGCACTGATCCCGTCCGCGCCGTCGACGACGGATACGACCGGGAAGACGGGCGCGATTGGCAATGGAGCCTCCGACATCATCTTCGGCGATGGCAAGGCCGCGCAGCGCGCGCAGGCGCCGAAGCCCGGGAAGGAGACCAACAACGGCAGCACCGGAGCGGGCCACAATGCAGGCGCCGACGGCGCTGCGAATTCCGGCAAGGCCGAGAACTCAGGCAAGAAGGGCAAGAAGGACAAGCAGCGCAAGAAGGTCAAGGGCGCCCCCACCGTGGGCGGCTCGCCGCGAGGGCCGATCGCCGGCGCCCCGACCGTCTCCGCCGCGAAGGACAACGTCATGCAGCCGGTGCCCGTGGGCGCCCGCTACCAGGAAGTACCGCTGGGGCAGATCATCCCCAACCCGAAGCAGCCCCGCCAGGTCTTCGACGAGGACGAGCTGGCCGAGCTGGTGCACTCCATCCGCGAGTTCGGCCTGCTGCAGCCGATCGTCGTCCGCGACACCCAGGACGGCTTCGAGCTGATCATGGGCGAGCGCCGCTGGCGCGCCGCCTCCAAGGCCGGCCTCAAGCACATCCCGGCGATCGTGCGCGAGACCTCCGACGAGGACATGCTCCGCGACGCACTCCTGGAGAACATCCACCGCGTCCAGCTCAACCCGCTGGAAGAGGCCGCCGCCTACGAGCAGCTGCTCAAGGAGTTCGGCGTTACCCAGGAGCAGCTGGCGGACAAGCTGGGCCGCTCCCGCCCGGTGATCACCAACGCCATCCGCCTGCTGCGCCTCCCGGTGGACGTGCAGCGCCGCGTCGCCGCGAACGTCCTCTCCGCCGGCCACGCCCGCGCCCTCCTGGGCGTGAAGCTGGACAGCGACGAGCAGACCTCCACCGCGCAGAACGAGCTGGCCAACCGCATCGTCGCCGAGGGCCTGAGCGTGCGCGCCACCGAGGAGGCCGTCACGCTGCTGAACAACAACGGCGCCCTGCCCGAGAAGAAGAAACGCGAGCCCCAGCCGCAGCCGGAGTTCCTCACCAACGCCGCGAACTCCCTCGCAGACGCCTGGGACACCAAGGTCTCCGTGACCATGGGTAAGCGCAAGGGCAAGATCGTCGTCGAGTTCGGCGACAAGGACGATTTTGACCGCATCATGGGCCTGATCCAGGGCGAGCAGGACTGACCGGACCGGCGGAACGTCAGGGGGACGGGTGCCAACGCAACCACGCGCGCAGCTCGTGCCGGTGCACGCCGGCACACTCGCCCGCATCCACCGGCGCGCCGCCGACACCGTCTTCTGGGAGCTCGACCCGCCGAGGTCATCCACGCGCCACGCCGACACCGAGTTCGCCGTCCAGCGCTCTGAGCTGGACAAAGAGGCCTGGCTCATCGCGCGCTGCTACGAGCAGTACCCCATCGGCCACTCCATCGCGGAGGTGAGCGCGGACGAGGGCGCGCTGGCCACCATCCTCTTCTGCCCGCCGGAATTCGCCCCGGGCGCCTCCCGCTTCCCCACCGCACCCATTAGCCAAGACGCATGGGTCATCACGAGCCTGCACATCGACGCCCGAGCCCAGCGCCGCGGTTACGAATCGGTACTCCTCGACGCCACCATCGCCGCCGCCACGAGCGCGGGCGCACAGGCCCTCGAGGTCTTCGGCCTCCACGAGCCCTCCGCGCGGAACTCAACGCTTGACGACGCCACCGCGCAGGCCCACAGCCCCATCGCCCGCCACGCCGCCGCAATCGGTCTGACAGAGGTCCCCATCCTCGAGTCCGCCGGCTTCCGCATCGTAGACGACCACCCGTTGCTGCCCCGCCTCCGGCTCTCGCTTCCGCCTGTATTCGACCTCATGGCGGACCAAGAAATCGCCGACCTGCTAGCAGAAGCGCCGGCCGTCTGATTCCATCACCTCACCGATTCCGCCCACCAGTGTGCCCACATTCCATCATTCAATCATACGGTGCCGGACGAATCGAACTGGCGAATACCAATGATGTAAGCTATCGGCATGCGCGCTGAGGAAATGGCTGATCAAATCGCCCTGGGACAGGGAATGACCAGGGCGTTTGCGCGTCGTAAATCTGCCGCTTTCATCAACGAGCGCCGCGTGATTGAAACGATGGCGTCCATGGCCAACGCCGAGGGCGGCACCCTTTTCATCGGCGTGGATTCGGACGGTTCAATCAGTGGCTGCTATCCCTTCCACGGTGATCGAACCGACCCCGCGCAGCTGGCCATGGCGGTGCGCCGCTACACCAACCCGCCGCTGGAGGTTGACGTAAGCGCCGCGCGGATAGGCGGCGCCGAGGTGATTGCGGTGCGGACCGACGCGCACCCGAGCCCCGTCGCAACCGCGTGGGGCACCTACCGCACGCGGCGCCTCAACGAGCGGGGCGTGGCAGAGGCGGTCGGCATGGACCCGACATATCTGTTCACGCGTTACCGCGATGCAAACGGGGTCGACTGGGCGCTCTCCCCCGCCCGCGGTGCCGCCCCGGACGACATCGACCCGGAGGCGATTGCGAGCTTCCGCGAACTGGCGGCGAGCCACGGCGGCGACGCGCTTGCCGCGCAGCGCTCCGACGAAGCGCTCGTCCGCGCGCTCGGGTTCCGCACCGACGCGGAGCACCCGCTGACGCTCGGCGCCATCGCGCTCTTCGGCCGCACGGAGGCGATCCGTACGCACCTGCCGTACCACCAAATGGTGTTCTCGGACCGTCGGGTCTCGCACCGGACGTCGCGAAGCGTGGCCCCCTTGGCCACGATGCTCAGTGCGCTCACCGAGCACCGCGCCGCGCTCGGCCCCGCGTTTCCGCTGGTGATTAACGCGCTCGTCCACCGCGACTACTCGCTGCCCGCGCCCGTCTACGTGGCGCTGGAGGAAGACTTCACCAGCATCTCAAGCCCCGGCGGCCTGCCGCGCGGAGTGGACGCGGAGGCGCTCGCGGAGGGTCGGCCCGTCTACGCGCCGCGCTCGCTGCACCTGAGCACCGCGGTTTCGCTGACCGGGCTCACACGCGGCGCCGGAACGGGGTACCCGGAGGTCGCGCGGACGCTGTCCGCCGCAGAGCTGGACCCGGTCAGCTTCGCGGGCACCCACGGGCAGGGCGTGACGGTGACGGTGACGCAGCACTCAAGCGCCCCGGTCGCGGTGAAGGGCAATGACGCGATGGCGCTGGGCGCGGTGCAGCGCGCGGGCCGCGCGGGCCTGGCCAGCGGCGACGTCGCCGCCATCACCGGCTTGAGCCAGCAGCAGGCGTACCGCGCGTTGCGCAAGCTTGTCGACGCCTCCCTGATCCGCAAGATCGGCTCGACCCGGACCACCAGGTACTACGCAAAGTAGCCCAGGCGCGGAACCCCGAAACCTTCCCCCGTTATTTTCCCCGGTAGGAACCTACGCGCGCTCTTCGCGCAGCAGGTCCTGGAACGAGTAGCTGCCCGTCGGCTGGTTGTCGGATTCCAGCAGGTAGAGGCGCTTGACGGCCACGACGATGGACTCCGCGATCGCGTCGCGCTGCGCGGGATCCGTGAGCACGGCAAGGTCGCCCGGGTTGCTCAGGTAGCCGGCCACCACTTCCACCGACGGCATGCGCGTCATGCGCAGCATTTCCCAGGTGCGGGCGTGGTTGTGGCAGTTTCGCAGGTTGGTGCGGGCTGCGATCTCGCGCTGGATGTAGCCGGAGAGCGTCTCGCCAGTCATGGAGGAGCTGCCGATCTCGGACCCGAAGTAGAAGGTGGCCACGCCGTTGGCCTTCTCGTTCGGGTAGTGGTCTAGCTGCAGCGAGATCACCAGGTCGGCCTTGAACCCGTTGGCCAGGTCGGCGCGCGCCTTTGCGGACGGGTTGTCGCCGCGGGTGCGGGAGATGATGGTCTCCACGCCCGCGGCAATCATGCGGCCCTCGACGCGCTGCGCCAGGTCCCACACGATCTCTTCTTCGGTGATGGGGCCGTACGGGCCCTGGACGGTCACGCCTGTGTCGGCGCCGCCGAGGGCGGGGTCGATGACCACGCGCTTGCCGGTCAGGTGCGGGCCGGCCTGGCGGACGTGCTCGCGCTCGCGGATGGCGTTGGCGGAGCCGCCGGTGATGCGCCGGCCCAGCAGGCTGAGCGCGTGGAGGGTGTCGGGGCCGCAGAGCCCGTCGTCCTCGAGGCCGGAGTTGAGCTGGTAGGTCATCACCGCTTCGTGGGTGCGGCGGCCGAAGCGGCCGTCGATGCGGTGCGCGTAAAAGCCCAGCTCGTGGAGTTGGGTCTGCAACTGCGCGACGTCGTCGCCCACGAGCTCCTGGCTCGGTTGGTAGCTCAGGACGCGGTTGCCCAGTTTGTACGACGCCTGGCGGAGCTCGCGGAGCGTGAGGTCATCGATGTCGCCGGTGGGCATGATGCCGCGCGACTGCTGGAAGGCTTTGATGGTGTCGGCCAGCGTGGCGTCGAAAAGCATCTCTTCCTGCGAAAACTGGCGGGAGTTCCACTCATCGATGGAGCCCTCGTAGCCGCTGAGCAACCCTAAACGCGCGAGTGTTGAGCGAACCTCAGCAACCCGGGCACTGGAGTCGCCGACGCGGAGAGTTGCACGCACTGGGAGCCTTTCTGACGAAGCGGTTGACACGTATACCTATTACATCCTACGTGGGTGAGGCGGCCGCGCGCGAAGCAGCACGTCGGCACGCCGCGGACCCAGCTAGAGCAGCGGCTCGATGCGGGAAAGGATCTCCTGTTTGGGCCGGTAGTTGGTGAACTCGTCGACCTTTTCACCGTCCTTGTACAGCAAGACGGTGGGGATGCTGAACACCTGGAACATGGCGGTCAGGGTGCGCTCGGTGTCCGCGTCGATCTTGACCACCTTGAGCTTGCCGTCGTACTCGGCGGCGATCTCGTCCAGCACCGGGGCGAGCCGCTGGCAGGGCTGGCACCACTCGGCAGAAAAGTCCACGAGGACGGGCAGCTCCGACTCGATGACCTCGGACTTAAAGGTGTCCTGGGTGACGTCCACTGGTGCGCTCACGGTGCAACTCCTTCACGTGTTCTCGGTTCCGGCTCCCCTAGTCTAGTCGCGCCCGCTAAATCCCCGGCTCGCGCGCCCGCCCAGCGAAGTAACAGAACCATTACAGCTTGCTGGGCCTCGCTTCACGACGCCCACGCGCCACGGCCTACAGCGTATTGAGGTAGTGCTGCGCGTCGATCGCGGCACGGCAGCCGGACCCGGCGGCGGTGATGGCCTGGCGGTAGATGTGGTCGACCACGTCGCCCGCGGCGAAGACGCCCGGGACGCTGGTTTTGGTCGTCGGGTCCTCCACCTGGATGTAGCCGCCCTCGTCAGTAGCGACCTGGCCCTCCAGGAAGGCGGAGCGCGGGTCGTGGCCGATTGCCACGAAGAGCGCGGTGGCGTCCAGGACGGACTCCTCGCCGGTCTGGGTATTGCGGACCTTCAGGCCGCTGACCTTGCCGTCTGCCTCCTGCACCTCGTCGACGACGGTGTTGGTGATGAACTCGATCTTCTCGTTGTCGCGGGCGCGGTCCAGCATGATCTGGGAGGCGCGGAAGTTCTCCGAGCGGTGGATGATGGACACCTTGGAGCCGAAGGTGGTGAGGAAGGTGGCCTCCTCCATCGCGGAATCGCCGCCGCCGACCACGGCGATGTGGTGGTCCTTAAAGAAGAAGCCGTCGCAGGTCGCGCAGGTGGACACGCCGCGGCCGGTGAGCTCCTCCTCGCCCGGGATGCCCAGGTGGCGCGGTGCGGCGCCGGTAGCGAGGATGATTGCGCGGGCCTTGAACTCCTCGCCGTCGACGTAGACCTTCTTCACGTCGCCGGAGAAGTCGACGCGCTCGACCAGCTCGGGGCGCAGCTCCGCGCCGAACTTCTCGGCCTGGGCGCGCATGCTGGACATGAGCTCGGGGCCCATGATGCCGTCCTCAAAACCGGGGAAGTTTTCGACCTCGGTGGTGTTCATGAGCTCGCCGCCGAATTCGTAGCCCTCAAACACCAGCGGGTTAAGCTCCGCGCGGGCCGCGTAGAGGGCGGCGGTGTAGCCGGACGGGCCGGAGCCGACGATGATCACGTCGTGCACCTTCTCATCGCCGCTGCCCTTCGCCGGTGCGGCCTCCGGCTCGCCCTTCTTCTCGGCGGGCGTATCGCCCAGCACGTTCATAGAAAGCAGGTTGAAATCTGGCTTTGTCATGCGTCCTCCGCCTCATCATCGCGATTGTGGTTGTAGCCGTAATCTCGCAACAGTCTACTTGTCCACTCAACGCGCCACGCCCGCGGGAGATTCCCGCAGTTCAGCGCTACGTTAGCCGCGCGCCAGGAGTTGGTTCGCCACTGCGGACCGTGCGCGGGAGCGGCGGGACTTCACCGTTCCGGGCTTGACGCCCAGTTCCTTGGCGGCGTGTTCGACGGAGAGCCCGTGGACGTCGATAAGCAAGAGGGCCCCTCGCTGCGCGCGAGGCAGCGCGGCGACAGCGTTGCGCACGGTCATGTAGGAATCGAGCGCGCGCAACGGGTCGTGGGCGAGGCTGGCGTTGCGGTCCCGGTCGACGGCCTCCTCGTTGTCAATGCTCACTTCGAAGTCCTTGCGCGACGTGCGGCGAAGGTGGTCGATGGCGGCGTTGACCGTCATACGGTGCAGCCACGTCCCCAGCTTGGATTCGCCGCGGTAGCGGTGCAGGTTGCGGTAGGCCTTCAACAGCGCCTCCTGCACGATGTCCTGCGCGTCCTGGTCATTGTGCGTGTGCGTGCGCGCCACGCGGTAGAGCTGCGGGCCGTGCTTGCGCACAATATCCGTAAACGCAGCCGGGTCGCCGGTTGCGTGCGCGCGGACGAGCTCGTGGTCAGTCCGATATGACATGTTTCCCCCAAAATTCCCCCGAATGATGTGTTCCCGCGCACAATTATGCCCGATCCGCCCCCGTTGCGGGGAGGGACCGGGCAATAATATTCAGCGCTTGGGCTCAACGCTTATCGACGCCACGTCACCGCAGCTCCGTGTAGCCAATCACCGAAACCTCTTTGACCTCCACACTGTTCGACTTCTCAAACGCCGGCAGCTGGAGGATGACGCCGCGCAGCTTCACGTCGTCGGTGACGTCGACGCTGTTCTGGCCCGGGTGGAACTTGCCCTCCGCGAGCTTGGGCAGCGACTGCACGTCCAGCGCGCCCTCCTGCTCTGCGGGAAAGTCCGCGGGCACGCCGTAGATCTCGTAGGGGCCGCCGTCGGAGGTGGTGTCAATGAGCATCTGCTCCACGTTGACGGCGCCGGCGGACTCCGGCGGGGCGAGCTTGACGCCCTCGCCGCGGGTGACGGTCGCGCTGGTCGCGCGGTCGCCGTCGACCACCGGCGAGAGGTCGGTGCCTTGCGCTGCGTCCTGCGCCGCGCCGATCGCCGTGGCCTCGAGCGGCCCGATGATCACGGGCAGCCCTGCGGACTCTGTGGCCTCCTGCGCTTCCCGCTCCAGGTTTTCCGCGCCCTGCTCCACCGAGTCTTGCGTGACCGGAGAGTTGATGTCGTTGCCGGAGAACAGCCCGACCAGCGAAGTGGTGAGGATCGCGATGAGGACCACGGCGCCGACCGCGATGGCCGTCAGCAGCGTGACCGTGATCGTGCCGTAGCGGCGCGAACCGAAGCCGCCGGGGACCTCGTCCGGGTCGTGGGTGGTCTCTGCGATCGGCTCGACAAGCTCGTCCTCGGTGGCAGTCTCTTCGGACGCCTCGTTGGCGGACGCCGCGGCGGTGGCGACGACGGTCGAGCCGCCCCGGTTGGCGGAGGTGGGCTTCTCTCCCGGCGCCGGCAGGTTCGCCTCGCGGCGCAGCGCGTCCTCGAGGTCGTGGAAGTCGCTGTTTTCGATCGCGTCGGCGTCGACAAGCGCCCTGGTGCGCTGCGTGATGCCGGCAAGCGCGTCGGAGTTGACGTTGGTGGTGAGCAGCTGGAGCGCGGACGCGAAAGCCTCGGCATCGGCGGGGCCGGACGCATCCGGCAGGACGGCGGGGAACGCGAGGCGGACGTGGCCGTCGGTGTCCACGCGCAGCCGCTGGCGGTTGTCCAGGCCGAGCGGGATGCCCTGCTCGTGGGCGGTGGCCAGCGCCCCGGCGAGCGGCGCCAGCGCGTTGGCCACGGCCTCGGTGTGCAGTGTCTGGCCGCTCTCCGCGACCGCCTTCACCGAGGAGCCCTCGATCCAGTCCGCCACGATGAGGGCGCCGGAGCGGTAGGACAGGATCTCAATGTTGTCGGCGATCGCGGGGTGGCCCAGGCGCGCGAGCTTGCGGGTGCGGCGGGCAACGCCGGCGGCCTGCAGGGCGGCCTCGCGCGGGGTGACCGGCGCCATCGGTGCGGCGCCGGTGGTGTCCACGAAGGTGAGCGCCACGGGTGCGCCGGTGGACAGTTCGCGCGCCTGCCAGAAGCGGGCGCCGGTGGTGGCGCCGTGGTCGCGGATGAGGCGGAAGCGGCCGTCGGACACGTTCGCGCCCGGGACGAGGCGCGGGCCGCGGACCACGCCGGCGGACATCGGCGGCGGGACCGGGCTGGCGTTGAAGGTGTCGGCAACGAGGAACTGGGTGGACACGTCGCGCGGGTCCACCTCGCCGACCTCGATGGCGGCGGTGTCGTCCGGCCGGATGAAGCGGCCCAGGCCCGGGATGCGGGTGAGCGCGCGGCCCAGGTTTTGCACCTCGGGCAGCTTCGAGCGCGAGAGCACCAGGCCGGTGACGATGAGGAAGAGGATGCCCAGGATAGCCACCTCGATGAGGAAGCCCAGCGAGGGCAGGCCGATCAGCGAGCCCAGCGCGCGCGCGACGTTGATGCCGGCGACGTCGCGGACCAGCCAGCGGATGAGGAACGTGACGGCGATGCCGATCAGGCCTGCGCCGGCGGCCCACAGCGAGGTGCGCATGACCGTCGCGGCCTCGAGCGTGCCGAGCTTGCGGCGCAGCAGGAACGCGCCGATGAGCGCGCCGGCGATGAAGCCGAAGCCGTTGGCCGCGCCGAGCAGCACCACGACTGACTGGGTGGAGTCCGCCACCATGGGCGCGAGGTAGCTCAGCACGATCTTCGTGGCGGTAATGCCGGCGATGATCATGGTGGGCGTCCACGCTTCCTCGCGCGCGTAGAACACGCGCAGGTGCAGCATGACGAGCGCGTACGGGATGAGCGTGAACGCGGAGAAGCTAATCGTCAGGCCGAGGGTGCGGGCGGTGTCGCCGTCGAAGTTGCCGTAGGCGAATAGGGCGTGGCCGATGTCCGGGCCCAGCGCCGTCATGAAGACGATGATGGGGATCAGCGCGATGAAGGTTAGCTTGGTGCCCAGGGTGAGGTCGCGCACGACGGCCTCGTCGTCGCCGTCGGCGGCGTTGCGCGACAGGCGCGGCATGATCGCGGTGAGCAGCGTGACGCCGATGATGCCGTAGGGCACCTGCAGCAGCATCCAGTGCTGCTGGTAGATGATCGGCGCGGCCTCGCTCGCGGTCGAGGCGATGCGCGTGGTCACGATGTAGCCCGCCTGGCTGATCGCCACGTACGTGATGATGGCCAGCGCCATGCCGCCGAACTGCTTGAGGCGATCGTCGATGCCCCACAGCGGCCGCAGGTCAATCCGCAGCTTCCGCAGCGCGGGCATCATGATGAGGCACTGCACCACCACGCCGAGCGTCGTGCCCAGGCCCAGCAGCGCGACGTGCGGATTGCTTATCGACGCCGGCGCCGCCGGATTCAAACTCCCCGGCAGCAACATATAGAGCAGGAGCACCGCGATGGAGACCACGTTGTTTGCCACCGGCGCCCACGCACCGGGCCGGAAGTGCTCCTTCGTGTTCAGGATCGCCATGAACAGTGAGAAGAGCCCGTAGAAGAAGATCTGCGGCAGCACCAGGAAGGCGAACGAGGTCGCCTGGACCACGTTGACCTTGCCCTCGTCATCCAGGAAGAGCCGCGTCAGTAGCGGCGCGCACGCGACGGCGAGCACGGTGACCACCGTCATGAGCGTGACGGTGAGGGTGAACAACTGCCGGATGAAGCGGGCGCCGTGGTCCTCGTCTTCCTTTTCGGCGCGCACCAGCACCGGCACCACCAGGGCGGTGAGGACGGAGCCCAGCACGATCTCGGTGATGATGTTGGGCAGGGTGTTGGCCGTGTTGAAGGCGGAGGCGACCGCGGGGCCGAGCGCCGCGCCGATGAGCACGGTGCGGATGAAGCCGGTGACGCGGGAGATGAGGGTGGCCACCGCCATGGAGCCGGTGGCGCGCACGACCGAGGTGTTGCTGGTGCCCTCCTCGCCGTCGCCGGTGTCCGCGGCGCTGGTGCCGCTGTCCTTGTCGGTTTTGGTTGGGGCCTCGAGTGTTGCGGTCGCCGCTGCGGCGCCTGCCCCGGCCCCCGCTGCCCCGGCGGGTGCGTCCAGGTCCTCGTCGTCGATGTCGACGACGTGGATCGTGTCCGTGGAGGCTGCGTCCTTGCTCTCTTTGCTGTCTTTGGCGTTGCCTCCGGGCGCCGCGGACTGCGCGGCGTCGGACTCGCTGCTTTCGCCCTTGGGGCTGGTGGTCAGCATCGATTTGTCGGGCTGGTTCGGGTCCTCTTCCGGGCCCTGAACCTTGGCCGGTGGTTGCGGCACCGGGGCGGGCGGCGCCGGGGTGACGATGCGCCGGCGTAAGCCAGCGGTGCGCTCGGCGTCATCCTGCTGTGTCACGGATGTTCTCCAATCACGGGTTTGGTGGTTCGTCCGGGTTGTGCGGCTGCCTGTTCGGCGGCTGGGTGGGTGGCGCGTGTGGCGGCGGGTCGTTCCCGGTCGCCGCCGGCGCGTGCTCGCCTGAGTTGGGGGCCCGCGAGCGTCGCTTCCGCCCGACCGTGAGCGCGAGCAGCACCGTCACGACGGCGCCGAGCGCGGCGACGAACACCCACCCGCGCACGGCGATCGCCGCGGTGCGCACGGTGATGTCCACGGGCTGCGACATCGGCGCGCCCTTCGGCCCCGCGAGGAACAGCTTCAGGTCGGTCCCCCGCTTCGTCTCCGGCAGGTCCGCCGTCATCTGCACGGTCACGGAGCCCCGCGCGGGAATCCGCATCTCGCGCGGCACGTTGAGCGTCGCGCCCTCGGGCCCGCGGTACTGAATCGACGTTTGCACGGGCAGCGGCATGCCGTTTTGG
This sequence comes from Corynebacterium gottingense, assembly GCF_003693265.1. GTDB lineage: Bacteria > Actinomycetota > Actinomycetes > Mycobacteriales > Mycobacteriaceae > Corynebacterium > Corynebacterium gottingense. The sequence goes on from NZ_RDRE01000010.1 coordinate 24,371, forward strand.
GCGACGATGAGCAAGGGGCTGCTTGGCGACGTCCGCGTGTACACATTCCCCGGCGGAATCAGCGCAACCGAACGGCGCAGCTCTGTCAGCGTGTCCCGGGAGCCGGCGAGTCGGCCGCTCGTCGCGGCGGCGGCGTCGGAGTATTCGTGCACGCTGCGCCGCTCGCCCGTGCTCAGCGCGGTGATGAGGTCGCGGCGCAGCGGGATCGTGTACCCGTAGCGGGTCAGTGCGATGGAGGAGTCCGGCGCGAGCAGCTCGGTGAGGTCGTTGGTAAACCGCGCCTGCTGCGTGGTGGCCATGATCTCGGAGTCGGTGAACGCACCCGGGTCGGAGTACGGGGTGCCCACGTTCGCGGCGGCCGGAACCTCTGCGGGTGCCTCCAGGTAGGCGTTGAGCGACACGGGCTGCGCCCCGCCGTTGGTCACCAGGTCCGCCACTGTGCCCAGCAGCACCGACGCGGTGTCCGCGTCCCACGTCGCGGGCGGGTTCACCAGCACCGGCTCCGTCGCCGGTTCGCCCTCCCACGTCCACGCCTGCTGCGCAGCGAGGCGGATGGCCGATGCAGCGTTGACGGCGCGCGAGCGGTCGGAGTCCATGGTGTAGTCGAAGCGGGTGACCTCGGGGGCGTAGGACACGGTGGTCGGTGCGGGACCGACGGTGGCGAGCACCGATGCCAAGTCGTCCTGGTACCCCACCGCGAGAACGTTCGGCGCGGCCCACGCGAACCGCTGCGCCGCGGGGCCGTCCCCTTCCGATGTTTCACGTGAAACATCGCCGGCGGGTGACCCGGACTCGATTGTGTTGCCGGGGAGCAGCACGCGCACGGTCTGCACGGGCATGGGCGCCGCGGCGGAGCTGGCGGAGCCGGGCGTGTTCGCCTCCAGGGCGTCGACGCCAGTGTGCTCGGCGGCCGCCTGCGCCGCGAGCGCCTCGGTGCGCTCCCACGCGGCCTGCATCCCCTCCTCGGCGACGGTGGACCGGGAGTGGTCCGCCCACCCGAGGGCCGGGATGCTTTCCCCCTCCAGCGCCGTATTGCCGGGGACGACCGTATTGAGCATCCCCGCGTTGCCCAGGATGCGCTCCAGGACGGTCGGGCCGCGCTCGATCGCCTCGCGCATGAGCCACGGGTCCCCAGTGCGCGCGACGGCGTCGAGGTCGGCGTTCGCCCACGGCAGGGCCACGGTGCAGCTTTGCGCAGAGACCTGCCGGAGTTTTTCCAGGAACGCGGACGCGTCGTCCTGGCCCGGCCCGGGGGTTGGCGACCAATCGTCGTCGTGGGAGCCCCAGGAGTCCCGGAGTCGCTGTGGCTCCTTCACCACCGGCTGGCGCTCCTGCGAGATGACGTAGCCGCGGCTCATCCGGTCGACGGTGTCCACGAGTGCCGGGTCGATGGCGGCGCACGTGGCCTCGCGGACCGCGGGCGTCTGCGTCGCGGCGAGGTAGCCGTCCACGAGCTGGTCCAGCCTTCCGCCGGGCGCGATCTCGGTGGCCAGGGCGTCGGAGGCGAGGACCAGCTGTGGCTCCTCGGGCGCGTCGCCGGTCTCCCCGGGGACGATGTCCACCGGCGCGGCAATTGGGTACAGGGCGGTCATGCCGCCGGGGGCGGCGCCGTCGGCAAGCCCGCGCACCGTGAGGTGGAAGCGCTCGGAGTCGAGCGGGGCGCCGTTGGCGTCGACAAGCACCAGGCTCACGGGGTACGTGCCGAGCGCGCTGAGGCCGAGGGAATCGCTGTGCAGGTCGACGTCGATCTCGGCGGACTCGCCCGCGGCGATGCGCTTATCGACGCTCACGCGCTCCCCCGCCACGCCGTACTCGCCAGTCGCCGCGATCGTGGCCATGCGCTGGTCCGCGACGGATCCGGTCAGCGGGCCGCGGCGGGGCACGATGCTCAGGCCCTTGAGCGTGCGCTCGGACGTATTGGTGACGCGAAGTTTCACGTGAAACGGATCGTGCGCCTGGACCGAGTCTGGTGCCTCGATCGCGGCGAGCCTGGCCAGCGCCCCCTCCCCCTCGCGGACGTTGGGGTTGACCCACTGGTCCGTCACCGACGGGTCGGACGGGTCGGTGGGCACGGGGAGCGTCTCCGACATGCCCGCGGCGGACAGGCCCGGTGCGCCGACGACGAAGAGGGCCGCCGCGCCGAGCGCGCCGACCGCCCGCGCGTGCATGGGTCTGGTGCTCTCGCCGTGGCCGTGGGTCATCGCGGGGTGACCCTTCCGGCCTCAAACTCGGCGCGCGCCAGGTCCGGGAGACGGTCGTACGCCACGCGGGCCAGTTTGCGCTCGTCCGCGTAGGCGAGCCGCTCGATGAGCTCGCTCAGCGGCACCCAGGCCACCTCTGTGACTTCGGGGTCCTCGTCGTTGAGGATGCCGTCGACGTAGCGCAGCAGGTTGTGGTGCACCGTCTTGTGGATGCGCACCCCGTCAGAGACGAACCAGTAATCGATCGTGCCGAGGGTGTCGAAGGCCTCGCCGACGATGCCGGTCTCCTCCCACACCTCGCGCTCCGCGGTGCGCCACTGGTGCTCGCCGTCCTCCACGTGGCCCTTGGGCATGGACCAGAGGAGTCGCCGGCGGCGGTCGAGGCGCCCGATCAGCGCCACGTACAGCTGCGACATGTCGACCTTCTTGGTGTCGGGGTGCACCGCCTCGGCGAGCCCGGACACGACGAGGCCGCCCGCCGACGTCTCGTCGCGCGTGACCATCCCCGAGTTCTCGTGGTGGCTGTAGTGCGATTGCCGACGATTCCCGCCCCGGCCCCGCTTCCGCCGCGCAGCATTCTTGCCGCCCTTGGGGTGCTTGCCCTTGCCGCCCTTGGCGTCGTCCTTCCCGTTGGACTGGTTCTTCGGCTGGTTCTTGGCCTGGCCTCCGCCGCGCCCGCGGTGGCGGCGGCGCCGACTTCCACGGCCCCGGTTGCTGCTGCCGCCGCCGTTCTCGCTTTGCTTGGCCTGGCCGCCCTGCTGGTTGCCCTGGCCCTGGGCGCTCTGGCCGCCCTGGCTCTGCGCGCTCTGGCCCTGGGTGCTCTGGCCACTCTGGCCGCGCGAGCGGCGCCGGCGGCGCCGGCGCCTCGGCCGTCCGCCGTTGGAATCCGCTCCCCTGGCGCCGTCGGCGCCACCGCTACCGCCGGCGCCGTTGGGACGAGCGTCGGTGCGGTTGGGTGTGGAGCCCTGGGAGGGCCGTGTGTTCTCGTTCATCCGCCTTATCGTATCGGTCAGCGGGCCGTTTGTGGTATTTAACAGGCCCTTACGGTCCACGGGAACGGGCAGGTATCGTGTGACGGGTGACTACGCCGAAGACTTACCCTCCCCTGTTCGACCTCCCCGACGCTGACGACCCCAACGCGGCGGCGGTGTTGTTGGCGCGTGCGCAGGGGGGCGTCGATAAGCTTGCCCCATTCTTGACGCCGCTGGCCGCTCGTTTCGCGGAGCGCGGCGAGACCTTATATATGGTCGGCGGGCCGGTGCGCGATGCGATGCTGGGCAAGCTCGGGCACGACCTCGACTTCACCACTTCCGCGCGGCCGGAGGTGACGCAGGAGATCCTTAGCGAGTGGGGCGAAAACACGTGGGACGCGGGCATCGAGTTTGGCACCGTCGCCGCGGTGAAGCACGGCAAGCAGGTCGAGATCACGACGTTCCGCGCCGATCTGTACGACGGCGTGACGCGCAACCCCGAGGTCACCTTCGGCGACACGCTCGAGGGCGACCTGGTCAGGCGCGATTTCGCCTGCAACGCGATGGCGATCGAGCTTTCGCTTGTCGACGCCACCCTCACCCCCACCTTCCACGATCCCGTCGGCGGACTCGACGATCTGCTCGCGCGACGGCTCGACACGCCCCAGGCGCCGGAGATCTCGTTCCGGGACGATCCCCTGCGCATGCTGCGCGCCGCCCGCTTCGTCTCCCAGCTCGGTTTCGAGGTCGCGCCGCGCGTGTTCGACGCGATGAGCGCAATGGCCGGCGAAATCGGCCGCATCACCGTCGAGCGCGTGCAAGCGGAGCTGGACAAGCTCATGCTGGGTGCGCGCCCCTGGGAGGGCATCGATCTGCTCGTGCAGACCGGACTGGCCGACCATGTGCTGCCGGAGATTCCAGCACTGCAGCTGGAGCAGGACGAGCACATGCAGCACAAAGACGTGTACCGCCACTCGCTGACGGTGCTGCGGCAGGCGACCGAGCTGGAGGACGAGGGCCCGGACCTGAAGCTGCGGTGGGCGGCGCTCATGCACGACATTGGCAAGCCGGATACCCGCGCGGCCAAGGAGGGCGGCGGCGTAAGCTTCCACCACCACGAGGTGGTCGGGGCAAAGATGACGCGCAAACGCATGCGGAAGCTGAAGTACCCGAAGCACGTGATCGAGGATGTAGGCCAGCTTGTGTACCTGCACATGCGTTTCCACGGCTTCGGCGAGGGCCAGTGGACCGACTCGGCGGTGCGCCGCTACGTCACCGACGCCGGCGACCTCCTCCCCCGCTTGCACAAACTCGTGCGCGCTGATTGCACCACGAGGAATCCAAAGAAGGCACGCCGCCTGCAGCGCACTTATGATCATTTGGAAGAGCGCATCGCGGACATCGCGGCCAAGGAGGACCTCGCCCGTGTGCGCCCTGACCTTGACGGCAACGAGATCATGCAGATTCTCGGGCTCGAGCCGGGCCCCCAGGTGGGTAAGGCGTGGAAGTACATGAAGGAACTGCGACTCGAGCGCGGCGAGCTCGACCACGACGAGGCGGTCGCGGAACTCAAGGCGTGGTGGGCGTCGCAAAGCGAATAGCGGGCTGACCCGGCCCGCGGGAGGGCAGGTGGAGCAACATTGCATGTTTCACGTGAAACATTGGATGAAGTCCGCGCGGGCATCAAGGACACGTGGCTGGTGGGGCTGGGGTTGATTCCTCTCGGACTTGCCTTCGGTCTGTTGATGACCCAAGCCGGATACGCCTGGTGGTGGACGCCCATCTTCTCAACGGTGATCTACGCCAAATCTCTGGAGTTCCTCGCCATCAACATGGTCGCTGCTGGCATCGGTCCCCTCTCGGCTGCGGTGACCGGGTTCATGGTGAACTTCCGCCACATTTTTTACGGTCTCACCTACCCCCGCCACCTCATCCGCTCGTGGTGGGGCCGCCGCTACCCCGCGTACGCGCTTACCGACGAGACCTACGCCATCGTCTCCGCCCGCGGCCCCAACGCCCCGGTGAGCGGTCCCCGGCTGCTAACCATCCAGGTGGTGTGCCAGCTATTGTGGGTCATCCCCGGGATCATCGGGGCGCTCGCCGGCCAAATCATCCCGCCCGACGTGCAAGGCATGGAGTTCGCGCTCAACGCGCTGTTCATCGTCCTGGCGTACGAGGCCCTGCAGTCTTCCCGGGACTTCGGGGCCGTCGTGCTTGCAATGGGGATGGGCATTCTGGCGATGGTGCTGGTGCCCTCCTCGATGCTCATGGTGTCACTGATTGCGTACTTCCTCCTCTTGCTCGTGCGTTACTGGGTTCCGGCGTTGGACAAGAAACTCACGTGGAGGGTGCGCTAATGGGACTGCCTGTTGGGATTACCGCGTCGATGGTGTGGGCGGTCCTCATCCCAGTCTGTTTCGTCACAGTGGCGTTAAGGGCCCTGCCCTTCTCCTTCCTCAAACTGCTCAAGGGCAGCCCGTTCATTGAGTTCCTCGGGCTCTACATGCCCGTCGGCGTGATGACGGTCCTCGTGGTGTACACGATTGGCGGCGCATCCTATGCCCCGGGCGGGGTTGGCGCTGCCCTGATCGCGAGCGTCGCTACGCTTGCGCTCCACGCTTGGCGACGCTCCCCCGGCCTCTCAATCTTCGCCGGCACACTTTTGTACATGGCCTTGGTGAACCTGGTGTTCTAGGTTCGGCGGTGTGTTGGGGCCGGGGGCCGGTAAATACCGATAGTAAGGCCCCGACAACGCGCTCCTGGGCGGCGAGAACGGTATCCTCATATCGGTATCTGAGCGTGCCACGGGCGTAGCGCCGATACAATCCTCCCCCGATGTCCATAGAACTCTGGACAAATACAGAAACGTAGCGGTACCCTTGCCCGCAATGCCGACCAAAGGCATGGAATGTGAACCGACACAAGGAGTATCTGATGAAGCGCACCATTGCTGCGGGACTCGCTACCGCTACCGCCCTCTCCCTCACCGCTGTTCCGGCGCAGGCTGCGGAAGATTCGAACGAATTCATCGAGGGTGTGCGCGAAGCCGTCGAAGGACCGAAGGGCGTTGTGGAGGATACTCTTCAGGGCGCTGAAGAGGGTGCTCGACAGGGTGTTCAAAAGCGCAAGCTCGACAAGAAGCTCGAGGATGAGGGTTACGGCGCTGCCCCGAAGACCGACGGTGCGAAGGACATGATCGTCGGATCCGTAGAGCAGGGCTCCAGTGCCGATCAGGCGTACCAGGCTACGCAGGCGGGCTGGATCCTCACTTGGGTCGCTGTCGCAGCCGCTGGCCTTGGTGCCATCGGCTTCGTTGCCAACCAGGCGGGTCTGCTGCCGAACATGCCGTTCTAGTCGCAGCTTTGCCCTAATTTCCGGGCAGCTCATTCGCACCCCCAGCTAGAGGCTCGTTGAAGTCTCGGTGGCTGGGGGTTTTGCGTGGGTCGGTGTCATCTGTGGGCACGAGGCAGTACCCCCGAAGTAACGAAAAGTATTTATGAAAATAGAGACAAACGGGGTAACGCTTCGCGCAACCGCTTCGATACGTCAAATAGTAAGCAGCTGCCAAAGGTTTTTCTGGCAAATGCTTGCGCACCTTGAACAGAACGTTCTCGGTTTAACCCTCATCGAGGTGCGACCCCGCCCCTCGACCCCTACGAGAGAGGAACTTCCCATGAAGCGCTCCGCATCCGCTGCACTCGCAGCAGTAACCGCACTGTCCCTCGCCGTCGCTCCGGCGTACGCGCAGGATGACGCCAACGGCCCGAAGGAGGATCAGGGAGCCTCTTCTTCCCAGGCTGAGGGCAAAGATGGGGAGAAGACCGGCTCCTCCGACATCACCGATGAGGCCGCAAAGAACTACTTCGAGGCCAACAAGGACAAGGCCACCGGCATCGTCAAGGCGTCTACCGAAGGCAAGGAGGGCGAGTTCAAGGATTTGAACGACGCATTCCTGTCCTCCATCAAGAGCGACGCGTCCAACGATTGGGCACCTGGCAAGACCGCCAACATCCTGCTCGGCACCGGCATCGGCGCGCTCGTGCTCGGCATCCTGGCTGCCGTCGCTGCAAGCGGCGCAGTTCCGGGCCTGGGCAACATAAAGCTCCCGTTCTAAGCTCGAGCGCCTCGTACCGAGGTAGCTTTACGCCCCCGGGCCAACTGTGTGTGCAGTCGGTCTCGGGGGCGTTGTTGTGTCAGTGCCACCGGAACAAAAGCAGCTGTCTCTAATGTGCGACGTATATCACTAAATAGAAGGTTGCGTTCCTAACCCGGAGCACTTATGCTCGGTACCAGTGGTTGATACAAGGTCGCCACGTCGACAACGTGAACTGCCCTGGACAGGGCGGTGGGCTGAACTTGGCCGGACGGCCAGGTGGATTCCGGAACCTCTGGGGTCGGTGCATACGCATCCAGTCGTGTGTCGAACACCCCAACAGGAAAGGAATCCACCATGTCCGTACCCACGCAAGACAAAACCGTCACCTTCAAGGTCGAGCTGCGCAATGACGCCAACGTCGGCCCGCTCTACCGCATCAGCGGCGCGGTGAAGATCAAGAATCTGGTCGACCTCATCAGCATCGAGGATCTGACGGCAAACCCCCGTCGTCCGAAGCGCACGACGATCACTGAGGACATCATGCAGACGATCCAGACCGCGCCGGAGATGCTTCCCTTCTACTCCAAAGGCATCCTGATCGGATCCTCGGACGTGGTCGAGCGCGATCGCGACCGCTTCCAGCTCCACTTCGCCGACCCGGACCGCGAAGGCGTCCTCGACGGCGGCCACAACCTGATGGCTATCGCGCTGGTACTCCTCGGCGAGGTCGGCGTGAGCGAGAAGGCGCTGCGGAAGGTGAAGTTCTGGGACCAGCTCAAGGAAGCCTGGGCTGAGAACACGACTGCGCTCAAGGCGCTGCGCCAGGACACCTCCCCCACCCTCGACGCGCTCGTCCCGCTCGAGATCATCGCTCCCCTCGCGGGCCCGGAGGCCGGCGACGGCCTCGCCGAGTTCAACAACCTCATCATGGGCATCTGCGCGAACCGCAACCAGAACGCGCAGTTGGCCGCCGACGCGATCGCGAACAAGAGCGGCGTCTTCGACTTCCTCAAGGAGTCCATGCCCGCCGAGCTGGCCGACCAGGTCACGTGGAGCACCAACGACAACAAGCGGATTGACCCCCGCATGCTCGTCTCGCTGCTGTGGGTGTCGCTGGGCAAGGTGCCGACGCTTGGCAACTACGGCATCAAACCCATCACGCCAACCTCCGCGTACTCCAGCAAGGCGGCCTCGCTGCAGCGATTCACCGACCTGGTCGAGGCGGACGGTGCGGCCGAGAAGACAGACGACGGGAAGAGCTACGTGGTGCTCGATGGCTACATCGCGTCGGCCTTCGAGATGATCGTTGACATCCTCAATTGCTACGACTACATCTACACCGGCTTCAAGGACGCCTATAACGAGAACGGTGGGTCTTTCGGTCGCATCGGCGCGGTGAAGAAGACGTCGAAGGGCGCGAACCGCACCTTGGTCACCAACCAGCTTGTCGAGCACGAGGTGCCGCCGGCCGGCTACCTCATCCCGCTCCTGTTCAGCATTCAGGCGCTGATCAAAGACGACGCCGAGGCCGGACGCCTCACCTGGCACAAGCCGCCGCTGGAGTTCCTGCAGGCGCCGGGCAACCTGACCAAGCTCGTCGGCGCGCTGAAGCCGATCATTGAAATGGCGAATTGGAACCCGCAGACCGTCGGCAAGAACTCAGCCTCATACGAGGTCACCTACGCCAAGCTCAGGGAGCTGCTTTTCGACGACCTGCTCGGGTAGCTCCCCTACCCGATCTCCGGGAACTTCACCTTCGCCTCGCCCCAGAGCCCCTCGAACTCCATCCGGGTCAGGCGGGTGGAGGTGATGCCCTCCAGCGCGTCGTAGGAGTCGGGGTGCGGGACCGCGCCCATCGGCTCGTTCGCCTGGCCGATGACGCGCCCCTCCGCGTACACGCCGGTGATGGTCTCGTTCGGGTCGAGCTCGATCATGCGGACCATGGTGCAGCGGTCGCTCGAGATCTCCTCCAGCTCCGCAATGTTGAGCAGCTCTCCCCCGAGCTCCGGGACCTGGTAGTGGATGCGCACGTAATGTTTCACGTGAAACATCTCCTTCTAGTGTTGCGATTCGTCTGCACCAGCGTAACGCGAGACGTACGAGGAGCAGATCACCAGCTGCGTCATGTGATAGATCATGAGCGGAATTATGAGGGTGCCCAGGGTCGCCCCGACAAACATCACCGAGGCCATGGGCAGGCCCGTAGCCAACGACTTCTGCGTCCCGCACTGCTGGATGGCCACGGTGTCCGCGCGGTTGAACCCGAGCTTGCCCGGCACCCAGCCCGTCACCCACAGCATCGCCACGACGAGGGCCGCCGCAAGCACGATGAGAAACAGAATCTGCCACAGCGGCAGCTGTGTCCACACTCCGGCGACAACGCCCTGGGAGAACGCCGAGTAGACGACCATCCAGATTGACCCTCGGTCCACGATCTTGGTCGTCTTAGACGCGGCAATCTCGCGGACCGGGGGCAGGAAGTTGTGGGCCAATTGGCCGAGGAGGAACGGGAGGAGGAGTTGGATGGAGATGTCGAGGAAGACGGAGGCGTCGATAAGCACTCCCCCGCTCGAGCGCATGAGCAGCATGGCGAGGAGCGGGGTGGCGACCACGCCGACGAGCGATGAGAGGCTCGCGGCGACGACCGCGCCGCTGACGTTGCCGCGCGCGATGCCGGTGAGCGCGACGGAGGATTGGACTGTCGACGGGACGAGCGTGAGAAAGAGGATGCCCTGGTAGAGCTCCGGCGAGACGACCGCGGACAGCGGGCGAAGGAGAATGCCGATGAGCGGGTACACGACGAACGTGCACGCGAGGATGGCTGCATGAAGCCTCCAGTGGGTCAGGCCGTTGAGGGCCTCGCGGGTGGAGAGGCGCGCGCCGTAGAGGAAGAAGAGGAGCGCGATCGCGAGCTTGACCGCGACGCTGAATCCGTCGGCGAATGCGCCCCGCGCGGGCAGGACGAACGCGATGAGGGCCGAGACGATGATGCCGGCGACCAGGGGGTCGATGCGGGTGAGGAAGTTTGGCATGGTTGAAGTCTATGCTGGGGCGCATGCGATTGAGCGACACATTGACACTCCGCGACCTGGAAATCCGCAACCGCATTTGGCTGCCGCCGATGTGCCAATACCAGGCGAGCGGGCGCGACGGCATCCCGCGGTCCTGGCACATGGTGCACTACGGAGCGCGCGCCGCAGGCGGCTTCGGGCTCATCATCGCGGAAGCCTCCGGCGTGGTACCCGAGGGGCGCATCTCCCCGTTCTGCGCGGGTATTTGGTCTGACGAGCACGCGAAGGCCTGGGCGCCGATCGTGGACTTCGTGCACGAGATGGGCGCGGCGATGGGTATCCAGCTGGGCCACGCGGGCCGGAAGGCGTCGACCTACCCCATGCTGCCCGACAACAAGGGTCGCGGGACGGTGCCGCCGGAGGAGGGTGGCTGGGAAACGCTCGGCCCGAGCGCGATCGCTGCGGACGGGCAGGCCGTCCCCCGCGCGATGACGCTGGAGGAAATTCGCGCCGTGCCCGGCCAGTTCACCCAGGCCGCGAAGCACGCTGTTGACGCCGGGTTCGACCTCGTGGAGATCCACGGCGCGCACGGTTACCTGCTCCACCAGTTCCTCTCCCCGATGTCCAACGAGCGCGACGACGAGTACGGCGGCGACTTCGACGGCCGCACCCGCCTCCTGCGGGAGGTCGTCGACGCCGTCCGCGCGGCCATCCCCGAGGGCATGCCGCTGCTCGTGCGCCTCTCCGCCACCGACTGGGTCGAGCCCGACGGCTGGCGCGCGGCGGACTCGGAGCGCCTCGCTCCCCTGCTCGCCGAGGCAGGCGTGGACCTCATCGACGTCTCCACCGGCGGCAACGTCCCGGCCGACATCCCCGCTGCGCCCGGGTACCAGGTCGACTTCGCCCGCCGCGTCCGCGAGGCCTCCGGACTCCCCACCGCCGCGGTGGGCATGCTTGTCGACGCCACCCAGACCCAAGCCATCCTCGACCGCGAAGAGGCTGACGCGGTCCTCATCGGTCGCGCGGCGTTGCGCAATGCCGGGTGGGCCATCGACGCGCTGCGGGAACTCGGTGCGGTGCCGGCGGAACTGCCGTACCCGGATTCGTACTTCCGCGGATGGGACCGCGCGGCGCTGCAGGAGTAGGTGCGGCGCGATAGTTGTGACCCCCAACGATTGGAATGCCAACCATTGGGGGTAGCCGTAATGGAGTATCTGGGTGAAGCTAGACCTGGCCGTCGGTCGCGACGAGGTTTTCCCCCTGATCCTCCAACGGCACTTCTCGCAGCCCCGCGACGGAGGGGCCGGACACCTTCTCACCCGTGGCGGTATTGAACACGGAGCCGTGCGCGGTGCACTTCACGTTCTCGCCCTCGACGACGGTGATCTTCTGCTGCTGGTGTGGGCAGACCGAGGAGTAGGCGACGTACTCGCCGGCGGTCGGCTGGGCGATGATGAAGTGGTCGAGGATGACCGAGCTGCCGACGGGGACCGCGGTCTTGGCTACCTCCTCGCTCGGGGGCTCGCCGCAGGCGGCGAGGAACGCGCCGGCGAAGGTGGTGGCAGTGCCGAGGAGGAAGAGGCGTCGTGAACAAGTCATGCCTTTATCGTAGCCTCTTTCATCTGTGCGACGTAGGCGGACAGTTCCCCGGTGAGCGCGTCCATGTCCGTAATCCGCGCCGGCTCGGGGTGCGTGTGCGCTGTGTACTTGGCCACGATGTTGGCGATGGCGGAGCCGGTAATCGCGCCTGCCGCCCCGGCCGCGATCGCGTCGGCGACGTGCTGCGGGGTTGAGATGCCGAAGCCAAGCAGCACCGGCGCCCCGCCGTACGACTGCACGTTGTCCACCACCTCGCGCAGACCCTCCACCGACGCGGCCTTGTCGGCCCCCGTCACGCCGTCGCGGGAGATGGCGTAGATGTAGCCGCGGGAGTGCGCCGCCACCCCCTCGAGCGTCTGCGCGCTCGCCTTTGCGGGTGCGATGTAGATCGGGCAGATGCCCGCCGCCTCCGCCGCCGCGCTGAACGCTGCCGACTCGCGCACGGGCACGTCGGGCAGGAGCACGCTGTCCGCTCCCGCATCGCGGAACGCCGCGTAGAACTCGTCCAACCCGCGCACGTAGGCGACGTTGGCGTAGATGAGCATGCCGATGGGGAGATCCGGGTAGCGCTCGCGGATGGTCCGCACCTGCGCGAGAGTCTTATCGACGCTCGCGCCTCCGTCCAGCGCACGCACATGGGCCGCCTGGATCGCGGGCCCGTCCGCGACCGGGTCGGAGAACGGAACGCCGAGTTCGAGGGCGTCGGCTCCGGCGGTCACGACGGCGTCGATAATGCGCAGCGCGTCCTCGGGGGTGGGGTCGGACAGCATGACGAAGGGGACGAATGCCCCCTCGCCTTTCGCCCGCAGTGCCGCGAACGTTGAATCGTAACGTGACGTAGTAGGGGTCGGCATCTTAGTTGGTCTCCTTCCGTGCAATTACCCAGTCCGGGTGGTCCTCCAGGGTCGCGCGAACGTGCGCGACGTCCTTGTCTCCGCGGCCCGAGAGCGACACGAGGATGGTCAGGGGCTCTGCATCGCGCGGGTGCGAGGCTGCGCGGTCGAGCGCGTACGCGAGCGCGTGCGAGGACTCGAGGGCCGGGATGATGCCCTCGTACCGGGACAGCATCTGGAACGCGCGCAGCGCCGCCTCATCGGTGACGGGGACGTACCGGGCGCGCCCTGACTTAGCCAGGTGTGCGTGCTCGGGGCCAACGGCCGGGTAGTCAAGCCCGGCGGAGATGGAGTAGGACTCCTCCACCTGCCCGTCGGCGTCGCGCATGAGGTAGGAGCGCGTGCCGTGGAGGATACCTACGGTGCCGGCCGCGATCGCGGCCCCGTGCTTGCCCACGCCGACACCCTCTCCCCCGGGCTCCACGCCAATGAGCTCGACGCCGGGCTCGTCGATGAAGTCGGCGAACATGCCGATCGCGTTCGAGCCGCCGCCGACGCAGGCGCACACCACATCCGGCAGCGCGCCCACGCGCTGCTGCATCTGCGCCTTCGCCTCGGCGGAGATGACGCGGTGGAACTCCTTCACAATCTTGGGGAACGGGTGCGGGCCCGCCGCCGTGCCGAGCAGGTAGTGGGACTCGTGGAAGGTGGCGGTCCAGTCGCGGAGCGCCTCGTTCACCGCATCCTTGAGCGTGCCGGCGCCCGTGTCCACGCCGATGACTTCCGCGCCCATGAGCCGCATCCTGTAGACGTTGGGCTCCTGGCGGGCCATGTCGACCTTTCCCATGTAGATCACGCAGTCCAGGCCCAGGAGCGCGCACGCGAGCGCCGTCGCGGTGCCGTGCTGGCCGGCGCCGGTCTCCGCGATGATGCGGGTCTTGCCCATCTTCTTGGCCAGGAGCGCCTGGCCGATCACCTGGTTTGTCTTGTGCGCGCCGCCGTGGACGAGGTCCTCGCGCTTGAGAAAGATCCGCGCGTTGGCGCCATCGAGCGGCAGGTTCCGGCACTCGGTGAGCGGCGTGGGGCGGCCGAGGTAGTCGCGGAGCAGGCCTCGGTATTCGGCCATGAACTCTTCGTCCTCCCACGCGTCGACGAAGGCGCGCTCGAGCTGGTCAAGCGCGGGGAGGAGCGACTCCGGTACGTACTGGCCGCCGAACTCGCCGTAGTAGGCTGGCAGGATCGTGCTGCCGCCGTGGATATAATCACTCATTGCTCGTCCTTGGGTAGTGGTAATTGCCAATGATGTTGAATGCGCGCCGCAGCGCCGCTGCGTCCTTCCGCCCGGCCCACGCGCCGGCGCCCGCCGGGTACTCCACCCCGGAGTTCAGGTCCACGCCCGTGCAGCCGACGCTGAGCGCATCCTCGAGGTTGCCGGGGTGGAGGCCGCCGGCGAGCAGCGCGTCGCTGCGTACCTCGTCCGGGATGTCGCCCCAGCGGAAGGTCTCGCCAGAGCCCCCGTCGCGCGCGTCGAGCACAAGCTTGTCCGCGCTCCCCTGCAGCCCAAGCGCGACCCCGCCCCCATCACCGGCGCTCATGGAAACCGCGCGCCACACTTCGATGCTGGCGCCGACCTCCCCGCGGACGCGGCCGACGAGGTCGCGCTCCGCCTCGATCGACCCTTGGAAGGGCGCGTGGACCTGGACGGCGGCGATGCCGGGCTGGATGAGGTCGCCGTACCCGGAGGTCCGCCGCGACACGGCCACGTACTTCAAGCCCGGCTCGTGCGCGATAATGTCAGCCGATGTTTCACGTGAAACATTGCGGGGGCTCGTCTGCTCGAAGATGAGGCCGCCGTAGACGGCGCCCGCTGCCTTGGCCGCCTGCGCCGCCGACCAGGAGGTGAGGCCGCAGACCTTGTTCGGCCCGTACACCAGCTCGCGGGCAGCGAGGTCGACGTCCGGCTGGCCTGTCAGCTGCGAACCGACGAGGAAGCCGTCGGAGTGCGCGCCGAGCTGGCGCACGGTCTCGACGTCGCGGATGCCCGACTCGGCAACCACCGCCGCCCCCTCGGGCGCGAGCGTGGCCAGCCGGGCCGAGCGCGTGAGGTCGATGGATAGGTCGTGGAGGTTCCTGTGGTTGACGCCGAAGATGCGCGCCCCGAGCCGGGTGGCGCGCGCCGCTTCCTCCTCGTCGATCACCTCGGTGAGGACGTCCATCCCAAGCGAGTCCGCGAGCGCGGACAATCGGGCGTAGGTGGCGTCGTCCAACACTGAAAGCATGAGGAGGATGGCGTCCGCGCCGTAGTAGCGAGCGGCGTAGACCTGGACGTCGTCGATGATGAAGTCCTTGCACAACACCGGGAGGTGGGTGCTCGACGCCACCGTCGCCAGGTGGTCGTAGTCCCCGCCGAAGCGGTCCGGCTCGCACAGCACCGAGATGCCGGCGGCGTACCGGGAGTAGATGCGCGCGATAGCGCCTGGCTCGTAGTGGTCGCGGATCAGGCCCAGCGAGGGCGAGGAGGACTTGCACTCCATGATGAAGCTCGTCCCCTCCCGCTTGAGGTTGTCGTAGAGGGAGCGCTCCGATTTGGGTAACGTGCCGAAATCGACGTGGCCGACCCGCTGCCGGATTTCGTCAAGGTGACCCTTTCGCCCCTCGACAATATCCTCTAGCACCGTGGGCATCCCGGCAGGCTTAGGCACTGTAGTCAGCCTCCTCGTGGCGGCGCAACCAGGTGTGCACGGTGGCGTCGGCAAGCAATGCGAGCGCGTGCTGCACGCCGTCGGCGATGGTGTCGGTGGTGCCGTAGAGGTAGAACATGGCGCCGGCGGTGGCGGCGACAGCGTCGCGGTGCGCCTGCGGGCCTTCGCCGGCGAAGGTGGCGCGCATCGCCGCAGCGTTCGCTTCCCCGTCACCACCGCGCAGGTCCTCCAGCGAGTGACGCGCGAGGCCGAGCTCCTCCGGGGTGACGGTGGAGTGGGTGATCGTGCCGTCGCGGTCGAGCTCCCAGATCTGCGACTCGCCGTGGACCGCGAGTTCGTCGGTGCCTGCCCCGTGGACGACCATGGCGCGGCCGCGCCCGAGCTCGCGCATGGTCTCCGCGATGAGCTGGCCTTGCGCCGGGTTGGCAATGCCCATGATTTGGAACTCGGGGCGCGCCGGCGACAGCAGCGGGCCCATCGTATTGAAGAGCGTGGACACGCCGAGCGCCTTGCGCACCGGCTGCACGTGCGCGATCGCCGGGTTGTACGCCGGCGCGAACAGGAACGTGAAGTTGGAGGACTCGAACTGGCGCACGGCGCGCTCCGGGTCCAGGTCCAGCGGGATGTTCAGCGCCTCGAGCACGTCGGCCGATCCGGACTTGGACGATACCGAGCGGTTGCCGCACTTGATCATCTTCACCCCGCCGGCGGCCGCGACCAGCGAGGCGGCCGTGGTGATGTTGATGGTGTTCGCGCCGTCGCCGCCGGTGCCCGCGGTGTCCATGAGCCCCTCCCCCGTCACGGGGAACGGCCGGCCGGCCGCGAGGAACGCGCGCGCCGCGCCCGCCACGTCCGCGAATGTCTCGCCGCGGGTGCGGATGGTGGCGAGCAGCGCGGCGATGTGGACGTCGTCGTAATCGCCCACCGTGAGCGGGGTGAACGCCTCGACCGCTTCCTCCAGCGAGGGTGCATGGTTGTCCAGGAAGCGCTTGAGGATTGCCAGGGATTTATCGGTTGCCATTGTTCGTTCCTTTCTTCAGCAGCAGGTCCACGCTGCGCCGCAGCATCGTCGGCCCTGCCGGGGTGAGGATGGATTCGGGGTGAAACTGCAGGCCAAGGGACATGCCGTCGTCGCTCGCCGCGGCCATGACCGCGTCGCCAATGTCGGTGGCGGTGTGCGCGAGCGCGTGCATCCCCGCCGGCACCGCGGTGGCGCCCAGCGAGTGGTAGCGCGCCACCGGCACGAGTCGCCCGCGCTGCCCAGGGATGTCGTCCACGGTCATGCCCGCAAACAGAGGCGAGTCCTGGCCGGCGTCCGTGAGGGCCATGCTTATCGACGCCCCATGCACCGGCCCGCACGGCCGCACCGCTCCCCCGAAGTGCTCGACCAGGGCCTGGTACCCCAGGCAGATCCCGAGGATTGGGATCCGCCCCTGCGCCCGGTCGATAAGCTCGGCCATGCACCCGGCGTCCGCGGGGTACCCGGGCCCGGGCGACAACACGATTAAGTCCGGCTCAGTAGCGAGCACGGTGTCGGCGCTCACGGTGTTGCGAAATACTGTTGAGTCGTACTCAGCGAGCGCGTCGACCAGGTTGTACACAAACGAGTCCTGGTTATCCAGCAGGGCGATCATTTCTCCACCTCCAATTCGGCACCGGCCGCCAGCGCGATCGCGTTGAGCACCGCGTAGGCCTTGTGCAGCGTCTCGTCGGCCTCGGACTGCGGGTTGGAATCGCGCACCACACCGGCCCCGGCCTGCACCACGGCGGTGCCGCCGGTGACGTACGCGGAACGGATCACGATGCAGGTATCCATGTCGCCGCTACCCTGCAGGTACCCGACCGCACCGCCGTAGGAACCGCGCCGGTGCCCCTCCAGCTCGCGCAGCAGCGCAGTCGCGCGCAGCTTCGGTGCGCCGGTGAGCGTGCCCATGTTCATGCAGGCGCGGTAGGCGTCGAGGGCGTCGAGGTCCCCGGCCAGCTCGGCCGTGACCCGCGAGACCAGGTGCATCACCCGTGAGTACCGGTCCACCTGCAGCAGATCGACCACCCTGCGGGTGCCCGGGGTGGCCACGCGGGCGACGTCGTTACGCGCCAGGTCCACCAGCATGGTGTGCTCCGCGACCTCCTTCGCGTCGGTGCGCAGTTGCAGCTCCATGCGCGTATCCAGCTCGTGGTCGATCGAGCCGTCCTCGGCCAAGCCGCGCGGGCGGGTGCCGGCGATCGGATACAGCTGGACCTCGCGGTTGGCCTGGGTGTACTTCAGGTTGGACTCCGGCGAGGCGCCGAACAGCTCGTACGCCTCCCCGCGCGTGTCCACGCCCCGGAGGTAGAACATGTACGGCGACGGGTTGGTCGCGCGCAGCTGCAGGTAGGCGGCGAAGGCGTCGGCGCACTCGGTGATAAAGCTGCGCGCCGGCACCACCTGGTAGATGTCGCCGTTGGCAATGTTGCCTTTGAGCTTATCGACGTCAGCGCAGAACCGTTCGTCCGAGATGTCGGTACGCACGCGCAAGGTGCCGGCCGCGCTCGGGGTCGGCTGGTACGCGTCGGCGGTGCCGGGCTCGGCGGCGTCGATACGCGCGGCGAGGTCGTCGAGGTCGATGCCGT
Source organism: Corynebacterium gottingense (assembly GCF_003693265.1). Lineage (GTDB taxonomy): Bacteria > Actinomycetota > Actinomycetes > Mycobacteriales > Mycobacteriaceae > Corynebacterium > Corynebacterium gottingense. Next base: position 42,394 of record NZ_RDRE01000010.1, read on the forward strand.
CGCCGGCCGCGTCCACGCCTGCCAGGTACGCGGTCTGGGATTGGTGGTCGATGCGCAGCAGGACCTCCGCGAGCACGTACTGGTAGTCGGGGTACGTGTTCGCGCCGTCGGCAACCCGTGGCAGGTCCTCGAAGGTCTCGAGGTAGTCGTAGGCGAAGCCGCCGGCGAGCAGCGGGAAGTCCTTGTCTCCGTACCCGGCGCCGGTGGTCAGCGCGCGCAGGACTTCCACCGTGGAGATGGCGGTGAGGCGTTCGCGCTCGTCCGCGGCGTCGGAAGCGGGGAACGCGTAGACGTCGGCCTCGGCGCCCGGGGTGAGGTACTCCCCCAGCTGCTCGCGGAGCCGCGCGGCAAGCACTCGGCCGGACTCGGTGAGCGGGAGTACGGTGACGCGGTCGCCCTGGCAGGTCACGCGCAGGGAGGCGCGCAGCACCGCGACGGACTGGAGCCCGGAGCGGGTGGTGATGTCGGCTGACTCAAGCAGCACGGAGTCGGGCGTGGTGGTGCCGCCGAGGTGGGCGAACAGGCTTGCGGCGTCCGCGTGGTAGCGCACCTCGCGGTGCGTCAACCGGGGCGCGGCGCCCGGTGGAGTAGTCGGGGGGTTGCTCATTGTCGTCCTTCGTGTGTGCTGACACCGAGGGCTCTGGAGCGGAAAGGCCCGCGGTGCTTGAGTTGGTCCAAGCCGGCGGGCCGTGAAATGGGGAACCTACAATCGGTGGCACGCCGTCTACGCGCGCCACCACCAGTTGGTCAGAGTCATGTAAGTCACAAGGGCTAAGGTAGCGGGTCGGCGCGCGATCCGCAGCAAATTGGTAAAAGTCCTGCGTGGGCGTGAAAGTAATTCCAGTGCGCGCCGCGGGGGCGGGCAAAATAAAAACCGCAATGTTTCACGTGAAACATTGCGGTGCGGTGGTGCGGGGCGCTACTCCTCGCCGTCGGCCTTTCCGGCCGCGCGGCGCAGCGCGTCCAGGTTCACCTGGGGCGCCGGCGCCTCTTCGGCGGGTTCGTCGGGCTCGTGCAGTGCGGCGTCGGCAAGCTTGGCTGCCTTCGTGCCGTAGTTGCCGCCGACGGCGAACGCGGCCACCGCGGCGATGAGGGCGACGGCCGGCGCGACCCAAACCCAGCCCTCCGCGATGAAGGCGAACGCCGCGCCGATCGCCATCGCGACGCCGGCCAGCAGGGCGAACGGCCCGACGACGCGGTGGGCGGTGACCCACGTGCTCTCGTTCTTGCGCACCTCCGGGAGGCGGAGGCCGATGACGTTGTTGCCGGGAAGCTTGCCGGCGGTGGCCATCGCGCCTGGGATGAGGAAGAGGAGCGCGCCAATGATGAACAGGATGCCAAGGACGATGTTCAGCGTGGTCATGGTTGCAAACGGGGACATAGAGATAGGATAAACCGGTCCGGCTGTGGGGCCGAATTCTTGCGGCGGCTGGGTGGGGCGTGGGGGCGTCGATAAGCGACTGCCCGCTGGCGGCCGAAAAGATTTTGCGAAAGTTCGCAATTTGGGCCGTGAATAAGGAACAATAACATTCAACGGACAGGCACAACGCCCTGTCCGTTCCCTGTACATCTTCGGGTCCGTCCACGGTCCCGTGACTGCAAAAGGTTCCAACCATGAAATCGAACGTTTTGAAGTCATTGCTGTTCTGGGTTGTCGTGGCAATTATCCTCGGCTTCCTGTGCAGCTTTGTCTTTCCCGACTGGCTGGCACGCGTTTTTGTCACGTTCAACGGCCTGTTTTCCAACTTCCTCGGGTTCTTCGTCCCTGTCCTGATCTTCGCGCTGATCGCACCCGCCATCGCGGGTCTCGGCCGCGGCGCGGGGAAGTGGCTCGGCATTACCGCCGGGGTGGCGTACAGCTCCACCATCATTTCCGGCCTGATTGCGTGGGGCACGGCCACCGTGGTCTACCCGCACCTGCTCAAGGGATCCGAGCTGATTACCAACGTGGACGACCCGGAGGCCGGCGGGCTGAGCCCCTACTTCGAGGTGGAAATGCCGGCGCCGTTCGAGGTCATGTCGGCGCTGCTGCTCGCGTTCTTCATCGGCATCGCCATGACGCAGGTGAAATCCACCGCCATGTACGAGGTACTTGACGAGCTCAACGGCGTCATCATGAAGATTGTGAAGAGCTTCGTCGTGCCGCTGCTGCCGCTCTTCATCTTCGGCACCTTCCTCAACCTGGGGATGAACGAGAACTTCGGCTCCACCATGGCGGCGTTCGGCAGCGTCCTCGTCCTCTCCATCCTGATGACGCTGATCATCCTCACGCTGCAGTACCTGGCCGCCGGCGCGATCGCGGGCCGCAACCCCTTCGTGGCGATGAAGAACATGATGCCCGCCTACTTCACCGCACTGGGCACGTCCTCGTCTGCCGCGACGATCCCGGTGACCTACAATTCGACGCTGAAGAACAAGGTCGACGAGGACGTCGCCGGCTTCATCGTTCCCCTCTGCGCCACGATCCACCTGTCCGGCTCGATGATGAAGATCATGCTCTACGCCCTGGCGGTCGTGTTCATGGGCGGACTCGACGTCTCCCCCGGCCAGGTCGTCGGCTTCATCTTCCTGCTCGGCATCATGATGATCGCCGCGCCAGGCGTCCCCGGCGGCGCCATCATGGCCGCCGTCGGCCTCCTGCAGGCCAACCTCGGCTTCGACGAATCCATGGTCTCGCTGATGATCGCCGCGTACATCGTCGTCGACTCCTTCGGCACCGCCGCCAACGTCACCGGCGACGGCGCGATCGCCATGGTGATCAACAAGTTCGCCCACGGCAAGATCAAGGGGCAATCGCTTGACGACGCCACCGTGACCCCCTCCCCCGCCGCAAACTCCTAGCCGCTGGGCCGCTGGGTTGCTTTTTTTGGGGGGGCGGGCTTACAGCGCGCTGGGGTGGGCGAACGCGGTGCGCTGGCCCTTCGTGCCCGCGACGTTTTCGGACAGCGAGGAGTTCACCCCGATAAAGCCCTTGCCGGGGATCCACGCCGGGCCGCCGGAGTCACCCGGGCGCAGGCCGCGGTGGAAGGCGTAAGTGGTGTCGCCGTTGACCTTGTCCACCGAGCCGCAGTACACCTGCTGGCTCTTCGCACCGACGGCGCACACCTGGTCACCCGGCTGCACCTCCCAGATCGGCGCGACACGATCGCCCGTAAACGAGTTCGGCCCGGGGACGACTCCGGGGATGAAGCGGATGCGGGCGACGTCGGCAAGCGGCCCCTTCGAGGCGAACTGCAGCGCCGCCGGGAAGAACTGCGCCAGGTAGCTGAGCGGGATGTCCAGCGCCGGCAGCAGGTGATGCGAGTTCTCGTAATAGCCAATGACCTGGTTGTTCGCGTTCAGTACGGGCTCGCCGGCGAAGCCGCAGTGCCCGGCCGTGTAGCCGACCCCCGCGCCCCGATCGACGTACCCGAGCGTGCAGTCGTCCAGCCACAGGCCGTGGAAGACGCTGATCAGGTCCCCCTGGTTCACCACGGTGCCCGCGGGTGCGTTGAAACCGAGCGCCCCGCTCGCCGCGGATGAACCCATTGTGCTATTCGGCGGCAGCGCCGCGGCGTTCGCAGTTGTGGTGGTCGCTCCGGTGCCCGCGCCAACGAGCGCGAGACCCGCTGCGACCAGGCTGGCTATTTTCTTCTTCATTGCCCCAACTTTATCCGGTGCGCTGGAAGAACGCTCGGTTGCGTGTGTGGTTGCGGCTCCGTTCCTACAGCGCCCGCGGGTGCGCGAACGCCTCCCGGTACCCCTCGGTGCCGGCGATGTTGCTGGACCCGCCGCTGTTCACGCCGACGAACCCCTTCCCCGGGATCCACGCGGGACCGCCCGAGTCGCCCGGGATCAAACCGTGCTGGAAGGCGTAGGTGGTGTCGCCGTTGACCTTGTCCACCGAGCCGCAGACCACGCGCTGGCTCTGCGCGCCGACGGCACAAATCTGGTCGCCGTGCCGTACCTCGCCGAGCTGCACGATCCGGTCGCCACTCAACGCGTTCCCACCCGCTACGACGCCGGGGTTGAAGCGGATCCGCGCGACGTCGGCAAGCATGCCCCGAGACACTTGCGGCATGAGCGACGGCACGACGTCCGCTGCGTACGCCAACGGGATGTTCAGGTTCATGGAGAGCCCGTTCGATGCCTCGAAATAGCCGATGATCTGGTAATTCTCGTTGAGCACCGGCTCGCCGGGGAGCCCGCAATGCCCGGCCGTGTAGCCGACGCCCGCGCGCGGATCGACGTATCCAAGCGTGCAGTTGAAATCCCACAGGAGCCGTTGCACTCGGATACGGTCGCCTTGCTTCACGACGGTCCCCTGCGTCGCATTCGCCCCGAGCATCCCACTGATCGTGGACGAACCCGCGGTGGCGCCCGGCGGCAACGAGGAACCGTCCGCGGTTCCTGCGCTGGCGCCGGCGCCGGCTGTGGCTACGGCGAGCATGAGCGCTGCCGCGGCCTCACTCATGTTCTCACTAATGTCACTCATGTCCTCACTCATGTCAGTGACGTTCTCACTGCTGTCAGTGTGGTTCTCACTATTGTCACTCATGTTCTCACTGTCGTCATTGACGCTCTCACTACTGTCACTCATGTCAGTGAGGTATAGTGACGGCATGAGTGACCGCATGACAGAGATCATGAATCGCCTCAACCGGCAGGGCAACGACGATCATGCCATTGAGGCAAAGGCAGGTTCCGGGAAGCTAGACAAGGGATTCTGGTCCACAGTCAGCGCATTCGCCAACACGAATGGTGGCACGATTGTTCTCGGTGTCAACGAGGATCAGCGCACTCGATCATTCACAGTGGATCCTTCATTCGACGTTCATAAGGTCAATGACCAGTTGATTAGCGCGTTTCGGAGCGAGCAGGAAAAGCCACCCACTACGCCGATTCCCCGTCACAATATTGAGACTGATGAGTTCGAAGGCAATCCCGTCGTGCTGGTGGAGATCTTCCCAATGCGCGGGGATAGCCAGCTCGAAAAAAGGATGCCGTGCTACGTCACAGCGCAAGGACCGAAGAAGGGGTCGTATAAGCGGGTTCTCGATGGTGACCAGCATCTGTCCCCGTATGAGATCGACCAACTGTCGGCGATGTTTGATCCCGACTACTCGGAGATCGAAGCCATTCATCAGGCCGATCTTTCTGATTTGGACGAGCGGAGCTGGAAAGACCTTACCAGTTCGTTGATGAAGAGCGGGTCCCGGATTATGTACGGGACGTCTACCGACGCGGAAGTGCTCGAAAGATTGCACATCGTGAACGGTGACAACGTTCCAGTGATGGCGGGCCTACTGACCGTCGGTAAGTATCCGCAGCAGTTTTTCCCCCAGTTGTTCATCGACGTGGCCGTGCACCCTACCTTTGAAAAATCGGCGCAGGCGACCCGTTTTGTGGACCGGAAGCATTGCGACGGGCCACTTCCCGTCGCTGTGGAGGATGCCATTCAAGCGGTGCTCCGTAATCTACGGACTCGGACGGTGGAGAGCCGAGGCACGATGGTGGACGAGCCGGAAATCCCAGAGATCGTGCTGCGCGAAGCGATCACGAACGCGGTTATGCACCGCGATTACAGCGCGGCGGCTCGTGGCATGCAGGTCCATGTCGATGTCTATCCGGACCGTGTAGAGGTCATCAATCCTGGTGGACTGTGGCGGGGATTGACTGTGGATCAACTCTATGAGGGGCGTTCCGAATCGCGTAACCCATATATCGCGAGCTTGCTCAGTCACCTCCCGATACCCAATGGTTCGTCTCACGTTGCAGAAAATCACGGTAGCGGGATTCAGCGAATGCTTCTGGGGATGAAGGAGATGGGGCTGCGTCCGCCGGAGTTTCGCGTCGATGTAGGAGAGTTTCGAGTCACTTTGCAGCGGTTCGGCCTTCTCACTCCGGATCTCGCTGAGTGGCTCGAGAAGCGCGCTCCGAATGCGAGTCGGGACAGGCACGTTGCACTTGCAATTGCTTACGGTCTTGGCGCCGTCACCCCCATCGAACTGCGAAAAAACCTAGGAATGGACAGTGATGACGCGCGATTGCTCTTCCGGGCAATGGTCGAAGAGGGTTTGCTCGCTGCTACCTCTGATGTGGATCGGTTCGTCCTCGCTGACACTGAGCCGCCCGCATCGCCTGAGTCCACTCCGCTTGATGCTTCGGAGCGCCGTGTCCTCGAAATCTTGTCACCCACTGAGGCATTGTCGGCGCGCGAAGTCGCCGATCGGGTTGGCCTGTCTGTCAACACCGTTCGCGTGAAGCTCCGGTCGCTTCTCGACGCCAACCTCATCCTCGCCACCGCCCCACCAACAAGCCGAGCGAGAAAGTACCTCCGCGTCGCTGATGCGCCGTGAGCGCTATTCGAGAGCTTTCCGAGTGAAGCGTTGTGATAATTAAGGCCTGAGGCCTGCCACTATGTAGTGCAGGAATCTACCTGGTCTTGCTTAGAACGACAGCCCCGGAATTGCCGGGAGGGTCACGCCGGGGATGAGGCCGGAGGCCGCAGCGTAGACGACGCCACCGAGCAGCGCGACGATGCCGAGCGGGACCAGGGTGCGGAAGGCGATCGTGCCAGCTTTGTATTGCTCGCCAGCGTAGTCATCGTGGGTCTTTACGCCGAGGCAGGCGCTGCTAGCCGTTGAACCTGCAAGCACCAAGATTCCCGCTACTCCCCCAGCGTTTGCTCGAGCGGCCGCGCGAGCACCAGTCGGATGACGTACACGCACAGGGCGGGCACGGCGAAGAACACAGCGGGTACGGCAACGACGAGGGGTAGGAACCGCACGAGCGAGACCCCCATCCACAGCACGGCGAGGGCGCCGAGCGTGTGTATGAGGTGCTTGAAGGTCATTACGACCGCGAGTGAGAAGGGGGATGCGGTGGCGTCGATAGGCGAAGGCAACGATTCGAGCGCGAAAAACCACACGGAGATCCCGGCGAGCACCATCGCGCCGGACAGCGCGAGCGCCTGGAGCGCGAAGAGCGCGGTGCCGTCGATGCCGGCCTGGAAGAGGACCCACTGCTCGTAGACGAGGACGGCGGCGGCGACGAGCAGCACCAACCACCACAGCGTGGCGGGGCGCGCTTGTCGACGAAACTCCCTCAGGTATTGCAACGCATACCGCGAACCGAGGCCCTGGATCATGTCGCCGACAACGACGTTTGCGGCGCGGAGCGCGGCGCCGCCGGTGACGATGGGCAGGCTCGACAGAATCATGAGCATGTTGAGAATGACAATGTCCGCCATCAGCGTGAAGGCGGACATGAAACGCGAGTCCGGGTTAAACATGTTCACCCGGACCAGCGTAGTTGGTGGCGGCGGACCAGTCAGGCGCGGATGGCCGCGGATTGGCGGGGCGTGGGCTGGTTGGCGGGCGGCGGGTGGTCGGCGGGGCGGCGGCCCGGTGCCGGTACGGCGCCGCGGGCGGTCTAGATGGAGCTAGCTCCGTTTGGACCCGACCGCCACTAAATCCCCTGGTCGCGGATCGCGGTCTACTGCAGATGGAGCTAGCTCCGTTTGGCCCGGACGGCCACTAAAAACGCCTGGTCGCGAACCGCGGTCTACCGCAAATGGAGCTAGCTCCATCTGGACCCGCCCCGCGCGAGAACCCCCACCAACAGCAAAGGCGCCGGGACCGAAACCGATCCCGACGCCAACAACCAGCCAAGCCAGCCGAACCCGACCTACCCCTTCACCGCACCGGCGGCGACGCCTTCGACGATGTGCTTCTGCGCGGCCATGTAGAAGATGATGATCGGCAGGATCGCCAGCACGAGCATGGCCATCATGGCGCCGAGGTCGCGGTCGCCCTGGGAGCCGATGAACTGCTGGATCACGACCGGGATCGTGCGGTACGGCGTGGACAGGCCGACGACCAGGTACGGCAGGAGGTAGTCGTTCCAGATCCACATGGCGTTGAGGATTGCCACGGTGATCGCGGTCGGCTTGAGCATCGGCATGACGACGCGGAAGAAGGTGGAGACAGGCGAGCAGCCGTCGATGGTCGCTGCTTCCTCGATCTCCAGCGGGATCGACTTGATGAAGCCGGAGAACATGAACACGGACAGTCCGGCGCCGAAGCCCATGTACAGCACGACCATGCCCAGCGGGTTGGCCAGGCCGAGGCGGTCGGCGATGACCACGGTGGGGAACATGACCATCTGGAACGGGATGACCATGGAGAACACGAACAGGTAGTACAGCGCGCTGGTCCACCACGTCTTCACGCGCGTGATGTAGTAGGCGGTCATGGAGGAGAAGAATACGATGGCCACGACGGACAGGATCGTGATCACGAAGGACCACACGATCGCCCAGCCGAAGCCTTCGCCTTGCACGCCGGTGATGTAGTTGCTCAGGCCCGCCCACAGCTCACCAACCGGCAGCGCGAAGGGGTTGGTGGAGATGGCGAAGCGGTCCTTGAAGGAGTTGAGCAGGATGAACAGGATGGGCCCGAGGAACACGATGGTGAGGAAGATCAGCACCGCGTAGATCAGCGTTTTCGCCCCGCCGGAGACCTTGGCCTCGCTGGCGGCTTTTTGCTTATCGACGCCCCGCTGTCCCTTACTTACTTTCGTTGTCATTGTCCTATGCCTCCACTTCCCTGCTGCGGGTGGCGCGCAGCTGGAACATTGCGATCACAACCACGACGACGACGAAGATCACGGCCTTCGCCTGGCCGACGCCCTCGGCCCCGACGCGGTTGAACATGGTGTTGACGATGTTGAGGGCGACCATTTCGGTCTCTTGCCCGGGCGCTCCGTCGGTAAGCGCGAGGTTCTGGTCGAACAGTTTGAACGTGTTCGACAGCGTGAGGAACAGGCAGATGGTGATGGACGGCATCATCATCGGGATGGTGACGTGCCGCAGCATCTCCCACTTGCTCACGCCGTCCAGCTCGGCGGCCTCGATGAGCTCCGGCGGCACGTTCTGCAGGCCGGCGATGTAGATGATCATCATGTAGCCGATGAGCTGCCAGTTCATCAGGATGACCAGGCCGGCGTAACCGAACTTGCTGTCGGCGGCGATGGTGGTGTCGTAGTGGGCTAGCACCGCGTTGATCATGGATTGCCACGTGTAGCCGAGCACGATGCCTCCGATGAGGTTCGGCATGAAGAACACCGTGCGGAAGAAGTTGGTGCCCTTGAGTTTGCGGGTCAGCGTCCACGCGATGGCGAACGCGATCACGTTGACAGTGATGATGGACACGATCGCCACGGCAATGGTGAAGCCGAAGGCGTGGACGAATCCTTCGCGTTCCTCGAAGACGCGGCCGTAGTTCTCCAGGCCGACCCAGTGGGCGTCGGTAATGGTGGTGAACTTGGTAAATGAGAGGAAGAAGCCGATCACAAACGGGACCAGGAACGCGATGGCGAAGGCCAGCAGGGTCGGCAGGACGAAGACGGGGAAATATTTTTTCAGTGATGCTTGCATGGTGGTGTGCTCCTCTCCCTAGTCCAGCAGGGCAATCTGGTTGGCCATCTCGTACTCCCAGTCCTCTTTGAGCTTGGCCACCACGTCGTCCCAGCTCATGTTGCCAATCGCGTACTGGGCCAGGTTCTGGCCGTACAGGTCACGGAACTGCTGGTTGGGGCTGAACTGGAAGTCCCACGGGATGGTCTCGGAGTCCTCGTCCGTCAGCGCCGCCTGCACCTGGTGCGCCAGCGGGTCGTCCGGCACGTCCTCGGGGCCGTAGTTCTTAAACGGGGCGATGAAGGAGAGGTCGTTGACTACGTGCTGCTTGCCCTGATCAGAGAGGAACAGCCAGTTGAGGAAGTCGCGCGTGGCCTGCTGGTCTTCCTCGCTGGCCTTGTTGTTCACGGCCATGTAGGCCTCCGTACCAATGTTCAGGCCCACGTTCTCCTCGTCGGGCAGACCCATGTAGATGGGCATGAACTTGATCTTGTCCTCTTTGACATCGGTCGAGCCTTCGCCGCCGATCTGGCTCCAGGCCCAGCTGCCGTTTTGCACCATGGCGGCCTTCCCGGTGGCGAATTCCGCCATGGAGTCGCTGGTGGAGCGCGACGCGGCCAGCGCCGGCTTGGTGGTCGAGTTGTTCAGGTACAGGTCCAGCATTTGCTTGTACTGGTCGCCGTAGATGAAGTCGATGGTGGGCATCTCGGTGAATTCGGTGATGCCGCGGTCCTGGATCTCGTAGTGGTACGGGCCGTTCATCAGGTGGTTGGTCCAGCGCCACTCCTCGCCGGCGATGAGGCTGGTCACCGCGAACGCGCCGTCGATACCCAGCTCCTCCTTCTTGGCCTGCATGTCCTCGGCGACCGCCTTGAGCGTGTCAAAGTTCTTGATCTCCTTGGTGGAGGCCACGGCGGGGTTGGGCAGGGCGAAGTACTGGTCGAAGATCTCCTCGTTGTAGAGGATGCCGAACCCTTCCAGGGCGTAGGGGACGGCGCGGACGGCGCCGTCTTTGTCGGTGATCGGCTGCGCGTCGTCGTTAAGCTCTTGCACGACCTCGTAATCGGAGAGGTCGGCCAGGTAGTCCTTCCAAATGCCGTAGCCCTCCTGGCCGTTGACCTGGAACAGGGTCGGCGCGTTGCTCTTCGCCATCTCGGCCTTGAGCGTTTGCATGTAGGAGCCGGAGGCGGCGGTGACCACCTTGACCGGAATGCCGGTTTCCTCCGTATACTCCGCGGCGATCGTCTTGAATTGCTCGGCCTGCTCGGGCTTGAAGTTGAGGTAGTACACACTCGGCCCGTTGTCAGTTCCGCACGCAACCAAGCTTATCGACGCCACCATCACCGTCGCCACGGTCGCCAGCACTCGGCGAGCCGCGCGGGTTGTCGTACTCATCGGCGGTCCTTCGCTTTTAGGTTGTTCTTTACCCTCTCAAGGTTAGGACTACCTGGCAGGACCAACAATGTCTTCCATACATAACACCTATACGGTGGTCTTAGCTGGTACTATCATCCTCACCCTCCGCGGGTTGGGGGTGATCCGGGGGGTAAACTTAAACGTTGCCTGTAGACCATCGCCTCGTCCCGGTGCCCCGGAAGGACCCCCTGGAAGTAGGACTCTGCGGCCTGCATGAGCGGGACGAACCGGTGCTCGTTCTGGCTGAGGAACCAGCGGTGGTCCAGGATCTCGTGGAAGATCTGCGCGGGCTCCAGCTTCTCCCGCAACGGCTCGGGGGTGAGCGCCACCACCGGCTCGTACTCGCGCACCATCCACCGGTGCGCCACCGCCTCCAGCGGCAGCTTCCCGCCGTAGCGCACGGCGCGGTACACCTCCATCTCCCCCAGCAGGCGCTGCGCCTGCCGATCCTGCACGTCCAGCCCGGTGAGGCGGAGCAGCTTCTTCTGGTAGAAGCCGGTGGAGAACACGGCCGGCTCGATGATGATGCGGTAGCGGTTGCCCTCGTTCTCAATCTCCATCTCGCCTACGTCGAAGCCGAGCTCGTTGACGGCGGCGACGCGCTTCGCAATCGCGTCGAACGCGTCGCCCTCCACCACGAGCTCGCCGGTGACCAGGTCCCACAGCTCCAGGTAGACGGCCTCGATGGCGTTGCCCAGCGAGATCACGTCCGCCTCCGGGTCGATCAGCTCTGCGGCCTGGAGGTCCATGAGTTCGCCGATGATGTTGACGCGGGCCACGTCGACGTCGTAAAGCCTGCGGCCCTTTGAGAGCGGCTCGTGGAACTCTCCGGTCTCCGCGTCGACCAGGTAGGCCGAAAACTGGTCGGCGTCGCGGCGAAACAGCGTGTTGGACAGCGAGACGTCGCCCCAGTAGAAGCCGAGCAGGTGCAGGCGCACCAGCAGCACCGCCAGGGCGCGGACCAGTTTGGACACCACCTCTGCCGCCGGCGTGCGCGAGAAGACGTCACGGTACGGCAGCGAGAAGCGGAGGTGCTGCGTGACCAGGCAGGGGGTCAGTTCTTCGCCGTCGGCGTCCCGGCGGTGGGTGATGACCGCGACCGGCACGACGCACGGAGCGCCGAGTTCTTGCAGGCGGCGCAGGTTTCTGTACTCGTGGTAGGCCACGTGCTCGCCAATCTCCTTGACCGCGAAGGTCAGCCCGTCCGCCTCAATGAGGCGCACCGTGTGGCGCGAGATGCCACGCGGCAGGGCAGCGAGAAGGTCCGTGCTCCACCCTTCAAGCGGGGTGGACCACGGCATCTTCAGCAGTGTGGGCGCGAAGGTTGGCGAGAGAACGCTGAGTTTCTCTTGCACGCGTGGGCCTTAAATGCGCTGGCCGGTGGCCTTGGAGAAGGCGTGCAGGCCGCCCTCCGCAATCTGCGCGTGGACCACGTCGCCCTCGCGCACGCCGGACAGCGGTGCCGTGCGCACCACGATCTGGCCCGAAGTTTCCTCCTGCAGGCCCTCTTCCTTCCAGCCGCCGCCGGCGAGGTGGCCGTAGAGGAAGGAGTCGGAGCCCAGCTCCTCCACAAAGTCGATCTCTACCGGGATGGAGTGCTCCGCGTTCTCCACCAGCGTCAGCGCCTCGGGGCGGAAGCCGAGGATGATCTGGCCGCCGTCCGCCTCGGTGACGGCGGAGCTGACCTCCTGCGGCAGCGGAATGGACGCCTGGCCCAGGCGGGCGACGCCCTGCGCGTCCACATCAAAGGTGGACAGGTTCATCGCCGGGGAGCCGATGAAGCCGGCAACGAATACGTTGTTCGGGCGGTCGTACAGCTCGCGCGGAGTGCCCACCTGCTGCAGTACGCCGAAGTTCAGCACCGCGATCCGGTCGCCCATGGTGAGGGCCTCGGTCTGGTCGTGGGTGACGTACAGAGTGGTCACCTTCATGCGGCGCTGCAGGTTGGCAATCTGCGTACGGGTCTGCACGCGGAGCTTCGCGTCCAGGTTGGACAGCGGCTCATCCATGAGGAACACCTGCGGCTCGCGCACGATGGCGCGGCCCATGGCCACGCGCTGGCGCTGGCCGCCCGACAGCGCTTTCGGCTTGCGGTCCAGGTACTGGGTGAGGTCCAGTGTCTTCGCCGCCTCTTCCACGCGGCGGTTGATTTCGTCCTTGTCCTGACCAGCGATCTTCAGCGCAAAGCCCATGTTCTCGCGCACAGTCATGTGCGGGTACAGCGCGTAGTTCTGGAACACCATCGCAATGTCGCGCTCCTTCGGGCTGACGTTGGTGACGTCGCGGTCCCCGATCAGGATGCGCCCGTCGTTCGTGTCCTCCAGCCCGGCGAGCATGCGCAGGGCGGTCGACTTGCCCGAGCCGGACGGGCCGACAAGAACGAGGAACTCGCCGTCGGCGATCTCCAGGTCGAGCTTGTCCACGCTGGGTTTGTCCGCGCCGGGGTAGATGCGGGTTGCCTTGTCATAGGTCACTGAAGCCATGGTGTCCTCCATCGGCAGGTACGTGCCGAACGATCCGTAGTGGGGAAAATTGGTCGCCCACAAGGTTACCCCCGAAACGGACGGGGGTGGGGCATGGTTACCCGCGCGGGTGTGGGATCAGCTGGCTTCTTGCGCGCAGGGGGTTAGTCGATGGGGTAGCCGGTGACCGGGCCTTGCGCGTTCGGCTGCCAGCCGAGCGCTGGGGCGACGTGGGTGGCAAAGTTCTGCAGAATCTTCACGTTCACGTCCACCCCCATCCCGGTGGGGATGGTGAGCAGCAGGGTGTCGGCAGCCATGACGGCCGGGTCGGCCTTGAGCTGCTCAATGAGTGTGTCTGGCTCTGCGGCGTAGGTGCGGCCGAAGGTTGTCGTGCCCACGTCCGGCAGCGCGCCCACCTGGTCGGTGCCGGAGGCCTGCATTCCGAACCGCTGCATGTCCGCGCCATCGACGATGGGGAAGATCGAGCGGGAGACGGACACGCGGGGTGTCCAGTCGTGGCCCGCTTCCTTCCACGCGGCGCGGTAGCGGCTGATCTGGTCGGCCTGGATTTCTCCCAGGGTGTGCGCGGTGGTCTCTGAAACCAGGGTGGAAGACATGAGGTTCAGCCCGTCCTTCGCGGTCTGCTCCGCGGACGTATGCGTGCCCGAGCCGTAAAAGATGTGCTTGCGCAGCTCCGGCGCCGTGGGGAAGACGGGCAGGGCGGAGCCGGGCTGGAACATGTTGGGGTACTGCTTGTCCAGCGGTGCGGCGGTGGCGAAGCCCTTGCCGTCCACCGCGGCCATAAACGCCTCGAGGTGGCGGCGCGCCACATCCGCGCCGTTTGGTGCGTCGCCTTTGTAACCGAATGTTTCCCAGCCGCGCTCGGCGACTTCGGGGGCGCCGCGGGAGACGCCGAGGGCCACGCGCCCACCGGAGAGCTGGTACAGGGAAGCGGCCTCTTCGGCGAGGTAGAGCGGGTTTTCGTAGCGCATGTCAATCACGCCCGTGCCCACCTCGATGCGCTTGGTGGTGGCCGCGACGGCCCCGAGCAGCGGCATCGGCGCCGAGGCCTGCGGTACGAAGTGGTGCACGCGGAAGGAGGCGTTGTTCACCCCGATGTCGTCCGCCGCCTGGGCGACCTCCAGGTGAATCTGCGCGATCTTCTCTGCGGATGGGCCGCGCTGGCCGCCGAAGGCGTAGTGCCCGAAGCTTAGGAAGCCGAATGCTTTCATGGTTCACACTCCTCCGTGGTGACGTATCAACAAAACATGATAGCGGTCCGTCCCCGCCTGTGCTCATGTCCGTGCCCCAACGGCTCGCTATGCTTTGGTCTATGGCTACGAACCCCCACGCACGTAACACTCCCGAGAACATCGTGCCCGCGAAGGGCTCCGGCGTGAAGGATTGGGCGGTCGTGCTCGGCGCGACGGCCTTGCTTGGGGTGGGCGGCGGCGTGGCCAGCTTCGCCACGGCCGACGTCCCCGACGCTGCCGAGTTCGCCGTGTCCACCCAAACCAACGCTGCGAACCTGGTGGTCTCGGACCCGCAGGACATCGTGAGTGCTGACGACGAGGCCCAGATGCAGCGCGACGCGGAGCGCCTTCCCCACCCCGACACGGTGCAGACGGTCCACTACATCTACCTCTCCGAGGGCCGCGACAACGTCAACGATTCGGTGGAGAACTTCCTGCGCGACAACTTCCCGGACGAGATTGGCAACGACACCTTCGCCGACGGCGTACTCATACTCGGCGCGGACATGGAGTCGCGCAACCACTTCGTCTTCGCAGGCGGAGACGTCGCCGACCAGCTGAAGCTGCGCAAAGGCCAGCGCCTCGAATCAGTGCTGGAGGAGATGAAGCCGGGGCTGCGCGACAACAACCTGCCCGCGGCCGTGTTCGCCGGCGCGAACCTGGCCATGGACGGGGAAAAGGCCGAGCAGTGGGGCGTCAATGATGCAGAGGGTGGCCGCGTCGGCCGGACGGTCGCGGGGGCCGGCATCCCGGCGGGCGCGAGCCTGCTGGGCGGGACGATCGTGGCGGAGCGGAGGCGGAAGCGTCGAAAAGCGATCAACCAGGCGCGGGAAGACCACGCGCTGCTGGCGACTGAATACACGGGTCTGAGCCAGCGGCTGGACGAGCTGGACGTCCGCGCGAACTCGGTGTCCTCGGCCTTCGCCAACGCCGAGATGCGCGACGAGTGGGTCGAGGTGCGCGACCGCTTCCTCGCGCTGCACGACGTGACGCAGCGCAACAGCGTGGCCACCGACGAGCAGGCCTACGACAGCGCGAAGAACCTGCGCGAGGCGGCGCAGACCTTCGAGGACGCGGGCCACGCCGAGGACAACATCAACCGGCTCTTCGAGGTGGAGCGCGGCGACGGCCCGGCCCGCCGCAACCTGCTCACGGACATCCGCGAGGACATCGTCCGCGCCCGCTACGAGGTCAAGGACGAGACGCTGCGCGGCGACCTCGCCCGGCTGCAGGAACGCGTCGACGCCCTCGACGCCGCCCCGGAGGCGCCCGACTTCCTCGACCGCTTCGTCCGGCTGCTCAGCGATTACCGCTTGCTTCTCGACGAAGTCAAGCGTCGCGAGTTCAGCGACGTGAAGGAATACAAGGAGCTCGAGCGCCCGACGCTGACGGACCCGGGCTACGTCTACTCCGGCTACGTGCCGTACGTGGCGATGTCCTCGTGGCACCACGACAACGTGCAGGCGGCGCAGGACGCGGAGTCGAGCAGCTCCGGCGGAGGGGTCAACACAGGCTTCAGTTCCGGGTTCTCCGGTGCGGGCGGGTCGAGCTCGTTCTAGGGGCGGCCAAGTTGTGGTCGGGGTCACAACTTGGCGGTGTATGGCAAACGTCGGGAAACGGAAAGTTTACCTTTACATGAATTCTCGCTTTTAATATCGACAGCGTTACATAAGAGGCGCATACTTTCTTCCCGTGAGTATTACGATCCTGCTTGTCCTCATCATCGTCGTTGCTCTGTTCTTCGACTTCACTAACGGCTTCCACGACACTGCAAACGCGATGGCAACGTCCATCGCCACCGGCGCGCTGACACCCAAGGTGGCTGTCGCACTCGCCGGTGTCCTCAACCTCATCGGCGCGTTCCTCTCGGTCGCGGTGGCGAAGACGGTTGCGGGCGGCATCGTGGAGCTCGACGTGTTCGACCTGAGCAACCCAATTGACTCTGAAAGGCTCCTCCTTGTCGTCTTCGCCGGTCTCGGCGGCGGCATCATGTGGAACCTGTTCACCTGGCTCTTCGGCATCCCGTCCTCCTCCTCGCACGCCCTGTTCGGCGGCCTGATCGGCGCGGCCATCGCCGCCATCGGCTTCGACGGCGTCGTCTGGGTCGGTGTGCTGAACAAGATCATCATCCCGGCGCTCGCCGCGCCGTTCGTCGCTGGCCTGGTTGCCCTGATTGGTACCTGGCTGGTCTACCGCATTACCAACCACTCCGAGAAGGAGCACCGCGACCGCTACTTCCGCTGGGGCCAGATCGGCTCCGCCTCCCTGGTCGCGCTCGCGCACGGTACCTCCGACGCGCAGAAGACCATGGGCGTGATCTTCCTCGCCATGGTCGCCGCCGGCCAGTTCGACTCCGACCACCCGATGCCGTTCTGGATCCAGCTGGCGTGTGCGCTGGCCATCGCGATCGGCACCTACTCCGGCGGCTTCCGCGTCATCCGCACCCTGGGCAAGGGCCTCGTTGAGATCCACCCGCCGCAGGGCATGGCCGCTGAGACCTCCTCCGCCGCCATCATCCTCACCTCCTCCCACCTGGGCATGGCGCTGTCCACCACCCACGTGGCCACCGGCTCCATCATGGGCTCCGGCCTGACCGGCCCGAAGGGCGAGGTCCGCTGGTCCGTCGCCGGCCGCATGGCCCTGGCCTGGATCACCACCCTGCCGGTCGCGGCGTTCGTCTCCTTTGTCATCTGGTGGATCGGCAACGGCGCCGCTTCCGCGGGCAGCGACCTGGTGTGGGGCGGCGTCGCCATCGCCCTCATCATTGCCCTGGGCGGCGGCTACATGTTCTACCGCGCCTCCAAGGCTCCGGTGCACAAGGACAACGTCAACGAGGACTGGGACGAGGACGGCGGCGCCCTCGGCACCTCCGCTGACACGGCTGACAAGAAGGTCTACGGCGAGCCGGCGGACTTCGTCGACACCAGCGCTGGCCTGGCGGGCGCAACCGCAACCCGCACCGCTGTCAACAACAAGCACCGCAAGTAAGCGCGACCAGAAAGGATTATCACCATGGAACTCATCAAATCCCTCTTCCTGGTCACCGCAGTTGGCATCCTGCTCGGTGCCGGCCTGCCGACCCTCTTCTCCCTGAGCATCCACTTCCTCTCCCCCACCGAGGACGGCACCCCGGTGTCCGGCGGCAAGAAGGCCATCGCTTGGATCTTCATGGCACTGGTGCTCATTGCCGTGGTGGCGGCGCTCCTGCTCATCGCCCGCGAGCGCATCGAGTACATCTCGGGCTGGGACCCCTACCCATTCCTCTAACGCTCCCTCTCACGCGCTGAGCGAGACCGCGCCGGGCCTTTTTGGTCCGGCGCTTTTTTCGTGTCTACGCTGCGGGTTTATCGATTATGGTGGGTGCGCGTAGATGGTGGGTGTTGACAAACCATTTACTGGAACCTAGGGTTTCTCGAATATGAACGGAAGGTAAACACGCCTTCCGCCAAGAGGAAAGGAGGTGAACCCGTATGAAGTTCCTGAAACGCTTCCGCGCGTGGTTCCGTGACGAGGAGCGGGGCATCCCCCCGCACACCGAAGTCTCCCCCATCGACGTCCTGACACCCGTGCGCACCGACGCCTAAAGGCTGTTTCATATCGGGGGATGAGAAAGCCGCCGGTCCAGCGCAGTGCTGGTCCCGGCGGCTTTCGCCATGTGCGGCGCCAGAGCACGGCGCTGCGGTCCGGCGCTAGAGCTCGACGACCGTGCGGCCGCTGTGCTCGCCGGCGAGGATGCGGCGGCCCATCTCGGCGACGTCGTCCAGCCCGATCGTCTCGGTGCGGATCGTGGCGAGGTCGAGGGATTCGTCGAGGAGCTGCCATGCGGCGTCGCGAAGTACATTCGGCGTATCCACCGAGTTGATGCCCACGAGCTGCACGCCGCGCAGGATGAACGGCAGCACGCTGGCGGGCAGGTCGTTGCCGGCGGCCATGCCGCACGCAGTGGCCACGCCGCCCCAGCGCAGCTGCGCGAGCGCGTTGGCCAGGATCGTCGAGCCGACCGTGTCCACCACGCCGCCGAGGCGCGCCTTCTGCAGCGGCTTGCCCGCGTCGGCGAACTCGGCGCGGTCCAGCACCTCGCTCGCGCCCAGCTCGCGCAGCCAGTCGCCATGCTTATCGACGCGCCCCGTCAACGCCCACACCTCGTGGCCGCGAGCAGCCAGCAGCTGCACCGCGATGGAGCCCACGCCGCCGGTCGCGCCCGTGACCAGCACCGGACCCTCGGCGGTGTCCTCGTACAGGGCCCGCTCGAACCCCGCCACCGACAGCGCAGCCGTGTAGCCGGCGGTGCCGATCGCGGCCGCGTCCGCCGCGCTGAAGCGCTCCGGCACGCGGACCACGTGGGTGGAGTCAATGCGCAGCTGCGGCGTGTATCCGCCGTGGCGGCGCTCGCCGATGCCGCGGCCGTTGACGGTGACCAGCGTGCCGTCGTCAAGCGTGCCCACCGCGTCAATGCCCGGCACTGTGGGCAGGTGGCGCAGGACGCCGCGGTTGCCGCTCAGTGCCATCGCGTCCTTGTAGTTGATGGACGAGTGGCTGACGTGAATCAGCGTGTCGCCTTTGCCCGCGAACTCGTCGCGCGTCTCGACGATCTCCGGCCCTTGCTCTGTAACAATCAGCGTGCGTGTCATGCGGGCAAGTATACGGAGGTTTGACGCCTCGCCGCCTAAGTTGATGGGAGCGCGCAGATAGTGGGTGTTGACAAACGATTCCCGGTAACTTAAAGTTACCCCCGCATGAACGGAAGGTTAACAGCCTTTCGCTGACACGGAAGGAGGTGAGCTTGTGAAGGCTCTCATTGACGGACTGCACAAGTGGTTCCGCTCGGAAGATCGTGGCATTGCCACGCTTTTCGACGCCACCCCCATCGCCGTCCTCCCGCGCGCCTAGGTTGCGCGGCGTTCGCGTCGGCGCTTGCGCTGGTGTGAATCCGGCCGCGAAAACCGGCCCCGCGGGCACGGCGATCGTGCAGAATGTAACTCAGTAAGTGCGGCGGGCCCGCCCTGGAACGGAAGCCAGGGCGGGCCCGCTTTCGCGTGCGCGGGGGGCGCCGGCCCCGCGTTTCGCCGCCCCGACCGCCCTCAAAACAGCCCCGACCCGTCCCAAAACCACCCCGACCCGCCCCAAAACCACAGATACCGATAGTAAGACCCCGTTTTCGCCCCCCTGGAGCGCATTATCGGTGTCTTACTATCGGTATCTAGCTGGGCGGTGGCCGCCCGGTATCCGCAAAGGCCCGGACTCCAGCCCCACCAGCCCCAAAAGCCCCACCAGCCCCAACCGCAGCGCCAAACCCCCGGCCCGCCTACCGCCGCCAGTGCTCCCCGTGGCCGGGCCGCCACTGCGTCGCCGGCACCCGCGGCGGCCCGAGGTGCTCCGAGCGCGCCTTGAGGTCGAGGATGTGGCGGATGCACCAGTCCTCGTCGCGCAGGATCTGCCGCGGTGTGAGCCTGGCAACCTCGTAACCCTGCACCCGGATCCAGTTCTCCCGCTGCGCCTGCTCCAGGGCGGCGGTCTGCCCGTCCTCGGCAAACTTCACGTCGCCGTCGACCTCGATGACCAGTTGGTCCCACAACAGGTCAGGCCGCACGTACGGTCCGATCCACAGCTGCTCCTGCGCCTCGATGCCGCGCTCGCGCAGGATGACGCGCAGGAGCGACTCGTACGGCGACTGCGACAGGGATGAGCTCCAGGCCAGCGCCGTCCGCGCGTGTGCGATGCCCTTCTTCCTGGCCAGGCGGCGCACCGTCGCCTCGAGCTCCGCCCGCGCGCCGGGGCGGAACTGGTGGAGGAACGAGTCCATCGCGACGACGCCGTGGCGCACCCCGTGGAGCCGGGCGACGTCGACGGCGGTGCGGACGGGGGTGGTGAGGAGGACGGTGTCGCCGTCGAGAAGCGAGATGGAAGCCCGGTCAACCTCCGGGATCCGCATCTCCCGGTACTGCACCCCCTCGGGCCACTGCTTCTTCGGCGGCGGCGAGTGGCGCGGGTTGGCCAGCATTACCGGCGAGTGCTTCGCGGGCAGCGTCCATAGGCCCATGATGACGGCGGCCGAGCGGCCCACCACCACCGCCTTTTGTGCGCCGACCCCGATCGCGTACGCGCGCAGAAACTCCTGCTCATAGGCCTTGAGGCCGCGCCAGTCCTGCTCGGCCACGTACCGCGTCGCGGACAGCTTCCGGCACGCGAGCGCGTCGCTCTCCCCCGGCCGGATCAGGTGCGTCACAAGCATTGCTCTTTCCATGTCCCCTCCCCGGACATCAGCGTACCAACTCGGTTTGGCGTCGAAAGTGGGTACGACCCCCGTGCTACCCTTGTGAGCTACGACATTGAAAGCGTGGAACTATGACCACTTCACATAAGCAAGACACCACCCATCCCGTCCCCTACGCCGACCTGCCCGAGCAGTACAGCGACGAGCACCTCGAGCTCGGCCGCGCGCAGTTCGACGCCGACCACCTCACCGAGGCGGACAAAGAGCAGATCCGCGAGCAGCGGCGCTCCAAGGCCCCGGACGGCAACTTCTTCTCCTGGGTGATCGCCCTGTTCGGCACCGGCGTCGGCGCCGGCATCCTGTTCCTGCCCATCAACGCGGGCAGCTTCGGGTTCTGGCCGCTGGTGATCGCCACGCTGATCATCGGGCCGATGGTGTTCCTCTCGCACCGCGCGTACGCCCGGATCGTGGCAGCGTCGCCGTCGAAAGGCCTGGACGTGCTCCAGGTCGTCACCGCGCTGACCGGCCGCAAGCGGGGCCTGGTTAGCGCGCTCATGTACTGGCTGGGCATCTATCCGGTGGTGCTCATCTATGCCATTTCGATCACGAATACGGTTGACAGCTTCGTCGTTAATCAGCTCCATGGCCCCGAAATCAACCGCTGGCTCCTGGCCACCGTATGCGTCGGCGTGCTCACGGGCGCCTACGCGCTGGGCATGAAGGTGACCCTGTGGCTGGCAAATGCGCTGGTCTACCCGCTGATTTTCGCGCTCGCGGCGGTGTCGATCTACCTGATTCCGCGGTGGGATGTCGCCAGCTTCCGCGCCTACGAGTCGCAGACGCCGATGTGGCAGGCGGTGCTGCTGATCATGCCGGTGCTGGTGTTCTCATTTAGCCACATCGCGGCGGTGTCGCAGTTCGCGCTGGACATGCAGAAGCGCACGGGTGGCGACGTCGCCGCGACCGAGCGCGCCGTCTCCAAGATCGAGCTGGTCACGGCCGCGATGCTCGTCCTCTTCACCATGTTCTTCGTCTGGTCGTGCGCGCTCGCGCTCGGCGCCGACGGCATGGACGCCGCGAACGAGCAAAACGTCCCGGTCCTGTCCTACCTGGCCAACGAGACGCACACGCCGTTCCTCGCGTGGGTGAGCCCGCTCATCGCCATCTGCGCGATCATCACGTCCTACTTCGGCCACCTCCTCGGCACCGAGGAAGGCACCGGCTACCTTATCCGCGTCGCGGCCCCGCGCACGGCGGCCACACTCACCCCGCGCTCGATCCGCCGCGTGGTCAACGTCTTCGTCTTCGTCACGGCCGTGCTCGTCGCGGTGCTCACCCCGTCGGTCCTGGACATGATCTCCGTCGTCGGCGGCGTCTTCGTCGCGTTCCTCCTCTACATCCTGCCCGCGCTCCTCGCGTTCAAAGCCACCGCGTTCAGGCACTACGCCCGCCGCCCGGACACCATCTTCCTCCTGGTCATGGGCTCGCTCATCCTCGCCGTGTCCATTTGGGGCATGTTCTAGCCGCTTATCGACGCCCCTCCGTCCCCCATCCCTTCCGCCTCCACCTCATCAGTCTCGCGGTCCTCCCAGTCCGCGAGGCTGACGTTTGCGTTCTCCGCCAGGTGCCAGGCGGTGCGCCCGTTGGTGGCCGCGCCGCGCACAAAGCTGGCGGCCGAGCTTGGGCTGGAGAACTCCACGTCCTTGGTCAGGCGGAAGTTGTCCATGCTGTCCGCGTACCGCTCGCGGTTGGCGGTGATGGCCTTCGGGGCGCTCGCCGTGAGGTCCTCGCGCAGCTTGGCTCCGCTGAACACCACGAACCCGCCCGGCGTGCGTTGCCCGAGCGCGTGGATGGAGCGGTCGTAGCTGGCCAGCTCGAACACGGGCTCGTCGTCAGCACTGCTCGGCGCGTGCTCCTGCGGCACCGCCGCCTGCCCGCGCCGGGTTGCCTCCGAGGCGACGGGCTGGAACGCTGTGATGCCGAGGGCGCTGATGATCAGGTTGGTGTTCTCGATGAACTCGTCGAGCACCGCCTGCACCTCCTCGGTCACGTTGCCCGGCGACGGCGTATTCCCGTTCGCCACCTCGTACCGGCCCGCGCTGACGGCGCGCTGGTGGAAGGCGTTTTCCAGGAACGTGATCTCGGTCGGTCCCCACGAGTTGTCCACCACCACGAGGTAGATGATGCGGTTGAAGAAGTCCTTGTCGTCGCTGCGGGTGTGCTCGGCGGCGCGCGCGAACGCCATGCCGTTCTGCCTGCGCGTGGCCTGCCCGATGTAGATCTTCGGCTGATCCGTGTCCGGGTTCGTGCCCACCAGGAAGTACACCGCGGGCTGGTTGAGGTCCGGCCGCTGCTTCAGCTTCGCCGAATTGATCTCCGTGCGCGGGATCGAGTAGACGCGGCCCACCCAATTCGCAATCGACGCCTTAATCGGCCCGTCCGGCGTCCCGTCCATCATGAACATTTGCAGCGTCTTCGGTGTGGGCATGCGGTCCTCCTGCTGGGCTCGGTTGTGCGGGTCCACTGTATCCCCTATTCCGCCCGCCCCCGCACATTGGACCTCCCTCTCCAACTCCCAGCCTTCACCTCAATTTCACCGTAACGCAACCTGGCAGCGCTACGTTTGAGTGTGGATTTCACCCACCAAAGCAATCCCGTCAGTCACACACCGCAAAGGATCCCCCATGCACACTCACATCGCGGCCGTCACCGCGCTTGCCCTGCTCACCCCGATGACGCAGCTCCCGCTCCCCACTGCGAATGCCGCCGAAGCCGGCGCCGACCTCGCTTCCCGCTTCACCCTCGGCGTGCTTCCGGACACCCAGTTCTACGCCCGCTACGGCGACAAGGACGCCGGCGACATCTTTGGCACCCGCTACGGCTCGAACCCGTTCGACGTGCAGACCGAGTTCCTGGCAAAGCACCACGAGGACCTGAACACCCAGTTCGTGGCGCATCTTGGTGATGTCGTCGACCAGGCCAACGTCCGCAACTCCTGGGACATCAGCTCGGAGGCGATGAAACCGCTGGAGGACGCGCACCTCAACTACTCCATCCTGCCGGGCAACCACGACTACTTCATGTTCGACGGCGAGGACGGTCCGTCCGCGTTCGAGGAGTACTTCCCGGAGGAGCGCGCGAAGCAGAACGCCACCTTCCAGGCCCGCCACCAGTCCACGGGCATCCACGACGGCGGCGACGGCTACGGCTTCCCGGGCCAGAAGACGGATTCCGAGTACCACATCTTCGAGGCCGAGGGACAGCAGTACCTCCTGCTCGCGCTGGGTTTCCGCGCGCCTGACGACACCCTCGACTGGGCCCAGCAGGTCATCGACGAGCACCCGAACCTCCCCGTCATCCTCACCGCTCACGAGATTTCCGGTATCAACGGCGACGGCTCCACCTACTTCACCAAGGAGTACGGCGAGCACCTCTGGGACAAGCTGATCCGCAAGAATGACCAGATCTTCCTCACCATCGCGGGCCACCACCACGGCGCGGGCTACCACGTGGAGAAGAACGACGCCGGCCACGACGTCATCAACATCCTGCAGGACTACCAGATGGCCTACCTGGGCGGCAACGGCCTGATGGGCCAGCTCCAGTTCGACCTGACCAACAATACGCTCGACATGACGGCCTACTCGCCGTGGGTCAAGGACAAGGAGCACGCGAAGCTCACCAGCTTCGACCACCTCCTCCCCGAGGGCGAGGGCGACTCCTACTCCATCGACCTCAACTTCGCCGAGCGCTTCAAGTCCTTCGCCCCCGACTTCACCAAGGGCGATGAGAACGACCCCGACTACGCCGAGCTCCTCCGCACCACCGTCGCCGACGGCTTCCAGCCCTACGAGGTCACCGAGCAGGACAAGCCCCGCAACGACCAGGATTACGTCCACGTCGATGGCACTGCCGTCCACTGGCGCCCCGGCCAGACCACGTTCGAGGGCAAGATGCTTAACGACGCCTCCCCTGCCCCCAAGGGTGCCGTCATCCCCGATGTGGCCAACGGCAACGACATGACCCGCGTCCGCTACCGCGTCGGCGCCCGCGAGGACGCCGTGACCTTCTCGGAAGACACGCACCCCCTCTCCTCGGACCGCGGCTCCCTGCGCTGGAAGGACCCCAAGTTCAAGCACTCCACCGCCTGGTTTGAGACCGCCACCGGCGCCGACATCAACGACATGCAGTTTGAGAACGGCTACACCATGGAGGCCTTCCTCAAGCTCGACGAGGACTGGAACGCCGACAACAACAAGTGGTCCAACGCCCTCATCCGCGACGAGTCCGGCACCGTCGCCCACCCCGACAGCGAGGACGGCGACCCGATCCAGATGCTGGGCGTGTCCAGCCTCCGCGAGCTGCGCTGGTACGCCTGGGGCCAGAACGGCGAGGGCTTCTCCAACTGGACCCACGAGGTCCCGAAGGGCGAGTGGATGCACGTGGCCGTGGTCAATGACCCGAAGGACAAGTCGGTCACCATGTACGTCGACGGCTCCCCCATTCTTCGCGACGGCTACGGCCCCCTCGGCATGGGCGGCGAAGGCGCCCAGTGGCTCCTCGGCACCTCCGCCTGGGAGAACGACAAGGTCGACGGCTGGTTCGGCAACATCGGCGAGGTCCGCATCGTGGACCACCCGATCGGCCCGGACCAGTGGCTGACCGCCCGCGCGGCCGACGCCCCGACCCCGTCGCCCACGACCACGGCTCCTTCGGCGACCACCTCTGCGGCTGCCACCTCTGCGGCTGCCACCTCTGCGGCTGCCACCTCTGCGGCTGCCACCTCTTCGCCGGCGGCACCGGCGGCTACAGAGACCACCACCGTCACCACCACGGTGACCGCCCCGAACACCGAGCCGACCACTGCACCGACGACTGCGCCGACCACTGCGGCCCCGGCCCCGGCGACGGCAACGGCGACTGCAACCGAAACCGTCACGGTCACCGAAACCGCCTCCCCCAGCGAGGGCTCCTCCACCGCCGAGTCCGCCGGCCTCTTCGCGAGCGGCATCCTCATCGGCCTGCTCACGCTGTTTGGCGCCCTGGTCTTCGACCTCGGCGGCGTGATCAACTCGATCGTCGACCAGATCCGCTCCGCCCTCAACATCTAAACGGTCCGTTAAACGCCGGCGAGTCATCTCAACTCGCCGGCGTTTCCGCGTTCCGGTCCCATTTATATTCCGAGTTTGTGCCGCAATACCCGCCCCCTTGGCGTGAATTACGTCACACATCACACGCTCGGCTCAGCTTCTCCTGTCGTTACAATTAGGAATCCCCTTGAGCCGTTTTCGCGCCCTGCTTTATATGCACTATCTATGCAATTTTTGAAACATGCCATCTACCTCGAACTACAACCATGTTGTGCACGTTTGTCCAGGTTATCGGTAGTGCCAGGGAACTTCCCTTGCTGGTGAAGCTCTTTAAGGAATGAGAATTATGCACCGAATCAAATGTTTGAAACGGGTATGCAACGCCCTTCGTGTTTTGTAAGCTAAGGGCCGGAGAATTTCGAAGCAGGGCCCGACGTTTTGAACACGGACGCCGGGCCTTTCTCGTGCCGCCAAAAGCTCCGCCCCACGCGCCCCACGGGCCCCACGCGTGCTGCCCCGGCTATAGATACCGATACTAAGACCCCGATGATGCGCTCTGGGAGCGCGAAAACGGTGTCTTACTATCGGTATCTGCGGGCAAAGGGCGGGAATGTCCTGCCGAGCCGGGCCGTCTCCCTCCAAGCTCCGCCCCACGCGCCCCACGCGTGCTGCCCCGGCAATAGATACCGATACTAAGACCCCGACAATGCGCTCTAGAAGCGCGAAAACGGTGTCTTAGTAACGGTATCTGCGGACAAAGCGCGGGCAGACCACGCCAACACCCGCCAGCACCCCACCAACCCCCCCCCACCAAACCCCCGCCAAACCCCCAGCGCACCGCCCCAATCCGTGTGATAATCCCCGTATGGTGAGCCGAGAGTACGAGTCTGTCCCCGGCGGCAAGTGGTGGCAGCTGCAGGAGACTGCGGAGAGTAAGCGTCGTAACGCGGAGTGGGACGAGGAGCGCAAGTTCAGCCGTCAGTTCAAGGCGAAGGGTGCGCGTCGAGTAGCGCTCTTGGTCGCGGTGGTGATCGGCCTGCTCCCGGCGATCCTCATGTTCACCCTGTGGCGCGCGCCCGAGGCGCCGGACCCGATGGAGACGGTCGCGGAGGCGCCGCCCGCCTTCGTGGACGACCCGGACGACCTGCTCTCCCCGGACGAGGAGCTGCGGCTGCTCGACGGCGCCGATGACCTCCCGCACCCGTCGACGGTGCAGCAGCTGCGCTTCATCGTGTTCGACGATTCGCTGGACAATGTGAACGATTCGGTGGAGAACTTCATGCGCGACACCTACCCGGACGAGATCGGCCACGACACGTTCGCGGACGGCGTCATCCTCGTCGGCGCGGCGATGAAGACGCGCCACCAGTTCATTTTCGCTGGTAAAGACGTCGCTAGCCAGCTCGCGCTCCGCAGCGGCAACCACCTCGACCGCTCGCTCGCGGCGATGAAAGACGGCCTGGCCTCCGGCGACATCCCGCGCGGCCTCCTGGACGGCGCGCGCGTCGCGATGGACCCGGAAGAGGTCGCCAGCCGGAACGACTCCAGCTTCCTCGGCTACCTTACCGCCATCCCCACCGGCTTCGGCTTGTTCGCCGCGGCCCTCGCGGTCGGCTTCGTGCCGGTGAAGCGCATTGAGCGTCGCAAGCAGCGGATCGCCGAGGCCCGCCTCGATCGCCAGAAGCTTATCGACGCCCACTCGTCCCTCGCCCTCCGCCTCTCCGAACTCGACCTGCGCGCCCACTCCCTGTCCTCCCGCTTCGCCAACGGCGAGCTGCGCCAGGAGTGGGAGGAGATCCGCGACCGGTTCCTCGCCATCGACGACGCGGTCGCGCACCTCCCCGTCGACACCGACAGCGACGCTCTGGCCAACTGGGAGCAGCTTCACGACGCCGCCGCCACCGTCAAGGACGTTGAGCAGGCGGAGGAGAACATCAACCTCCTGTTCCGCATGGAGCAGGGCGACGTCAATGTGCGCGCGGAGCGCCTGCGCGCCCTGCGCGCCGACGCCGTCGACGCCGGCAAGAAGGCGAAGGATTCCCACCTGAAGGCGGGGCTGCAGGACATCGTGAACCGTCTCGACGCGATAGCCACAGATCCGGAGAACCCCGCGTTCATGGACGCGTTCGTGCGCCTGCTTGCGGACTACCGCATCCTCATGGACGTCATGCAGAAGCAGCAGTTCACGGCGCGCAAGGGCGTGAAGGATCCGCGCGCGCCGCGCCTGTGGGAACGGGACTACGCGTACCCGGGCGTGTACACCTACGCCACCCTCTCGCTGTGGGACAGCACGACCAACCGCCCGAGCTCCAGCTCCGGCGGGACGAACTCGGGGTTCAGCTCCGGCTTCTCCGGCTCGGGCGGCTCCAGCTCCTTCTAGGGGGTGTCTGGACCGGCGGGGCCGATACTCGCCGAATACGCAACCCCCACCGATCCTCCCTACGGCAACGCAGAACCCCCTCGCACACTCGCGTTCTAAATGGGGGGGTGTTGAACGCTCTTCCGGCTTCGGGGGGGGTGAGCCGTGGGCGAAGGGGCCTGCTCACTGCAGTATGGCACGGATTGCCCAATACGTCTACCCCGGCAGCGCCCTACACGCACCACGCCAGTAAAACTCCAGCTCAGGGCAACGAAATCTGCACTACCCCCACCCGTTTCACCCGGCGCATCCCCCTCGCCTGGCGTACTATGTCAGCGCACAGACAGTCCGCATGCACCTCATCCCCAGCCCCGAAATCCGAAGGCGCCATGACCCGCTCCACGCACGACACGCCCACGCAAAAGCAGCGCGACCAGCACACGTCCTCCCGCCGCGCCGAGGACCTCACGCCCGATGAGGCTAACGACGTCCAGACAAACCTGGCCTACGACTTGCAGGGCGCCAAGTTTGACCTGCCCGCGGACTTCGAGGCCACAAAGGACGAGCTCCCGGAGTGGCGCCTCGCGCACTTCGCGGTGATTGTCCCGCTTCCGGTGGGGGCCTTCGACGGCGCCGATTTCACCCGCTGGGCGCCGGGCCGTTTCCGCGGCATCAAGTCGATCCAGGTCCCCGCGTTCGACGAGGAGCGCGGCACCTACCGCAACCCGGAGACCATGGAGCGGGAGCGGAAGCTGGATCAGCCGGCCTGGAGGTATTCGCCGCGCGTCTTCCACCGCGGCGCGAACGTGCATTTCCGCAGCCCACTCAATGAGTCGATGGGCGCGGACGCGCTGGACGCGAAGGGCGGGGCGTCGGAATTCGCTCCCTCGCGCAATCGCCACGGCATGAGCGTCTCGGCTCGCCGCTTCCTGTTCCAGCCGGACATCACCCCGGAAAACGGCAAGGAGCCGCCAGCGGATCCGCGTCAGGCTCCCGTGGACTCGAGCTTTTCGCTTATCGACGCCACCAATCCCCTCGCCTCCGTCACCCTCACCTGCGCCGAGCTCCTGGACTACCAGGGCCCGGAGCTCAAGTACGCCGATACTGCCAACCAACCCGACACGCCGGACACACCGGACACACTAGACACAGACGCGCGGGAGTTCCGCAACCAGTTCCTGGTGCTCCACGTGGTTGCGGAGCACTGCTCGGGCGACGCGCTCGAGGCGGTGTCGAAGTCGTTGCACCGCCCGCGCAGCAAGGTCAAGGTGGGGCGTCCCGGCGAGGAGCCGCAGAAGACCAACCTCCTCGAGGTGTGCTTCGAGATGGTCAACGAGGTCCTCGGTGGCGCACAGCTGCAGGTCAGCCGCGGCGGCACCGCCTACGTGAAGGGGGATCGCCGGCGCCCGCTGGCAACACGCCCGTACACCACGATCACGGCGATCCCGGCCTGCGACGAGCCCGCGTTGCCCCGCCGCATGCGCAGCTCTCTCCGCGAGGGCTTAGGCACCTGGACGCGCCACGACGCGTGGGCGTGGTTCTTGGCCACACGCGCCGACGATTACAGCCCGGAGCTCACGGCGATGGACCAGGTCTCGCTGGACGAGTCGCGGGTGCAGCAGTTCCAGGACTGGACGGTGCATTCTGATGAGAACGGGCTGGCGGTGGTGCGCCGCTCGCCGATTGAGAACCGCAACAACAACTTCTGGATGCTCACCGGCACCCGCCTCGTCGACCTGGCCATCCTGGTCCGCCGGGCGGACAACTACCTGTCCGTGATGGCGAAGCAGATGCGTCGCATGTCCTTCGGCTCCGAGGAGTTGGAAGCGGTCCGCCGGAAGCCGGAGTGGGACGACGAGGACGTGGAGTTGGCGTCGAAAATCTTGCGCTCCAGCTTGCGCGACTTCGAGGACATTCAGACGGAAGTTGTCATCTTCCGCGACTACCTCTGGTACGAGTCGGTGAGCGGCCGGCCGGTGGATACGGCGGTGCTGCATCACATGCTCAAGGAGACCGGTACGCGCGACGATTTCCACGAGGTCGCGTCCGAGCTGGAGCTGCGCAAGGACATTTACAAGACGCAGGGCGATGCGATCCGCGTGGCGCTGGATAACGTGAAGCGCAGGCGCGCGGAGCAGGCGCAGGATCGCCGCGAGCAGCTCAACATCAACCTGGCGATCGTCGGTACCGCCCTGGCCATCCCGGGCCTGATCGACCTGTGGCCGCGCGACGATTCCTCGTACGGTGCCTTTGTCATCTCGGTGATTCTGGTGCTTACCATCACGGCATTCCTGCTCAGCCCGAAGCTGCGCGGCGTCTTCCGCCCAAACCAGAACTCAAACCAGAACTCAAAGTATAACTCACACGCAAACCATAAAGCAGCAGCTCACGGCGATAAACACCAATCCTGAATGCGACTTTGAGTTATGGTTCGGGGCATGACCCGCGCCAGCTAGCTTGAGCCCGAAGCTGGCCAGTGTGGGAGTGCGTACCGCTGATTTTTCGCGTTCCAGAACTTCTCCGTAAACGTAATCTCACCAATTTTGGCCATTTGTTTGAGCGCCGGAGTCATTTGGCCGTAGCTCATGCCAGTCTGCTCACCAATCTCCCGCTTGCTTAGGGGGTGACCCGCGTTTTCCAGGACGTGCTGAATCAGTTGGATCTTCTCTTCCAGGCGGAGATACTTCCGATTTGGAACCGCGGGATCCGAATCTTCCGGTCGCGTGGTGGCGCTGCCCTCCGCGCGGTTCCGCGCAAGGTCGTCTTCCGCGTCGTGCCGGAAGGAATATACGGTGCCTCCGGCTTGTCCTCGAGTAGTGGCGAGGCCGTACTCCACGAGCTGCTGCAGCTCAGTCCGTGCCCGAGTCGAGTCCATGGGGAACTCCTCGCGGTAAGAAGCGTTGGTGAGCTCTTCGCCGTTGCGCATCCGTATCAGCGCGTGGCGTTGCGCAGTGGAGAACCTCTCCCCGCCTGGTAGGCGCGATGCCCACGCGACGTCGTCTTCGGAGAGCATCGTTGGGGATGTCAAGATCGCCTGGAATTCGATGACGCGGTCCTTGAAGTAGGGGGCGGGCAGGAAGGCGTCGTGAAGCGCCTCGCGTACAGCGGGAATACCTGTTGCGCTTGCCTCAATAACGCGGTTTCCTCTGGATGTCTTCACCGCGGTGCACATGCGGTACAACACGGGATTTCTGGCGCGGGGTCCGGTGTTGCCCAACTCGCGCTCGGTCAGTCCCCACAGCCCACCAGGGTTCACCACGATGAGTTTGTCCAGCTGCTTCACCACCTGGGTGTACGCGAGCAAGCTGGCGGGTGAGAGGTCCCGGTGGACGAGCGCGTTGGCAACAATCTCGCGGATGGCCAAGATCGGAATCTCCGGAACGTCTTTGCCGTGGCCGTCCGAGAACGTGATACTGGTTTGCAGGTGATCGGTCACCCAATCCACTACTGCCTCCAGCAGGTCTGGGACGGGCCCCGTGAATTCTTGCTTATCGCGCATGCGGACCGATTTGGGGTCGGACGGATTGCGTGTGACATGCGCTTTCACCGTGAGCGGCAAGAATTGCTGTGGGTGGACGCCCAGTGCGTAGACCGCTGCAACTGTTGGCTCACCCGTTTCCGGCGCGACGACATTGGTTTTGATGAGCTGTTCTTGCCTGGGCAAACGGGCGAGTCGCTTCGATTGGGAGAGTTCTCGCTCCAGATATTGTTGTAGAAGCTCCGGGTCCAGATCACGTTCTACGCTTGCGCCTTCGACGGGGGTGCGGTCGTGCTTGGGCACGCCCCGCTGCGAGACGAGGAAGAGTTCTTCGTTTGAGTCAAGCTCGTAATCGCCGTCGCCGCTAC
Source organism: Corynebacterium gottingense (assembly GCF_003693265.1). Lineage (GTDB taxonomy): Bacteria > Actinomycetota > Actinomycetes > Mycobacteriales > Mycobacteriaceae > Corynebacterium > Corynebacterium gottingense. The sequence goes on from NZ_RDRE01000010.1 coordinate 74,431, forward strand.
GGATGTAGGCCGGGCCCCCTCTACCAACTCGAAACGGCTTCCGGTCCGACGGTTGGGGCGGCACGACGCACTGGAGTACCGTTTTGCCTTCGATAGTCGCGGTTTCTATCGCTCCGAGTTGGAGGGGAGGCACGATTTTCTGCCGTGCCTTGTTTGCCAATTGGCTCTCCATGGTTTTGGGGTCAGCAATGCCGGTCACCGGGAAGGTGCCACCGTCCTCGGCCACGCCAAGCAGGATCACCCCGCCCTCCGGCATGTTCCCGAAAGCGGAGAGTGTCTCAGTAATGCTCTCCGGAAGACCGCCGGAGGCATCCTTTGCTTCGATCCGGTAGGTATCGTTGCCAATGTCTCGCAGCTTTTCGACGTATTCGCGAACGGTATTCTGACTCACCTTGCAAAGTATAACTCAAACCAGAACTCAAAGTATAACTCAAACACAAACCATAAAGAAGCAGCGCACGGCGATAAAGACCAATCCTGAATGCGACTTTGAGTTATGGTTTGAGTGCGATTGTTGGAAATCGAACTCAGAGTTCGAGCCCGCTTATCGACGCCCCCGCCACCCCACTCCAACACCACCCACGCAGCGCACGCCTCACAGCCAACTACCATGATCGGCATGACTCCCGCCCCTCCCAAAACCGGCGACCACGCCGACCACCCCGGCCAGCCAACCCCCGCCCCCGTCTTCGCCCCCGGCCTCACGGTCCGGGTCCGCGACGAGCTGTGGCTGATCACCAAGGTCACGCAGGCGGTGGACGGCTTCCTGCTCACGGTGCGCGGCCTGTCGGACTTCGTGCGCGACTCCACCGCCAGCTTCTACACGGCCATCGACTACGTGGAGGTGGTGGACCCGGCGCGGGTCCGCGTCGTCCCGGACGACTCCCCCGGCTACCGCACGTCGCGCCTGTGGCTGGAGACCACGCTGCGCCAGACCCCGGTCCCGCTGTACCAGGACGAGCTGTCGGTGGCGGAGGACATGCTCATGGACCCGTTGGACTACCAGCTCTCGGCGGTGAAGAAAGCGCTGTCGGATGAGAACCTGCGTCCCCGCATCCTCATCGCGGACGCCGTCGGCCTGGGCAAGACGCTGGAGATCGGCATGATCCTGGCCGAGCTGATCCGGCGTGGCCGCGGCGAGCGCATCCTGGTGGTCACGCCGAAGCACATCATGGAGCAGTTCCAGCAGGAGATGTGGACGCGCTTTGCCATCCCGCTGGTGCGCCTGGACTCCGCGGGTATCCAGCAGATCAAGCAGAAGCTGCCGGGCAGCCGCAACCCGTTCACGTACTTCTCCCGCGTCATCGTCTCCCTGGACACGCTCAAGGCAGAAAAGCACCTGATCAACCTGGAGAAGGTGCGCTGGGACGTGGTGGTGATGGATGAGATCCACAACGCCACTAATGCCGGGACGAATAACAACAAGCTGGCCAAGACGCTCGCCCCCACCACGGAGTCGTTGCTGCTCGCCTCCGCAACCCCGCACAACGGCGACCCGGAGTCCTTCAAGGAGATCCTGCGCTTGTTGGACCCCACGGCGGTGCGGCCCAACGGGGAGATTGATAAGGACGCCGTGGACCGCCTGGTCATCCGTCGCCACCGCCACAGCGAGGAGGTGGCCAGCGTGGTGGGCCCGAAGTGGGCGGAGCGCGCGGAGCCGCGCAACATCCCGGTGGAGGCCTCGGCGGAGGAGAACGCGGTGGCGCGCGAGCTCGAGACCACCTGGGTTCACCCGGAAGGGAAAAGCCCCATCCCGGACGCGGTGAACAAGAAGGGCCAGACCTACACGGATCGCCTCTTCCCCTGGACGCTGGTGAAGTCCTTCCTCTCCTCGCCCGCGGCCCTGGACGAGACGATCACCACCCGCCTCAAATCCGTCGCCGCGGACGATACGACTCAGCGCGACGCCCTCGAGCGCCTCCGAGTGCTCAACGCCAAGGTCACGCGCCAGAACTCCAACAAGTACGCCGCCCTGGTCAACTACCTGCAGGAGATCGGCGTGGGCAAGCGCTCCCCCACCCGCGCGGTCATCTTCTCCGAGCGCGTCGCCACCCTGCACTGGCTCAAGGAGCACCTGTCCAAGGACCTCAACCTGGGCAAGGACGCCATCGCGGTCATGCACGGCAGCCTGTCGGACCAGGAGCAGATGCGCCTGGTGGACGAGTTCAAGCGCTCCGACTCCCCGCTCCGCGTCCTGGTGACGGGTGACGTGGCGTCGGAAGGCGTGAACCTGCACACGCTGTGCCATGACCTGGTGCACTATGACATCCCGTGGTCGCTGATCCGCATCCAGCAGCGCAACGGACGCGTCGACCGCTACGGGCAAACCCACCCGCCGCAGATCACGGCCCTCCTCCTCGACACAGAAGGCGCGGGCGTCGGTGAGCTGCACGTGCTGCGCCGCCTCATTGACCGCGAGCACGAGGCCCACGCGGTGCTGGGCGACGTCGCCTCGCTCATGGGCAAGCACACGGTCCGCGGCGAGGAGGACGTGATCCGCAAGGTGCTGCAGGGCAGCGCGGGTTTCGACGACGTGGTCAAGCGCGCCGAGACTGTCGCCGAGGAGGAGCCGCAGGATGAGCAGTCGCTTATCGACGCCCTCCTCGCCCGCCTCAACCGCACCACCCCACCCGCGGCACCACCGGAACCCACCGGCACCGGCGCGCCGACCTCCACGGGGGCGACGAGCCTGTACCCCTCGGAGATCGCGTACCTGCAGGATGCTCTGAACGCCGCCTTCCACAACGCCCCGGAGAAGCCGCTGACCAACAAGGGCGTGGCGTTCGCCCAACACCCCAACGGCGTGGCGGAGCTCGCGCCCCCGGAGGACCTGCGCCGCCGCTTGGACGTGCTGCCGCAGGACTACCTGGCGCAGCGGCGCGTGCGCGAATCCTTCCAGCTGGCCACCACGCGCGAGTTGGGCAACGACCTCCTGCGCCGCGCCCGCACCGGCGACGACGGCTCCACCTGGCCCCGCGCCCACTTCCTCGGGCCGCTGCACCCGGTGACGGACTGGGCCGCGGACCGCGCGCTCGCCTCCCTGTCCGGCGGGCAGATCCCCGCCATCCGCGCCGCTGCAGGCACGCTCGACTTCCCCACCGTCCTGCTCATGGCCACGCTGACCAACAAGCGCGGCCAGGTGGTCTCGCGCGCCTTCGTCACCGTGGCCAACGGGATTTTGCCGCAGACCATCTTGAACCCGGTGGACTGGCTGCACGGCGTGGGGCTCACCGCCGACGCGATCAACACCGGCGACCTGGAGCTGCCGGAGAACGCGCAGCAGCTCATCGCGGACTCGGTGACCGTCGCCCGCGGACAGCTCACCCCGATGATGCAGGCGGCGCGCACGCAGGCCCAGGAGCGGATTGACTACTGGATGCAGCGCGCGGAGAACTGGGAGCACTCCAAACACGACACGCAGACGGCCCTGAGCTCGCGCATCGTGCGCCGCTCCCAGCACCTGCTGCAGCAGGAGAAGCAGCTCATCGCCTCGCTCGCACCGGACCGAGAGCTCATCCGCCCCCTCGTCCTGGTTCTGCCAGCCCTGCCCAACACCCAGTCACCACACACCGCGTAAGGAGACCCCGATGGCGTCCTACGACTCACTCATCAACGTTGATGAATGGATCAGCGACCACTTCTTCACCACCGACGAGACGAAGGGCGAGTCCTTCACCAAGTCGGTCAAGGCGCGCGTGAAGGAGTGGAAGGACCTGGAGAAGGAGACGGGCAGCCTCTCGCCCGCCGAGCGCTTCAAGAAGGCCCGCGGCGAGCTCCAGAACGCCTACGCCACCGCCGATCAGGACGCCGCCCAACACACGCTGCGCCGCGCGCTCGGCTACGGCGCCCCCACCACGCGCACCTACGAGCGCGCGAACCACACCGTGGCGTACCAGGGCTGGGCGGGTGCCGACGACACGCTGATCGTGCTCAACGCCGACTCGATCGAGGACTTGGAGGATATCACCTCCACCACCGTCGTTGGCGGCATCACGCGCAAGGACCGCGAGCCCGAGCCCCTCCCGGTGGCCAAGCTGGTCGGCGAGCTCTTCCTCACCGACGATGCACCGGAGTTCATCGTCGTCCTCGCCGGCGCGTGGGCTGTGCTCGCGCACCGCGAGACCTGGGCGTTGGGCCGCTACCTGGGTGTGAACGTGCAGTTGGTGGTGGAGCGCAACGAGGTAAAGCAAGGCGGCGAGCTGCAGCGCACGGCGGTGATCCTGGCGCGCGAGAACCTGGAGCGCGCCGCCGACGGCACCACCTGGTGGGCCGAGGTCCTCGAAGCAGCGCGCAACCACGCCGTGAAGGTCTCCGAGGATCTTCGCGACGCCGTGCGTGAATCCATCGAGCTCATCGGCAACGACGTGCTCGCTCGCCGCAAGGACCAGGGCCTTCCGCTCGAGGACGTCGACGGCAACGAGCTGGCGCGTCAGTCCCTGCGCTACCTGTACCGCATCCTCTTCCTCCTGTTTGCCGAGGCGTCGCCGGAACTGCAGATCCTGCCCACCGGCGCCGCGGAGTACGTCGACGGCTACGGCCTGGACCGACTGCGCGACTACGCGCTGACTCCCCCGCTTACTGAGCAGGCCCGGCGCGGCACCCACCTCTATGATTCGCTGCAGGTCCTCTTCGACCAGGTCAACCACGGCCACCACCCGGAGCAGACGGAGAACGCGGACGAGGACGCCCAGAACGAGGGCCTGACCTTCCGCAACCTGGAGGCGGACCTGTTCAAGCCGGAGGCCACCTCCCTGCTCAGCGGCACGAAGCTGTCCAACGAGGCGCTCACCCAGGTCCTCCAGCGCCTGCTGCTCTCCAAGGAGAAGGCGGGCCGGGACCGCGGCTTCATCTCCTACGCCACCCTCGGCGTCACCGAACTGGGCCAGGTCTACGAGGGCCTCATGTCCTACCACGGCTTCATCGCACAGGAAGACCTGTACGAGGTCGCGCCGGGCGGCAACGCGTCGAAAGGCTCCTGGGTCCTCCCTGTCGGCCGGGCAAACACCGTACCGCAGGACAGCTTTGTCATGGAGATGCGCGAGCAGCCGGAGGGCGGCTACGCCCCGGCACGCCGCGAGCACAAGCGCGGCTCCTTCGTCTTCCGCCAGTCCAGCCGCGACCGCGAGCGCTCCGCCTCCTTCTACACCCCGGAAGTACTCACCCAGTTCACCGTCGGCCAGGCGCTCGAGGTACTCGAGGAGGAGGGCCGCATCGACACGGCCGAGGACATCCTGAACCTCACCATCTGCGAGCCCGCCATGGGCTCCGGTGCCTTCGCCGTGGAGGCGGTGCGCCAGCTTGCGGAGCGCTACCTCAAGCTGCGCGAGGCGGAGCTGGGCGACCAAGTCCCACCCGAGGACCGCACCCGCGAGCTGCAGAAGGTCAAGGCGCATATTGCCCTGCACCAGGTCTACGGCGTGGACTTGAACCCCACCGCGGTGGAGCTCGCGGAGATCTCCCTGTGGCTGGACACCATGACCGGCGAGCTCACCGCCCCCTGGTTTGGCCTCCACCTGCGCCGCGGCAACTCGCTCATCGGTGCTCTGCGCGCCACCTACGAAACTTCCCAGCTGAAGAAGAAAGCCTGGCTTACGGCAGTGCCGCGCCGGGAGTCCGTGGCCAACCTTGCACAGGCTATCGACGCCGGCCACCGCGACCCCCACGCCGCCGGCCGCATCCACCATTTCTTGCTGCCCTCCCAGACCTGGGGCGCAGCGTATGCCGCGAAGGATCTGAAGAAACTCGCCGGCCAGGAGCAGAAGGCGCTCGCTGCTTGGCGACGCAGCGTGCTCACCAACCCCAGCCCCACCCAAAAGAGGCAACTCACCCGCCTTGCCGCCCGCGTGGAGACCCTGTGGGCCTTCGCCCTGACCCGTATGAAAATCGCGGAGCAGCAGATCCGCCGCGACATCCCCCTGTGGGGCCGCGAGCACGAGCCCACCTCGCGCAATGTCACCCGCGCAGAAATCGAGCGCGACCTTTTGAACAATGAGCAGGGTGCTTACCGACGCCTACGCTTCGCTCTCGATGCGTGGAACGCCCTGACCTTCTGGCCGCTTACCGAGATTTACATCGACGACAACGGCGACGCCCACACGGAATTGCCCTCCTTCGACGAGTACCTCGAAACCCTCGAGGACCTCCTCGGCATCGAGGCCCAAACCCGCGACGAAGCACAAACCGTCATCGCTAACGCGGACACCTGGGAAGAGCTGAACCACCACGAGGACATGAACCTGAGCCTGTCCGGCGCCAAGCCGCTGGACAAGGTCCTGGAGCTCCACCCCTGGCTGCACACCGTGCGCCAGGTTGCCGACGAGCAGGGTTTCTTGCACTGGGACCTGGACTTCGCCGCCGTCTTTGCCCGCGGCGGCTTCGACCTGCAGGTGGGCAACCCGCCGTGGGTGCGACCGGACGTGAGCCTGGACGGCCTCTACGCGGAGATCGACCCTTGGTTCGAGCTCGCCCACAAACCGAAGCAGACCGAAAAGAACGCGCGTAGGGAAGCGCTAAGCGACCACCCGCGAGTCGCCGAGGTTGTGTACAACGGCGTCGGCGATACGGTTGCGACGGCAGGTGTGCTGGGCAACATCCCGAACTTCCCGCACCTGAAGGACCAGAGGCCTGATTTCTACCGCGGCTTTATGGACCGTACTTGGGAGAATATGCGCGAGGATGGTGTAGTCGCACTTATCCATCCGAAGAGTCACCTCACGGAGTCCAAAGCTGTGTCTCTGCGCTACGCCGCGTACCGGCGTCTTCGTCGACTTTGGCACTTCACAAACAAGCTTGGGCTTTTTGATATTGATGCCAACGAAAAGAACTTCGATGTTTCAATCTACAGTGGATCGCAACAACAGATTTCCTTCCAGTTCTGTGGTGGAGCACACCACCCGAGGACGGTTGAAGAATCGTTAGTTCATAACGGCGAAGGGCCAGTGCCTTCGTTCAAAGACGATGATGGGAACTGGGATCTTCGACCCCACCGCGAGCGCATTCAGCGCGTCGACATGTCGGCGCTCAAAACGTGGCACTCCATCCTCGAAGATGATGACGTCGCGGTTGCCGACACCCGCATGGTCTACACCGTCAACACCGAAGCAGCCAAAGTCCTGGCAAAGCTCGCTGATAAACCGCGTATTGGTTCCCTTGGCCTCCACTTCTCTTCCGGATGGAACGAGACGACAGACAAGAAGAAAGGCTACTTCGAGACAGGATGGGCACACCCGGAATCCTGGGACGATGTGATCTTACAGATGTGATCTTACAAGGGCCACACCTCGGAGTCTCGACGCCGATGATCAAACAACCAAACTCGACGCTGAAGAACAACCAGGACTGGTCCGAAGTAGACCTTGAGGCAATGCCGTCAGACTTCATCCCGGCGACTGCGTATCAGCCAGACCGTGACACACAGCCCAGCTACGACGCCGACTACCCAACGTGGGAAATCAAAGGCGAGCATGTTGTTGCTAGAAACTTCTATCGTATTGCTTGGCGAGCAATGGCGGCAACTACTGGTTTTAGAACTCTCTACCCAGTGATAATACCTCCTGGAGCTGCGCATGTGCATGGTATTCACAGCGGCGGCGCGCCCTCCAATGCAACCAACGCAGTACTTGTTGGAGCATCTCTGTCTTCGCTGCTCGTAGATTTTCAGTTGCGGGCTACTGGTCTTGCGAATCTCTATGGGCCCACGATTGACTCACTACCGCTGCCGGAGTTCGGGAAGTGGGAGGAACTGCTTGTGCAGAAGTTCCTTGAACTCAACTGCCTCACTGAGGCCTATGCACCACTTTGGAAGGAGATCACCGGTCAAACGTGGACCTACGACACCCCATTGCGGAATGCCTGGGATCGGCAGCTCGCACAGATAGAGATTGACGCAATCGTGGCGCATTCTCTCGGTATCACCGCTGATGAACTCTGTATGATTTATCGCACTCAGTTTCCCGTTATGCGTCGCTACGACGAAGAGGACCGTTACGACGCGAACGGGCGACTCATTCCGAAGGAGATCCTCAATGCCGATGCGAGGTTGAAGGATGGACAAGAGCTTTCGGAAGCGGACCGCACGTGGGTGCATTCGCAGTCGAAACAAAAATATGTCTTTGCGTACCCATTCCGTAAGTTTGATCGCGAAAAGTACTTACGTCAAGCTTGCGAGAAATACGTGTAGAACTATCGCGGCCGGTGGGTGTATGAGGTTATGGCAACCCGCTGGCTGCTTGAGTGAGCGATTTGATTGCCTCGCCTGCTAATTCTTTTGTTGAATCGCTGACTGCGTCTTCAAGCCCCAAGGCGAATGGTGACAAAATTCCTTTGATGAGGTCGAGAGCCCGGGAGATGCGTGAACGGTCAGGGGAAGACTTGGTGGCCTCTGCCAGGACAAGTTGAGATTCGTTTACCACCGTTTCCGCATCGGACGTGCTTAGATTTAGACTCGGGACGGTCTCAAGAATCCATTGCAGTGTGTTCGCAAGAGTTTCATAACCCGGGGTTACTTCGTGATTCTGGTTCTGATGGAGCCTACCGTCATTTCCAGAATGAAACTGAACCTGAGCACCATCGCCGTGTACGACTGGGCCGTTATAGGTGTTGTTTTGCACTATTCCTAGGGGGAAAGAACTTTGACTTTCTTGTGGCGTGGATGCCGTTGGTTCGTACGCTTCTGTTGCGATTGGGATTTTTAAAGGATTTTGTCTCGCAGCCCGATCCCAATCCTTTTGAAGGGATTTTTGGACATCGCGGGCCCACCTGCGTCGATCGGCCGCCTTTGAGAGATCGTATTTGCGTGGCATGGTGCTCCTCCGGAGGGATGTGGTGTGAGTGCCGTACTCTAATAGGGGTTTTCTTGGGTTTGAGGCTTATTGGAAAGTAGGCTTGGCCATTTTCGGAAAGGGCGTATAGCGCGCTACTTGTTGTAGAACGCGGGTAGGAACACCAGCTTCCCGTGCTATTTGACTCAAATCATATCCTGCGTTGTTTAAGAGAGTCATCGCACTGGGCAACAGCGTAGGGGCTTCCAGGACGACGCGATTTCCAGGTTCGCTGCGGCGCCATCCCCGTTTGGAAAAGGTCATCATGGCGTTTTTATATGATCTATCATCCATCGTGCCTAGGGAATGTGCGCGGTACAGCAACGCCTGCATGCTGATGCCCCATCGTTCCTTCAAGATACGGAGTTGGTTAAGACCGCTTTGATCTAATTTATGCGGTAGGTTTTCGGCAATCAGTTTTGTCGGTGCCAAAAATTCGCCTGCGAAGCGGTTGGCCTCGACCTCGATTGCTTTTTCCCCCACTTGATCGCCGCTATGAAGAACGATGTGTCCCAGTTCGTGTGCAAGATCAAACCTCTGCCTGTAGTAGTCGTTTTTTGAGGGATTTAACACGACCACGGGGTTAGGCTGCGTTATTTTTGAGAAAGCATCAACAGAGTTTGAGCTACCGGGGCCGAAAACGACGAAAATGCCAGCGTTTTCAATCAGTTCGAGGAGGTTAGGTATTGGGTGCAGTCCGAGGCCAAGTGCCTTACGAATTTGCAATGCTACGTCCTCGGGCGATTGGCTGCCGTCCAATGTGAACTCGTCGTAGGACGGAAAGTTAACGTTTTTTTCTAGAGCTCTGATTATCCGCTCTACAACGTCCACGTACGCGTTGCTTTTTGTTCGCTCAGCCACTGTGGTTGAGCGCAGAGACCTGAAGAAAGGGAGATCTGGACTTTTAAAGGTATCGAGAAAACTAAAAAATTCTGGCTCGACCGCGAATCGAAAGGACAATCGAGCAATATTGCTAGGTGATGGGTTTCGAGCGCCGTTTTCCCATCCAGTAATAGTTGCTGGAGTAACGCCGAGCTCATTTGCAAGGCTCGCTTTGGTAATTCCCTCTAATTCGCGCAGAAGGGTTAGCTGAGAAGGTTCAAAAATGTGATTGTGCAATTGGAATGACCTCCTCGGTAAATCTATTGCGTGCTATTTCGATTGTTGGCTTTCGCGTTTAAGCGAAACATTCCTATTGATCCTGTGGGGCTCAACAAGGAGCTCGCTTTCTGGTACAAGTATGGTGGTTGGCTTCCATGGATCCAACTTGGTAAACCAATGCCAGGGGCGACCGCCGAACTTGTTGTCACGGGCGACCCCGATACCAGCTTCGAATGTGGTCCCCGTGTAGCGGTATCCAATAATTAGAAAGTCTCCGGCAGGTAGCAGATCTGGGCCGATACCGAGATGCATTTGATCCCCGGGTTGTCCGTCGAAATCGTACTCAATCTGAGCAATATTGCGTTTCGTTTTTCTGCTTCGTTGGGACCATACCCAGGATTCAAAAGGTTCAGCGGTGAATGACTGAGGCAGCAGAGTGATATCCCCAAACCGCCAAGCTGGTGATTGATTGACGTCCTCTCTTCGCACTACTCCGGGCTTCAGGTTTGGCATCGATTCGATTTCATCTTGGGATAACGATTCAAAGAGTGCGGAGTCATCAATTGGTGACTCGGAGCCGGCCTGGCGCTGGTAGTTTCCTGCGCTGAATGCACGATCCAATCGGTCGCAAACCTGATTGTGTAAAAGATGTCCTCGAATTGTTCGATCATGTCCTGTTGCCGGGTCGTATTGGCTTTCTGTGGCACGCCTAGCCGCTGCGAGTGCCCACTGTATTGATGGAAGCACTGGTCTGAGGTCTTCTTGGGTGCGCGTTTGCTCGGGAAAAACTTTCATGAGCCAACGTTAACACATGCGGAAAAAATCTGTCGATAAGTTAACTAAAGGCCTGAAACTACAGCACAAACACCAACTTCTCGGCCGCTTGGTTTTGGCGCGGTGATCGAAGTAGGAATAGAACACATAGGTCAAGTCTCTTAACGCGGTGTAACGATTGCTGATGGCGCGCCCTGGAAGGTAAAGGACGCGTCGACATTTGCAGTTCATTAGTCAGGTGGTGCTGGTCCATGCGCTATAGTTCCAAGTTTTGACGACATGGAGCGTGAGTGAGTCCCATCTGTTGCGTGGTCGCATCTAGTAACACCGTGGTGAGTATCGAGTAACGCGTTAGTGATCATCCAGTAACAGTCCAGAACAGGATTCAGGTGACGCGCCCCCTCATCGCGCCGACGTTGGCAGAGACTCCCGTTGCGATCGGCTGCCGGACTGCCTCAATTCTTGCGCTGAGAGGCTGGACTGTTCGCCAAATCTGCTCGAGTCACCGGTGTTCGCACTTCACCGTGCAAAATGCCAGTGAAGCTCTTATGGCACAAAACATCAGGCTCCGCGCAAAGGGTTGTGGTGTGGCTGATCGCGAGGGCTCAGTCGTGCGTGGCCACTATTCAACCGCGACCCGGCCCCTCCTTTCGGTCCGGGCCGGCAGTTCCGCTGCTACGTGCTGCTTCGCTAGTTTTGTAGCTCAGCACGTCGAATCGGCTGAGCGGACAGCTAGGAGGACCCATGGTATACGTTTAAGGTGCACTGTCCCGGCTGTTACTCGATACCCACCCGAGGAGGGTGTCAGGAAGTTTGTGTGTGAGGCTCTCATCTAGAAGGAGTTTCACCGAAAATGACTACGGTGTCACCGAAGAAAAACCATGACCCGGCGAGGGTCAACGAAATCGCGGAAAAGGATTGCATTGGGGTAGTGCAGAATCTACTCTTGATACCGTCATCTTCGAGTTGATTTGCCACCGACGCGTTACCGGTACCGAAATCACCGCACTCGGAGCACCAAGTATACGACTCAACGCCAACGCATGAGTGGGACACCATCATCAGATACTTGCATCGTTGCTAACGATTCTGTCGCCTGAGCAGATAGTCTGAACGTCGCGAAAGGCGCCGAAGCAGCGCCCTTGCGTTTCTTGTATTGTTGCCGCAGCCATATCCACACCTGCGATAATGGTCAGAAACCTTCCGATCCAGAGGAGTGAGTATGAGCCAAGAAGCAGTCCTGGGGTTTGACGTCGGTACCTCGAGCTCGAAGGCGGTGCTCGTGGCGTCGGACGGCACCGTCCTGGCCAGCGAGACCTGCGAGCACGCGGTGTCGCGCACCCCGGACGGGATCGTGTCCATGGACGCGCGCATCTGGTTCGAGGAGTACGCCTCCCTGGCCGCAAAGCTGCTGGGCAGCGTCGATGTGCACCTCGCCGGCATCGGAGTCTCCGGCATGGGGCCGTGCGTCGCGCTCACCGATTCCAGCGATGCCCCGGTTGCCCAGGCCGCGCTCTACGGCGTCGATGCGCGCGCGAGGACGGAGATCGAGGAGCTTGCCAAGCGGTTCGGCGCCGACTCGCTGCTTGAGGCCCGCGACTCGTGCCTGACCACCCAGGCGGCCGGGCCTAAGTTCGCGTGGTTCTACCGCCATTTCCCGCAGCTGCGGGAGCGGGAGTCGCGCTTCTATATGCCGGCGAGCTACGTCGTTAAGCAACTGACCGGCGAATACGTGCTCGACCGCCAGTCTGCCAGCCAGTGCACCCCGCTGTATGACCCGCAAACCCGCGAGTGGGACAAGGCGGTGTGGGCCGAAATCGCGCCGAACACGCTCCCGCCGGCACTGCTGTGGAGCAGCGAGATCGCCGGCACTACCCGCGCCGACCTGGGAATTCCCGGCATCGAGGCTGGGGTGCCGGTCATCGCAGGGACTATCGACGCCTGGGCCGAGCAGGAATCAGTCGGCGCAGTCAACGCCGACGAACTGTTCCTGATGTACGGCACCACGCTCTTCCTCGTGGGCAACGCGGACCACCGCGTGCGCCACGCGTCCATGTGGGGGACGACGGGCACGCGCCCGGGCATCTACAACATGGCCGGGGGCCTGGCCACCTCCGGGTCGCTCACGGACTGGATGCGCCAGCTCACCGGCGAGACCGACTACAGCGTGCTGACCAAGGAAGCAGCGGCCGTGCCCGCGGGCTCGGAAAGCCTGCTGGTCCTGCCCTACTTCGAGGGCGAACGCACGCCCATCCAAGACCCGGACGCGCGCGGCGTCATCGCGGGCCTGCGGTTGCACCATACCCGCGGGCACCTGTACCGCGCGGTGCTCGAGGGGACGGCGCTGGCCGTGCGCCACAACATCGAGGTGATGGAGCAGTCCGGCCTGCGCATCGACCACATCGCTTGCGCCGGCGGCGGGCTCACCGCGGACCTGTGGCCGCAAATTGTCACCGACGTGACGGGGCGAGTGCAGACGCGGCGGAAGTACCACATTGGGGCGTCGCTAGGCGATGCCTTCATGGTCGCCCAAACCATCGGGATGGCGGACAGCATTGATGCGTGGAACCCGGTGAGCAAGGAGTTCGTGCCGTCCGCGGACTTCGACTTCGATGCGCTGTATGAGGACTACAAAGCGCTGTACCCGAGCACGTCAGGCGTCATGCACAACCTGGCGGCTCGGGGGTAGGGGGCGGTTGAGCAGCCGACTTTAACCGTCGATGTCAGTACCTTGCCTCTTTGTCCATCACAGACTCATAATGAGGTTGCAGCCTTTCCGCTGTGACCTCAGTAAGTCGCTTTAACCCCAAGAGGCGGAGAGCTTCACGCATCACAGCTTCTCGGTCAGTTGTGCCCACGCGATAAAAAGCTTTCAATACGTGAGCCCGAAGTTCCATCGGGGGAACTTCATGGATACTTCGGGGACCTAGCTCGCGGAGGTTTACCATCTCCTGGTGGGGGAGGCGGAACGTCTTGTCCTTGAACCCCTTGCTGCCAAGCGGGTCATCACTCTCAACTGCTCCGCTATTGCGAAGCATAGAAAGAAGCGGGTTGAGGCGGGAAGATACTTTCTTGGTCACGCGCAGATCTCCGCTTGCCTTCACATAGCGAGAGAACAAATATCCGCCCAGCATGGGCCCCTCGACTTCGAGGATCTGCAGCATCCCAGTCTTCATCTCCTGCGGTGTAGCTGAGTGCACTGGCACAGTCGTCCCGGTGAAGGATTCGTATGGACGAGCTGCACGCATAGGGTCACTCGGGTGACCAATCGGAGCGATGTCGCCCGCCCGGAGTACTACACCGTGGCTGGGGACTGAGGGTGCGCGTGGCGCATCCGCGTCTTGCGGGGTGCCTGAACCGCCGGTGCTGAACCGATTGTTCGACTGCTCCGCGTTGCGGTGACGCTTTGGACTGGGCGAGGATGGCTGGGCATTGAAGCCAAGACGAGGGCGAGTCTGGGTGCGTTCCCGGGTTTCAGGTGCGTCCTCTACCGACTCAGGCTCAGCAGCTGGGGCAGTGATTGTCTCAACGGTGTGCGCAGACAGCTCCTCTGGCTCGACAGGATCCGGATTTTCGGGTTCAGGCTCAGCTTCGATGTCCGCGATGTCGTCTTCGGTGTTGAGCACCTGTGCTGATGTCGTTTCAAGCTCAAGTGGGTCGTCGTCAGCGAAGACGGCATCGATGACCTCTACGTTCTTAGAGGGATCGAAATTGAGTTCCTGATTCGCTGGGTGGATGTCGAGTTCTTCGAGCGCATCCCAAACCTTCTGCATCTGTTCGTCTGGATCAAGGTAGAAGTCAGATTCAAAGAAGCGCACGAACGTCCACCCAAGTCGCTCGAGCTCGCGTTGCCGCTGTTGATCGGCAAGCGCTTGCTGGTCGCCATGCCAAAAATCTCCGTCGCACTCTACAGCGAGGCGGCCCTCTGCTCCGACGACGACCAAGTCAATGAGATAGCCGAATGCTCGGTACTGGGGAATGACCTGGTACCCCCGCTCAACAATGCGGTTATAAACGCGCTGCTCGAAGAGCGAATCGAAAGGTTCAACGCGATCGTCGTTCGGCACAAGCTCGCTCACATTAGACTCTGGCTGGGCTTGAGCGACTTCGTAGGCGTATTGGAGCAGCTTTGCGCGAATGTCTTCCGGGTTGAGCTCCTCGAAGCCCACCGAATGGAAGAGCCACACCTGGTCTTTCGCGCGGCTCACCGCAACATTGTAGCGCTGAAGGAATGTGCTCCTCGTAAGCGCAGGAATCCGAGAGTCCGGGGAAGCCGGCTGGACCATGCTGAGGAAGATCACGTCGCGCTCGGCACCCTGGAATTCTGCAGGACTACCGACCTTGAGATCGCGCTCTTCCCAAATCTCAGGCGGGAGTTTCTCGAGCAAGCGGGCCTGAATGTACGTTGCCTGCCTTGAGTTACTGAGCAGAGAGATGACGCCTAGAGTCTTGCCCGAATAGTTCGGATCTTCGAGGACCTCCAGAACCTTGTTCACCAGCGTGTCTGCTTCTGCCGTGTTGACGCGTCTGGCATCACTTTCTGTTTCGAACGCATTCGGGGTCCGAGTGATCCTGAAAGGAGCGAGGCGCTCAGACTCGATAGCTCGGACCGGCTTAAGCGAAATGTTTTCTGGTTCGTAGATATAGCGGTTTGAGAACTCGATGATTTCCGGCACACAGCGCCGGTGTTCGTCTAAGGTAATGCGCCCGCCGTAACGCATATTTGCTTCGTCGAACAGGGACCGCGATGGGTCAGTCCACGAATCGACCCGCTCAAAATCGCTCAAGTATTGGCGAGCGAGTTTTCGGATTTCATCTTCATTCTCGAAGCTGGTTGGAGACACCTGCTTGTCGTCGCCAATCACGACGATGCGAGGGGCGAGGTACTGCAGGAAGATCGCGTCAAAACTCGACTGGGAGGCCTCGTCCACAATAACGACGTCGAACATGTTCTCTTCGAGATCAAACTGCTCGACGACCTTGTAAATGGGCATGATCCAGACAGGGACCGCGGACTGGCAAGCCTCGAGGTGCTTACGCACATCGCGACGACGTTGGTCAGCATATTTTCCGGTTCCTTTGCCAAGACGCTTTACTGCTTGGCTGTAGGCGACGAGTTTAACCCGCATAAGTTGATCGACGCGTTCATTGTTCACGGCCTTTGCCCACGCGCGCTCAGCTGCAAGCGAGGAAACAGTTTGTGAAATACTCGCGTCGACGGCTTCCACCGCATCCGTAATCGTCTTGAGGTTCGGTTTGAGTCGGCGCGACAAGATTTCACCCATGTGTGCCCAACGGCGAGCGGATTCGGCCGTGCGGACGCGCTCTCGCCAGAGGTCACGATCAGGGTGGTCGACTGCTCTTCTGGCGAGGCTCGCAGACCATTGTGTCGCGTGTCTAGTCAGCGACTCGCGTCTCCGTAACTTGCTCGAGAGCGCTACATTCTCGTGCGCTGCCGCGAGTGCAGCGGAGAAAGCGTTTGTATCGCGAAGCTTCATGGCATCTTCCAGCGGGCACATCCAATGCAGCTCGCCAAGTTCGCTCTTTGATGAGTTGAGCCAATGCAGTGCGGTGTCTACCTTGTGAGATTTTCGGTTCGCCTCGGCGATATGTTGAGAATGCGAGTGCAGAAGTCCCAACCGAGACTTCAGCGGGAGGAGCGATTCTGGGGCGACGTCAAACCCGTATTTCTTGAGCCGATCGACGCGCGACACGATCCGTTCCGCATCATCAAGGGAAGCACTGTATTCGGAGAGCGTGTTTTCCCAGAACAGCAGGATTTCTCTCGGCGAAGAAGTCTTCGGGGGCGTTGAATAACGCCATGTCGTGAGCAGGGGCTCTAAGGCCCACTGAAACTCTACGTAGGCTTGGAAAAAGGCAATGTCGGTTGAGTTCGTGGGTGGTACGCCGTTGACCGAGACGCTTTCAAAAAACGGCATGGCCTCTTTCACGGCGCTATTGGTGAGTAGGCCGATTTTTGGCATGCCGTCGGCTTTCACCTTGATTGACCCGCCACCGTTCAGGAGTGCCTGGAGAGAGCGCGCCACGGGCATAAATCGCTCAACGGGTTCCGTACTGCTTATGTGTTTGAGTGCCGCCAGGCGCTCATCAAAGCTATGCGCGAACGTCAGATCGCTACGAAGCTTTTCCCGCAGCTGGTGTTCTTTGCTCAGTGAGCCGGTTTTTACTGCGTTGTACAAGTCACGAGCCCAAGGGAAGGGCGCGTCTTTGAGCGCGCTCACTTGCTCTTCGAGCTCCTGAATTTGGCGGAGAACGCTTGCTTGAGCATCGGCGGTGAGTGACTGCCAAGCCGACCTTTCGCTTTCAGGTACTGCTGCCTCCGCCTCAAGACGGTCGCGCTCGACGACCTCTTCTGCCATGCGGACGCTATTCAGTTCGTCCAAGGTGGGCAGATCATTGAAGTTAAAAGTATCGCCCTGGGGTGAGACTCTATGAGCTAAGAGCTCCGGGGAGTCGAGGAGCGAGAACCACTCTTCGATCTCTTCGGGGCTGAGGGGGAAGGGCGTGTCTAGTGCATATTCATCAAGGGAGAGAATCGAGGGTGTCAGAAAGTTTGTGTGTGAGGCTCTCATCTAGAAGGAGTTTCACCGATAATGACTACGGTGTCACCGAAGAACAACCATGACCCGGCGAGGGTCAACGAGATCAGCGAGAAGCTGATGGA
>NZ_RDRE01000097.1 GCF_003693265.1 Corynebacterium gottingense
GCGGACAAAATCAGGCAACTTTTCTTTGTCGATGTCGCCGTTGCTGTCTCGCGGAATGCCGTCGCGATTGACGTACAGGGTGATGCTTGTTTTGAACGTGGAGCCAGACGGATCCTTCGCCTCGGTGAATAGCGTCCAAACATTTTGGTTCATGCCGTAGCCGCTGTCCCCCACATCCTCGGGCACTTTGACGATCACGCTGCCGTCGTCATGAAACTCTGCCCATTCCGGATTTTGCCAGGGCTGGTCGCCAGCAGGTTGCGTGGACCATGTGAGTCCTTCAGGCGCGCTGCGCTTCACTGTTTCCGGATAGAACTCCCAATATTCGGGGGCGGCGATCTTTATTGTTTCGCCCGGGTCAGCCACGTAGTAATCTTCGTAAGTCGGCCGGTACGTCAGGAACCAGGGCAGATCGTCTTCGTTGGTCCCCTGGAGCCCGGCGCTCGGAACCTCCGTGTCCTCCCTGTCCGGAACCACGGCCTGTGCGTACGCGGCGACCGGAGCGGTCATGCTGACTGCCGCGGTGCCGGAGATAGCCAGCGTAGCTGCCATGGAGGCGGCGAGGGCCGGGCGAAGATCAACCTTGCGGGGGGTGAAGAAAGACCGCATGTGGGGTCCCTTTCTGAGGAGACGGCTAATAGGAAGAATCAGTCCCGGGGAACCTTATCTACGGCACCAAACTGTTTTGAAAAACGCTTGATGCAGGGTTGGAGGGACCTTTGTATGGAATGTTACGGCATTGGTCATACAAAGGCACGGGGAGGCGCTGATACGTGTCGCCAAAATGGGGGTAGCCGGCGGAATCCCAGCGCAGTGCGGGTGAGGTGGCTACAAACGGGGCCCGGCAGCCAGTGGCGCACCTTGGACTTTCCTGGAATCGTCGGCGCCCGTCGCGAGCTCTTAGTGGCGGAAGTTGCCCACCCAACGCTGCCA
Organism: Corynebacterium gottingense; assembly: GCF_003693265.1. Taxonomy (GTDB): domain Bacteria; phylum Actinomycetota; class Actinomycetes; order Mycobacteriales; family Mycobacteriaceae; genus Corynebacterium; species Corynebacterium gottingense. Next base: position 934 of record NZ_RDRE01000097.1, read on the forward strand.
GGCGTGCTGGGCGTCGGAGGAGAAACCTCCGGGCTGCGACGCGGCCGCTTCCTGCGGCTGCTCGGAGGGGGCTGCGGGTGCTTCCGGTGCCGCCGGCTCGGGCTGCCCGGCCTGCCCGGCCTGCTCTGCCGGTGCCTGCTGCTGCGGAGTGCCCGGCTCGTTCTGGCTGTTGTTGGCGCCATCGTTGAGGCCCATCGGGCGCAGTGCCTCCGAGGCCTGCTGTGCTGCCTCGCTGGCGGCGGACTGTGCTGCAGATTCCGCTGCGCTCGCCGGGTTCTCCGCACCTTGGTCGCCCGGGCCACCCTGGCCGCCCGGGGTGGCGGTTGTGGTCGGCTCCGTCGCTGGTGCGGCGGTCGTGGGCTCGCTGTTTTGGGCGCCGGCGGTGCCGGCGGTGTCCGGGGTGCCCGCAGCGCCCGGCTGCGCCGAATCGTTCGCGCCGCCGGTGGTGCCCGTGGTCGCCTGCGCCTCGGGGCCTGCCACCGCAGTCGTGGGCATCACGGTCGTGGGCACCACGTTGGTGGGGCGGAAGACGCGCGTGGATTGGTTCGACGGCTGTGCGGTACCCACCACCGCGTGCTGCGGCGCGTACGGGTCGGAGTTCAGGTTGTAGTTGGAACCGCCACCCTGCTGGGCGGGCGCGGCCTGGTACGCGTCGGTGTCGTGGTGCGCGTTCTGGTGGCGGGGGTCCTGGTTGTCCTCGCTGGTGGTGGAGGAATTGTGGTCCACGGGGGCGTCGCTAAGCGCCGTTGCCTTCGTGGACTTCGAGATTGCAGACTCGGTGCTGGAGGCGGAGGTGTCAGGGTGCTTCGTGTCGCTGTCCGTGACGTATCCGGCCTGCGCGGAGCGGTCGGAGGCGGAGGTGTTGAACACCACGATGCCCACCACGATGGCTACCAGGATGCCAGCCGTCATGAAGAGGCCCACGCGGGGCTGGTTGTCCTTCATCGCTCCTCCTCTCGCATGTCACGCTATTGAGTCAAAAGTGTTACAACCCTATAACAAGAGTTGCGCTGAAGCCGTTATAGCACGCCGCAGGGGAAAATTTGTGTCCGAGTGATCGCAAACACACCCGCGGCGGCGCGATCGTGGTAGACCTAAGGGGCAAACTGCCCGATATAAAAGGAGACGCCGATGAGTACGTGGGACGAGGAAATCTTTTCCATCGACGCCAACACTGACTTTCTCGACGAGCTGGATGCCCTCGAGGGTGACGAGCTCGAGCAGGCGCTTATCGACGCCGTGCTGC
>NZ_RDRE01000098.1 GCF_003693265.1 Corynebacterium gottingense
TTTTCGTCGATCTTGGTGTCGAACGACTGCATCAGGTACTTCCAGCCCTTAGAGAACGGGTTTGCCATGTGTCGTGTCCTTCCGTCGTCGCAAAATGGTCGCCGCCCCAGTGTACGCAGGTTTTCGGGCTACTCGCCCTGCTTGCCCTGCTCGGCCAGCATCTTCTCGTACTGCTTGCGGACCTCTTCCATGTCCAATGCCTTGACCTGTCCGATGAGCGACTCAAAGTCCGCCGGCGGCATGTTTCCGGCCTGCTGGTAAAGGGGGATGCCGTCACGGAAGACAATGATGTTTGGAATACCGGTCACGCCGAGCTTGCCAGCAAGCTCTTCCTCTGCCTCGGTGTCCAGCTTGGCAAAGGTGACGTCGGGGTGCTCTTCCGATGCTTTAGCAAAGGTCGGCGCGAAGGCCTTGCACGGACCGCACCATTCCGCCCAAGCGTCGACAAAGACGATGCCGTCTTTCTGGATGAGTTCGTCGAAGTTCTCTTTCGTCACATCGATAGTGCTCATTGCATACTCCTTTACAGGGGTTTGTTAACGTTACCCTCGGTGCAACAGTAACAAGCGCGACTGCATTCCTTTGCAGTCTCAGCCGAGCCGGTAGGGGCGGAAATCATGACGAAGAACTACAACATTTCAGGCCAGTCCAGTGAGGTCGCAGTTGATTCGTTGATCGACGAAGTACGCCTGGTCGAGGGCACTTTCGACGTCACCGTGGAGCCGAACGAGGGCCGCATGACGGTCTCGGGCGAAAACTTCACCGACGCCGACATCGTGGCTGCGGCGGAGCACGCCGGCTTCACCATCCTTTCGCCAGATACCCCCTAGGGGTATAGTCGCGGGTGTACGTGAACCGCCAACCGAAAGGACAGCATCATGGCAACCCGCGAATTCACTGTTGAAGGCATGACTTGCGGCCACTGCGAGCTCAGTGTGCAGGAGGAGATTAGCGAGATCCCGGGCGTCACCGACGTCAAGGCCGATCACACCACCGGCGCCGTCTCCGTGTCCGGCGAAGGCTTCTCCGCCGAGGACGTGGCCAAGGCCGTCGCCGAGGCCGGCTACACCCTGAGGTAGCGTCATGACCAGCCATATCGAGCTGGGCGTCACCGGCATGACATGTACGTCGTGCTCATCGCGCGTCCAGCGCAAGCTGAACAAGCTCGACGGGGTCACCGCCGCCGTCAACTACTCCACGGAGACGGCGACCGTCGATTTCGACGAGGCCAACACGACGCCGGAGCAGCTTATCGACGTCGTCCGCACCGCCGGCTACGACGCCTTCGTGATGGGGGATGCGGAAGGCGGGGAGGAGGGGGCGTCGATAAGCTCGGTGAGCGACGCCCGCGACGACGAGGCCGAGCGACTCAAGCGAACGACGATCTGGGCGGCGCTGGTGACGGTGCCGGTCATGCTGGTGTCGATGGTGCACGGCCTGCAGTTTCCAAACTGGCAATGGGCCGCGTTCGCCGCGACAACGCTGGTGTATTTCTCCGCCGGCAGCGTGTTCCACCGCGCGGCGCTGATCAACCTGCGCCACGGCGCGACCACTATGGACACCCTCATTACGCTGGGCACGACCGCGGCGTACGTGTGGTCCATCGTGGCGCTGTTTGCGGAGCGCGGTCCGCACGAGATCTACCTCGAATCCGTCTGCGTCGTGATTACGTTCCTGCTGCTCGGCAGGTGGTTTGAAACGCGCGCGAAGGGGCAAAGCTCCGCCGCGCTGCGTGAGCTGCTGAGCATGGGCGCGAAGGACGCGAGCGTGCTGCGCGGCGACAAGGAAGTCCGCGTCCCGATCGCGGAAGTCCAGGTCGGCGACCGTTTTGTCGTGCGCCCCGGTGAGAAGATTGCTACCGATGGGCGCGTGGTGTCGGGGCATTCGGCTATCGACGCCTCCATGCTCACCGGTGAATCCGTCCCCGTCGAAGTGGACGAGGGCGCCAGCGTGACGGGCGCGACGCTCAACACGTCCGGGCGCATCGTGGTGGAGGCGACGCGCGTGGGGAGCGAGACCACGCTCGCCCAGATGGGCAAGCTGGTCAAGGACGCGCAGTCCGGCAAGGCCCCGGTCGAGCGGCTGGTGGACCGGATCTCGCGCGTGTTCGTCCCCACCATCATCGCCA
>NZ_RDRE01000099.1 GCF_003693265.1 Corynebacterium gottingense
ACCCCCTGACACATGCACCCCGCGTCTTCGGTTCACGTCCGCCCCACTTCACTGGGCCGGGACGCGAGCGAAGCGCGGGGTGTAGTGCATCCAAGGGCTGCTAGCATTTCCTAGCGTGCCGACTCACGCAAAGTCGGCTACCCTTTACACGATTACTTATCACAGCCAATTTTGGTTGCTTGTGGGCGCGTGGGCGCCGATAAGCTGCCCAAAATTGCACAAACCTTACGAGGAGGATCGCCCCAACATGGCGAACTACACTGCAGCAGACGTGAAGAAGCTCCGCGAGATCACCGGCTCCGGCATGATGGACTGCAAGAAGGCACTCCAGGAGACCGACGGCGACTTTGAGAAGGCCGTTGAGAACCTGCGCATTAAGGGCGCAAAGGACGTGGGCAAGCGCGCTGAGCGCAACGCCCTCGAGGGCCTCGTTGCAGTTTCCGGCAACACCATCGTGGAGATCAACGCAGAGACCGACTTCGTGGCCAAGAACCAGGAGTTCAAGGACCTCGCCGCTAAGATCGCCGACGCCGCTGCCGCTGTGAAGGCGAACTCCCAGGAGGAGCTGGCAAACGCTGACGTCGACGGCCAGACCGCGCACGAGGCGCTGCAGGTCCTGTCCGCAAAGATCGGAGAGAAGCTCGAGCTGCGCCGCGCCGCAACCGTCGAGGGCGACAACGTTGCGAAGTACCTGCACCAGCGCTCCGCGGACCTGCCGCCGGCCGTGGGCGTGCTCGTTGCCTACACCGGTGACAACGAGGAGGCCGCTCACCAGGTCGCTCTGCAGATCGCCGCGATGAAGGCTCGCTTCCTCAAGCAGGAGGACATCCCGGCCGAGGTCGTGGAGAAGGAGCGCGCGGTGCAGGAGGAGATCACCCGCAACGAGGGCAAGCCCGAGGCTGCCATCGAGAAGATCGTCCAGGGCCGCATGGGCGGCTTCTACAAGGACGTCGTGCTGCTGGACCAGCCGTCCCTCGCAGACTCCAAGAAGACCGTGAAGCAGTTCACGGAGGAGAGCGGCATCGAGATCACCGACTTCGTGCGCTTCGAGGTCGGCCAGGCGTAAGCAATCTGCTTATCGACGATGCCGTGAGCCCCGTCGAGTCTGTTCCGCTCTAGCGCCCTGCCCCCGGGAAACCGGGGCGGGGCGCTTTCGCGTTCTTTGCAGTGCATTTACCTGGTTGCGGGGGAACTGGTTAGAATCGGGTGCGAATACGCAAGCTTTCGATTCACCACCCGGCATTTGTGCATAAGGAGTGTCACACCGTGACTGATTTCGCCCTCAACCGCAACGGATTCAAACGCGTCATGCTCAAGCTTGGTGGTGAGATGTTCGGCGGCGGCAAGGTCGGCATCGACCCGGACGTGGTGGACAGCGTCGCCTCCCAGATCGCTGAGGTGGCCAAGGCGGGTACCGAGGTCGCCGTGGTCATCGGCGGCGGCAACTTCTTCCGCGGAGCGGAGCTGCAGAAGCGCGGCCTGGACCGCGCGCGTTCTGACTACATGGGCATGCTCGGCACCGTCATGAACTGCCTGGCGCTGCAGGACTTCTTGCAGCAGAAGGGCGTGGACTGCCGCGTGCAGACGTCCATCAACATGGCGCAGATCGCTGAGCCGTACCTGCCGCTGCGCGCCGCCCGCCACCTGGAGAAGGGCCGCGTGGTCATCTTCGGCGCCGGCATGGGCATGCCGTACTTCTCTACCGACACCACCGCTGCGCAGCGCGCGCTGGAGATCGGGTGCGAGGTCCTGCTGATGGCCAAGGGTGTCGACGGCGTCTACGACGACGACCCGCGCACCAACCCGGACGCCAACCTGCTCACTGAAATCTCGCCGCGCGAGGTGCTTGAGCAGGGCCTCAAGGTGGCGGATGCCACCGCGTTCTCCCTCTGCATGGACAACAACATGCCGATCCTGGTGTTTAACCTGCTCAAGGAGGGCAACATCGCCCGCGCCGTTGCCGGTGAGCAGATTGGGACCCTGGTGGCCTAGGCGTCCCTTCGGTGAGTGGAGTGTGCCCCGGCGGTATTGACCGCCGGGGCTTCCTTGTTGCC
>NZ_RDRE01000100.1 GCF_003693265.1 Corynebacterium gottingense
TCGACGCGCCGATCGCCTTGAGGATGGCCAGGTCGCGGGTGCGCTGCATCGTCCACACGGTGAGGAAGGCGACGATGACCAGCGCGGCGATCGCGTACAGGAAGCCCTGGATCATGAGCAGGGAGCCGCGCTCGGAGCCGTAGGCCGGCAGGGCGTTGAAGGAGTCGGACAGCTTCATGCCGCGGTCGTCGCTGGCAAGGAGGACCGTTCCCTCGGCGTCGGTGTGCATGGCGGCCTGCCAATCCCTGGTGGGCACCCACAGGACCGGCGAGTGCGAGTACTCCAGGTCGTCGGCGGTGCTGCCCACGGTCACGGGCGCGCCGCCCACGGTGAGCTCCTCGCCCGGGGTCAGGCCCAGGGACTCGGAGGCGATGGCGTCGGTGCCCACCACCTCGCCGTTGGGCAGCCTCGTGCCCTCCGGCAGGCCCAGGATGGCCACGGACTCCTCGGTGCCGTCCGCGCGGGACAGCAGGGTCTGGCCGGTGCCCAGCGGGACGTCGCCGGCCTGCGCGTCCTCCGGGCCCACGCGGGACGTGGTGTAGGAGGGCTCCTCCATATCCTTGAACACGACCGAGTGCGGGTTGAGCGCCTCAAGCGCCGACGTATTCTGCTTGCCAAGGCCAGCCGTCAGACCGGTGAGCATGACGACGAGGAGAGTGATCAGCCCCACGACGCCAATGATCAGGCCGAAGCGACCCTTAGCGTTTCCAATTTCTCTCAATCCAACGAACATGCCCCCATTATCTGCCTGACCTGCACCGTTCCACATCAGGCGAGCGGTGGAACCTTGAGTCAACCGATCGGTTGATTAGGCTTGTGCGCGTGCAAACCACCAGCCGAATCCTCGCCGTCCTCCGCGTCAGCCTGCACCTGCTGGTCGCGGTCCTCCTGCTCGTGGGCATGCTGGGCGACTTCACGCCGCTCGCGCTCCTCTTCGCCGCCGTCTATCTGGCGGGCACCGTGGCGCACAACCGCGGCACGGAGTACTCGGCGCGCGCGTCGTGGGCGTGGCTCGCCATCATCGCGGCGCTGTGGGTGGCGCTGGCGCTGCGCTCCGAGGCGTACGTGTGGCTGGAGTTCCCGCTGGTCATCCTCGCCGCCATCCTCCTGCCCACCGCCGCGAGCCTGGTCGTGGCTGCCGCGATGCTGGCGCTCACACTCAGCGTGACGGTGCCCGCCTCCGGGTTGGGCGGGCTGATCGGCCCGACCATCGGCACGGTCGTCGCGGTGGTCACCGTGCAGATCTACAACATGCTTCGCGCCGAGGCGCAGCACTACAAGGCGCTCGCGCTCGAACTCGAGGTCTCGGAGCGCAACCGCGGCGCGGCGGAGGAGCGCGCCCGCCTGTCGCGCGAGGTGCACGACACGATGGCGCAGGGGTTGAGCTCCATCGTGCTGCTGGGCAGGGCGCTGGACAAGCAGCTTGACGACGCCACCGCGCGCGCCACCCTCACCACCATCCGCGAGGTGGCGGCGGACAACCTCGCGGAGGCGCGCCGGTTCGTGGCCGTGAACGCGGAGGGCGGCGGGGCCGAGCCGCCGCGCCGCACCCTGCCGGAGCAGGTCCGGGCGCTGGCGCGGTCCGCGCAGGACCGGCAGCGCGCCCTCGGCGAGCCGCTGGAGGTGCAGGTCAACGTAGTGGACGTGGTCGGCCCTGCGGCGGAGGTGGTCGAGCGCGTGGTCCGCGAGGGCTTAAGCAACGTGGTGCGCCACGCGCACGCCTCGAAAGCGGTCGTGACGGTGGATAAGCTGGGTGACACCGTTACCGTCGACGTCTTTGATAACGGCCGCGGCATGTCCGGCAAGGAGGGCTTCGGCCTGCGCGGCCTGCGCGCCCGCGTGGAGGAGGCCGGCGGTGAGCTCTCGGTGGAGGGCAACGTGCTCGCGGCAACGCTCCCGGTTCAACGCAAGGAGGCACCATGATCAGGGTCATGCTTATCGACGACCACCCGGTCGTCCGCGCCGGACTCCGCGCCGTCCTCGACTCCTTCGGTGACATCGAGGTCGTCGCCGAAGGCGCGGACGGCAC
>NZ_RDRE01000101.1 GCF_003693265.1 Corynebacterium gottingense
TCGCACATACTAGCGGATGGAACGGAGTGGTGCGCGGCTACGGAATAAGCGCGGTGACTTCCGCCGGAAGCATCGGCGCGATCTGCGGCCACGCGGCACCGACTACCCCGCCGACGACGAGAAGCGCGAGAAGCGTGGGCCAGAGGATCATCGCCGGCATTGGGGAGCCGTCAGGATAGAACAGCCCTGACTGCCACTCGGACTCGTCGTAAGAGAGGTTGCGCCCCTTGATGCACGCACGTAGGCCCGGTGCCAGGTAGGACCCCGCTCCGTTTACCTCGAGGTAGTCATCGATCCCCTCCGAGGAACCAGTAGCCGGGCGCTTGCCGCCCTTGTCCAGGTAGGCCTTCTCCTTAGCGATGATCCGGTCGAGCTCCTTCTGCGCCTGAGCCTTCGTCATAGTACGGGTGCGCACCTTCGTGTAGGGAGTACCCAGGTCGCCGGAGTAGTTAAAGGTGCACTTGTCACCCTTCACGATTACTTCGGAGGCCGACGACTCGAGAGGTGCTGCCACCATTACGGCAGCGGCGAGCGAGGCGGTGAGGGCGATGGACGTTGCGCGGATCTTCGGGGCACTCATTGTGGTCTCCTTGTGTTGTACTGCACTGCTGCTGCCAGACTGGGGGCGAACTGTGGGTTTGAGCACAGCATAATCAAGAACCGTTAACGCGGGGTGGTTTTCGAGGCTGTTGTGTTGATAGGGACCGAAAGTTGCCGGCGCGCCCCCGGCAGGTGAGATTATATTCTGCGGTGGGCGGGGTGGAGTGAGTGGTTGCCGACTCAGGGCGGCCTGCAGCTGGCTCGGCTGTCCGGTGTGGTGTGGTTTCGGGTGTTTGACGAGAAGACCGTGTGTTTGATGGACGCTGTGTGTTGGACGAGAAGGGGGTGACGAATTCACGGTCCCTCGTCTCGCATCTTCGTCAAGGAGATCTCGTCAGATAGCCGCCTCACTGGGCCAAGCGGTGCGCCAGCACGCGTGAACCGGGGGGCAGCAGCAACGCCGGGCGATCATGCGGAGAGGATAACCGCGAAGCCTTTGCCCGAATATTCAACCGGGTGGCACTCTGCGACGACAGCGTAGGCACCACGGCGGTCCACGCTCCCCATTTACTCTGCGGTGGCAGAGTAAAGCCCCCGGCACGGCCACAGCTTGGTCTGCGATGGTTGTGAGACTTCGGCGCGGGCTGCGCTATATGGAGCTAGCTCCATTTGGACGGTGGCGCCGGTAAATACCCTGGTCGCATCCGTCTGGTAGCCGCAGATGGAGCTAGCGCCATGTGCGCTCGGCTCACCGGTAAAAGCCCAGGTCGCATGTGTCCGGTCGGTGGAGATGGAGCTAGCGCCATGTGCGCACGCCTCGTGGGTCGGCCGAGCCGCCGCCATTGATGCCCGTCACAGTCGGCAGCTGACAACGGCTACTCCCCGGTGGCAGGTTACGCGTCTCGGCGGGCCAGGCTCCCCCCCCACCCTGCTACGCGCACACGGAGAAGCGCCCCGGCCACAAAGGGCGGTGCGGATCAACACATGATCCCACCACCCCGGGGCCGGGGCGCACACACATTATTCAATTATTTATAGTTTTGGGTCGGCGGTAACCTACTCTCCCACACCCTCCCGAGTGCAGTACCATCAGCGCGGGCGGGCTTAGCTTCCGGGTTCGGAATGGGACCGGGCGTTTCCCCGCCGCCATCAACCACCGACACACCCAACGGGGCATGCCAGCCACCAACCACAAAGGGCCGGTGATGCGACAGTCAAAATATTCAACAATATGAACAGTTGGCCAACAGTGTGCTGTGCCAGCACTGCATAGTGGACGCAAACAAATCGTTTCGCAAATCAACAACACCACAAGTGTATCCACGTGTGTGCAAAAGTGTTTGATCAACGGCGGATTAGTACCAGTCACCTCCACACCTTACGATGCTTCCAGATCTGGCCTATCAACCCAGTCATCTCCTGGGCGCCTAAGAAACCTCATCTCAAAACAGGCTTCCCGCTTAG
>NZ_RDRE01000102.1 GCF_003693265.1 Corynebacterium gottingense
TTTTTGTGGAGAGTTTGATCCTGGCTCAGGATGAACGCTGGCGGCGTGCTTAACACATGCAAGTCGAACGGAAAGGCCCTGCTTGCAGGGTACTCGAGTGGCGAACGGGTGAGTAACACGTGGGTGATCTGCCCTGTACTTTGGGATAAGCCTGGGAAACTGGGTCTAATACCGAATATGACCACTTCTTGGATGGGGTGGTGGAAAGCTTTTGCGGTATGGGATGAGCTCGCGGCCTATCAGCTTGTTGGTGGGGTAATGGCCTACCAAGGCGTCGACGGGTAGCCGGCCTGAGAGGGTGTACGGCCACATTGGGACTGAGATACGGCCCAGACTCCTACGGGAGGCAGCAGTGGGGAATATTGCACAATGGGCGCAAGCCTGATGCAGCGACGCCGCGTGGGGGATGACGGCCTTCGGGTTGTAAACTCCTTTCGCAACCGACGAAGCTTTTGTGACGGTAGGTTGAGAAGAAGCACCGGCTAACTACGTGCCAGCAGCCGCGGTAATACGTAGGGTGCGAGCGTTGTCCGGAATTACTGGGCGTAAAGAGCTCGTAGGTGGTTTGTCGCGTCGTTTGTGGAATACCGCAGCTTAACTGCGGGGTTGCAGGCGATACGGGCATAACTTGAGTGCTGTAGGGGAGACTGGAATTCCTGGTGTAGCGGTGGAATGCGCAGATATCAGGAGGAACACCGATGGCGAAGGCAGGTCTCTGGGCAGTAACTGACGCTGAGGAGCGAAAGCATGGGGAGCGAACAGGATTAGATACCCTGGTAGTCCATGCCGTAAACGGTGGGCGCTAGGTGTGAGTCCCTTCCACGGGGTTCGTGCCGTAGCTAACGCATTAAGCGCCCCGCCTGGGGAGTACGGCCGCAAGGCTAAAACTCAAAGGAATTGACGGGGGCCCGCACAAGCGGCGGAGCATGTGGATTAATTCGATGCAACGCGAAGAACCTTACCTGGGCTTGACATACACTGGATCGGGCTAGAGATAGTCTTTCCCTTTGTGGCTGGTGTACAGGTGGTGCATGGTTGTCGTCAGCTCGTGTCGTGAGATGTTGGGTTAAGTCCCGCAACGAGCGCAACCCTTGTCTTATGTTGCCAGCATTTGGTTGGGGACTCATGAGAGACTGCCGGGGTGAACTCGGAGGAAGGTGGGGATGACGTCAAATCATCATGCCCCTTATGTCCAGGGCTTCACACATGCTACAATGGTCGGTACAACGCGTGTGCGATCCTGTGAGGGTGTGCTAATCGCTGAAAGCCGGTCGTAGTTCGGATTGGGGTCTGCAACTCGACCCCATGAAGTCGGAGTCGCTAGTAATCGCAGATCAGCAACGCTGCGGTGAATACGTTCCCGGGCCTTGTACACACCGCCCGTCACGTCATGAAAGTTGGTAACACCCGAAGCCCATGGCCCAAACTTGTTAGGGAGTGGTCGAAGGTGGGATCGGCGATTGGGACGAAGTCGTAACAAGGTAGCCGTACCGGAAGGTGCGGCTGGATCACCTCCTTTCTAAGGAGCTTTTGTTTTTGTGCCCACGGTTGTGGGTTGGTGGTTGATGTCGCCGTAGGTGTGACTGCCACTTATTTGTTTTGTATAAATTCCGGGTGGATGCGCACCGGCAGGGTTGGATGCTTCTGCTTTGTGCGGCGCGGGTGTGTGACCAAGTGTTCCGCAAACATGGTTTTGGGTATGTTGGCATGCTGTTGGGTGTCTGGGGCAGCACATGGCCTGCGCACGGCGTTTGCGTTGTGTGTGGTTGTGGTTGTCTTGTTGGCTTGCACGTGAATGATCACTGCGCTGTTTGTGGTGTGTGGTTGTTGTGGTGTGGGTGTGTTGTGTGAGAACTGTATAGTGGACGCGAGCATCTTTCTTCTTTGCCGCATCCTTGTGCGCATGTTTGTGTGTGC
>NZ_RDRE01000103.1 GCF_003693265.1 Corynebacterium gottingense
GGGCTGATCGCGGGCGCCATCGGGTGCGAGCCGAACATGACGCCCGCGGCGTAGCCGCCGACGTCGTTGGCTACGACGCAGAGCATGAATGCGGCGATGAAGCGGCTGGCGGGGAGGGCGCCTTCGTCGATAAGCGAGATCATCGCGGCGAAACTCCCGAAGAGCGGGATCCACACGAGGACGAAGATGCCCACACCGGTATCGCGCAGGTAGTTCTCGGGCTTGGTGTGGCGGCCGTTGGGGAATAGCCGGTAGAACATGAGGAAGAGGACCGTGAACGCGAACCCCGTGACCAGGCCGGCCGTCTCGTACGTGGCGGAGGCCCACAGCATGATCTGCCCCAGGATGACCAGGAGCGTGCGCGGCTGCTGGTACCCGGCTTCGCGCAGGCGCGTGAGCACTTCCCACATGGCCAGCGCCACCGCCACGGCAACAAGCGGGTACCAGGCCAACGGGCCCACCAACAGCGCACCGATTACCAGCGAGCCGAGCACCACCGCCGTCGTGATCGCGGCGGTCAGGTCGCGCCCCGCATTGTTCTTCGGCGTGGGCGCCTTGAGCCTTAACGACGGCCACCTGGACCTCTCCGCAACCCTCCGGTTGTCAAGATCGCTCTGCTCGTTGCGGTGTGGTTGCACTGTCTCCTCGCTTCGGTCTCGTCCGGCGCCACGGCGCGATGTCCACGGCGTGCCTCAATTGGCGGATAGTTGCGCGACTGTGCGGGAGGTTAGACCTCCATCAGCTCGTCTTCCTTGCGCTGCACCAGCTCATCAATCTGCGCGACGTAGCCCTGCGTGGTCTTGTCCAGGGACTGCTCGGCGGTCTTGACCTCGTCCTCGCCGGCGTCGCCGTCCTTCTGGATCTTCTTCAGCTGGTCCATGCCCTGGCGGCGGACGTTGCGGATGGCAATCTTGCCTTCCTCGCCCTTCTGCTTCGCGTGCTTGACCAGGTCCTTGCGGCGCTCCTCGGTGAGCTGCGGCACCGTGACGCGGATGACCTGGCCGTCATCGGTCGGGTTCACGCCCAGGTCGGAGTTGCGGATCGCGTTCTCAATCTCCTGGAGGGTAGACATGTCGTAGGGCTTGATCAGCAGCATGCGCGGCTCCGGCACGGAGATGGTGGCCATCTGGTTGATCGGGGTCGGCGCACCGTAGAACTCCGCCATGACGCCGTTGAACATTGCGGGGTTGGCGCGGCCGGTACGGATGGTGACCAGCTCCTCGCGGGTGTGCTCCACCGAGGAAGTCATGCGCTCTTCTGCGTCCAACAGGACATCATCAATCATGGTTTACCTACCTTTTGCTCGTTAACGTTCCCCACTAATCTACCAGCGCTCGCCCCGCCTACACTGTTGCCATGCAGCAATCGGCGTTCTCCTTCTGCGCTCCCCTGGCGCCCCCACCCGTCGACGCCGCTGCCGCTCCGTCCCGCACCAGACTCGCGGGCTGGGACATCCCGGTAAAGGACTCCGTTGACGTCGCCGGCTGGCCCACCACCAACGGCAACCCCGCCCGCAGCTACGTGGCGCGCCGCACGGACGCCATCGTGCCCATGCTTCTCGACGCCGGCGCGACCATCCCCGGCAAAACACTCACTTCCGAGCTGGGCGCCACCTGTTACGCAGAGCGCCCCGGCGTCCCAGTGCTCGAGTCCCCAGCGTTCCCCGGCCGCACCCCTGGCGGCTCCTCCACCGGTGCCGCGGTTGCGGTGGCGGAGGGCCAAGTCCGCGCGGCGCACGGAACGGACGCGGGCGGTTCGCTGCGTGTGCCCGCCGCGGCGTGCGACATCGTCGGCTTCAAGCCCGCCTCGCCCCACGTCGCGGCGCACGGCTTCCTTACCCGCACCGTCGCCGACCAGTGCAC
>NZ_RDRE01000104.1 GCF_003693265.1 Corynebacterium gottingense
TCCATGGCAAGGGCGGCGTCGGAGGCGGTGCCCACGCCGGCGTCGAGAAGCACTGGCACCTCGGCGCGCGAGCAGATCAGCTCGATGTTATGCGGGTTGAGGATGCCGAGCCCGGTACCGATCGGGGAACCCAGCGGCATGACCGCGTGGACGCCGACCTGCTCGAGGCGCGCCGCCACCACCGGGTCGTCGGAGGTGTAGGCGAGGACGGTGAAGCCGTCGGCGACGAGGAGTTCGCAGGCGTCGACGAGCTCGACCACATCCGGCAGGAGCGTGTGATCGTCGGCGATGACCTCCACCTTCACCCAGTTCGTGCCGAGCGCCTCGCGCGCCAGCTGCGCGGTGAGCACCGCGTCGCGCGCCGTGCGGCAGCCCGCGGTGTTGGGCAGCGGGTCGATCTTTAAGCGTGTGAGCAGGTCGAAGACGCTCTCGCCGCCGCCGTCCGCGCGCGCCGCGTGCCGACGCATCGCCACCGTCGTCAACTGCGTCCCACTAGCAACGAGCGCGTCTTCTAGCAGCTGCTGGCTCGTCGCCCCGCCCGTGCCCATAATCAGGTGCGAGTCGAATGTCTTCTCCGCGATCTGCAGCACGGTTAGCCTCCTTGGACGGCGGTGAGGATGTCGGCCACGTCGGCGTCGTTAAGCATGAGGTCCCACTGGCTCGCGGGCACTACCTTGCCGTTGACGGCCACGGCGACACCCTCGGTACGGCCCACCACCTCGTCGACGAGCTGCGCGACGGTGGGCGCGGCGTCGAAGGTGCGGGGTTGATCGTTGACAGTAATGCGCATGATGCTCCTTTACTTGTGGCGGGCGGGGTCGCACGCGGCGATGTCCACCGCCGTGGTGCGCCGAAGCCCAAGGTCAGCGCCGACGCGCGCGCCGAGCGCCGCCAGCAGGATGCCGTGCCGGAAATAGCCGGTGGACACGACGAGGTTCTCGCCGCCAAGCCCCAGGTACGGCAGGTCGTCGGGCGTGCCGGGGCGGTTGCCCACGAGCGCCTCGATGAGTTCGCAGTCCTCGAGCCCCGGCACGATGCGGATGGCGTCGCGCAGCAGCGTGTACACCCCGTCGACGGCTGGTCGCTCGCGCGCGTCCTCGCGACTGGTCGCGCCCACGGCGATCGTGCCGTCGGTGCGCGGAATGATGTAGACCGGCCGATCCTCCACAAACGCGCGGATCACGCGGCCCACCGGCGCGTTGGCGGCCCCGAGCCGCAGCATGTCGCCGCGCACCGGCCGCAGGTTCAGCGGCAAGCCGAGTGCGCGCGCCCCAAGCCCGTTGCACACATAGGTCGTCGCGCCGAGCACTTTTCGCTTCTCGACGCCCACCTCAACCCCCACACACGCCGCCCCCTCCCACAGCAGCGCGCCCGCCTTCTCGCGGACCAGCGTGACGCCGTTGTGGTCCAGCACGCGCAGCAGGGCGGCGGCGAACATCCGCGGGTTGACCTGGTGGTCGCCGGGGATCTCCACCACGCCCGCGAGCTGCGGACTCAAGCCCGGCTCCTGGGTGCGGGCCTGGCGCAGCGTCAGCCTGTCGACGTCCATCCCGTGAGCGTGTTGGTGCTCGGTGAGCTCGCGCAGATGCGTGGCGTCGGCGCGGTCGGCGGCGACGACGAAGGTGGACTCGGTGCGGTACCCCACGTCGGTGCCGGGTGCGGCGGCTACGAGGTCCGCGACCAGCGACGGGTACAACTCCGCCGACTGCAGCATGAGCGGGTAGAGCGGCTCCTGGCGGTACTGCACCTCCGCGGCCGGGGCAAGCATGCCGCCAGCAACGTTGGTCGCCCCGCTGGCAGGCGCCGGGTCCACGAGCGCGATGCGCTGCGGGTCCACGCCGCG
>NZ_RDRE01000105.1 GCF_003693265.1 Corynebacterium gottingense
GACAGGTTCTGCGCAAGCACCGGGATCGCCAGCGCCGCCTGCTGTCCGCGCTCGAGGCGCTCCCAGTCGACGCCGTCGAGGGCCGCGTTCATGTCGTCGATAAGCGCCTTGACCTCGGGCAGCGTGGCATCGGTCGCCTCGCCGCGCGCGAGTGCCTCGCGCAGGTTCGGCATGATCTCCTTGCTCTTGTGGCCGCTGGTAAACAGCGCATCCGCAATGGGATCGGTCGCCCAAAACGCCTGCTCAAAGCGCTGCGCGCGGGCTTCGCCGAACTTTGCGACGAATGCGTCACGGTCGCCGCGCGCCGACGGCCACTCGGAGCGGTCGTAGTGGTCCTGCGCGAGCGGGTTCTCAGTAAAAGTCTGGGTCATGGTGGGTCTCCTTGTGGTTGGGGCGGGCCGCGCGGGGTTAGCGCAGGCCTTCCTTGGATGTGTCGTGCAGCTTGTACTCGGCCTTGACGTCCGGGGCCTTCTCGGCCACGTAGTCCTCGATCTGCTGGAAAACGTCAGACCACGGCGGCTTGCCGTCTCCGGCCTTCTTGGCCTTCTTGGCCTGCGCGCCCGGGAGCTTGTCCAGCAGGCGGTAGATGGCCGCCTCGGACTTCGCCTTGAGCAGGAATGCGATCTTCCAGTGCAGGTACGGGGTCGTTTCAAAGCGCGACCCCTTGACCATGAACTTCGTGTCCTCGTCGCCGATAATCAGCGACAGCGCGCCAAGCACCTGCCCCGGCATCTTCGGATCGAGGTCTTCGAGAATGCCCATGAGCGCGGTGGCAACGCGCACGTGGTAATCGGAGGAGTAGCCGCCGTTGGCGTAGATGAAGTCGGTCATCTTGCGCATCTCGTCGCCCGTCTTCGGGATCAGGCGCTCCTCGGCGCCCATGAGATGTAGGACCCACGCCCAGTACATGGCGACGTCGTCCCACTCCTCGCCCGTGTGTGGGCGTCCGAAGAACTCGTCCACGCCGATCGGCATGAGGGCGAACCAGCCTTCGCCAGAGACGAGGAACGATGAACCGATCGGGCGACCGAACTCGTTGTAGTGCTCAGGACCCCACAGCTTTTCCAGGCCTCGGTTTGCCTGCGCGTGCAGCAGGCGCACGCGCACCGCTGCCTTGAGGCCGTCGCTGAAGCGGTCGAACACCCCTTTCTTGCCCAGGTCAACGAAGAACTTCACCGTCTCGATGATGCGAGTAAAGGACTCGATCTCAAACATCGCTGTCTCGCCCGTCGCCGCGGAAGTGCGGTCCTCCATCGTGGTGGCCCAGTAGGCGAATCCGATGGAGAGCAGCTCTGCCGACGGCGTCACGTTGTAGTAGGCGATGCGGCCACGCTCCGCGGCCTCGAGGTCGATCCACTCCGGGATGTTGTCTACCTCGGCGAAGAACTCCACGAGCTCCGGCGACGGGTCAGCCACTGTGTCGATTCCGCTGTTGAGCGCCTGCTCGAAGTCCGCGCGGGATTTCTCGGCGCCATCGCGCTTGAACGCCTCGGCCAGCTTCGAGCCGGTCTCGTCGGTCTGCCACATATGGTCATCCAGCAGCTTGGTCTGGAAGCTGTCGTAGCCCTCCCAGGTGTCGGCCACCGTGTGCCACCGGTCAAAGAGGTTGTGGCGCAGCTTCGACCAGCCGGGGCGCTTCACGCGACGCTTCGGCGCCGGCCGCAGCGGCATCCCGTCGCGGTAGAAGTAGCGGAAGTCCTCGTAAGGGTTGTCCGACATGGGGAGAATCTCCGGGCGCACCGGATTTTGATACTGATGCTCCTCGCGGACATCTGTGCTGGCAGTCATCGTCATCCCGTTTCTCTGCACTTTTGCGCCGCCCCTTGCGGGCGGCT
>NZ_RDRE01000011.1 GCF_003693265.1 Corynebacterium gottingense
CTACCGCAGCACACGCTGGGTCAACCTGATTACCGACCACGCCCACAACATCACCGGGTGCAAGGCATGCGCCACAGGGGAATGGTGCCAGAGGCGGTGGCGATACATCCCGTCACTGTCACGGAAAAGCACAAGTG
This sequence comes from Corynebacterium gottingense, assembly GCF_003693265.1. Lineage (GTDB taxonomy): Bacteria > Actinomycetota > Actinomycetes > Mycobacteriales > Mycobacteriaceae > Corynebacterium > Corynebacterium gottingense. The sequence continues at coordinate 138 of NZ_RDRE01000011.1, forward strand.
GTGATAACGCGCGCACCGAGGGGTTCTTCGGCACGATGAAACAAGAACTGCTCAACGGCAGACCCGCCACCAAAAAGATGACGGTGGCACAAATGCGAGACTATATTGACAACTACATCGACTTCTACACCCACACCAGGCTGAAGTCGACGCTAGGCAACGGCTATGCCACCATCGCCGAACACCGCCAAGCACTTGGAGTCTAAACAACAACACACAAGCCCCCGGGGCACTCCAACAAAACATCCGCAGGCCCGAACGCCAGGGGCTCGTCACGGGGATCTCGTCAAACAGGCTCTTTTGTTTGTGCAGTTAGTGGCAATGGACCGCCTTCTCTTTGAACTCGCTCTTTGAGCTCGGCAGAATAACATTCAGGACGCTGATAGGCATTGTGTGTGGCAGGCGCTGACAACGATCCGGGTTAACGCAGATTTTGCACGAAAAATTGGCGATGCCCACGAAACAGACCATCCTGGTTCTCCTGAAGCTGGGCACATGGATCAAACAAACAATGCCATTGGTCGAGACATTGGATTGCGACACGAAGGAGATGAAGCGGGCGCCATCAATGAATGTCATGCGCAGGCTAAAAACGGTGGTCTGATCAAGATAAACTGATTGGTAAGGAATTTGTTGTGAAAGAAAGAACGATCATTCCGGAAGTGCTTTTTGGAATTGTCTTGGGCTTCGCAACCCTTTATGGCGGAGTGCTCCTGTCCACATGGCTTCCAATACCTTTCGTTTTCTATGGGCTACCTCTACCTTCATTGGTGGTGTTGGGCGTATTAGCCATGTCTGTCTACATGTTGAAAAAGGATCGGCTTAGCGACCGATCATGGCGTGCTTTTGCCTTCACATTCGCCGCGTTTTTCGTCGTATCAGCGTTCTTATGGGTGAGCACAATTTCTGGCTATGGAAACTTCGCATAGTCTATAGATATGGAACCGCTGTAAGGCCAATATAGTTAGCCTCTAGATTGAAGTCTAGAGGCTCAAACAAGTACGAACGCAAAAAGTGGCGCACCCCCAACATCCGGGGATGCGCCACTTTTCTTTGGCGGTAGCGGCGGGATTTGAACCCGCGGAGGTTTGACCCTCACTCGCTTTCGAGGCGAGCACCTTCGGCCGCTCGGACACGCTACCGTGAAACAGAATAACGGTAGGGTGCGCCGGAGACCAAATCCGCCCGCGGCTTACTTCTCGCCGTCGACGCGGTCCTGGACCTTGCCAGCGACCTCGTTGAACTTGTCCTTCACTGCGTCGCCAGCGTCCTCGAGCTTCTCGCGCACGCCGCCCTTGAGCTGGTCGGCCTTGCCCTCGTTCTCCAGGCTTTCGTTGTCCGTAACCTCGCCGGCTGCCTCCTTGGCCTTGCCCTTGAGCTGGTCTGCCTTGTCCTCAAAACCCATGACGGTCTCCTTTTCGGTCGAGTCTGTTGCTAACGCTGCCCAGCTTACCGAAGGTCCCGGAAGAACGCCCCCAGCAGCGCCGCGTTTTCCTCCGCCAGCACCCCCGCGCGCACCTCGACGGTGTGCAGGTGGTGGGGGTCGCGGAGTGCGTCGAAAAGCGAGCCCACCGCCCCGGTCTTGGGCTCCCACGCGCCGAAGACCAGGGAGGCGACGCGTGCGCCGAGGATGGTGCCGGCGCACATTGTGCACGGCTCCAGCGTGACCACCAGCTCGCAGCCGTCCAGGCGCCACGTGCCCAGCTCACGGGCGGCGGCGCGGATCGCCTCCACCTCGGCGTGCGCGGTCGGGTCGCCGTCCGCCTCCCTGCGGTTGACTCCCCTGCCCACGACGCGCCCCGACGCATCAAAGACGAGCGCGCCGACGGGGACGTCGCCGGCCGGGGTCGTGCGCGCCAGGTCCAGCGCCTCGCGCATGCGGGCCTCGGCGCGGCGCTGCGGTGCGCTAGTCCGCATCCCCGAGTGCGTCCGCGAGCTCGTCGCCGAAGCCGAGCTCGTCGGCGAGCATGAAGGCGAGGTCTTCGGGGTCCGCGTCATCGTCGATAAGCACACTGATCTGCTCGCTGGAAACCCCGAGGTCCGCAAAGATGTCAAAGTCGCCGTCGCCCCACGCGTCGACCATGTCCAGCTCATCGGGGTCGATGTCGGGCGCGTCGATCCCCGCCTCCGCGAGCACGGACTCCGCGAACTCGTCATCCACGGCCATCGTCGCGTCCGACAGCAGCACCCGCGCACGCACCGGCCCGGGCCGCACGACCACCAGGTAATCGTCCTCGACGTTGAGCATCGCAAACGCCGGCCCCTCGTTGCGCAGCGCGCGCACCGCGCTTATCGACGCCCCCATGTCCCCAAAATCATCCGCGTACCCACGGACATTCCACACCCCGTTGTGCTGCGCCACCGTCACGGCCCAGCCGCCCGTGTAATCCTCGCTCATGTTCGCCCACAGTAGTCGGCACGGCGGGCCGTTGTCATTAGAATGAGGGGCGTGAATCTCAGCGACGCATCCCGGATCCCCAGCACCCGCCTCAAGCCCGTCTGCATCGTCGGCCTCGGGCTCATCGGCGGCTCCCTCCTCCGCGACCTCGTAGCCCAGGGACACACCGCCTACGGCTACACCCACTCCCGCAATGGCACCCGCGCCGCGCAGCGCGACGGGTTCGACGCAACCAATTCGCTTATCGACGTCCTCCAGCGCGCCCAGCGCGACGACGCCCTCATCGTCATCGCGGTCCCCTTCGAGGCAGTAGCCGACGTGCTAGACGCCATCGCCCAGTACGCCCCGAGCTGCGGCTTTACGGACGTCGTCTCGGTGAAGAAGCCGGTGTACGACCTCGTCCTCGCGCGCGGGATGGGCGAGCGCTACGTGGGCGGGCACCCGATGGCGGGCACCGAGCACTCCGGCTGGGTGGCGTCCCAGGAGGGCCTGTTCTCCCGCGCCGCCTGGGTGGTCACCTACGACTACGCCCTGGAAGTGGACCGCGTGCCGGAGTGCTGGTCGCAGCTGTTCGCCCAGGTGTGCAAGCTGGCGGCCGCCGCAGGCGCCGAGGCAGTGCCGGTGCGGGTGAACCCGCACGACGAGGCGGTCGCCCGCGTGTCCCACCTGCCGCACGTGCTCGCGGAGGCGCTCGCCCTGGTGGGCGACAAGGGCGGGACCCTCGCGCAGTCGCTGGCCGCCGGCTCCTACAAGGGCGGCACGCGCGTGGCGGGCACCGACCCGGTCCTGGTGCGCAACATGTGCGAGACGAACGCGGAATCCCTGGTCCGCGTGCTTGACGAGTACATCGAGGTCCTCCACACCGCTCGCGCCGACCTCGCCGGCGCCACGCCGTCGATGAAGCAGCTCGCCGAGTCCGGCCACCGCGCCTACACCCGGATGAGCGCCCGCTCCGGCGCCCGCCGCGAGTCCGTCTCCCCGGTGAAGATCTCCTCGCGGCCCGTCATGCGCCTGCACCCGGGTGCGCCGGGGTGGGTGCGCCAGCTCCAGCAGATCGAGTCCCTGGGCGGGCGCGTCGAGGTGTTCTAGCAGTGCCCTGAGACACGAAGAACCCCCAGACACGGTGTCTGGGGGTTCTCGTCTGCGTCCGGTGCTATTCGCCCTCGCGGCGGCGGCCCATGTACATGTAGGCGCCACCGGCCAGGAGCAGCAGAAGGCCGAGGGTGATAACGGTGGTCATCGGCGTACCGGTCTCCGCCAGATCACCATCGCGGCTGGAGGACTTGGTGGTCTCGTCCGAATCGTCCTTGGAGGAGCCGGACTTCTTGTTGCTCACCGTGCGCTTCACCACGGACTGCTTCTGCTCCACGCTGGTGGTGCGCCCGGTGGACACGCCGCCGGTGAGGTTCGCGCGGGAGTAGCTGGTGCTCTCCGTGGACGTACCGGTGGTGGAAGTGGAGGTGGACTTGGTGCCCGTCGTCTTGCTGCCGGCCTTGCCGCCACCCAGCGCACCGGCCGCGGCGCCCACCGGGCCGAGGATGCCGGCCAGCAGCGGCTTCACCTCATCCATGACCTCCAGGATCTCCTTCGGCTTGGACTTGGTGGAGGTGGTGCTCCCCTTCTTCTTCAACACGATCTCGCCGGAGTTGTTCTCGCGGCTGAATACGAGCTCCTTGTTGCTGTAGCCATCCGGGACCTCGTCCAGGGTGATGCGCACAAAGCGCTCGTCGCCGGACGGGATCACCACGTCAGCCACGCCGTTGGCGTTGGTGACGCCGAGGATCGAGTCGCCCGACACCAGGACGGCGCTCTCCACCGGGTTGTCGTCCTCGTCCACGACGGAGATGCGCGCGTTCTTCTCCGGGTACTTGCCATCACCAGAGGTGGAGTCCTTCTTCAGGACGATTTCCTCCCCATCCATGTCGCGGTCGACGGTGAAGTAGGAGTTCTTGTAGCCCTTCGGGACGTCGTCTTCTTCCAACCGAACGCGGACGCTCTTCTTACCGGCGGGAATCGTGACAGTGAACTCGCCGTCTTTGTTCGTACGCCCTGCCTCGTCGCCGTTGCGGTCCTCCAGATGCACACGCTTCACCGGCTTGTCGTCCTCGTCCAGCAGTGTGAGCTTCACCTTCGCCGCCTCGAGGTCGGCCGCGGCCGTCGTAGTTGTGCTGGTCTGGCTCTCGTCACCCTCGGTCGTCGTCACCGGGGCGGTCTTCGAGGTGGTGTCAGTCGCGGTCCCATCTGCCTCGCCCGCGTTGAACTGCACGCGCAGCGAGGTGTCGCCAGCAGCGACCGGGAACAGCTCATCACCAGCCGCGACCTTCACGTCGCCCATGCCCTCGGGCAGCGACAGGCGCGCCTGGCCCTCGCGGTCAGTCTTGGCGTAGATCGAGGGGTCCTCGTCCACAATCACTTCGTAGCCACCGACCGCGTGCGCGTTCTCGTCCATCACGGTCACCAGCACGTCGCGCGCCTCGGCCGCGGTGGGCGCCGGGGCTTGAGTGCTTACCGACGAGCTCGGCTCCGTCACTTCCGCCACCTCCGTAGGCACGGCCGGGGCCGGCGCCGGAGCGGGCTCCTTCGCGCTCGGGGATGGCTGCTCGGCGGCCTTCACGGTCGGCTCGGTGGGGGCACCGGTTGCGACGCGGGGCGCCGTCGGCTCGGCGGGCGGCTTCTGCGGCTCCGTCACCGGCTTGTACCAGGCGCCTGCGCGCAGGCTGGCCAGGTTGAGAAAGTTGTCGGTGACGCGGGTGCCCTCGGTGGTCGCGGCGATGAGCAGCGGCTTGGTGGCCGCGTCCTTCACCTCGACGGTGGAGGCCTTGTCGTCTGCGAAGACCAGGTTGCCGGCGCGGTTGGTGTAGGCGTAGTTCAGGTCACCCACCTTGGCAGCGTCGACGCCCTTCGCCACGGCGAGCGGCTCGGCGCTGACTGTGGCCTCGCGGACGTCGAGCGTCCACAGGAAGGGGACGTCCTTTTTCGTCTTGGGGTCCTTGCCGGTAGAAACGGCGTAGAGGGTGTTGGCATCTGCGTCGCCCCCGAGGGAGCCCCACGCGTGCGGTGCCTTCGCGTCGGTCTCGCCGCGCTGCTCCAGTGCGTGGAAGTCAAAGGTGAGGGCGCCTTCGTGGCGGCTGCCTGCCGCATCCTGTGAGAGGTCCAGGGTGTGGATGGCGTCGCCGGTGTTGAGCACGAGGTCACCGGCGCGGGTGAAGGCGGCGGAGGTGATGGTGGGGGTCGACGTGGCGTCGTCAAGCGCCAAAGGCCCCATGTCGAGCACCTCACCGGTGACGGGGTGGATACGCAGGAGGTGGTTGGCCGGCTTGCCCTGCTCGGCCTTCGACACCGCGTAAACCCGGTCATTGAACGGGTTGAGTGCGAGTGCGGTGTAGGCCCAGCCGCCGGAGGTGAAGTGCGCCTGGTAGGAGCCCGTGCCGGCGGGTGCTTCCTGCACGGAGGGGAGCGCCTCGTTCGCCTTCGAGGCGAGGTCTGCCAGACCCGCAGCGAGCGACGGATCCTGCGCGCTCGCGACGGGCGTGAGGGCAACCGTGCCCGCGACCGCCGCCGCGAGCGCGACGCAGCTCAGTTTGCCGGTGTGCTTCTTCAAAATCATGTGGTACCTCTCAGCGTTATTGCGGGCGCACTCAGCCCAAAAACCATTACTAATGTATCCGTGTTGGCAGGCGTTCTCAATACGCAGCGCCGCGCAATTTCTTAGCTGTATATAAGCGTAAAGCCCGCCGCGTTTCCGCGACGGGCTTTCGCCTCAGTGGTGCCTGGCGTTAGGCGTTGACCTTGGTCGGCTCAGCGGCCGTGGTGAGGGTCTTCGCTTCCTTCTTGGAGGAGGATCCCTTCGCGTCACCCGTGCTGCTGCCCATCTCTCCGCCGGACTGGCAGGAGGCGTAGGTCAGGCCGAGGGCGAGCGCGCCCAGGCCAATGATGCCTGCCGCGAGGACGCCCGCCGGGACGGCCGGGTCGATCTGCGACAGCTGGCGGGAGATCTCGTTCATCCACTCCGGGCGTTGGATGTTCAGGTTCGGCATGGCCTGGTTAAACTGCGCCGCTGCGGCGTTGAACTCGTCCTCGAACAGGACCGCCGCACCGCCCATGGCCGCGATCAGGATGCCGATCGGGATCAGCCAGGTGGCCGGGTTGGAGACCGAGGAGGTGTCCGCCAGGCACTTGCCCAGCGAGCTGCCCTTCGGCTCCGGTGCCGGGGTGGTCGTCTCGGTGTACTCGATCGGGCGGTCGAGGAGTCGGACGTCAACGTTCATCTTCTCCTCGTCGCCGGTGATCTCGAACTCCTTCGACTCCAGCGCAGCGCCGATGCCGTTCTCGTTCTTGTCCGGGTCCAGCGGGTCGGCGAGCACGACACCGCCCGGGTTGCGCATCTGCAGCGTGTACTTGCCAGCAGGCGCGGCGGCGAAGTTGAACTTGCCGTCGCTGTCGCTGGTGGTCTTCACGTCCGGCAGACCGTCGAGGGAGTGCAGCGTGATGTCCATGCCACCGAAGTTGGTGTCCTTGGCATCGCGCTTGCCATCCTCGTTCATGTCAACCCAAACGTTGCCATCAACGTTGGTCACGGCCGGCAGCGCTGCGCCTTCCTCGACCACAATGTGGGCGTTGCCCTCCGCGTTCTCCTTCGGCGTGATCACCAGGAGACCGGAGACGTCCTCGCCGTAGTCCGGCTCGCCGTCGACAGGCTTCGCGCGCTTCGGCGGCTCGGGGGCCTGGCCCGCGGCTTCTGCCGCGTTGTGGTGGCGCTTGCCCTTGGCCAGCGGAGGCAGCACGCCCTTAAACACGACGCGCTCGCCCGGCATCAGGGTGCCGTTGAAGCCCTTCGGCGGGATGATCTCCATCGGCGTGCCCTTGCCCGGGTGCTTCGGGTCGAAGCTCTCCTCATCACCTTCGTAGATGGTGTCGTTCACGGTCACGTTCTCCATACGGATGGAACCGGTGTTGACCACTTCGTAGGTGAAGTAGAGGTCTTCGTCCGCGGCCATGTGGACCGGGTCATCCGCGTTGGTAGCAAAGCGGGCGTTGACCTTCTTCTGCATGTTCATGTCCATGAACTTCACGTAGGCCTCGTTCGGCGTGGAGGCGACCATCTTGTCGTGGTCGTCCTTACCGCGCGCGACCGCGATGTTGGCAAACGCGCCCTTGTCCACCGGCGGTGCCATGACCGCGGAGAACACCTTGTACTCGCCCGGCTTCAGGGTGCCGTCCCAGCCCTTCGGCGCCTTGATGGCACCCTGCGCGAACGGGTCCTCGATCTCAATATCGTGGACCGTCACGTCGGACTCGTTGGTGACGATGAAGCCGTAGATAAGGTCCTCGTCGTTGGGCAGGCCCGGAGCGTCGTCAGGCGTGTTGGCGTCGTAGCCGCGCACGCGCTTCTCCAGCTTCAGTACCTTCTTGGTCAGGTTGACCGTCGGCAGCTCGACGTCCTTGCCCGGGCGGACCGGGATGTACATCGGGTCGACCTTCTGCACGCCCTCCGGCGTGAAGATTTCCACGATGGCGTCGCCCGGCACCACATCCGTGGTGTAGTTGCCGTTCTTGTCCACCGGAACTTCCTTGGTGTCGCCGTGGGAGTCGGTGACTGTGACCAGCACGCCGTCGATCGGCTTGCCGTCGCCGTCGACAACCTGGCCCTTGATCTCAGAGCGCGGTGCCTTGACGTTGACAATGCCCTGGTGTGCCGGCTTGTCGTCGGTGACCTTGACCGTCTTCGGCCAGTCCTTCGGCTTGGTCCAGCCCTCTGGCAGCTCGAGGTCAACCTCGTAGTCGCCAGCCGGCAGCTTGTCGGTGGTGAAATGGCCGTCCTTGTCCACGGTCACCGCCGGGAAGGTCTCGGTCGGGTTGCCGTCGGCATCCGTGCCCTTGCCCTTCACGATGACCTTGGCACCCGGGATCTGCTCGTTCAGGTCATCAACGAGCCAGCCGTTGATGGTGCCGGGCTCGCCCTTGTCCACCTTGATCGGCTTCTTGGTCGTCGGGGTGATGATGCGCGGCACCGTCACCTTCTCGCCGTCCTTGACCGTCACCTCGGTGTAGCGCGGAGTGCGGTGGCCGTCGGCAGGATCCACAACGACAACGTAGTCGCCCGGCTCCAGGTCGTCCGACGTGAAGTCACCGGTCGCGGGGTCAATCTCCAGCTCCGAGGTGGAACCGTCCGGGTGACGGACCGTAGCCGTGGTGCCCGGGACGGGCTTGCCCTCCTGATCACGCACGCCGCCTTCGAAGTTACCCGTGTTGTTCGGGTGATCGCTCGGCTTGGAGTCGAGCACGACGTTGAAGGAGTGACCGTCGGCGTCGGTAACGTCCCACTTCAGGCCGCTCTTGGCCACGTAGTTGCCGTCGTCCTTGGACACGGTCGCGGTGTAGGCGCCCAGGGCAGCCTCACCGGAGAACTCGCCCTTCTCGTTGGTGACAAACACCACGAACTTCTCCGGGTCGTTGTCATCAACCATCTCCACGACAGCGCCTTCGATCGGGTCGCCGGCCGTGTTGGTGACCTTACCGGACACCTTGGCATCCTGGGCGGCGACCTTCGCCATCTCGATCGCCTGGACCGAGCTGGTCTTGCCAACGTTGACGGTCACGCTCGGCGCGCTGGTCGGGCGGTACCCGTTCGCGCTCGCCTTCGCCCTGTAGTTGCCGGCCGGCACGTCAGCCGCGGTGTAGTCGCCGTTGGCGTCAACCGTTGCCGGGATGACGTCGCCGGTGTCCACGTTCTCCAGCACAACAGCGACCTCGCCGTCAATTGCGTTGCCGTCGGCGTCACGCACGGAGCCCTTGACGGTCCCCGTCTGCGGGGTGTCCGGCGTCTTCTCCAGTTGGAAGTCCTTCTGTACGTTCGCGCTCGGCGCGACGTCCACTACCTGCGCCTCGGGCGACTCGTAGTCCGCCGCGCGGACCTCGATGCGGTACTGACCAACAGACAGGTCGCCGCGCGAGTATTTGCCTTCCTTATCGGTGGTGGATTCGTAGCTTGCGCCGTTCTCAACGTTTGTGATGGTCACGGTCGCGCCCTCAATCGGCGCGTTCTTCGCGCCCGTGACTACGCCGTGCACGGAGCCGATTGTCGACGTCAACGTGATGTCCTCAGTGACCTTCCCGTTGGCCGAGACGTTCACTACGATGTTGGAGACCTTCTTGTAGGTCTTCGGCGCGTCAACGCTGAGCGTCCACTGACCTGCAGGGACGCCATCGAAGTTGAATGAGCCGTTCTTCGCGGTTGCCGCGTTGCGCTCTTCATCGCCACGGGTCAGCGTCAGGCTGATGTTTTCCAGCGGCTGGCCAGTGGAGTCCTTCACGGAGCCATCGACCGAACCAGGGTTACGCTGCACCTCGATCTCAACCGGGTCGGTGTGGGTACCGGCGACAACGGTGAAGGCAGTCTTGCCTTCCTTGTATTCGTCGGTGCCCGCAACAACCGCGGTGTAGTCGCCCGGCGTCACGGAGTCCATGGAGAACAGGCCATCGCTATCGGCCTTGACGGTGTCGACGGTCTGCCCGCCGCGTTGGATCACAACGTCCACATTCGCGATCGGCTTGCCGCTGTCATCCTTCACGAAGCCATTGACGGTGTCCGTCGCACGGTTCACCGTCAGGGCGACGTCGGTCTTCACACCTGGGTTAACTTCGAAGCCCCTGACATAACCGCCGTGCTCATCAGTCTTTGCAACGGTCGCCTCGTGCGGGCCCGGGTTCAACTTGTCCGTGGTGAATTTGCCGTCCGCGTCGGTGGTGTAGGTGTCAGCGCCGTCAATAGTGACGGTTGCGCCTTCAACCGGTGCACCGGTTTCGTCCACTACAGTGCCCTCGGCCCAGCCGTTGGTGCGCTTGACCTGGACATCAGCAACTTCAGTGTTCGCAGGGGTAATGGTCGCGTCCACGGTTTTTGCCTCGTGAGCGGTACCCGCCTCGACGGTAACCGTGTACGAGCCAGCCTTCTGCTCGTTGAACTGGTACTTGCCGTTGGCGTCCGTCTGCGCGGTGGCCACCTCGTTGCCGTCGGCGTCCTTGAGGATCACCTTAGCGTCGTTGACAGATTCGCCAGCATCGTTGGTGACTACACCCTCGAGGTTGCCCGGCGCCCGGGTGAGCTGAATGTCTGCGGTCGACGGACGGTTGGGGCGCACCGTGACTTCCTTGGGTTCGCCGCTGCGTGCGTTGGTAGGCACCACCGAAACGCTGAACTCACCTGCAGGAACACTTGCGAACTTGTAGGTACCGTCCTGGCCAGTCGTGGTCGAGGTCTTGAATTCGGCGTCAGGCGCGTTCTTGGCGCGACGCTCACCGTCGATGACAACGGTTGCTCCCGTGACCGGGTTACCCGCGTCATCGGTGATCGTGCCGGTAACGGACCCGGGCTGCGGTGCCACGCTGATCTGCCAGGTGACGTTGGCGTCCTCCACCAGGTCGGGCAGCTTGTTGTCCTTGACGTTTACGTAGTCCTCGCCTGGAACAACGTCGACAGCGTAGCCGGCTCCGGGGGCCTGGTTCAGGAATTCAACCTTGCCATCCGCGTCTGCCGGTTTGCGCTCGAGCTCCCGACCGTCGCGAGAAAGGATTACTTCGGCATTTTCCACGGTTTCGCCGAGGTCATTAAGCACGGTGACCGTGTATCCAGGGTTAAACCGCTCAACCGTGATCGTGGGCGTAGCTGTCTTGTTCGGCTCTACAGTCACCTTTTCGGTGTGCGGCTTCGTCAGCTTCGTCTTACCGACCTGGATCTCGTACTGACCCGGCTTCTGATCCTTGAGCTCGAATTCGCCGTTTACCACCGATGCGGGGGCCCTCGTTCCATCCGGTCGCGTCACAGTGACGTTATCCGGGGAGACGGGGTTACCGGCGTCATCGACAATTTTGCCCACAATGGAGCCGTTTGCTCGGGTCACCGTGATGTCATCTGCCGTGATGGTTTCATTCGGCTTCACGGTCACGGTGACGCCGGTGGAGTTTCCAGCGAAGTTGTCGCCGTCGGTGACGGTCACGGTCTTCTTTCCAGGGACTACGCCTGGGATGGTGTACTTGCCGTCGCCGCCCGTCGTGGCTTTCTTGCCACCCGCGGAAACCTCGGCGCCTTCAACTGGCTTACCCGCGTCATCAACAACCGTGCCGGTGATGGTGCCGGGCAGGGAAACCGCGCTGAGGTTCAAATCAAGAGTCTTGCCCGGGCCTGCGTACTCCGGACCGACGGTAATACCTTTGTAGGTATTGTTCCCCGCGATCGAGGCCGTGTAGTCGCCAGGGTCGCGGCTGAGCAGCTCATAGAAACCGCGCTCATCGGTCTTGGTGGTATAGGTTTTGCCGTTACCCTTGACCGTCACCTCGATGCCTTTAAGGGGAAGTCCGTCCAGGTTGACCTGGCCACCAATCTTGGCCTTGATGTAGTCGAGTTCGACGTTCTGATCCGTGAGCTTTCCACCTGGCCCCACCTCAACGGTGCCAAACGGCTTGGCCTGGGTCTCGTTCCCCTTCTCGAAGTTCAGCTTATAACTACCGGGCTGAACACCAGCGATGCTGTACGTTCCGTCTGCGCCAACAACGGCGGATGCCTGGTCGCCATCTCCGGTCAGTGTTACTTTCACACCGGTTGCCGGGAGATTTGTTCCCTTGATGGTCGCCCTGCCAGATACGGTGCCACTCTTGCGATCCAGTCGCAGATCTGCCGTCGCAGGTGCTTCCGCATTCACGGTGACATTTTCGGTGTCACCGCCATGCGCATCGTTACCTTCCACAGTGACGCTGTACTCGCCAGGCAGAAGGCCGTCGAATGATGTGTTTCCGTTGGCGTCCGTCTTCTGCTTAGCGCTAGTGGCGCCGCTGATTTCCACCTCAGCGTCGTTGACTGGGGAATTGGCATCGTCTACGACATGCACCGTGAGCGAAGAACGCTTGCGCTTGACCTCGATGTCAGTACCGCGGCTCTCTCCCGGCGCGAGCGTCACATTCACGGTCTCATCCTCGGTGAGCTTAGTGCCCTCAACAGAAATGGTGTGTGTACCGACAGGGAGGTCGGTGATCTTGTAGTACCCGTTCGCATTAGTCGTTGTGTCTACGCCGTTGATCGTGACGCGGGCGTTAGAGACCACGTTGCCACCGTCATCGCGCACGTAACCGGTCACCTCTGCTGGGTTGGCGGAAATCGTCAGGCCGCCGACCCTCGCGTCACGGTTGTTGTTATCCACCGTAAACCTTGCAGATTCATCACGGCCGTACTGCCCCAGCGGCGTAACCCGGACCGTGTAGTCTCCAAAAGGCACGTCATTGAAGTTGTAATCAAACTCCCCGCGACCAACAGTCTGCGGCTGCCCGACCGGGTTACCGTCCTGGTCCAGGAGCTCGACCTTTGCGGTATCGGTAAAGCTCTTCGGCGCGGTCACCGAACCCGAAACGGTGCCGGTCTTCGCGTTGACGGTGAACGTCAAAGGCTTGGTCTCCCCAGCGCTCACGGAGATGTTCTGGGTCGCAGATTCCTCGGTCGTGTCGGTCTCACCGATCTTTACCTCGTACGAACCTGCTTCGAGGCCTTCAATCGAGAACTTGCCATCCTGAACAGTGCCCTTTTGCTCACCATTAACAAGCACAGGCGCGCCGTCGGCAGGTGCCCCTTCGACAACGCCGTTGATCACAGCTCGTTGAGGCTCTGTCACATGTTTAACATAGTTGTTCAATCGCTTAAGCTCCGGACCGCCTAAGCCCGGACCGAATATGTTTAGCCTAACGTTTGAACCGCCACCGCTTTTCGGGATCGTCAACTCCCTCGGAAATTCGAGCCGCAACCCGTTGCCGTAACCTTCGGCGCCATATTCCTCGTCTTGCGTGGCGGTCGCCTTAACCTTGAACACGCGATTTTGGCCGTCGCCCAGGACGCGGTATTCGCCTGCGCGGGCCTCATCAACCCAGACGTAGTAATACCCCTCCTCAAAGGCGAGACCCTGTTGCTTTGGCCCGTAGTAATCCCTTTTGTATTCGTCCTTTTTTAGTACTAACGGGCCGTAAAGCTCAACGCCGTGCAAACGGATCTCTTTACTGTCGTTTCCAAGTATCTCGACTCGATACCCGGTCTGCCCATTTTGAGAAAGCTCACGCAATACTTCTGGGGCCTGAGCCCAATTCTCATTGTAATTTGCGAGAGGGTCCACATTTTCGAAAGACGCAGAGGTGTTTCCCGCAATCTGTTTAGCTTGCGTTCCGACCAATTCCTTCAAAGGATCTACGAGATCGGGCACGTCAGCGTCAGTCCACTGCGCCGACGCTGCCGGCAACAAGCTATCCCCCGCGGGGGTCGGGATCGCCGGAACGGCCATGCCGCCGACAGCAAGCGAAAGGGCCGTCGCCGAGGCAACGACGGTCCTTTTCATTCCGGAAAACAGCCCGCGTGCAGGCTTATTGTTTCCGCGCATAGTTCTCTCCAATACGTGAGTAAGTACTTGAGGCCTTTACGAGAGCTGGGAAAACTCTCCATTTAATCTCTATTGACAATAATGCCGTAGACAGGCGTATGCCAACTTTTACGCCTAAGGATACACTTAAGATTCACTCATGCAATATTTATCGAGCCTTGACCTGTATAAGTGCGAGCCCCCGTCCTTTAACACCCCGCGTGTCCACCCGCCTGACCGGGCAGAAGAAAACCCCGCCGGAGCGGGGTTCCAACTTGTGCGCCCGGAGGGATTCGAACCCCCAACCTTCTGATCCGTAGTCAGATGCTCTATCCGTTGAGCTACGGGCGCGTCCTGTCAGATTCTCTCTGACAACGAAGAGATACGTTACACCGTTGCTCACAAAGCACCAAAACGCCAGGTGGATGAGGGGTTGATGGAACGTGAGGGGCGGTGGGGCGTCGATAAGCAATAGCCCCCGAATGTATGTAGAAGGTCGACGCGAATGTGCGGAACGCTATACGCGCAGGCAGTAAGGTGCTAGAAATATTAAGGTACTTGCAACTCTGTCCAACTCTTGCCAGCTCAGGGCACGCACGTGCCCACCCAACCGTAAAGGAACCTCCATGGCCCACACTCCGCGCCGCCGCGCGCTCGTCGCCGCGAGCGCCCTGTCCCTCGCGCTGACCGCGCCATCCATCGTCGTGCCGAACGGCTACGCGCAGGACACCACGACCACCGAAACGACTGCGACCTCCGCCACGAGCGTTCCGGACAGCGCCGTGGATTGGGAGAAGGAATACGACGCGAACTTTGCCGGCAATGAGCCCGCGACCGTCGAGGGTCTTGTGCTGCCGGAGGGCTCGACAATCGAGGCCGCGGCAGCGACACTGTTCAACTGGAAGCTGGCTGCAAACGGGGACGGCTCCGTTGAACTGACCCGCCCGCAGAGCGACGTCGCGTTCAGGGACGGACTGCAGAGCATCCCCGCGAAGGTGACGCTGCCGGGCGAAGAGCCGCAGAACGTGACGCTCAAGGTCAACGTGTTCAAGAACGATGCGGCGTGGGTTGCGGACCTGCCGGACTTAGGCAGCCCCTACGACGTGGACTTTGAGGGCAAACTTTCCAAGACTGTCGACGAGATCACACTGCCCGAGGGCGTGACCGTGAAGAAGGGTACGGGCAAGCCGTTGTGGGGCGTGTCCACCAAGGACGGAAAGGTCCTGATCACCGCGCCGAGCAACTTCGTTGCGGGCACGCAAGACCTGCCGGTCGAGTTCTCCGACGGCACCACTACCGTGAAGCGCACGCTGAAGATCAACGCGTCCAATCCGCAGACCTCGAGTGGCGAGGTCGCCGGCATCGCCGGTGATGTGCTTGGCAAGATCCTCGGCGGCATCGTTGGCGGCGCAACCGGTGGCGGGCTGCTCGGCGGCCTGACCGGTGGCGGCTCGGGTTCTGGCACGGGCTCTGGCTCCGGGGACGGCAAGGGCGGCGGTGTGAACATCAACATCGCGTCCAACAACGGCAACCCGAGCGTGGTCATCACGGACAACGCGAAGGCTGAGATCAAGGACAACCTGGCCAATAACGGCAACCCGGTGATCACGGACAACGCCAAGGCCGAGATCAAGGACAACCTGTCTAACAATGGCAACCCGGACGTGAAGATCTCCGACAACGCCAAGGCGACCGTGGTGATCACGGACAACGCCAACCCGCACGACAACCTGTCCAACAACGGCAACCCGGACGTGAAAATCTCCGACAACGCCAAGGCGACCGTGGTGATCACGGACAACGCCAACCCGCACGACAACCTGTCCAACAACGGCAACCCGGACGTGAAAATCTCCGACAACGCCAAGGCCACCGTCGACGTCAAGGTCACAGACAACGCCAAGGCAGAGATCAAGGACAACGCCAAGGCGAACGTGGTGATCACGGACAACGCCAACCCGCGCGACAACCTGTCCAACAACGGCAACCCGGACGTCAAGATCTCCGACAACGCCAAGGCCACCGTCGACGTCAAGGTCACAGACAACGCCAAGGCAGAGGTCAAGGACAACGCCAACAACAACGGCAACCCAGACGTGAAGATCTCCGACAATGCCAAGGCGGACATCAAGGACAACGCCAAGGCGACCGTGGTGATCACGGACAACGCCAACCCGCGCGACAACCTGTCCAACAACGGCAACCCGGACGTCAAGATCTCCGACAACGCCAAGGCCACTGTCGACGTCAAGGTCACCGACAACGCCAAGGCGGACGTCAATGTCACGGACAACGGCAACCCCGATGTGAAGGTCACGGACAACGGCAAGGTGGACGGTATTCCGGCGTCTTCCGGCGGCGGCTCCTCCGCGTTCGGCCAGGAGGGCGAGGGCCCGGAGGTTGGCGCAAACGTGGGCGTCGAGGGCGGCTCCTCCGACCCGCGCTGCGCGGCGACCCTCGCCGGCCTGGCGGTGCCGATCCTGGCGATCATCCCGCTCGCGCTGGCAACCCAACTGACGGTGCCCGGCCTCGAGTCCGTCGGCGCCCAGCTGACCCGCACACTCAATGACGCCGCACGTAACTTCGGCGTCCAACCCGAGGCACTCACCGCCGCCGGCGCTGGCGTGATCGGCCTGGCTACCGCCGTCCTCGCCATCGTCGGCGCACGCACCTGCGTCCCGAGCGTCCGCGATGTGGACATCACCGTCGGTTCCTCCGGCTCCGGCGAGACCCCGTCCACGACCTCCACGGTCGCACCGGTGGTGAAGACCGACTAGGAGCGGAAAGCACGAAACCCCAGCTCGCTGAGCTGGGGTTTTCTTGGTGCGCCCGGAGGGATTCGAACCCCCAACCTTCTGATCCGTAGTCAGATGCTCTATCCGTTGAGCTACGGGCGCGGTGGCGGAGACGACAGGATTTGAACCTGCGGCCCTCCGCAAAGAGGGCAACTCCTTAGCAGGGAGCCCCATTCGGCCGCTCTGGCACGTCTCCAGGCCTTTGCCCATCCTACCCACACGCAGCCACACAACCAAATGCGCTGCCTAACCGCGCCGCCAATCCGTATAGTGGTGCGCATGAAACTCAACTCGGACCTTCTCGCCGGCGTCGCCACCCGCGGTGACCTCGGCCCCGCCGCCGCCAACCACTCCGACTGGATTGTCTGGGCCGTCACGGACATCGACGCCGTTTCGGAGCAGATGCTTATCGACGCCCCCTTGTTCCTCTCCCCCAAACACGCCACCCCCGAGCGCCTCTCCACTTCCACCGTCCTCCTCGGCGTCCCGCTCGGTGAGATCGCGGGCGCGGATCTTGCGGACGTGGACCCGCGCCACCCGGGCGATGCCTCCGTTGCCCCCTCCGCCGCGCTCACACTGAAGGACGTCGTCGTCATCGCCGGTGCGGACCGCGCGACCGTAAAGCGCGCGAAAGACTTGCTCGGCGCGGACCGAATCCAGTTCCACACCACCCCGGAGCTTTTCCCGGAGACCTAGACCCAAAACGGGTATCCCACGACACACTTCCGGCTACGCTGTGGGGCATGACTCAACTTCCTCGTCCCGACATCGACGCTGACGGCCTGCTCGAGTACTCGGTCGTCTTCACCGACCGCTCCCTGAACCACATGTCGCAGAAGTTCATCTCCGCTACGCAGGAGATGCTCACGCTGCTGACCTCCACATACGGCGCCGACTCCGCCGCACTCATCCCCGGCGGCGGCACCGCCGCGATGGAGGCGGTGGCGCGACAACTGTTCACGGGCAAGAAGGTGCTCATCCTGCGCTCCGGCCTCTTTACGTACCGCTGGAGCCAGATCATCGAGTCCGGCCAGATCACGGACCCGGACTCCGTCCGCGTGCTCAACGCGCAGCCGACCAGCCAGGAGTCGCAGCCCTCATTCGCGCCGCCGGCGCTGGAGGAGGTGCGGGGAATCGTCGAGAAGCACCAGCCCGACGTCATCGTGACCGCCCACACCGAGACCGCGGCGGGGCTGACCCTGCCGGACGACTACATCGCGGGCCTAGGCGAGATTGCCAAGGACAACGGCGCGCTGTTCGTGCTGGACTGCATCGCTGCGGGCGCCTCCTTCCCCAACATGGAGTCCCAGGGCATCGACGTACTGGTCTCGGCGCCGCAAAAGTCGTGGTCGGGCTCGCCGTCGACGGGCTACGTCCTGCTCTCGCCGAAGGGCCGCGAGGCGGTGCTGGCCAGCGAATCCACTTCATTCACCCTGGACCTGAAGAAATGGCTGGGCATCTTCGACGGCTACCGCGACGGTAAGGCCGGCTACCACTCCACCCTGCCCACGGACACGATCCTGCACAACCTGGAGATCATGCGCGAATCCGCCAAGGTGGGACTGGGCGTACTGGCGCAGCACCAGGAAACGCTCGGCCGCCTCGTGCGCGAGGCCGCTTACCAGCGCGGGTTCCGCTCCGTGGCCGCGGACGGCTTCGAGTCCAACGGCGTGGTCGTGCTCTACGCGCAGAACCCGGAGCAGCAGTCCGGCGCCGCGTTTAAGCCCAAGGGCCTGCAGATTGCGTCTGGCGTGCCGCTGCAGATTGGCGAAGGCGACGGCTTCTCCACCTTCCGCATCGGCCTCTTCGGCCTAGACAAGTGGGCGGACCCGCAGGCGGCGGCCCAGCGCTTCATCGACGTGCTGGACGCCCTGTAAAACATTTGGCGGAGACGAGGGGATTTGAACCCCTGGAGGTGTGACCCTCGCCGGTTTTCAAGACCGGTGCATTCGGCCGCTCTGCCACGTCTCCAACGGGTGAAAAGCTTACAGTATGGCCCCACCGACTCCGTTATCCTGGGTGGGCATGAAAGCAATCGCACTCACTGACCCCGACAATCCCCGCTCCCTCGCTCTTGCCGACGCGCCCGAGCCCGCACTTGATCACGGCTGCGTGCTCGTCCGCGTCACCGCCGCCGGCGTCAACCGCGCCGACCTTGTCCAGGCGCAGGGCAACTACCCGCCGCCGAAGGGCGAACCGGACACCATCGGCCTGGAGTGCGCCGGCGTGATCGTCGACCCCGGCACCACCGGCCGCACGAAGGGCGAGGAGGTCGGCTGCCTGCTGGCTGGGGGTGGCTACGCCGAGTACGTAGCGGTCCCTGAGGGCCAGCTCACGCCCAAGCCAGCCAACCTGAGCCTGGTGGAGACCGCCGCCGTGGTGGAGGCCGCCTGCACCGTGTGGTCCAACCTGGGCATGGTCGCCGGCCTGCAAGCGGGCGACAAGGTGCTCATCCACGGCGGCGCCGGCGGCATCGGCTCCTTTGCCATCCAGCTGTGCAAGGCGCTGGGCGCGGAGGTCGCCGTCACGGCGGGCAGCGACGAGAAGCTCGCCTACTGCCGCGAGCTGGGCGCCGACATCTGCATCAACTACCGCACGCAGCGCTTCGAGGAGGAGCTCAAGGGTTGGGCCGACATCATCCTGGACGTGGTGGGCGGCGAGTACCTGGAGGCGAACATCAAGTCGCTGGCCGTGGACGGCCGACTCGTCGTCATCGCACTGCAGGGAGGCGCGAAGGGCACGCTGTCGCTGGGCCGGATGATGCCGCGGCGCCAGTCGGTGCACGCCACCACCCTGCGCGCCCGGCCGCGCCCGATGAAGGCACGGATCGTGGAAGACACCGTCAAGCACGTGTGGCCGCTCATCGAGTCCGGCCAGATCGCCCCCAACGTGACCAAGACGTTCCCGCTTGCCCACGCCGCCGCCGCGCACGAGTACCTCGATTCCGGCGCTCACACCGGAAAGGTCGTGCTCACGGTGGGTGAGTAACTTTTCGGCGAAAAGTTACGCCAGCGACGCGACGGTGCGGATGAGCTGCTCGATGTCGGTCTCGGTGTTGAAGGGCGCGAGTCCGACGGTGACGGCGCCGCCCATCTCGGCGACGCCCATGTCGCTGATCAGCCGGCTCGGCCGCGCCATGGTGGAGACGATGCCGTGGGCGAAGAGACGCTGGTGCACCATTGTCGACGGCACGCCCCGCACCCCAAACATCAGCCGGGGAATGCGCTCAATCGCCGCGTCCTCCGCCGCCTCGCCCGAGACGCCGACGATGTGGACCGCCGGCAGCGTCCCCAGGAACGTGTCCAGGTCGTCGCGCAGCCGGTTGAAGTAGGTGGCGGTCTCCCCCATCGAGTGCGTCAGCCGGTTGCGGCGGGTCGGGCGGCCCTGCGCGCCCTCCACGAGGGAGGCGTAGTGCTCCACCACCGCAGGCACGCCGCCGGCGAGCCCCGTGGACACCTGCATGTCCAGCGCGGGCGCATCGAGGCGGCCGAACATGGCCTCGTCGCGGAAGACCAGGGCGCCCAGCTGCGGCCCGCCGAGCTCGGCGAGGTCGATCGCCAGGATGTCCGCGCCCCATGCATCGAAGGTGATCGGTTTGTAGGGGGCGTACGCGGAGACGTCGACAAGCACCCAAGCCCTCGAGCGCTCCCGCACCCGCTCGACGACGTCGCCGACGCCGATGATGGTGCCCAGCTCCGCGTGCGCCGCGGGGACGGAGACGAGGCGGGTCGCGCCGTCCACCAGGTCGCCGAACTGCCAGGCGGGCAGGTCGCCCGTGGCAAGGTCTGCCTGCGCGTACTTCGTGGGGGCGTCAATGCGGGCCAGGGCTCCGGTGAGCTCCGGGCGGTCCACCCCGTTGAGCACCAGGGAGGAATCGCGGCGGAACAGCGGCTTCAGCGCCACCGCCAGCGACGCGTAGAGCGCGGGCAGGCTCGGGCCGAGCACCACGCGCCCGGGGGCAGCGCCGACCAGGTCCGCCACCGCGGAACGCGCCTGCTGCACGTACGACTCGCCCTCCGGGCGGCCCAGCTGCTCGCGCGAGTGGGTGCCCGCCCCCGGCTCCGGCAGGGCCACTGACGCGGAGAGGCGGAACGAGCGCGACACCGCCGCGGAAACACGCTCCGGGACTTGGGGCGCGTCGTGGGCGTTGAGGTACGTCCATCCGTCGCCAAGCGAGGTGTACAGACCACGAATACTGGCGACATCGAACGCCATGCCACACCCCTTACTTCGCTCCAGTGGTTGAGATCGGAACCAATTATGCCCGTTCCACCCCTACCGCGCACACTGCCTGCTCCGGGGCAAAATCCTGCAAAGCGCGCTCTTAACGCTAGGGTGAGTAAGGTGCAGGACTTTGAACAACTCCGCGCGGACGTCACGCGCATGACCAGCGACGCAGACCACGAAACCCCGCCGTCCAAGTCCAAGACGATGGGGATGTCCTTCCGCGACCTCGTGCGCGGCTGGAGCCAATACGAGCTCTGGCTGCAGCTCGGGTGGCAGGACATCAAGCAGCGGTACCGACGCTCCACGCTCGGCCCGCTATGGATCACCATCGCCACCGGCGTCATGGCGCTCGCCCTCGGCCTGCTGTACTCCATGCTGTTTCAAATCGACGTGCGCGAGTTCCTCCCGCACGTCACCGTCGGCTTCATCGTCTGGGGGTTCATCTCCGGCTGCATTAAGGACGGCGCCAACGTCTTCATTGAGAACGAGGGCCTGATCAAGCAGCTGCCCTCCGCCCTGTCGGTGCACGTGTACCGCCTGGTGTGGCGCCAGCTGCTCTTCTTCGCGCACAACATTGTCATCTGGGTGCTGCTGGTCATCATCTTCCGCATCCCGCTGACCTGGCAGACACTGCTGGCCATCCCCGCGCTGCTCCTGCTCGTGCTCAACGGCGTGTGGGTGACCATGCTCTTCGGCATCATCGCCACCCGCTTCCGCGATGTCGCCCCGCTGCTCGAGGCGCTCGTGCAGCTGCTCTTCTACGTCACCCCGATCGTGTGGACCACGCAGACGCTCAAGGAACAGGGCGGCGAGGTGGCCCAGCGCGCGCTGCTCGCGGAAATCAACCCGCTCTACCACTACCTGGAGATCGTCCGCGCCCCCATGATCAACCAGCCCGTCGCCGCCTACCACTGGGGCATCGTGGCCATCTGCACCGTCGTCGGCCTGCTGATCACGCTGCTAGCCATGCGCCAGATGCGCTTCCGCGTGCCGTACTGGGTCTAACTCGGGTTTAAGTAAGGAGTCTCCCCATGGTTTCCATCGACACCTACAACGCCTGCGTCGACTTCCCCATCTTCGACGCCAAGTCCCGCTCGCTGAAGAAGGCCGTCATGTCCTCGGCCGGCGGCAAGATTGGCAAGAACGCCTCTAACACCGTCGTCGTCGAGGCGCTCAAAGACATCAACCTGCACCTCCGCGAGGGCGACCGCGTCGGCCTGGTCGGCCACAACGGCGCCGGCAAATCCACGCTGCTGCGCCTCCTGTCCGGCATCTACGAGCCCACCCGCGGCGTCGCCGACGTGCGCGGCCGCGTCGCCCCCGTCTTCGACCTCGGCGTGGGAATGGACCCGGAGATCTCCGGCTACGAGAACATCATCATCCGCGGGCTCTTCCTCGGCCAGACCCGCAAACAGATGAAGGCGAAGATGGACGAGATCGCGGAGTTCTCGGAGCTCGGCGACTACCTCAACATGCCGCTGCGCACCTACTCCACCGGCATGCGCGTCCGCCTCGCCCTCGGCGTGGTCACCTCGATCGAGCCGGAGATTTTGCTTCTCGACGAGGGCATCGGCGCCGTCGACGCCGCCTTCATGGCCAAAGCACGCGTCCGGTTGGCCGAGATGGTGAAACGCTCCGGCATCCTCGTGTTCGCCTCGCACTCCAACGACTTCCTCGCCCAGCTGTGCAACACCGCCCTGTGGGTGGACAAGGGCGAGATCCGCCAGGCGGGCCTGGTCTCCGACGTGGTGACCGCATACGAGGGCCCCGAGACCGGCGAGTACGTCGCCGAGCTGGTGGAACGATTCCACGGGGAAGAAGCCTAGACGCTGCCCTCTGCGTCGTTGCCATAGTGTGCGTCGATCATCCACGTTCCGCGCTGTCGGAATGCCGGGATGGTGCCCCTCGCCGCCTTATTGGCGGCGACAGACCCAGAAACACCGTTAACCTTTGCCCACTCCGATAGGCGAATCACCTTCGGCGCGGTGATGAGCGTAATACGTTTGTTCAGTGACTCAATGAGTTGCCGCGCGATGAGCGTGCTCAGCGCTGAATAATCACCACTTACTGGATAGCCGCGGAACACTGGGTAGTAGTGGCGCTCTTTTCCTTTGTTCGGAATGATGATGGGCGGCGCTCCTAACTCCAAGAGTTGTTGATTGATAATGACGCGCCCTACGCGTCCATTGCCGTCTGAGAATGGGTGGATGGTTTCAAATTCTGCGTGGAACCGCGCGACGCGATCGATGAAATAGTTCTCATCCTCGTAGTACTCAGTGATGATGGTCTCTACCAGCCGGTCTACGTACTCAGGATTAGCACCCATATGTGCCCCTACTCGTACCCATTCTCCCCGCCGACGGAACCGGCCAGCCCAGTCATCGTTGATACCGCGAAGCAACATGCCATGCAGTCGCAGAATGAGGTTTGCATCGAGCTTACCGACGCCTCGAATTAGCTCCTCAGTCACCTCAGCCAGGTTCTTAGCCTCAAAGATTTCCCGCACATCGTGCGCTCTAGCAGTGAACCCCGCCAGGATGTTCTCGGTGTCTTCCAAAGTCAAAGTGGAATTCTCAATGGCGTTCGAGTTATACACCGCCTCCGCCACCTCTGCGCGCGCAATCTCCGCGATGGCCTCGGGGTTGTCCTCCCGCAACGCTGCATACATATCAAGAAGAGCGTCGATTTTTGAGGTGGTCCGCGCGTTCAGCATGCCAATATTCTACAAGTTTCCGTGAAAAGTCATGGAATATAAACTGTTTTCACGGAACCTGTTGCGATCAGCCGGTTTCCTCAAGATTCCAGGATTCAACGCCTAAACCTTCGCCACCTCCATGTCACACGCCTCAGTTCGGTGGTTGAGTGGCAGAATGGAAGGCATGACTGCCACCCTGTCCCCGGCCGGAGAAACGGCCGCTGTGATCGTCACCCACCAGCGCGTGGAACTTTTGCGCGCTTCCCTGGAACAGGTGGTGAACCAGACCCACCCGGTGCAGTGGGTGATTGTGGTGGACAACGGCGCGGAGGACCAGGTCAGGGACCTGCTCGAAGAGCTTGCGGGCGACCGCGCTGTCTACCTGCCCAGCCGCACCAACCTGGGCGGCGCGGGCGGGTTCGCCTACGGCTTCCTGCACGCGCTTGCCCTCGGCGCGGACGCGATCTGGTGCGCGGACGATGACGGCCGCCCCGCCGACGAGCACGTGCTGGGCGAGCTCTACCGCGTGGCAGAGGCGCACGCTCTGCACGAGGTCAGCCCGATCGTGGCCAACATCAACGACCCCGAAGCCCTCGCATTCCCGCTGCGCCAGGGCACCGTCTGGCACCGGCGAGTCGACGAGCTGACCGGCGATTTCCTACCCCAATACGCCTCGCTGTTCAATGGCGCCCTGATCAGCGCGCGAGCGATGGAACGCATCGGCGTGCCCGACTACCGCCTGTTCATCCGCGGCGACGAGGTGGAGTACCACCGCCGCCTGGCCCAGTCCGGCCTCCAGTACGGCACGGCGC
Organism: Corynebacterium gottingense; assembly: GCF_003693265.1. Taxonomy (GTDB): domain Bacteria; phylum Actinomycetota; class Actinomycetes; order Mycobacteriales; family Mycobacteriaceae; genus Corynebacterium; species Corynebacterium gottingense. The sequence goes on from NZ_RDRE01000011.1 coordinate 24,455, forward strand.
TGACCACCAGCTACCTGCACCCGGACGGGTCGAGCGAGTTCCACCCCATCATGGGCGGTCGCGCGCACGCGCAGTGGCCGGATAACCCCACGAAGCGCTACTTCACGTACCGCAACCGCGGCTACATCATTAACCAGCGCGGGATGAAGAAGATGCAGCTGCAGGAAGTGGTGCGCTTCGGCTGGTTCTTCCTGCTCGAGCGCAAGAGCCCCCGCGAGTTCTTCCAGTGGCTGAAGCTGCTGCGCCGCGGCGCCCGCGAGGACTTCCGCCGACCCTAAATCGGGTCCTGCTGCGCGATGATCTTCGTCTCCTCCCGGAAGATCACGCGTCGTTGCAGCACAAAGTTGGTCACGGTGGCCACGCCCTGGGCGATGACGAAGGAGACGCCGTCCTTCCACGGGTTGACCAGGCCCATCGAGATGAGCGGGCCCTCGGTCCAGCGGTAGAGCAAGATCTGCACTACGAACGTCACAGCGTAGAGGACGAACACCGCGCCGGCCTTCTTCGCGTTCACCTCGGCCTGGAACGCAAACTTGGAGTTGAGTAGGTACGCAATGAGCGTGCCAAAGATCCAGCCGACGACCTTGGACAGGTCGCGCTGGATGTCCACAAACTCGTGGAGCGAGTAAGTAATACCGAAGTCAATGACCGCGCAGCCGATTCCGATGATCAGAAACGGGACCAACTGTTTGAAAAATGTGGAAGACACGGCGGACAAGTCTACCCGTGTAGCAGCTCGCGAAGAATTTCCAGGCGATCCACGGCGGAGAGATCGCCCACGAACGCCTCGCCGGCCCGGCTTAACGTGAACACTTCGTCGGCGTCCGTGTCCTCCCAGCCGAGTGCGCGCATGAGCCCGACCGCCAGCTTGCGAGTCGTCGGCTCATCGGCAAAGCACGCCATCACCAGCACGTGGACCCAGAACGCGTCGCTCGTCTTGCCCGCCGATTCCGGGAGCAGGGATGCAAGCCTCGCGCGCTCCTGCGCCGGCAAAGAGGGCTCCCCGTCGGCGATCACCTGGAGGAGCGGCACAAAGTCGAAGGACTCGGCGCGGTGGATCACCTCGCGTACCTCGGGGCGCAGCTGGCTCGCCGCCAGCTGCTGGCGCACGGCGTCCAGGTCCAGGTCGGCACCGCCGAACGCGCCCTCGCCCGCCACGCAGACGGGCCCGTCGCTGGTGCCGGGGTAGATGTCGGCGAGCTGCATGGTGAACTGCCACAGGCCCCAGGTAAAGGTGGCGGTGTCGCCGGGGGACGAGAGGACGTCGATAAGCATGCCCTGCTCTGGCGTGCCGACCTTTTCCTCGATGCCAAAGAGCGCGGCGATGATTTCCCGGCACTCGTCGATCGTGGTGGTGGAGTCCAGGCCGACCCAGCGGTAGACCTCTTCATCCGAGGCGAGTGCCACGCGCACCATGAACGTGGCGCCGGGGGAAAGTTGAATCACCGGCGCCAGGTGTTCGGAGTACAGCGTGCTGCCCATGGCGCCCACAATAGAGGTTTTTGGCACCCGCTAGGGTGAATGGCATGAGGAAGCATTACAAGGGCGACGACCCGAACGCGATCCACGAGGCGGCACAGCGTGTCGACGTGCCCCTGTCCGACTTCATGGTCCGCGTCTTCGCGGAAGAGCTACCTTTTGTGGATTCCGTGGGCCGCGGGCGCATCTACGAGCTCCTCCGAGAGCACAAAGCATCAGGTAAACCGACTATCACGTCGCAGGAGGAACTGCCACAGGAGATCCGCGAGATCATGGACCTCTAAGACACGAGAAATAGATCACACCTTTCAATGAGGGAAGTTCGGCCTGTTGTGAGTAGGCTCGAAGAACGCAAGCTTTTCCACCTTTAGTTGTATGAAGAGAAGCGGAGACATGGAACTTCACACCGAACTGAAATCCCTCTACGGTTGGGGCCGCACCGCGCCGTCCACGGCGCACGTGCTGTCCACCCCGGACGTGGACACCATCGCCAAGGCCGTCCAGGTGGCAGCCGAGAGCGGCCGCGGCGTCATCGCCCGCGGCATGGGCCGCTCCTACGGCGACCCCGCCCAAAACGGTGGCGGTCTGGTCATCGACATGCAGGAGCTCAACCAGATCCACTCCATCGACCCGGACACCGGCATCGTGGACGTGGACGCTGGCGTGACCCTGGACCAGCTGATGAAGGCTGCTCTGCCCTACGGCCTGTGGGTCCCCGTCCTGCCCGGCACCCGCCAGGTCACCATCGGCGGCGCCATCGGCCCGGACATCCACGGTAAGAACCACCACTCCGCAGGCTCCTTCGGCGACCACGTCGTCTCCATGGAGCTGCTCGTGGCCGACGGCCGCGTCCTCCACCTCGAGCCGGAGGGCGAGACCAGCGAACTGTTCTGGGCCACCGTCGGCGGCATGGGCCTGACCGGCATCATCCTGCGCGCCCGCATCAAGATGACGAAGACGGAGACCGCCTACTTCATCTCCGACACGGTGCGCACCACGACCCTCGACGAGACGATCGAGGAGCACTCCCACGGCCAGGAGGAGGGCTACACCTACTCCTCCGCGTGGTTCGACGCGATCTCCGCACCGCCGAAGACCGGCCGTTCCACCATCTCCCGCGGCTCGCTGGCCACCCTGGACCAGCTCAAGGAGTTCGCGCCGAAGCTGGCGAAGGACCCGCTGAAGTTCAAGGCACCGCAGCTGATGACGGTGCCGGACATCTTCCCGTCCTGGACCATGAACAAGCTGACCCTGTCCGCGATCGGTGAGGCCTACTACATGATGGGCGCGCCGTCGAAGAACGACATCAAGAACCTCACGCAGTTCTACCAGCCGCTCGACCTGATCGGCGAGTGGAACCGCGGCTACGGATCGAAGGGCTTCCTGCAGTACCAGTTCGTGGTGCCCACGGACGCGGTCGAGCCGTTCAAGGACATCATCTACCAGATCCAGTCCTCCGGCCACTACACCGCGCTGAACGTGTTTAAGCTGTTCGGCGAGGGTAACCGCGCGCCGCTGTCCTACCCCATGAAGGGCTGGAACGTGTGCGTGGACTTCCCGATCCGTCCGGGCCTCAACGAGTTCCTCGACCGCCTGGACGACCAGGTCATGGAGTTCGGTGGTCGCCTCTACCTGGCGAAGGAGTCCCGCACCAGCGCAGAGAAGTTCCACAAGATGTACCCGGAGCTTCCCGGCTGGCTGAAGACCCGCCACGACATCGACCCGACCGGCGTCTTCGCCTCCGACATGTCCCGCCGCCTCGAGCTGCACTAGAAAGGAATCCCCAATGCTGAATGCAGTAGGCCAAGCCCAGAACATTTTGCTGCTCGGTGGCACCTCAGAGATCGGTCTCGCGATCGTCTCCGAGCTCGCCTCCCGCGGCGGCAACCCCACCGTCACCCTCGCCGCGCGCAAGGGCTCTTCGCGTATCGACGCCGCGGTGCAGGAAGTCTCCGCCGCCGGCGCCTCCAAGGTGCGCCTCATCGACTTCGACGCCACCGACTTCGACGCCCACCCCGGCGTGATCGACGCCGCCTTCGAGGACGGCGACGTTGACGTGGCGGTCGTCGCGTTCGGCACGCTCGGCGACCAGGAACAGCTCTGGCAGGACCAGGCCGCCGCCGTCGCCTCCGCGCAGACGAACTACACCGCCCCAATCTCGGTCGGCGTACTTTTGGGCCAAAAGTTCAAAGCCCAAGGTCACGGCCACATCATCGCCATGAGCTCGGTCGCGGGACAGAAGGTGCGCCGCTCCAACTTTGTCTACGGCGCATCCAAGGCCGGCATGGACGGCTTTTACACCCAGCTCGGTGAGGCACTGCGCGACAGCGGTGTGAAGGTCACCGTGGTCCGCCCGGGCCAGGTCCGCACCAAGATGACCGAGGGCCTCGACGAGGCGCCGCTGACCGTGAACAAGGAGGACGTCGCTGAGGCTGCCGTCGAGGCTGCGCTTGGCGGCAAGTCCAACGTGTTCGTGCACAAGCTGTTCGGCCCGATCTCCATGGTGCTCAAGGCCATCCCGGCCCCGATCATGCGCAAGCTGAACTTCTAACTTTTCGGCGAAAAGTCCTGCCCCGGTTTCGGAGCAGGACTTTTACTATTTCTCGGGCAGGCCAGCGGCGTGGAGTGCCCCGGCGATAAGCGCCGGCTGGAAGAACAGGCGCGCCAAGCGCTTGCCGTCGGTGTCCAGCCCGAACCCGTCGTGACGCTCGGCGTACTGGCCGATGTTGCCCGGGAAGATCGCCGCATAGAACGCGGCGAGCGCGACGCCCACCTCGCGGCGCCGCTTCTTCCACGCGAGCAGCCCCGCGCCAAGCGCGATCTCTGCCACGCCCGAGCCCAGGACCACGGCGTCCTTGTCCATGGGGAACCAGTTGGGCACCTGTGCCTGGAACTCTTCGCGATTGAAGGTGAGGTGGGAGATACCCGCGAACGTCATGGCGGACCCGAGGGCGATTGCGGTCAAATTTTGGCTTTGCTTACTCATGCGCGCCGATACTAGTCCTTTGCCCTGCCGGTTTCCGCGAGCACCTTTGCGCGGAGACGGCCGGTGGCAACCACGGCACCAAGGCAGCCGACCAGAGCGAGCGCGATGAGCGCGCCGAAAAACAGTACGGTTGCGATCCCGTCGGGCGTTGCCCCGACCATGACCAGGCCGACGAGCACGCCTTGACCAAATCCCAGCAGCGCTGCGACCACCATCGGCACGCCAATTTCGCGCACCGCAACTTTTGTGTGAAAAGTTGGTGCCGCACCGATGAAGTGGAGCGACTTGGTCAGCTGCTTCTGCTCCACCACCGCGAGCGCCTGCGTCAGCAGGGTGAACAGCACCAGTAGTACCGCGCCGAAGAGCACCGTGATGGCGATGCCCTTGGGCAGATCTTGCACGATGAGCGCCTCCTCGGGGGCCACCTCACTTTCCGCGATGCCCTGGAATGCCCCGGCCACCCCGGCAGTGAACGCGACGAAGAACAGCGCGCTGCACCTGCGCCACGTGTTCTTCGCGCCGCGGCCCACTCGGCGCGTCGCTACGTAGTTGTACGCTCCTGGGATTCGGTAGCTTAGGCGCGCCACAATCTGGATCACTCCGACGGCGATCAGCGTGTTCACCACCAAGAACCCGATGAAGACGACGAGTGCTACCAGGATGTCCGCGAAATCGGCCTCCGGCGCGACCGGGTGTCGATCAAGCCAGATGTACAGAGCGATTGCTGCGGCGACAGCGCACACCGTGGTGATTATCTTCTGCCCGGGGTGCGGCACGCGCTTGGTCACGCCGAGCGGTGTGACCGCCACCTGCTGCAGCGCGCGCCACACGGAACCCGCGGCGAGCAGCGCGATGGCCGTCCACGCGATCGGCACGACCCACCAGGTGAACATTTCCCAGGTGCCGATCTGTGCTCCTTGAAAGGAAAGCGCTGACCAGGCTGGCACGCTCGCTACGTAGGCCGCCGTGCCGATGCTCAACCCGACGAAGGCCCTGCGTAGCGCCTCCAGGATCATCATGCCTCGCACCTCACCTGCGGTCGCGCCGATAAGCCTTAACACCGCTAGCTGTTGCTCGCGCCCGCTCAGGTCTGCCCGCGCCGCCTGCGTGAGCAGGGTGAGCAGGGTGGGGACGAGCAGCGCGCACGCGAAGAGCGCGAGCCCGATGTAGAGCAGCGGTATGTCGATGTCGCCGCCGATGTCCGGGTATTGCCTGTCGCGCTCCACGAACATCCACGTGCCGCCGGCGAGGGTGCACAGCATCCACGTCGCGACCGCCAGCGCAACTACGGAAAGTGTCCGCACCCAGCGCTCGCCGGAATGCTTCTGCGCCAGCGCGTCCTTCGACTGCACGTTGGTCGCCTTGAGAAGTGTGGTTGCGCTCATGCCGTCACCTCCGAGTGAATGAGACCGTCGCGGATCTCGATGCGCCGGTTACACCAGGCCGCGATCTTCGGGTCGTGCGTGACCAGGACGAGAGTGACGCCGAACTTCTGCGCCACTGCCACGATCTCCTGCATCACCTCATGCCCGGTGGCCTGGTCCAGCGCCGCGGTCGGCTCGTCGGCGAAGACCACCTTCGGCGGGCCGGCGAGCGCCCGGGCGATCGCGACCCTTTGCGCCTGCCCGCCGGAGAGCTGGCCTGGGAACCTTGACGTGAAGTTCCCCAACCCCAGGCGGGTGAGCATGTCGTCCGCCTGCTCGTGGGCCTCTTTTCTCGAGGTGCCTCGCATGATCTGGGGTAGCGCCACGTTCTCGGTGGCGGTGAGTTCCGGCAGCAGCTGACCATCCTGAAAGATGAAGCCGAAGTGGTTGAGGCGAAGTTTGGACCGCGCGGCGTCGTCAAGCGCTGCGATGTTGGTGCCATCGAAGACCACCTCGCCGGAGTCCGGGGTGAGCACGCCGGACATGCAGTGCAAGAGCGTCGACTTGCCGGAGCCCGACGGCCCCATCACGGCGAGCGATTCGCCGGCTTGGACCTGAAGGCTCACGCCCTCGAGGACGCGCTGCCTGGTGAATGATTTTGTGATGTCTGTGAGAGTGAGCATGCTTCCATTCAACTTTTGGCCGAAAAGTTTCACCATGGTGCTCGCGCCCAAAAATCGGGTAGTGCTAGCACTACCTCGCTACTGTATGCAGGTATGAGGTGGAGGAAACGAGCGAGCAACGAGGCGACGGCCGCCAGACGAGTTCACCAGCTCACGGCGTCTCGGCGCAGGATCGCCGAGGCCTACGAGGTGGAGCGGCTGCGCATCGAGCGCGACCTGCACGACGGCGCGCAGCAACACTTCGTCGCCGCTGCGATGAAGGTGGGCGAGGCGCGGATCGACACTGACGGGAGCACCCGGGCGCTTCTCGACGACGCCGCGGCCGACCTCAAGCGCGGCCTGGAAACCCTGCGACGCACCGTCCGCGGTATCCACCCCAGCGAGCTCACCGACCGGGGCCTGGTCGCGGCGGTGGAGACTGCAGCTTCCCAGTACGGCCCCCACGTGCGGGTCCGCGCCCCGCACCCACTGCCCGCCATTGACGCATCCGTGCTCGCCGCCGCCTACTTCTTCGCCACCGAGGCGCTCACGAATGCGGCGAAATATGCGAAAGGGCACCCCGTCCACATCCTTATCACCTGCGACGACACGCTCAACGTCGTGGTCACGGACCAGGGCGACGGCGGCGCGCACTTCCTTCCGGGCGGCGGCCTCGACGGGATGCGCGAGCGCGTTGCCGCGTTCGGCGGAAACGTCGAGTTGAACTCGCCGGCCGGCGGCCCGACCACCGTCGCGGCGCGCATCCCGCTCTTACTTTTCCGCGGCGAAAGCGGGGTGGCGCTGTGAAGATTGTGGTTGCAGACGATTCCGCGCTGCTGCGCGAGGGCGTGGCCGGCCTGCTCACCCGGCGCGGCCACGACATCGTCGGCGAGGCCTGCGACGCCGAGGAGCTCGCCTCGCTTATCGACGCCACACCCCTCCCCGACCTCCTCATCACCGATGTCCGCATGCCACCGAACATGCGCGACGACGGACTCACCACCGCCCTGGAGCTCCGCGAGCGCCACCCGGGCCTAAACGTGCTGGTCCTGTCCCAATACGTCGCCGCGCCGTACGCCCGCGAACTTTTCGGCCAAAAGTTCGGCGGCGGCACGGGCTACCTGCTCAAGGACCGGGTCGCCGAGGTGGCGGACTTCATCACCACCTGCGAAACCGTCGCCGGCGGCGGCGTGGTCATCGACCCGGAGGTGGCCAGCTCCCTCATGCACGCCAGCGCCCCGTGGCTGCGCGCGCTGACCCCGCGCGAGCTCGAGGTCCTCGAGCTCATGGCGGAAGGGCTGTCCAACGCCGAAATTTCGGCCAAACTTTTCCTCTCGTCGGCGGCGGTGGCGAAGCACGTCTCCAGCATCTTTTCCAAGCTGGGTCTCACCCCGGACGAGGACAATCGGCGGGTGCGCGCCATCTTGATGTTCCTGTCTGAGCGAGGTGTCGAGTAGCACCCGCCAGGTTTGTGCGAAACTAGAGGGCATGAGCACGACAGTTGCACCTGAAACTTCGGTAGACCCCACGTTTGGGCTGCGCACCACCGGCTATGAACCCGACGCACTTTCCGCGCGGAAGACGCTCATCCTCACCCTCGCCGCCGGGTTCGCGGCCGCCGCGGTGACCACACTCGCCTGGTTTGTGCTCCACTCCATCTCCCTGCCGGCGTTCAACCGGTCCATGTCCACGCGCGCGCTGTCCACGGCGGGCTCGTTTGTCATCCTCGGCGCCACCCTGGTCTGCTGCATCGGCTGGCTTCGCGGCAAGCGCACCTGGCCGAAGGCGGTGATGATGTATGTCACTGCCCCAGCGCTGGTGATCACCTCGCTGGCCATCCCGCTGGCGGCGACCCGCCTGTGGCTGGATGGCATCCAGGTGGACCAGGGCTTCCGCACCCAGTTCCTGTCGCGCATGACGGAGACCGCGGCGAACGCGGACATGAGCTACAAGGACCTGCCCACCTTCTACCCAATGGGCTGGTTCTGGGCCGGCGGGCGCGTGGCGGACCTGCTGGGCATCCCGGGCTGGGAGGTCTTCCAGCCCTGGGCGCTGATCACCCTGGCGGCGGGCGCGGCCATGCTCACCCCGATCTGGCAGAAGATCACCGGCTCGCTGCCGGTCGCGTGCACCATCGCCACCGTCACCACCGCGATCGTCCTGACGGAGACGCCGGACGAGCCGTACGCGGCCATCGTCGCCATGTTCTTCCCCGCGGCCGCCATCATCGCCCGCCGCGCGCTCCTCGGCTCCCGCAACGCCATCATCTTCATGGTGCTCTACCTGGGCCTCTCCGCCTGCTTCTACACCCTGTTCACCGCGGTCGCCGCGCTGCTGGTGGTCGCGCTCGCGGTGGTGGAGTGCGTCATGCAGGACCGCAACTTCCGGGTGATCGGCCGGCTGTGCGTCATTGGCGTGTGCTCCATGGTCATCGCGCTGCTGAGCTGGGCACCGTACCTCTACAACGTGCTGTTCGGCGACTACGAGGTGAAGTCCACCGCCAACCACTTCCTGCCGGAGGAAGGCACGGCCTACCCGCTGCCGTTCCTGTCCTTCTCCGTTATCGGCGTCCTTTCCTTCTTCGGTCTGATCTTTCTGGTGGTGCGCGCGGTGGACAAAGAGGTGGCGTCGTTAGGCATTGCCGCGATTGTTTGCTACGCCTGGTGCCTGGCGTCCATGTCCGCCACCCTGGTGGGCACCTCACTGCTCGGGTTCCGCATCGAGGTGCTGGTGATCGAGGTGTTCGCGACCGCGGGCGTGATCGGCGTGATGGACGCCTGCCTGGTCGGGCTGGACTACTTCTACCCGGCGCGGTTCTCCCCGGAGTCCATCCGCGGCATCATGGCCATCGTCATGGTCGTGCTCGCCGGCGCGTGCCTGGCGTACGTGCAGCAGATCCCGGCCGAGAACGAGTCGCACATCGACCAGGCCTACGCGGATACTGACGGCTTCGGCGAGCGCGCCGACCGCTTCCCGCCCAACGCGGCGAAGTACTACGGCGAAATCTCGGAGCTGATCGAGTCGCACGGGCACGCCCCCAACCAGGCGGTGGTCTACACCGATGAGATCAACTTCATGGCGTTCCACCCCTTCTTCGGCTTCAACGCGTTTACCAGCCACTACGCCAACCCGCTCGGCGAGTACGACCAGCGCAACGACGCCCTGGCCGCCTGGTCGCAGCTGTCCTGGGACCACCCCGAGGAGCTCACCGCGGCCATCGACGGCGCGAAGTGGGAGCCGCCCGCCGCCTTCATCTTCCGCGGCGACGTGGACGACCCGGAGGCCGGGTTCAAGACGCACATCGCGCACGACATCTTCCCCAACCAGCCGAACGTCCGCTACGAGGGCATCTTCTTCAACCCGAAGGCGTTCGAGGGCGGCGACTGGGACGTGGAGCAGATCGGCCCGTTCGCGGTAGTGGTGCGTACATAGCGCGTCAGTCACAGTAAGGTGACTGTTCGTGGCAACCGTTTCAAATGTTCAACCAAAAGCTCCGAAGTCGCTGGTCTACACCGCGATCGTTTCCGGTCTGATCGCCTTCGTCCTGCTGGTCTTCACCCCCTTCCTGCCCGTCAACCAGGTGCAGTCGAAGATTTCCTGGCCGCAGCAGGGCAGCGTCGCCTCCGTCAACGCGCCGCTGATCTCGCTCGCGCCGCAGGACGTGTCGCTGACCATCCCGCTCAGCGCGGTCGACGAGCTGCGCGATGACCAGACCACGATCCTGTCCACCCTCCCGGAATCCTCCAAGGAGGCGACGGACCGCGGCCTGTTCATCACCGCCCCCGAGGGCGGCCTGGTGGTCTCCTCGCTCAATGACGTCGTCTTCGAGCTGACCCCCGACGAGGTCCGCTCCCTGCCCGCCGACGCGCGCCTGGAGATCCGCCAGACCGACGAGGGCATGACCGCCGCCATCCCCGGCACCACCTTCGTGGAGGAGTCGGACGATGACTACAGGCCCCAGCTCACCGGCCTGTACACCGAGCTCAAGCCCGAGGCTTCGCAGAAGCTTATCGACGCCGGCCTTACCGCCACCGTCGACGTGAACTCTCGCTTCACCTCCTCCCCCACCACCGTCAAGCTGCTCAGCATGGTCGGCGGCCTCGTCGCCGCCCTGATCGGCCTGTGGGCCCTGCGCCGCCTGGACCGCTACGACGGGAAGCACCTGCCCGCCTTCGGCCCCCGCTGGCGCACCTTCACGCTTCTCGACGCCGTCGTGCTCGCCATCCTCGCGTTCTGGCACGTCTTCGGCGCGAACACCTCCGACGACGGCTTCCTGCTCACCATGGCCCGCGTGTCCAACGACTCGGACTACATGGCGAACTACTACCGCTGGTACGGCGTGCCCGAGGCCCCGTTCGGCTCCCCGTTCTACGACGTCCTCGCCCTGCTGTCCAAGGTGACCACCGCGTCCATGTGGATGCGCCTGCCCACGCTGCTCGCCGCGGTCCTCACCTGGTGGATCCTCTCGCGCGAGATCCTCCCTCGCCTCGGCTCGGTGGTGGCAGACCGCAAGGTGGCCCACTGGACCGCCGCCTTCGTCTTCCTGGCGTTCTGGCTGCCGTACAACAACGGGCTGCGCCCGGAGCCGATCATCGCGCTCGGCGTGATTGCCACCTGGGCCATGTTCGAGCGCTCCATCGCCTCCGGCCGGCTCGCCCCCGCCGCGTGGGGCACGGTGACCGCGGCGATCACCCTGGCCTGTGGCCCGACCGGCCTCGCCGCCGTGGGCATCTTCCTGGTCAGCCTGCCGGCCGTGTTCCGCATCATGAACCGGCGCCGCCACATCGCCCCCGGCCTGGCCTACGTGGCCGTGTTCCTGGGTGCCGGCCTGGCGGTGTTCGTGCCTATCTTCAAAGACCAGACGCTGGCCACCGTGCTCGAGTCCACGTCGGTGCGCAGCCAGGTCGGCCCGGCCCTCGAGTGGTTCTCCGAGTGGGTCCGCTACGGCACGCTCTTCCAGCAGTCCGTGGACGGCGCGATGTCGCGCCGCTTCCCCATGTTCGTGTTCTTCTTCTGCCTCATCCTTATCTCCTGGGCGGTCGCCCGCTTTGGCAAGGTGCCCGGGGTGGCCAAGGACGTGACGCTGCGGATGCTGCTGATCGTGGGCCTGTCCACGTTCTTCCTCATGTTCACGCCGACGAAGTGGACCCACCACTTTGGCATCTACGCGGGCCTGGGCGGCGCGGTTGCCGCGCTCGGCGCCGTGGTACTTTCCCACATCGCGCTGCAGTCCAAGCGCAACCGCACCTTCGCCATCGCCGCGGTCCTGTTCCTCATGGCGCTCACCCTCGCCGGCTGGAACGCCTGGTGGTACGTTTCCTCCTTCGGCGTCCCGTGGTGGGATAAGACGGTCCAGATCAAGGCGGTCGAGGCGAATAAGGTCGTGCTCATCCTCGCCCTGCTCGTTGCCCTGGTGGGCGTGGTCCAGTCCTTCCGCAAGGACCAGACCGAGAAGCGCGTCGGCGGGGCCTGGACCGGCATCATGGCCGCCCCCATCGCCGTGATGGCGGTGGCGATGGTCGCCTTCTCCTGCCTCACCTTTGCTAAGGCGTTCGCGTCCCAGGCCCCCGCGTACTCGGTGGGCATGGGCAACGTGAAGTCGTTTGCCGGCGACACCTGCGCGCTTGCAAACGATGTACTGCTGGAGGACGACACCAACGATTCCTTCCTCACCCCGGCCGACGGCGTCCCGCTGGGCAAGTCGCTCGACTCCGGCGACGAGAACCGCGGGTTCACGCCCGACGGCGTGCCGGCCTTCATCGTCAGCGAGAACGCGAACTCCTCCGATACGCAGCAGGAATCGCGCTCGGAGGCGTCGGCGGTGGAGAAGGACGCGTCGTCGACAAGCGCTGGCACCGACGGCACGGAGACGGAGGAGGACGCGCCGGACTCCAAGGACCTGACCGAGGAGGCGCAATCCACCACCACGACGCACACGCAGGGCAACCGCCCGAAGTCCATGCGCGGCATCAACGGCTCCACCGTCCGCCTGCCGTTCAACCTGGACTACACGCGCGTGCCGGTGCTGGGCACCTTCGAGGACGAGCCGAAGGCGTCCGCCAAGCTCAAGACCTCCTGGTACGAGCTGCCGGAGCTTCACGACGATTCCCCGCTCCTCGTCACTTCCGTCGCCGGTCGCATCAAGCACCACGACATCAACGGCGTCGAGCAGGAAGGCACCGAGCTGGTCCTGGAGTACGGCAAGCGCGCCGACGACGGCAGCATCACCAAGCTGGGCGAGAAGGAGATGCTGGACCAGGGCCCGACCCCGCTGTGGCGCAACCTGCGCCTGCCGCTGGCGGACCTGCCGGAGGACGCGGACGTGGCGCGCCTGGTGGCCGAGGACGCCTCGCTTGCCCAGGAGGACTGGCTGGCCATCACCCCGCTGCGCAACCCGCACCTGTCCCCGCTCAACGAGCGCTTCGACGCAAACACCCCCGGCCTGCTCGACTGGTCCGTCGCCTTCCAGTACCCGTGCCAGCGCACGTTCAGCCACTACGCCGGCGTGACCGAGATCCCGGAGTACCGCATCATGCCGGACGCCCCGGGCAAGCAGCAGCTGTCCGGCTTCATGGATTTCTTGGGCGGCGGCGCGCTGTCCACCGCGGAGGCCGTGAACTACTCCTACGAGATCCCCGGCTACCTGCGCAACGACTGGCAGCGCGACTGGGGTTCCGCCGCGAAGTACGAGCGCAGGACGAACTCCGTCGGCGATGTCCCAAACAACGCGCAGATAGATTACGATGAGGTCGTCCGATCGGGCTGGTGGACTCCGGGCCCGATGAAGATCCGTGACCCGGAAGAGTAAGACGAATGCGCCGTTCCCGTCTCGCTGCCGCAGTTGCCGCTGCCCTCATCGCCCTGGCGCCGACCGCCGCCGCGGCCGATGAGCAGGCGGTCCCCGCGCCCATCCAGCCGTCCGACAACGCTGGCCAGCTGGTGGAGCAGCAGGGCTGCACCGACCAGTACCTCATTGCCATCCCGGGCGGTGCCAACACCGCCCCCGGCATCCCCAACGCGGTGCCGCACGGCGGCAACGTGTTCCTCACCGGCATCTTCACCCAGCTGGGGACGGGCGGGAGCGTCCAGCCGCTGTGGGTGTCCTACAGCGCCACCCCGTTTGCGGCGAACAACTACTACGCATCCTCCGCGGACGGGTACAACGAGACGGTGCGCACCGTGAAGCGCCTCTCCGCCTCCTGCCCGGGCGCCACCTTCAGCTTCACCGGCTACTCGCTCGGCGCGGACATTGCGTCGCGCCTCCTGCGAGACATCGCCCACGGCAACGGCCCAATTACCCCGGACCGGGTCGACTCCGCCGCCTTGTTTGCCAACCCGTACCAGGGCGGCAACGGCGCGGTCCTCTCCCGCATCACGGCCCCCGAGTCCCGCGGCGCGCTCGGCGAGCTCAAGGGCGGCTACGGCGAGCTCGGCGAGCGGGTCCTGGAGATCTGCAACCCGCGCGACATCGTCTGCTCCACTGACGCCCAGTACCGCCCGCTTGTCGAGCCCGCACTGGCCACCGACCTGCGCGCCGGCAAACTTCCGCTGAAAAAGTTCAACGTCCTGCTGAGCAACCTGGGCATCGGCGCGCTGGGCGTGTTCACCGGCATGGGCGCCCACGGCCAGTACACGCTGGCGGACCAGCAGGAAGCGTCGAACTGGATCATCTCGCACGCCTAAACCCGTTACAGTGGGGGCATGCATGACCTATTTGAGCTAGTCAACGGGGACTGGGTGCGCGAGCACGAGATCCCCGCCGACCGCGGCATCGACGGATCCTTCTACGCGCTGCGCGACAAGTCGGAGGAGGACGTCCACGAGCTGCTGCAGGAGGGCGCGGGCCGCGGGGGCGACCTGTACACCTCCTTCATGGACACCGACGCCATCAACGCCGCTGGCACGGCCACGCTCCAGGAGGACCTGGACGCGCTGTCCGTGACCACCGTCGAGGAGTTCGTCGCGGCGCTCGGCGCCCTCGAGCGCAGCGGCGTCGGCGGCCCGCTGACCTACTGGGTAGCGAAGGACTCGCAGGGCGAGGACTCCGTGCCGTACCTCATCCAGTCCGGCCTGGGACTGCCCGATGAGGCCTACTACCGCTCCGAGGAACACGCCGAAACGCTCGCCGCATACAAGGAGCACGTGGCACGCATGCTCGGCGTGCTGGACCCGAAGTACCTGCTCGGCCTGACGCCGGAGCTGGCGGCCGAGCGCATCCTCAACCTGGAGACGCAGCTGGCGGGCAGCCACTGGGACGTGGTGCGCTCCCGCGACGCCATGGCCACCTACAACCCGACCACGCTCGACGCACTGCCCGCCCACGTGCAGGCGCTGCTGCGCGCCTCCGGGCTTCCCGACGACACCGTGATCAACATGATGCCGTCCTACACCGAGGACCTCGAGGGCATGCTCCGCCCGGAGACGCTCGCCGATTGGCAGCTGTGGGCCGTCTGGAACATCCTGCGCACCCGCGCTGGCCTCCTCACCGAGGAGATCGGCGCCGCGAACTTCGAGTTCTACGGCACCACGCTCTCCGGCGCGACCGAGCAACGGGACCGCTGGAAGCGCGCCGTCGGGCTAGCCGAGTCCCTCGTGGGCGAGGAGATTGGGCAACGCTACGTGGAGAAGCACTTCCCGCCCTCCAGCAAGGAGCACATGCTCAAGCTGGTGGACTACCTGGTCGCCGCGTACCGCGAGCGGATCTCGGCGCTGGACTGGATGACGGAAGGCACCCGCGAGCGCGCGCTGGAGAAGCTGGACCAGTTCACCGCCAAGATCGGCTACCCCGACAACTGGCGCAGCTTCGACGGGCTCGAGTTCTCCACCAGCGGCGCCGACCTGGTGGCCAACGTGCGCCGCGGCTCCGCCTTCGAGCACGACTACCAGCTGGACAAGATTGGCAAGCCGGCGGACCGCAACGAGTGGGTCACCACCCCGCAGACCGTCAACGCCTTCTACAACCCGGTGGTCAATGACATCACCTTCCCGGCCGCGATCCTGCAGCCGCCCTTCTTCGACCCGGACGCCAGCGCGGCCGAGAACTTCGGCGCGATCGGCGCGGTAATCGGCCACGAGATCGGCCACGGCTTTGATGACCAGGGCTCGCGTTACGACGGCGCGGGCAATCTCAACTCCTGGTGGACCGACGAGGACCGCGAGGCCTTCGAGGCCCTGACCGCCAAGCTGGTCGAGCAGTTCAACGGCCTCGTACCGTCCGTGCTCGAGGGGACCGAGACGCAGGGCGTCAACGGCGAGTTCACCCTCGGCGAGAATATTGGTGACCTCGGCGGGCTCGGCATCGCCGTCGTGGCGTACCGCAACTACGAGCAGAACCCCGACTTCGAGGCGCTGTTCAAGGCGTGGGCGCGCGTGTGGCGCTCCAAGACCCGCCCGGAGATGGCCGCGCAGCTGCTGGCCATCGACCCGCACGCCCCGAACGAGTTCCGCTGCAACGTGATCGCCGCAAATATCGACGAGCTTTACCAGGCCTTCGACGTCGAGGAGGGCTCCGCCATGTGGATCGCCCCCGAGGACAGGGTGAAGATTTGGTAGACGAGTACCCGGAGAACGTCCAGGGCGACCCGGACTTCAACGTCGGCGGCGTGGACCGCCCGCTGCCGGACGCGCTGCAGTTGGAGCAGCTCGTCTCCTACATCGAGGCGACGTACGACCCGGACTCGCCCCAGTACCTGGCGCTGCTGCCGGACAGGATCACGCACGCGGCCATGCTCATGCTGGGGTCCGCGGTGGACCATACGATGCCGGGCGTTGCGTATACGGGCGAGGTGGCGTCGAGAAGCTGCCCGCTCGGCGAGCTGTACGGCGACGACGCCGCGACCTGGGTGATCGCGCTGTGGGACGGGCCGGACAGTGCGATGGAGCACTGGTTCCGGCCGGAGGCGGCGGCGGTGGCGCAGCTGTCGGGCGCCACCGTGCTGGTGTCGGACCGGCCCGACGACGCGGTGGCATTCGCCCGCGAGCAGGGCGCGGAAACGGTCGCGGTGTGGGCGTTTTCCACGGGCAGCGAGCGGCTGCCGCGCGACGTCGATGCCCTAGCCCTCACTTTTCCCACAAAAGTTGCGGACCTGGGCGTGCCCACATTTATCCAGGTAGGGACGAAGGACGAGCTCGGGGCAAAGATTTCCGACGCCCACGAGTACCACTCGACGCACTACATCCAGACCCCGGCTGAGGCCCGGCGTCGCGTCCGGGACCTCGCGGAGTTCTTTAGAAATCTAGGACCGAGTCGGCCTCGCTGAAGTCCTCCGGGGCGGGCTCGGGGGCCTCGACGAGGAAGGAGGCGGCGCCGGCGGAGTCGCGCATGGCCAGCATCGGCCCGAAGGGGCTATCGCCAGGACCGGCGAGCACCTCCCCGCCCAGCATGCCGATCTCCTGGCGCGCCTGCGAAATGTTCGCCACGCCGAAGAAGCTCTGCCAGCCCGCGTGCTGCTCCTGCACGCGCATGCCCAAAAACGGCGCGCCCTCCGCGAGCGCCAGGTAGTAGCCGTCCGACTCCTTGATCTCCCAGTCAAACAGGTCGCCGTAGAAGTCGATCGCCGCGAGATCCGGGGCGCTGTACTCGTACCAGACCGGCACGCCCGGCTCGCCGGCAGCGACGAACTGCTCCTCACCGGCCGGGTCGATCAGACCGAACAGGCCGCCCGCCGGGTCCTGGCACACCTGCATCCGGCCCAGGGAGACCTCGGAGGACGCCACAACTTTTCCGCCAAACTTTTCCACCGGGGCACCGCCCAGGAAATAGGTCACCCACGCCGGCTTCTCGCCCGGCACGATGCCCGCGACCGGGAGCCCCTCCTTCTTGGCCACCAGGTAGTCCTCGCCGGAGGTCTCCCAGCCGAGGAGTTTGGAGTAAAAGTAGGTGGATTTCTGCACGTCAGGCGTGAGCAGGTCCTGCCAGTACGGCATACCGGGTTCCGCGCTGAAAGCGGGCATGCAAGGCTCCTTTGCAGGTTCGGGTTAGGGGAGGTTGCGCCACTTCTCCGGGTCGAAGTCGTCGTTGGCGGTGCGTTCGTCGAAGTAGTCGTCTTCCTCCCCGCCGCAGACGACGGTGGCGGTGGTGGAGTCGAGGGAGACCACGTCGGCGTCGTAAAGCAAATGGCTTCTCGACGTCACCACCTCCCCGTTGACGGCGACGTCGCCCGCAGCGATAGCCTCCTTGGCGTGGCCGCCGGACTCGACGAGGTTGGCCAGCTTGAGGAACTGGCCGAGGCGGATCGAGTCACCGGAGATGGAAACGTCCATATTAGGCAAGCTTCACCGCGGTGCCGGTCGCGGAGACGAGCATGGCGCCGCCGTCCGGGCCGAGCGGCTCGTAGTCGATGGCCACGGAGATGACGCCGTCGGCGCCGAGCTCCTCGCCGCGCTTCCACAGCTCGTTGAGCGCGGCGTCGCGGGCCTGCGCGATCTCCACGGGGCGGTTGTAGCCGGCGCTCATGCTGCGGTAGAGGTTGATGCCAATGACGGTCTCGCCGCCAATCACGCGCATGTATTCACTGATGGTGCGACCTTCAACGGTCGGAGTCGTAGTCAAGATCATGCGCTCATTCTAGCCGAGGTCAGCGCTCGGCCTGATCCACCGGCATGATGTTGAGACTGTCGATGTTCACGTGCGGCGGCAAGCTGGCCACCCAGCGGATCGCCTCCGCGACGTCCTCGGCGGAAAGATTGAGTTTGCCCTCGTACACCGCGTCGGCCTTCTCCTGGTCACCGGCGAATCGGTTGAGCGAAAAGTCCGTCTTCACCCGGCCGGGGTCGATCTCGGTCACGCGGATGCGCTGGTCAGCCTCCTCGCGCCGGAACGCGCGAGTGGCGCCGCGCAGGCCGTACTTCGCCGCGTTATAGCCGGCGCCGCCCTTGTAGGCGTCCGTGCCCGCGACCGACCCGATATTGATCACCAGCCCCTGCGACTCCTTGAGCTGCGGATACAGCGCGCGGGTGACGCGCATCGTGCCCATCACGTTGGTGGCAAACATCCATTCCCAGTCCGCATCGCTCGCGTCCCTGAGATAGTCCAGCTGCTTCGCGCCGCCCGCGTTGTTGACTACCAGGTCAACGCGTTCCAGCTGGGCCGCAAGCCTATCGACGCTCCCCTGATCCGTCACATCCAACTCCGCCGCCACCCCGCCGATCTCCTCGGCGACCACTCGGCACCGGTCCAGCCGACGCGCCGCGACGACCACGCGCCACCCGTCCTTCGCCAGCGCGCGGGCCGCCGCCGCACCAATACCCGCGGAACCGCCAGTAACTACTGCAACTCGCTGCTTTCCCATGTGATCAGCCTAACAAGACCGATTGCGCCCACTGAAAATCATCCAGGCCGCGATCCACGTGGCAAGAAGGATCATGCGATGGCCGACCACGGGCCAGGTTGGGCGCTGGTCCGCGACTTTAATGCTCCGAGCAATACCGACCCAAAGCGCGCCCGCGAACTTTTGGCCGAATTGTTCCCTAACGGCGAAATCCCCAGCGTGTGGGCCGCGATCCACCTGGAGTACGGCACGAACACGCACTTCGGACCGGACTGCTACATGAACTTCAACTGCACCATCCTGGACATCGGGGCGCGCACCCTGTTCGGTCCCGGCTGCCAGCCCATCACCGTGGACTCCCTCGTGGCGGGCGTGCCCGCAACCGTCAAACGCAACATCTAAATTTCGTACATTCGAACACTATATTGCCTGGTAGCCAGAGTCGACGCACTATAACCCTTGCGCGTCGTATGTGCGTTCGGTAGCATGATGGAAACTTCACTTCGATGGGGGGACACCATGACCACCGCAACCGCATCGCCACCGACCTACTTCCGCACCCAACGACCAGACGACCCACTCAGTTCCGCCGCCCAGGCCACCCGCGAGGCCCACTTCGCCGTCTTCGCCCCGTACATCGACGGCGACATCGAGGACTTCGACCTGCGCGTCACCCAGATCCAGCAGGCCACCGGGTGGTCCAAGGGCTTCGTCGAACACGGCATCTTCGCCTACGCCACACTGCGGCACCTCCCCCAGCTCCAGGAGATCCACTGCCGCACGAAGCTGCTCGACATGTCGCACCTCACCGCCATCGAGCGGGTGCTCGCCGAGCTCGGGGAGGAGGTCGACCCTGAGGCTTTCGCGCTTATCGACGACACCTTGGCCGCCCTCTTCACGCCCTCCAAAACCGATCAGCACATGCCCCGGAGACACACCGTCACCAGACGCATCCGCGAGCTCATCCGCCAGATCGACCCGGAGCGCGCCTACGACCCGAAGCGCCGCCGAGAGCGAGCCGCTGCGGGGCCATCAGTCACGTTCGCAGACTTCGTCTTGGGCGGGGTGTCGCAGTCCGTGGTCCAGCTCAACACGGACGAGGTGACCGCGGCCCAGTGCAAGAAGAGCATTCTCCGTGTGGCGCGCGAGCAGAAGCTGACGTTGGCCGAGACGGTGGTGCGGCTGTTGACGGGGGAGGTGGTGGCGTCGGTAAGCCCGGTGCTCCACGTCTACGCGCCGAAGGGGCGCGCGGCGGGCGACCCGGTGCAGCTGCCCGGGAGCGGGTGGACGGGGCCGGAGGCGACGGCGGCGCTGGACGAGTGGATCGCACGGGCCGGTGCGCGCGAGGTGGACCTGGACGAGATTTCGCGGAAAAGTACCGAGAGCTACACGCCGACCGCGGAGATGCGCAGCTACGTCGTGGCGCGCGACGGCACATGTATTTTCCCGGGGTGCCACCGGTCGGCGGCGGACTGTCAACTGGACCACCGCATCCCCTTCGACCGGGGTGGCACGACGACGCCGGACAACCTCTTCGCGCTCTGCCAGCACCATCACAACCTGAAAACCGATAAGCGGGCCACGTACCTGGTCGACCGGGCGACCGGTGAGGTGGTCTGGCTGTTCGCCGACGGGACGTACGAGTTCGCCGAGTCCGAGGGGCTCCTCAACCAGGAAGCCGTGCCGACGCACCCGCGATGGAGGTCCAGCCTGGACAGCGTGCGAAGGAATCGGGCGCGCGCCGCCGAGTTCGCCGCGAAGGGCCACGCGATCCTGGACGAGCTCGACCGCGACCACGACGAGGAGAAGGCCAACGCGCGGATCGCGGCGCTCGAGCGGGAGTACGGAATGATTTTCCCGAGCTAGTCCTTTTCACCGAGCGCGAAGTGGATACGCGCCCTAAACTTCGCTGGGCACGACCCACCATGCAACGAAAACGAGGTAGCACCACATGCAACTCCCCGCACCCCTCAACCAGATGGTCAAGGACGCCACGCTCGAACAGGTCATCGCCGCCATCGCCGGCGTGTTCGTGGCCGGCGGACTCGTCGGCGGCGCGATCAGCGCGATCGCCACCCAGAACACCGAGACCACCGAGACCACCACCGGCCCGACCCTGGAAGCCCGCGCGAAGCTCGACGCCCTCTACCAGGCGCCGGGTCCGGACTCCGGTAAGGACGCGTTCGACGGCAACGGCCAGACCCACCCATTCAAGGGCCAGGTCATCCCCGGCTTCTCCGGCATGATCGAGATCGGCGACGGTTCTTTCTACGCCCTGCCTGATAACGGCTTCGGCGCCAAGGACAACTCCTCCGACTTCCTGCTGCGCATCTACCACGTCAGGCCAAATTGGGAGACCGCGGAAACCGCCAAGGACCCGCAGGGCGTCGGCGGCGTCGAGGTGCTCGACTTCGCCGGGATGAAGGACCCGAACCACAAGATCCCGTGGGAGATCGTCAACAACGACACGGAGGACCGCCTCCTCACCGGCGCGGATTTCGACCCCGAATCCTTCGTCCAGGCCGAGGACGGCACCTTCTGGGTCGGCGAAGAGTTCGGCCCGTACATCCTGCACCTTGACAAGGACGGCACGCTTCTCGACGCCCCGTTCCCCTACCCCGGCGTCACCAGCCCGTCCAACCCGGCCTTGAAGGACGGGGAAACCCCCAACCTGCGTAACTCCAAGGGTTTCGAGCCCATGGCCACCGACGGGCGCTACCTCTACCCCATCTTCGAGGGCTATCTTGACGACGCCACCGACAAGCACGTCCGCGTCGTCTCCCAGTTCGACACCGAGGAAGGCAAGTACACCGGCAAGACCTGGAACTACGTCGCCGAGACCGAGGACGCGAACCTAGGCGACGCCTTCCTCACCGAGGACGGCCGCCTCCTCGTCCTCGAGCGCGACGACAACCTGGGCTCCGACGCGGCACTGAAGAAGGTCTTCGAGGTCAAGGGCTTCAAGGATGCGGAGCCGGGCAGCACCTTGGAGAAGGACTTGATGGTGGACCTGCTCAACATTGCAAACCCGGGCAAGATCGGCATGGTGTCCGACGCCCGCGCGTACGGCGTCGGCGACCCCTTCTCCTTCCCGCTGGTCAGCGTGGAAACCATCGTCCAGCTCAAGGACGGCCGCTACCTCACCGCCCTGGACAACAACTTCCCGGGCAACGACGGCCGCTACCGCGGCAAGCCGGACGACACCGAGATGCTCATCTTCTCCATCAAGTAGCGCCCGCTACCGCAGGTAGAACCGGTCCACGACCTCGTACTTCGGGCCGCCGCTTCGACCTTGCCCGCGGTGCGACTCCATGAGGAGCACCTCGTCGACGGTGAAGTCGGGGCCGGAGTAGATGGAGAGGGCGTGGGCGTGGTCGTCGAGAAGCAGCATGTCCCGCGTCCTCGTCCCCCTGCGGGCGACTGACAGGTGGGCGCGCTGGCGCCGCCACTGCTCCGGGTCGAGCTGGCAGTCCGCCATGAGGTCCTTGAGCGGCGCCTTGTCCCCGCCGACGCCGATCCACAGCGTGCGGCGGTCGAAGCAGCCGGCGCCGCGCAGGTGCAGGCGCAGCGGGCGGGTAAACGCCGTCGCCTGCGAGAGGTGGTCGCTCACCGCGGCGGCGTCGTTCGGCTGGCTGCCGTAGAACGCGCACGTGATGTGCCAGTTGTCCGGGTCCGTCCAGCGCACCTCCGTGCCGGAGAACTCCCGGATCGGGCGCAGGGCAGTGATGAGGTGCTCCGTGACCTCGGCCGGTGGGACGATCGCTGCGAAGAGACGTCTCATGCCCCTCACGCTACCCTGGAAACTCATGTTTGACCTTGCGAAAATCGGAAAGGGTCTGCCAGTAGCGGATTCCCTGGACCAGCTGCCCGATTCCGGCCCGCTCGTCGTACAGGCCCCGCCCGGAACGGGTAAGACGACGCTGCTGCCGCCGGCGATTGCAAACAAGGTCGGCAAAACCATCGTCACCGCGCCGAGGCGAGTCGCGGTGCGTTCGGCGGCGAGAAGGCTGGCGCACCTGGACGGTTCAGCTTTGGGCCAAAAAGTTGGCTACTCCATCCGCGGCGAGCATAAGAACGGCGCGCTCGTCGAGTTCGTCACCCCGGGCGTACTCCTTAACCGCCTGCTCAAGGATCCGGGGCTTGAGGGAGTCAATGCAGTCATCCTCGACGAGGTCCACGAGCGCCAGCTGGACACCGACCTGGTGCTGGCCATGTGCATGGAGGTCGCAGTGCTTCGCGACGATCTCTACCTCGCCGCCATGTCCGCCACCCTCGACGCGGGCACGTTCGCCCAGCACATGGGCGCGCACGTCATGTCCACGGAAGCGGTGACCCACCCGCTGGACATCGAGTACGCGCCGCACCCGGAGCGCGTCCAGGGCACGCGTGACTTCTACCGCCACGTTGCGCAGTTGGCGCAGGCCAGCACAACGCGCACCCTCGTCTTCGTCCCCGGCGCGCGCGAGGTGGACCTGGTGTACGGCGCATGTGCTGATGCGAAGCCCCTGCACGGGCGGCTTTCCTCCGCCGAGCAGGACGAGGCGCTGAACGGAAGCTCCCAAGTCGTCGTCGCGACGAGTATTGCGGAGTCCTCGATCACGGTGCCGGGCGTGCGCCGCGTGGTCGACGCGGGCCTGTCGCGCGTGCCCAAGCGCGACAACCGCGGCATGACGGGGCTGGTCACGGTCTCGGAGGCCGTCACGAGTGCGGAGCAGCGGGCGGGCCGCGCAGGCAGGCTCGGGCCGGGGCACGTCATTCGAGCATTTTCCCGCGATGACTTCCAAAAATTCGCGGCGGACATTTCGCCCGAAATTGCCACCAGCGACCTCACCGGCGCCGCGCTCGCCATCGCGGCGTGGGGCTCGCCCGACCTGCCGTTGCTCGATCAGCCGCCGGAGCAGTCGCTTGCCGACGCCCACGCCACCCTCCGCCAACTCGGAGCCCTCGACGCCGACAACGCCATCACCACTTTTGGCCGAAAACTTGTGGGCCTGCCGCTGGACCCCCGGCTCGGGGCGGCGCTGCTGGAGTACGGGTCGGGGGCGGCGGAGTGCGTCGCCAGGCTCGGCGACATGGACACGAAGCGGCTCGGCCGGCTCGTGCCGAAAACCTCAAAGGTCCCCGACGGCGACGTGATTGCGACTGCGTTCCCGCAGTGGGTGGCAAAGCGGGGCGGCGACGAGTACCTGCTGGCCAGCGGCACCCGCGCAACTTTTGCAGGAAAAGAAGAGTGGATCGCCGCCGCCGAGGTGCAGAGGACGTCCCGCGGCGCCATCATCCGCGAGGCCGCGCCGTATCACCTGCCGGAAGCGCGCGTCGAGGAGACCGTCCGAGCAACCTTGCACAACGGGAAGGTCCGCGGGCGGAAGGTTCGGGCGGTCGGCGCGATCGAGCTGTCGTCGACGCCAGTGAAACTGTCGCCGGAAGAGGCGCAGGGGGCGCTCAAAGGGATCTCCCTGGAGGATCTCCAACTCGACGACGCGGCGCAGAAGCTCAAGCAGCGGCTGGACTTCCTGCACGACGCGCTTGGCAGTCCGTGGCCCGATGTGTCGCGTGGCGACTATTCGGTGGAGGTTGGCGAGCTGGCGGGTGGGGCGTCGATAAGCGAGCTCAATATGCGCAACGCACTCATGCGGCAGCTGCCGTGGCCCGAGGCCGCGAAGCTGGACGAGCTCGCGCCGGAGCGGCTGCCGATCGGCAGGATCGATTACTCGACGGGGCGACCGCTCGTACGGGTGAAGCTGCAGCTGGCGTTCGGGCTGGCGGACTCGCCGGTGATCGCGGGGCGCAAACTTCTCTTCCACCTGCTGTCGCCGGCCGGGCGCGAGCTGGCCGTCACCGACGACCTCCGCAGCTTCTGGGACGGCCCGTACCAGGACGTGCGCAAGGAGATGCGCGGCCGCTACCCCAAGCACCCGTGGCCGGAGGACCCGTGGAGCGCGACGCCGACTGCACGCACAAAAAAGCACCAAAACTAACAGATTTGGGGGCTCGCCGGGTAACTTATTCGCCATGACTACCCGCGCCCACACTGTAACTATGTGGACTTTGGTCTCCCTGATCATCGGCTCCACCATCGGCTCCGGCATCTTTGCCCTGCCGCAAAACATCGGCTCGGTGGCCAGCCCCGGGGCGATGCTGATCGGCTGGGTGATCGCCGGCGTGGGCATGCTCTCTGTCGCGTTTGTGTTCCAGATCCTGGCGCGTCGCAAGCCGCACCTGGACTCCGGCGTGTACTCCTACGTGCGCGCGGGCCTGGGCGACTTCATCGGCTTTACCAGCGGGTTAGGGTACTGGCTGGGCTCCGTGATGGCGCAGGTGGGCTACGCCACCCTGTTCTTCTCCACCATCGGCTACTACGTGCCGGCGTTCAAGAACGACTGGGTGCTGGCCGGCGCGGTGACCGTCCTGACCTGGACGATCTTTGCCATGCTCACGCGCGGGGTGAAGCAGGCCGCGGTGATGAACGTGATCACCACGGTGGCCAAGTTGGTGCCGATTTTGTGCTTCGTGGTCCTCGTCGCCTTCCTCGGCTTTTCCTGGGACAAATTCACGTTGGACTTTTGGGGCGAAAGTTCTTCGATCCCGTTTTCCCAGCAGCTGCAGGGCATCATGCTGTACACGGTGTGGGTGTTCATCGGTATCGAGGGCGCCTCGGTGTACTCCAAGCAGGCGCGCACGCGCACGGACGTCGGCCGCGCCACCATCATCGGCTTCCTCTCCGTCCTCCTGCTGCTGGTCGCGGTGTCGACGCTGTCCTACGGCGTGCTCACCCAGCCGGAGCTGGCGGCGCTGCCGGAAAACTCGATGGGCGCGGTCCTCGAGGCGGTCGTCGGTCCGTGGGGCGGCGTGTTCATCTCCATCGGCCTGTGCCTGTCGGTGCTCGGCGCCTACGTGTCGTGGCAGATGCTGTGCGCGGAGCCGATCGTGCTCATGGCCAACGACGGCCTGCTGCCCAAGGCCCTGGGCAAGACGAACAACGAGGGATCCCCGTTCCGCGCGCAGCTCATCTCCACGGTGGTGATCCAGCTCTTTGTCATCATCTTCTTTTCCAACGAGGCCTCCTACAACGCGATGGTGCAGCTGGCCACCATCATGTACCTGCTGCCCTACATCTTCTCCTCGCTGTACCTGATCCTGCTGGCCTCGCGCGGCAAGGGCCTGAGCCACCCGCACGCGGGCGAGCGTTTCGACGACTCCGGGCCGGCCACCACCCGCGCGGACGACCGCCGCAGCCTCATCATCGGCGTGGTCGGGTTCGTCTACTCGCTGTGGCTCGTCTACGCCGCGGACCCGGTCTACGTGCTGCTGGGCGCGCTCGCGGTCCTGCCGTGCATCGTGCCGTACGTGTGGACGCGCGTGCACAACAAGGAGCGCCTGTTCAATGCGTTCGAGTGGGTTGTCGTCGCCATCGTTGTCGTCGGCGCCGCGTTCGCGGTGCTCAGGCTTATCGACGGCACACTCACCCTCAGCTAACGCCAATCACCGGCCACAACACCTCGGTGATGCGCTCGGCCTGCAGCTTCGCGCTGCCCACGTTAAAAGTGGAGCGCAGAATCACAGCACCGACGACCATTGCGCCGACGACGCCCGGGTCGGCCTCGGGGCGCAGGGTGCCCTTCGTCTGGGCGTCCTCGATGTCCTCGATGAACCTGTCGTAGAACGCCTCTTCGAAGCGCTCGCGCCACGCGACCACGAGCGGGTCGGCAGAGGCGATGAGCGAGCCGAAGACGCGGGTGCCCACATTGTCCTCGATGAAGGAACCGAGCTCCGTGATGTACTCGCGGAACGCCTCCTTGGTCAGCGCGTCATCCTCGGAGTAGTAGTCCACGATGTTGGGGATGGAGATGGCGATGTTGTCCAGCGCGTCGACCAGCATCTCTTTGCGGTCCGCGTAGCGACGGTAGATGGTCGTTTTGGCCACACCGGAATCGGCGACGACCGCGTCGATGGAGGTTGCGCTAAACCCCTCGCGCTGCGCGATGCGGAGCACGGATGCGTAGATCCGCTCCTCGGTGGTGAGCTTCTTGGCGGAACCGTCTCCTTTTGCGTCACGATCAATGTGTGCCATACGTCAATATTCTGGCATATCCCTAGGAGCGTGTCAGCAGTTCCTGCCACCCGAGGCGCAGGCAGAGCACCACAACGAGCACCAAAAGCGCGATACGCACGAGTTTTGAACCGCCGCTCAATACGGTCCTTGCCCCCCAATTGGGCGCCCACCACGTTCGCCGCAGCAAGCACGAGCGCTAACTTCCACTCAACAAAGCCGCCCGCGATGAACACCACGAGTGCCCCGGTGTTCGTCGCGGTGTTGATCACCTTCGCCATCGCGGCGGACTGCAGGAACGACTGGGTGAACACGGCCGTGAACCCCATAATGAGGAACATGCCGGTGCCGGGGCCGCGATGGCCAGCCCGATGAGCGCGCGCCGCCGGGTGATCAGCCGGTTCCCCTCCGCCCCGAACTCGGGCTTCAGCGTGATGAAGACGCCCACGGCCAGCAGCAGGACGATGATTGCGGGGCGGATGACGGAGTCGCTGATCAGGGCGACCGCCAGGGCCCCGCCTGCCGACGCACACCCCGCCGCCACCGCGTACCCCCAGGTCACCCGCGGGACGCCAACCTTGCGCACCAGCGTCGCCGCGGCGGAGGCGGTGCCGGTCACCGCCGCGACCTTGTTGGTGGCCAGCACGCTCGCCGCCGACGACGGCGTCGATCCACCCGGCCGCCGCCGACGCCACCGCGAGCAGGAGAAGTGTGCCCATGGCAGTAAACGCTACTATGAGGTCCTATGCAGCGTTGGATGGTTGTGGCCCCGGCTTCGGTGTTGCTGGGCTGGGTGCTCTCCGCGCTCCATGTGCCCGCAGCCTGGATCCTCGGCGCCATCATCGCCTCCGGCGCCGCGGCGCTGATCACCGGCAGCGACCTGCCGCTGGATGACCGCGTGTTCCGGCTCGCCCGCGGTGCAGTCGGCGTGATGGCGGCGTTGCCGCTGGTGGGCATCCCGCCGAGGGAGCTGCTGCCGTTTCTCCTTCCCGGCGTCGCCGCCGCCGCGTTCGTGATCGTGCTGGCGTTCGTCGGCGGTTTCGTGCTGGCCAACCACGGTGTGTCGCGGGAGACCGGTGTGCTGTCATTGCTGGCGGGTGGGGCGTCGTTAATGCCCGCGATTGCAAAGGACGTCGGGGCCGACGTGCGCTACGTGACCCTCACGCAGTACCTCCGCCTGCTCGTGGTCTCTATGACCCTGCCGCTGGTGGCGGGGCTGCTCAGCGCACCGCAGACGCACGCCCCGGAGGAAACGGACCCGTACTGGTGGATGTGGCTGCTCGTGCCGGCGATCGTGCTGGTGGGCCAGCCGCTGGGCAAGCTGTTGCGCCTGCCCAACTCAAGCGTGTTCGGCCCGATGCTGCTCACCGCGCTCCTCGGTTCGCTCACCCCGTTCCAGATCATCCCGCCGCAGCCGCTCATGGTCGGGGCGTTCCTCTGCCTCGGCTGGATGTGCGGCGGCGGGCTCTCCGTGCCGGCGCTGCGGCAGTTCAGCCGGCTGCTGCCGGCCACGCTCGCCTACATCGTGCTGCTCATGGCGGCGTGCGCGGCGTCCGGCTGGGTGATGTCTAAGTGGCTCGGGCTCTCGCTCTACGAGGGCTACCTGGCCACCACGCCCGGCGCGCTGGAGACTGCGCTCGCGCTGTCCGCGGAGGGCGGCGCGGGGCCGGCCGTGGTGTCGCTGCAGATCATCCGGCTGGTGTGCATCCTCATCGTCGCCGGCTACCTGCCCAACCTGCTGCGGAAGCTTTCGCGCTAGTGGTTGAGCACCTCGTGGGCGAGCATGTCCATGGGCATTGACCCGAGGCCGAGCGCCTTGGTGTGGAACTGGGCGGCAGTCATTCCCTGGGCCAGCGCGCGTTCGCGCAGCGTGCACCAATCGCGGTAGCCGATGGCGTACGACGGCGCCTGCCCCGGCCACCCCATGTAGCGGTCCAGCTCGAACGAGATGCGCGTCTCCGGCATGGCGCAGTTGTCGCGCAGGAACGCCTTCGCGTACTGGGCGTCCCAGGTGCCGCTGCCGTCCGGCGAGAGCTTCTTCAGGTGGACGCCGATGTCCACCATCACGCGGGCCAGGCGCAGGCGCCGCGAGTCCAGCAGCCCCATCAGGTAGCCGGGGTCCTCGAACCAGCCGAAGTTCTCCATGAGGTGCTCGGCGTAGAGCGCCCACCCCTCGCCGTGCGCGGAGTTGAAGCACACGGAGCGCCGCCACAGGTTGAGCTCGTTGCGGTTGAGCAGCGCAGCGCCGTGCTGCAGGTGGTGGCCGGGGATGCCCTCGTGGAACACGGTGGACAGCTCCTGCCAGGTGTGGAAGGTCTCCTGCCCCTCCGGCACGGACCACCACATGGTGCCGGGGCGCAGCATGTCGTCGCTCGGCGGGGTGTAGAAGACGCCACCGGACCCGGCCCGGTCGATCGCGGTGTTCACCCCGGGCATGTCCTCCGGGATGTCGAGCTCGCTGCCGGCGAAGCACTCGACGACCTCCGCGTTCACCTTGTCCAGCCACTCCAGCAGCGCGTCGGTGCCGTGCAGCGTGTACCGGTCATCCTCGTTGAGGCGCCGGTACGCCGCCGGCACGCTCGTCTCCGCGCCGTACAGCTGCCGCGCCAGGGCCTGTTGCTTATCGACGGTCACCCGCAACTCGTCTTCCGCCCACGCGTACGCCTCATCGAGGTCCACTTCGCGGCCCAAGAAGTACTCGGAGAACAGCTCGTAGCGGTCGCGGCCCACCCCGTCCTCGTGGTTTGCCTGCGGCGACAGCTCGGTGGAGAGCCAGTCCGCGAACTTGGCAAACGCCTCCTTGGCTTCCTCTACCACCTTCGACTCCGGCGGCAGGCCCAGGTAGTCCAGGGTTGAGCCGGACTCACCGAGCGTCTCGCACTGGTTGATCACCGCGTCGATCTGGCGGTGCGACGCCACGTGGCCGGTGTTCGCCGCCTCGGAGAGGGATTCGGTGTAGCCGCACAGCGCGTCGGGCACCTTGCTCAGGCGGGCCGCGACGTTGTCAAAGTCCTCCTCCGTCACCTTGGGCATGAGCAGGAAGGAGTCGCGGATCGTCTGGACGGGCGACTCGATGTTGTTCAGCCGACGCAGGAACTCGCCCTGGTGGTGCAGCTCCAGGTGGTAGGCCAGCCGGTCGCGCAGGATCGTGGCGGTCAGGCTGTCCACCTCGTCAAAGTCGTCCTCGTCGTCGGAGGCGTCGGTGGAGTCGTTGAGCGCGTCGACGTCCGCGATGAGGTCGCGGATGCGGTCCGCCATCGCGTCCCAGTACTCGGGGCTGAAGTCCTGGAGGTCGGCGTCGAAGCCTTCGAGCCCGATCTGCGTGCCCAGGGTGGGCGTGAGCTGGGCGTAGTCGTAGACGAAGTCCTCACACGTGGCGTCGAGAAGCGATGGCTCTCGGCCAGGCATCGCACCTGGCGCGTGCTCGGGTGTGGGCTCGGTCGGGAGAACTGACGTCATGATTGGGGATTCTAACCCACCTGCGAATTTTCCTGCGATCGGAAATCTTTTGAACCAAGCTGTCTGTCCTGCTCAGAGCACACGTTTTCATATGGTGAGACCGCATTTTTCGGCCATTTTTAGGGCGGCGACTGGACAAAGCAGTCTGCCAGTGAGTAAATATATTCACATGACTTGCACAACATTGCCGTTCACTCGCCCGACGACCCCCGCGGCGAAGTGTCTCCACCTCATTCGCCTGCAGGACCTCACGTCCCGCAGTGAACTCGTGCAAGCCACCGGGCTCTCCCAGCCGACCGTCACGCGCGCCATCGCCGCGCTCACGGAGGCCGGGCTGGTCAACGAGCGAACCGACCTCACCCGCTCCACCGGGCGCGGTCGGCCGACGATCCCCCTGGAGCTCGCCGAGCCCGACCCCATCTACGGCGGCATCGCCGTGGGCACCGACTTCACCTACGTCGCCGTCTTCGACCTGCGCGGTCGCACCCTGCGCTGCGTCGACCTCGAGCTGCCCGTCGCCAGCATGACGCCCGACGACGTCATCCAGCACCTCATGGCGGCACTCAACCGCCTCACCGCGGGCATGCAGCGGCGCCTCGCCGCCCTCGGCGTGACCACGTCGGGCACCGTGACGGAGGACGGCACCGTCATCGCCGTGAACCTGGGCTGGGACGGCGTGGACCTCGCCGGGCAGTTGCGGGAGCAGTTTTCTGTTCCGGTTGAGGTGACGTCGATTAGCGCTGCGATCATCGGCTCCGAGATGCAGTCGAACCTGGACCTTGGCGACGGGCCGATCATGGCGCTGTTCGCGGACGACTCGATCGGCTGCGCGGTGTCCACCGGCGACGGCGTGCAGCCGATCCGCGTGAAGCGGCACGAGCTGACCACGCGCGGCCTGCTCGAGCGTATTCACAAGCCGGGGCTTGCCACGCTGCTCGACGCCGTCCAGGATTCCAGCCCCGACACCCGCACCGCGCTGGACGAACGCGCCCGCGACCTGGGCAGCCTGGTGGCCAAGCTCAGCACCGAGCACGCGCCGTCCACGGTGGTCATCGCGGGGAGCGCGTTTATCGACGACCCCCACGCCCCCGCTCCTTTCGCCCGCACCGTGCGCGCAGAAATGGAGCAGGCGCCCGAGCTGCGCATGATCCCCACCCACGCTGAGGTGGTGCGCGACATTGCCCGCGCCGCCGCGCTAGACCTCGTGCTCCGCGAGCCCCTCACGGTAGCGGCGAGCTAGCTCCACGTAGCCCGCGGCGTGGCGCACCCGCTGCTCGCGGGTTTCCGCGTCCAGCTGCTTGCGCACCTTCGCCGGCACCCCGGCCGCAATGGAAAATGGCGGGACGACCTGCCCCTCCAGGACCACCGCCCCGCCGCCGACGATGCTGCCCTCGCCCACGCGCGCGCCGGAGAGCACCGTCGCGCTCATCCCGATCAGGCAGGCTGGCTCCACGGTGCAGCCGTGGACCATTGCCATGTGCCCGACCGTGACGTCCTCCCCGAGGACGGTCGTGCTTCCCGTCTCCACATGGATGACCGAGCCGTCCTGGACGTTGGAGCGCGCCCCGATCTCGATGGCGCCGACGTCGCCACGCAGCACCGCGCCCGGCCAGATATTGACGTCCTCGGCGATAGTGACGTCGCCGATGATGGTGGCCCCGGGGGCGATGTAGGCGCTGGGGTGGATGCGCGGGGTCTTCCCCTCGAACGAGTAGATACCGGACATTGGTGCTCCTCACTGTGTTGGGTGTGCCCTCCGAGCGTAGCCAAAACGCCCAGATAGACCGTCCTGTCTGTCTGTTGAGCGAATTAGTTTTTAGGTGACACGCTGCTACTCTGCGTTGAGTAAGTACAGATCTGTATAGATTCTTTCAACGCATTGGAGTGCGCATGTCTCTTCCAAAGTGGGCGACCGGATTTGGCGCCCAAGTGATTTACGGCCTGATTATCGGCCTCATCCTCGGCTTCATCGCCGCAGGTAGCGACGTCGAGTGGCTCTCCGGGCTGCTCGACTGGGTCGGCGGCACCTACGTCCAGCTGCTCAAGCTGCTCATCCCGCCGCTGGTGTTCACCGCTGTGGTGACCTCGATTGCCAACCTTCGCCAGGTCTCCAACGCGGCCCGCCTGGCCGTGCAAACGCTGGTGTGGTTCGCCATCACCGCGTTCTTCTCCGTCATCATCGGCATCGTCGTCGGCGCCGTGCTCAAGCCCGGCGCGAACTCCACCGTGGACGCGGCCGAGGCCGCCGAGCCGTCGACCACCGGCTCCTGGATGGGCTTCCTGGATTCCGTCGTCCCATCGAACTTCCTTGGCCTGACCGCCAAGGTCACCGAGTCGGGCGCGTCGGTGAACTTCAACGTGCTGCAGATCCTCGTGGTCTCCCTGCTCATCGGCGTCGCCGCGGTGAAGGCGGGCAAGTCCGCCGAACCGTTTATTAAGTTTTCCGAGTCGCTGCTCAAGGTGGTTCAGGTCGTGCTGTGGTGGGTCATCCGCCTCGCCCCGATCGGCACTGCGGCCCTGATCGGCAACGCAGTCGCCACCTACGGCTGGGAGGCCCTGAGCAACCTGGGCCAATTCGTCCTGGCCATCTACATCGGCCTCGCCCTGGTCATCTTCGTGC
Organism: Corynebacterium gottingense; assembly: GCF_003693265.1. GTDB lineage: Bacteria > Actinomycetota > Actinomycetes > Mycobacteriales > Mycobacteriaceae > Corynebacterium > Corynebacterium gottingense. The sequence continues at coordinate 57,344 of NZ_RDRE01000011.1, forward strand.
TCTACCCGATCGTGCTGGCCATGAACAAGATCAACGTGGTCGAGTTTTTCCAGCGCGTCTGGCCCGTCACCGCACTGGGCTTTGTCACCCGCTCCTCCATGGGCGTGATGCCGGTGAACCAGCGCACCGTCGAGCAGTCCATGGGCGTGCCCTCTGAGTACGCGTCCTTTGCCATGCCGCTGGGCGCGGCGACCAAGATGGACGGCTGCGCCTCCGTCTACCCCGCCATCGCCGCTCTGTTCGTCGCGCAGTTCTACGGCGTTGACCTAGGCATGATGGACTACCTGCTCATCGTCATCGTTTCCGTGTTGGGTTCCGCGGCCACCGCGGGCACCACCGGCGCGACCGTCATGCTGACGCTCACCCTGTCCACCCTCGGCCTGCCGCTGGCGGGCGTCGGCCTGCTGCTGGCCATCGAGCCGATCATCGACATGGGCCGCACCGCCGTCAACGTCACCGGCCAGGCCGTCGTGGCCGCCGTGGTGTCCACGCGCGAGAAGATCTTGGACAAGGACGTCTGGGACGCGGGCAAGGAGGCCGCGCCCGCAGCGGCGTAGCCCCTACTTCGGCAGCGCGTCCGGCAGGTACTGCTTCACAAAGGAGTAGATGCCGGCCAGGACGCCGATGATGGCGAAGATGATGCCGATGATCTTCTCGGTTTCGGAACCACCGCCGAGCGACACAGTGCCCTGCCCCCTGCTCGGAGTGCTCTTCTTCGGCAACGGAACCGCCTTCGTCGACGGCGTCTCGCCGTTGTTCGCCGGGCGCGCCAGCGCCTCGGTGCGCGCGCCCTCGGGGAACGCGGTCACGCCGGAGGCCTTGCCCGCGGCCTCCCACGCGCTGGCGGTGCCCTCGGCCGTACGCACCGACGCCACGCCGAACCACGTGCGGTCCGGGTTGATCAAGTTGTAGAGGTGGCCGTTGGCGTTGTTGAACTGGCCATTCGAGTCGTACAGGGCGTCCAGCTCGTCGTAGCCCCAACCGTGCATGGCTTTCGCCATGTCTTCTTCACCGGAAAGGTTCTCGCCGAACGGCTGCTCGCCCTGAATCGTCGCGGTCCACAGCGAACCGCACTCATTGCTGCACGTCTCGTTGTACGGGCGATCGTGGTCGATCCCGCCGGCCTCCTCCACCGCGCGCTGCAGGGCGATGAGCGCGTAGCCGTGGTCGATCCTCACGTCGTTGACGTACGCTTCCTTCGTCTTCAGACCGTTCACCTTCGCCGCGTACTGCAGGGTCTCGCCGTTGAACGGCACGTTGCGGTCCCACATGTCGGCGCGCAGCTCGCGCACCTTCTGCAGGGCGATCTCGTTGTCGCGGGTGAGGTCAAACTTTGCCTCAAAAGTGACGACCTGGTCGGCGGGCTGGTTCAGCTCCACGCCGGTGACCGGAGCGGGGTCGGCGGAAGCGGCGGGCGCGACGACGAGGGCGGTCGCGGCGCACGCTGCGATTGCGAGGGAACGAAAACGCATGTCAGGGGCCTTTCAGCAAGTTTTCGGGCAAAAGTTACCCCTTCACCCTACAACTCCTAGAGATCCAGCTCGTCCAGAATTGCGTCCATCGCGTCGGCGACCCCGGTGCGCCACAGCGTCGTGGCCTTCGGGTCGGCGCGCCCCGGCCCGCCGTTGACCACCGCGACGGGCTTTCCCTGTTTGCGGGCGTCCAGGACGAATCGGTACCCGCTCATCACCGCTAGCGACGTTCCCAGCGCCAGGACCGAAGCGGACTCGTCCAGCCACGCCCGGGCTGCTTGTCTGCGCCCCGTCGGCACATTCTCACCGAAGTACACCACGTCCGGCTTCAGCCGTTGGCCGCCGCACGCGGGGCAGGCGATCATGTGGAACCGCTCCACGTCGCTGGCGCGCAGCTCCACGTCGCCGTCTGGGTTGATCATGTTGCCGGTGACTTCCACGGAATTGAAAAAGTTGGGGTTGGCGTGGGTGAGCATGGCGTCGATAAGCGAGCGAGCGTGGCGCGCCCCGCAGTCCAGGCACACGACGTGCTCCATATCCCCGTGCAGGGCGATGACGTCGTGGGAGCCGGCGGCGAGGTGGAGGCCGTCGACATTCTGGGTGACAATACCGGTGAGCAACCCGGCGCGCTCGAACTCGACCAGGGCGAAGTGGGTGCGGTTGGGGTTGGCGGCGCGCATGAACTGCATGCCCACGAAGGCGCGCGCCCAGTAGCGGTGGACCTGGGCGGGCGAGTGCGCGAACTCCTGGTACGTCATCGGGCGGCCCTTGGTCAGGCGGCCGCCGGCGCTGCGGTAATCGGGGATGCCGGAGTCGGTGGACACGCCCGCGCCGGTGATGACCAGGACGTTGCCGCGGCGTAGCTGCGCGACGACGCGCTCGAGCGCGAGGTCCGGGTCGGTGGGCGCGGTGGTTTCGTGGACGACTCGCTCGATGGAGCGCACGGCGCTGCGGTGCGCCATCTGCACGGCCGGATCGTCGAAGGAGCTCAACGGAATGGGAGCTCTCCGATCGTGCGGCGCAGCTTGCGGGTGCGCAGGCGCTGCGGGTTCTTGGCCAGCTTCTCCATCGCGCGCACCGCGCACATCACGTGCGCCTCCTTGGAGTTGGAATAGAAGGTCTGGGCGGCCGCGGGCAGCTTCGGCACCGCGTGCAGCGGCAGGTCGGAGACCGCGAGCAGCGCACCGTAGGGCACGCGGTAGCGGTAGCCGTTTGCCGCGATGGTGCAGGACTCCATGTCCACGGCCGCCGCGGTGGAGCCGCGCAGCCACTCCCACAGGTCGCGCGGCGCCTTCCATTCCCAGTTGCGGTCGCTGGTGGAAAGGACGGTGCCGGTGCGCATGAGCGAGGTGTCGTCGCCGTAGATCTTCGCCACCGCCTTCTCCAGGGTGCGCTGGATCTCCGGAACGGCGGGGATGGGCGAGTCGGGACGGATGTGCTCGTCAAGCACGTTGTCTTTGCGCTCGTAGGCGTTGCCCAGGATGAGGTCGCCGATGCGCATGCGCGCGTCCATGCCGGCGCAGTGGCCGATCATGATCCACGCTTCGGGGCGCAGCACCGCCAGCGAGTCCGTAATTGTTTTTGCGTTCGACGGGCCGACGCCGATGTTGATCATAGTGATGCCGTCGCCGTCCTCGGTGACCAGGTCGTAGCGCGGCATCTGGAACTTCGAGCCCAGCTCCAGGTTCTCCACCGCCACCGTGTCGGAGATGGTCTCGCCGCTGGGCAGCACGAGGCGCGTGTAGCGCGAGCCCTCGCGCGCCAGCTCCGCGACGCCGAAGCGCACAAACTCGGTGACGTGCATGGCGTAGTTGGTAAACAGGATGAATTTCTGCAGCGACTCCACCTGGATGCCTGTGTAGTGTTCCAGCCGGGCCAGCGCGAGGTCGAAGCGCTGCGGACCGAAGTGGAAGAGGGGCTTCTCTTCGCCGTGGAAGGCGTCCCAGTGGCCGTCGATAATTGCGTCGTGCACCTCGTCGAGGGCGGGGCGAGGCACGAACACTGCGTTCTCCGTGTTCGCGGGGCGCGGGCCGGTACCGCGGATGTACTCGGGCGGGATGCGGGTCTCCGAGTAGCCGACGCGGATCTCGCACTCGTAGTTGGCGGTCAGCGCCTCGAGCTGCGAGCGCAGGTACGGCGCCATGAGGTCGGGCCGCGACAGCACCGCCGAGTAGGTGCCGGCCTCGTCGACGTAGCCGAAGGGCTCGGAGCGGTCCACTGGCACCCATTGCCCGATCTCCACGGAGAGCTTGGGGTAGTACACGTCCTTGTAGCGCGCGTAGTCGCCGCTGGTGAGCGCGTCTCGCGCGAGCTCACACGATGCGGTGTAGAGCTCAATGAGCTTCTCGACGGCCACGTGCGCACTCTCGACTCTGTCCATAGCGCCTAGACTACTGGCTTATGGGATTTTCAGACGTGGTCCGCTGGGCGGAGCACCGCATCAACAACGCGGACGTGAAAGCGAAGGCCCGCCGGGGCTGGGCGCCACAGGTCACGGGTTTTACCGGCTACGGCAACTCCGAGCGCGCCCGCGTGCTTGGGCGCGTGCTCATGGCGGACCCCGAGCGGGAACCGAAAACGGAGGTGGAGCGCGGCTACCGCCAGTTCTTCACCACCCAGGTTCCCGACATTGAGGTCACGGTCACGCTGGGCGCGCAGACAGTGACTGCGCAGACGAACGGCAACGGCTACCTCGAGGTACTCATCCTGGACCACGGGCTGGAGCCCGGCTGGCACACCGCCACGGTGCGCACACCGCTGAGCGCGGAGCCGAGCGAGGCGCAGGTGCAGATCATTTCGGACGACGTCACCCACGGCCTGATCTCCGATGTGGACGACACGATCATGGTGACCATGCTGCCGCGCGCCATGCTCGCCGCCTGGAACTCGTGGGTGAAAAAGACGAACACCCGCCAGCCGATCGCGGGCATGGACGACTTCTACGGCGCCGTCCTCGGCCCCGACGAGCCCACCTTCTACGTCTCTACGGGCGCCTGGAACACCTACGACACGCTCACCGACTTCATCGCGCGCGAGAAGCTGCCGCGCGGCCCGCTGCTGCTCACGGACTGGGGCCCCACCCCGACTGGTCTGTTCCGCAGCGGCAAGGAGCACAAGCGGGTGGCGCTGCGTAACCTCATCGTGGACTTCCCCAACATCCGTTGGACGCTGGTGGGCGACGACGGCCAGCACGATCCCATGCTGTATTCGGACCTGGTGCAGGAGCACCCCGACCGCGTGCGGCTCGTGGCCATCCGCGAGCTCAGCCGCTCCGAGCACATGCTGGCCCACGGCACCACCACCACGATCTCGCAGCCGGGCAACTACCGCACCATTAAGTCGATCCACGGCCACACCGGCTTTGACTTGCTCGAGGAATACCGGCACCTGTGAGCCGCAAACCGTTCGCCCTCGCCTTCGCCGGCGTCGTGATCCTGCTGGTCGCGGCGTCGTTCGTGCGCATCGCGCACACCCCCGCCGAGCCCGACTCGGACGCGCTCTCGCGCCGACTCACCGAGGTGGACGACACCGTCGGCGTCGACCCCGACTGGCTCGAGGCGGAGGTGGAAAGGATCGAGGCGGACACGGACACGAGCATTGGCATCGTGCTTATCGACGACGATGACGCCGCCGTCACCGCAGGCGACGTCACCAGCCTCGCGGCGTGGTCCACGATCAAGGTGCCGGTCGCAATGGCCGCCACGGAACACTGCGACGCGAGCGAGGAAGTGCTGGACACCCTCATCACCTCCACGATCGAGGTCTCCGACAACGGGTCGGCGGACCAGCTCTGGATGTGCCTGGCGGCCGCGGGCGGCGCGAAGAAGCTGGTCGCCGACGAGCTGGCCAAGGCGGGCGCGACGGCCACGCTCGAGGAGGCCTGGGGCACGAGCGAGTGGTCGCTGAACTCCCAGGCCCGCTACGCCCACTACCTCGCGGAACTTTCCGACCGGAAGCCCGACAACGCGGTCCTGGACAAGATGGTGCACGTGGATAAGTCGCAGTCCTGGGGCCTCGGCGCCCTGGGCATCCCGTTCAAGGGCGGGTGGAGCGACGACACCGACGGCTCCTGGCAGTCGCGGCAGCTGGGCTTCGGGCAGTTCGCCGACAAGCGCTACGGTGTCTCCATGGCCGCGATCAGCGAGGACGGCTCCTTCGAGGACACCACCGACGCGCTGGACGAGCTCGCCGAGGCACTCGCCAGCGTTAGCCCCGCTTCCGAGTAAGCAGCTGCCCCATCAGGTCGTGCACCCGGTCGACGCGCGCGGCGGTCACGCCGACGTCGATCTCGTCGCGGTACGCGGTGACGAAGAGGTGCTGGGTGCCCGCCACGATGAACATCGCGGCGTCATCGATGACCTCGTCGGTGGCCTGGATGCCGCCGCGCTCCAGCGACTTCCACAGGTTCGCACGGATCGGCGGGAACATGAGCTCGCAGATCATCTGGTTGAGTTTGCCGTGCACGGGCGAGTCGATGAGGTGGCGGATCATGCACTCGTGCGGCTCGAGCACCTCGGCGAGCTTGTGCACCTGCGCGGAGTAGTCGGTGTCGCCGTCGAAGTTGTAGGCAAAGTCGCGGTACGCCGGCCCGAGGACCGCCTCGCCCGCGGCGATGACCACGCTATCGCGGTCCTGGAAGTGCTCGTAGAACACCTGGCGGCTCACCTGCGCCGCCTTCACGATGCCGGAGACGGAAAGGTCTTCCACCTTGTGGTCAGCCAGCAGCGCGATGGTGGCGGAGATCAACGCCTCGCGGGTGCGTACCGCGCGGGGGTCGGAGCTCGATTCACGACGTGCCATAACAATTCATCTTCCTTCGGAGCTAGCTGCCCACGATCGACGCGCGCAAGAGTCCAAGCACGCTATTGGCGCGCTTCGCCGCGTCTTCTGCCGAGTCCGCCTCGCGCACCGAGGCAACCAGGAGGCGGAAGGCGCCGGCGCGGAGGAAGTCCTCCACGCCTTCCAGCAGGCTCGGCTCGAGCTCGCCCTGGCGCTCCAGGATCGCGTCCACCACTCCGCGCAGCATCGGCTGCTCCGGGGTAGTAAAGAGCTTGAGGGTATAGGTGAGCGCCGGGCCGCCGACGACGTTGAGCAGCAGGTCGCGCTCCTTGTACATGCCGGCCACGAGACCCTCGATGGCCTGTTCCGGGTCGCCGGTGCGCTCGTAGGTCTTCACGTATTCCTGAAGCAGCGGCCGAAACGTGCGCTCCATGAGCGCGCCGACGACGGCGTCGCGGCCGTCGAAGTGCTCGTAGAACACCTGCCGGCTCATGCCCGCCAGGCCCACGATCGCGGACACAGTGATGTCCTCGGTCTTCTTTTCGCGCTGAAGCGTCTCCGTCGCGTCCAGGAAGGCGTTGCGCGTACGAATCGCCCTCGGGTCCATGCTGCCTTCTCTACGGGCCACCGCTTCCACCTCTTCCCGGGTTTCTGCTCGCCTCGCCCTCAGGATCACTCAGGTTCTGATTTAAATTCTCAGCTTTCCTGATTTCTTCAGTGAGGCCAGGTCTCGCGTTATCCTCAAATATTGCGCCGTACCGTGCGGTTCAGCGCTACTCAGTATCGTTCAGTCTTCACATTAGACCGCAACAGATGTAAATTACCGCATCCGCCAAATTTAAGAAAGCTGATTTGTATGACTTTAGCGGACACTACCGTTACGCTGCTCAAAGAACTCGTCCAAATTTCTTGCGTGAACGATCTCACCCCCGATTCCGGGCAGGAATCCAAGGCCGCAGACGTCCTCGAGCGCTTCTTCGCGGACGCGCCGAACGTGCGCGTCGAGCGCTTCGAACCCCACCCAGGCCGCACCTCCATCGCGTTTACCATCGAGGGCTCGGACCCCTCCGCCGAGCCGCTCACCCTCCTCGGCCACACCGACGTGGTCCCGGTCGACGAGGCGAAGTGGACCAAGGACCCGTTCGGGGCGCAGATTATCGACGGCCACCTGTACGGCCGCGGCGCCACCGACATGCTCTACATCACCGCCGCGATGGCGGCCACCGTGCGCGACGTGGCCCTGTCCGGCACCCAGCCCACCGGCACCCTCACCTTCGTGGGCTGCGCCGACGAGGAGGCCCGCGGCGGCCTGGGCGTGGGCTGGCTGGCGGAGCACGCACCGGACGCGTTCTCCTGGAAGAACTGCCTGTCCGAGGAAGGCGGCTCCCACCTGCCGGTGCAGGACGGGTCGGATGCGGTGGTCGTCGTTATTGGCGAAAAGGGCGCGGCGCAGCGACGCCTCACCGTGCACGGCGACGCCGGGCACGGCTCCACGCCGCACGGGCGCGAGCTGACCATTGCCAAGATTGGCAAGGTGGCCGAGCGCATCGCCGCCCTGACGCCCGAGGTCAGCTCCGAGGAGCCGTGGCCCGGCTACGTGCGCGCCTGGAAGTTCGACCCCGAGACCGAGCAGGCGCTGCTGCGCGGCGAGGGCTACGAGGCGTTCGGCGAGCTGCAGCGCTACTCGCACGCGATGAGCCACCTCACCGTGGCGCCGACGGTCCTGCGCGCGGGCGGCGCGATCAACGTCCTGCCGTCCGAGGCCTCGATCGAGCTGGACATCCGCCAGCTGCCGGGCCAGAGCCAGGAGGACATCGACGACCTGCTGCGCGAGGCGCTCGGCGACCTGGCCAGTGAGGTGGAGATCACCCACCTCATCACCGAGGACGCCACCGTCTCCCCCACCGAGGGCCCGCTTTACGACGCCATCGTGGACACCTTCGCCGAGTTCTTCCCCGAAGCGGCCGTGGTCCCCACGCTCGCCGCGGGCGGCTCCGACCTGCGCTTTGCCCGCCGCAAGGGCGGCGTGGGCTACGGCTTTGCCATGCACAAGCGCGAGAACACGCTGGGTAAGGTGCTCGACCTCCTGCACAGCCACGACGAGTACGTCGACCTGACCGACGTGGAGCTCACGACGCAGGCCTACCGCAGCCTGATCCGCCGCATGGTGAACGCGTAATTTGCGCGCTCCCCTTTCACATGCGTCACATCCGTGACATACTGGCGGTCATGAAACTCCGCTCCCTTGCCATGACCGCCGCCGTCGCGGGCACGCTCGCCGCGGCCCCGGCCGCCGCCCACGCCGACGCGATTGACGACGCCCTTGCCAAGCTCCCCGCCGGCGAAATCTCTTGCGCCCAGGCCGAGAAGTACTGGACCAACGACGCCGACTACAACGCCAAGGTCCGCCAGGCCCAGACCATCGCCCGCTTTGACAGCCGCGGCCCGCAGATCCTCGACGCCCTCGCCCGCGTAGAGAACGCGGCGAACCGCTGCGGCCTCAAGGGCACCAACGGCGGCACCAGCAACGCTGCGCCGGCGCAACCGGCCCAGCCGGCCCAGCCGGCACAGCCCGCGCCGGCCACGCAGCCCGCCCAGCCCGCACCGGCCGCGCAGCAGAACCCCCAGAACGTGATCGTGCTCGCCCCGCAGGGCGCGCCGACCATCGACGTGCCGGTGGCCAACGTCGCGACCGTGCGACTGCCGGACCTGGGCGCGATCGTCCAGCAGCTGCTCGCGCAGTACGCGCAGGGTTCCTCCCTGCCGCGCTAACTCCCCCACTCGTAGAGGACCTCGGCGCCTGCGCGGATGCGCACGCCCGGCGCGGGCTCGAGCCACGCGTCGGTCTGGATCTCCTCGCCGTTTTCGCCACGACTCCGCACGGAGATCGTGGCGTTTTCCTTGTCCAGCACCTCCACGTCGGCGTGGGTGAGCCACTGGTTGCGGCGGCGCACGCCGATCAGCTTCTTGTGTTCCTCGAAGACCCACTGGCCCAGCTCGGAGAGTTCTGCCGGGGAGGCTGGGAGGGGAGGGCGGATGGCGTCGTCAGCCGCGAAGCCCTCGCCGCGCACCCCCTCGAAGCCCTGCTCGTCGCCGTAGTAGATGCTGGGCATGCCGGGCAGGCTCATGAGCAGGGCGAGCGCGACGATCTCCCCGTCCTGGCCCACCTTGGAGGCGATGCGGTCGACGTCGTGGTTGCCAATGAAGATGTTGGGAAGCGTCCGCTTAGCAATGTCGCGGTGGCGGCCCAGCGCGTGGTCGAGCTCCCAAAAGTTGGTGTCTGAGATGGAGGACCAGAGCGCCTTCCACAGCTCGTACTGCGTGACGGAGTCGAGCGTGCCCGCCTCGGCGATCTCGGCGTAGTCGCCGTGGATGACCTCGCCGAGGATGCACACGTCGGGGAACTCCTCGCGTACCCGCCCAAGCACTGTGCGCCAGAACTCGGCGGGCACGGAGTAGGCGACGTCGAGACGCCAGCCCTGGATGCCGCGGCGCAGCCAGTGCAGCATGATGTCAGTCACCGCGTCCTGGACCCTGGGGTCGTCGTGGTGCAGGGTGGCCAGCTCCTCATGGCCCTCCCAGTCGGTGCCGCCGGCGAGGCCTTCGGCCACCCACGGGTGGGTGCGCGCGACGTGGTTGAACACGCCGTCGAGCATGACCTGAATGCCGCGCTCGTGGCAGGCGGCGACGAAGTGGTCGAAGTCGGCGTCGTCGCCAAGCCTGGCGTCGATGCGGTAGTGGTCGAGCGTGTCGTAGCCGTGCGCGACGGACTCGAAGATGGGGCCGAGGAGGATGCCGTTGCAGCCGAGCTCGATGAGGTAGTCCAGCCACGCCTCGAGGCGGGGAAGGCGGTGTGCGGCATCCTTTGCGTCGCGAATGGGGGCACCCGTCGCGCCAAGGGGGTAGACGTGCCACCAGAGAGCGTCTACGAGCTGCTGTTTCACGGTTTTTCCCTTTCGTCAGCGGACAACGTTCAGAATTATATTGATATTCAATGCATGTAAAACTTGTGCGTGTGTACGATGTAGCGCATGACAGAACGCCACACGACGCACGCGCCACAGCGGCGCCTGAGCGTGGAGGAGCGGCGCCAGGAAATTCTCGACGCTGCCACGGAGATCTTCTCCACCACGCCCTACAGCGAGGTCCCCACCCAGCGTATCGCCGATCACTGCGGCGTGTCCCAAGGCTTGGTGTTCCACTACTTCGACTCCAAGGCCGGCCTGTACACCGCCTTCCTCGAGCGCACGGCCATCAACCTGCACAACGCCCAGATCGCCGCAGCTGAGGGGCTCGAGTCCTCCGACACCGAGGAAATCGTGCGCCGCGGGCTGGACATCTACCTCAACTACATCGAGACGCACCCGTTCGTGTGGTCCACCGGCAAGCGCGGCGGCGAGGAGCCGATCGAGGCGATCCACCTGCGCATCGAGCGCCACGACACCACCGTGCAGGCGCTGTGCGACTTCCTCGGCCGCAGTGACGACCGCGCGCGCATCGCCGTCTCGGGGCTCATCGGCTTTATCGACGCCATCGCGCTGGACTGGGTCGACGACGGCTGCCCCGCCGAGCAGCGCGAACTGCTCATCAGCACCGCCTCCGCAGCCTTCCTCGCGGCGCTCTAGCGCGCTACCGCTCGCCGCGGTGCCGGATCAGCGGCTCGAGCCGCTCCTGGATGCGCTCCCGCCACGCCTCCACGGCCTCCTTGTAGCCCTCGCCGTGCGGGTGCATGCCGCGGTGGGTGAACGTGACCTGGGTCTCGCCGTCCTCCTGCTCGCTGTCGCTGAGCTCGAAGATGAGCGAGGTGTCGTCCCAGTCGCGGTCCTCCTTGTCCTTGCCCGTGGTCTCGGTGTGCCAGACCAGGCGGTCGCCCACCTCGGACTCCTCGACGCGGAATTCCGCGTACTGGTCGTCGGTGTCGAAGTGGAACTCGCCGCCCTGCTCGGAGGCCGAGCCCTCGATGTGGTCGACGTGCTCGTCCCACCACTCCTGCGGAGCGGAGATCGCCCGGAAGACCTCGGTGCGCGACCCCGGCACGGTGAAGGTAGTGGAGAAGTCCTTGATGGCGGGGACCTTCGTGCCGTCGGAAAACTCGTAGTCCGGCATCGCGCCGTCGGGGTCGTAGATGCGCACGTCCAGGCCGGTGTCGCGCAGGTGGCGCATCCCCTCCTTGATCAGCAGGCGCCCGGCCTTGTTAAAGCTGGTCACGTTGGACACGTCGAGCACCAGCGTGCCGCCCACGATGCGCTCGCTGGCCAGGTCGTGCAGGATGTTCTCCGCGGCGGTGAAGTTGATCATGCCCTGCAGCTCCACCACGGTGCAGTCCTCGCGCCGCTCCACCGACCGAATGCCCGGCGCGGCGTAGAAGTCCGCGCCCATCAGGTTCAGCCCGAGCGAGGCGGACATCTCGCGGAAGATCTTCACGCCGCGCACCGAGTTGCCCTGCTCGTTGAGCCGCGGGCTTAACGACGCCAACCCCAACTGCCCCGGCATCGTCCCGATCAACCCGCCGGCGACGCCGGATTTCGCCGGGATGCCCACGTTGACCATCCACTGCCCCGACCCGTCGTACATGCCGGCCGACGTCATCACCGCCTGCGTGATCCGGCACGAGCCGGCGGACAGGACGCGCTCGCCAGTAATCGGCTGCACGCCGCCGTTGGCCAGGGTCGCCGCCATGGTGGCCAGGTCGCGCACCGTGACCAGCACCGAGCACTGCTGCGTGTACGAGTCGATCGCGTCGTGCGCCTGGTCCTGCACCATGCCGAACTCCCGCAGCAGGTGCGCGATGGCCAGGTTGCGGTGGGCGGTGCCGAGTTCGGACTGGACCAGCGACTCGTCGATACGCAGCTCCCTGCCCGCGAGCCGGGAGAAGTACGCGCGGATCTTCTCTACCCGCTCCTCCACCGAGGACTCGGCGCCGTTGATCATCTGGTTCACCGCGATCGCCCCCGCGTTGATCATGGGGTTGGCGGGGCGGTGCGTGCCCTCCTCCAGCGAGATCGCGTTGAACGCCTCGCCCGACGGCTCCACGCCCACGTACTTGTGCACCTCCGCCGCGCCGAGCTCCTCCAGCGCGAGCGCGTACACGAACGGCTTGGAGATCGACTGGATGGTGAACTCGTACTCGTCATCCCCCACCGAGTACAGGTTTCCCGAGGTCGTGCACAGCGCCACGCCCAGCTTGTCGGGGTCCGCGGCGGCCAGCTCGTCGATGTAGTCCGCGACCTCGCCGCTGTCGTCGTCGCGGACGAGGCCAAGGATGCGGTCAAGGTAGGCAGGCACAGGCGTCGGCATGCGCGCCAGTCTAGAGCGTTTCGCTTATCGACGCTCCCACATTTCCTTTTTGTCTAGTTTCCTTTACATCGTGGCGTGTTTGGTTTATATTTTGCCGTAGGCGCTTACGAGACACGAAAGGAGCGCTGATGCCAGACACACACGAAAACATGGTCCGCAAATGGCGGCGGTGGCAGGAACTCTCCCAAGCCGACCTCGCCGCGCAGGTGGGAGTGTCCCGCCAGACCATCGCCAACATTGAAAAAGGCAACTACTCCCCCTCCGTCCACCTCGCACTCGACATCGCACACACCCTCGGCAAAACCGTCGAAGCCCTCTTCGGCGACGACCAGGAAGGATAACTCCCCATGTTGAAGCAGTACGGCGACAAGAAAGTCGCCCTGGCCAACCAAGGCACCGACGACGAATACCAGCAGCAGATCCTCCACCAGTCCAGCACCGTGACCTCGGAGACGCTCAAGTACACGACCACATTCATCATGGCGATCCTCGCGTGGGTCCTGCCCGACGGCGCCGCCATCTACTCGCTGCTGGCCTTGCTGCCCGTCACGCTCGCGCAAACCGCCGGCGCGCTGTGGATGCAGAACTACGCCCCGCGGCCCCGCCCGCCCAAGATGTTCACCCTTTCCACCCTGCCCATCTGGATCCTCTTCGCGATCGCTCTCGCCGGCATCGCCTTCACCGACTTCGACGGCGACCGCAGCGGCACCATCGGCATGGTCATCGGCGCGCTCATCGGCGGCGGCGCGGCGGCCATCTTCGCCCCGCGCCTCCAGCGCCGCAAGCGCCGCGACGACGAGGAGCGCCTCGCCACGGACCTCGAGGACTAGTTTTGACGGGTACAGTCGGTGTTAATTGTTCAACGGCACGAAAGGACACCGCATGTACCTGCAGGAAAAGCCGGACCCGAAGCTCAACCACCTCAGCGAGGAGCACGCCGAGATCATCAAGGCCACGCTCCCGCCGGTGGGTGAGAACATCGAGACCATCACGAAGACGTTCTACAACAAGATGTTCACCGCGCACCCGGAGCTCATCGCCAACACCTTCAACCGCGGCAACCAGAAGCAGGGCGCGCAGCAGAAGGCGCTCGCGGCCTCGGTCGCGACCTTCGCCACCCAGCTCGTGGACCCGAACGCGCCGGACCCGGTCATGATGCTGGACCGCATCGCCCACAAGCACGTCTCGCTGGGCATCCGCAAGGACCAGTACCAGATCGTGCACGACAACCTCATGGCCGCGATCGCGGAGGTGCTCGGCGACGCCGTGACCCCCGAGGTCGCCGAGGCGTGGGACGCCGTCTACTGGCTCATGGCCGACGTGCTGATCAAGCACGAGGCGAAGCTCTACGAATCCGACGGCGTGACCGACGGCGACGTCTTCCGCCGCGCCGAGGTCACCGCCAAGGAGCAGCTCACCGACTCCGTCTACGCGTACACGCTCACCGGCGACTTCACCGCGCCGCGCCCCGGCCAGTACACCTCCGTGGGCGTCACGCTTGACGACGGCGCCCGCCAGCTCCGCCAGTACTCCATCATCGAGGGCGACGAGCACTCCTACCGCATCGCCGTGGAGACCGACGGCGAGGTCTCGACCTTCCTGCGCGACCACGTGGCCATCGGCGACACCGTCGACGCCACCCTCGCCGCCGGCGACCTGGTCCTCCAGGACAGCAACAACCCGGTCGTGCTCATCTCCAGCGGCATCGGCTCCACCCCGATGGTGGGCATCCTGGGCCACCTCTCGCGCACCCACTCGGACCGCAAGGTGACCTACCTCCACGCCGACAACTCCGAAGATTCCTGGGCGCAGCAGGCCGAGACCCGCGCCCTCGCGGAAGCGCTTGCCGACGCCAACGTCACCGCCACCTTCCGCAGCCAGGACCAGCGCATCAACGTCGCCGAGGCCGACCTCGCCGGCGCGGACGTCTACCTCTGCGGCGGCGCGAACTTCCTTCAGGGCATCCGCGACGACATCGCGGCGCTGCCCGCCGACAAGGCGCCCGCCAACGTCTACTTCGAGCTGTTCAGCCCGAACGACTGGCTGATCAACTAGCTACTCCACCTCGGTGATGCGGGCCCCGCACTCGTGGGGCCGGTCGAACGGCAGAAGCTCCACCTGCATGCGGCCCGCCTTGCCGTCCACGTAGCCGGCGTGCAGCGCGCACACCGCCGGGCTCGGCGCCCGGCCGGGGTCGGTGACAAACGGGCACGCCTTGAGGGAGAGCTCGCGTGAGGTGTCGGTGGCGGCATCGTCGCGAAGCGCTGGATCGAACCCCATATCCCGCAGGATCCGGGCGACCTTCTCGGTCGCCTCGTCCAGATCCCGCGGCGTGCCGCCATGCCTCGACGACGCCTCCTTCGCCCACTGCCGCCCCACCTCGCGCGCTCGCTCCAGGTCGTCGCCGGCGATCGCGGTGGCCAGCATGTCAACCAGCTCGACGTACTCGCTGGTCACGTCCGCGTTCCGCGCCACGCGCGCGGTAAAGATGTGCGACGGCCGCCCCCGCCCGGTCGTGCGCGCCTGCCTGCGCACCACGAGCCCGTGGGCGATGAGCTCGTCAAGGTGCCCGCGGACCGTGTTGATGTGCATGCCCAGTTCCTTCGCCAGCTCCGTCACCTGCGCGCCCTGCGGGAACTGCTGCAACGCGCCAAAGACCTCGCGCTGCTTCGCGCTCAGCTCCGCGGCCGCGGTGGTGAGATCGGAAGTGGGGCGCGGCGTCCGGTGTCGGTCCATGCTTCGCACCTTTCTTGGACAGTTGCGTGCGTTCATTATATGAACCACGCCCTGACCGCCTTGTTTGACCCCTCCCAGCTTAGTACGATTATTACTGTGCAAAAAGTAGTGGGCGTGCTCGTGGCATGCTGGGCCGCCGTCTCGCTCGCGGCCGCGCTCGCCGGCGCGTCGCGCTGGACGGTGATCCACCCGCTCACGCTCGGCGTGGTCACGACCGCCATCCAGGCCTACTCCACCCACTTCGCCGACGCGCTCACGCGCACCGCCTCCCGCCCCGCCGGGCTGGCCGTGCGCATCGCGGCGGTCAACCTGGCGCTCGTCGCGCTGCTGCTGGGCGCGCCGCTGGCCATTCCGGCCGCCGTCGCTGCGGCCGCGCTGTGCTGGCACGGGGTGTCCATCGCCCGCAAGCTGCGCCGCGGCCTCACCAGCCCGTTCGCCAGCACCGCCCGCTGCTACGTCGTCGCCGCCGCGTTCTTCACCCTCGCCGCCGCCGTCGCCGTGGGCTCGCGGCACGTGGGGCCCTCGCTTATCGACGCCACCATCGCCGCCCACTCCCGCCTCGCCGTCTGGGGCTTCGCGTGGACCACCATCGCCGGCACCGTCATCACCCTGCTCCCCACCATGACGGGCAACCGCGCCTCCGCAACCGCCCGCGCCCGCCTCCCCCGCGCGCTGCTCGCCCACTGCATCGCGCTGCCGGCCGCAGCCGCCGCGGCCCTGGCCAGCCCGCAGCTCGCCGCGGTGGCGCTCGCGGTGTGCGCGCTCGCGTGGTCCTACGCGCTGCAGCCCGTCCTCGCCGGCGCGCTGTTCACGCCCGGGCTGTCGGCCCCCGCGGTGAGCGTCGCCGCCGGACTGCTCTGGCTGCTCGGCGCCATGTTTGCCGACGCCGCAACACTCGCCACCGGTGCCGTCCGCTTCCCCGCAAACCTGCTCACGTTCCTCCTCGCCGCCGGGCTCGCCCAGGTCATCGCGGGCGCGATCGGCCACCTGCTGCCGGTCCTTGCCCGCGGCACGCGCGAGCCCGACAACGGGTTCATCAAAGTCGGCGTGGTCAACGGCGGCGCGCTCGTCGCCCTGGTCAGCCCGCGGATCGGGCTTGCCATACTGGGAGTAGGACTCGCGCTCCACGCAAGAAAGGTAGCTGTCCCATGAAACGAAC
Organism: Corynebacterium gottingense; assembly: GCF_003693265.1. Classification (GTDB taxonomy): domain Bacteria; phylum Actinomycetota; class Actinomycetes; order Mycobacteriales; family Mycobacteriaceae; genus Corynebacterium; species Corynebacterium gottingense. The sequence goes on from NZ_RDRE01000011.1 coordinate 73,787, forward strand.
CGAATCCCTGGCCTGGGGGCTCATCGCCCTCGTGGTCGCCGTCGTCGTCGGGCTCACGCTCGCGTTCAGCGGCTCAGACACGCCCAGCACGCAGGCGGTGAGCAGCGAAGACGCCACTACCGTCGACGTGGACATCCAGGGCATGTCGTTCGTCCCCGCGAGCGTCGCGGTGGAGCCGGGCACCCGGCTCGTCCTCAACATCACCAACTCGGACACGCAGCAGCACGACCTGAAGCTCGGCGGCGAGCACAGCGGCCGCATTGACCCCGGCGAGACCGTCACCCACGACTTCGGCGTCTTCACCGAGGACACCCAGGGCTGGTGCACGATCGCGGGCCACAAAGCCATGGGCATGACCTTTGATGTGGTGACGAGCGGGAAGGGGGAAGAGGAGGCGTCGATAGGCACTGCCCGCGACGCCACGCTGCAGCCCGCGAGCGGCGAACTCCACGAGGAGACCTGGGTGATGCACGACGACGGCGACTCCTGGACCTTCGCCGACCAAGCGCCCGGTCCGACGCTGCGCGGCAAGGTGGGCGACCGGTTCCGCATCACCGTGGAAAACCACGGGCAGATGAGCCACTCGATCGACTTCCACGCCGGCGAAGTCAGCCCCGACGAGGTGATGCGCGAGATCCCACCGGGCGACAAGGTGGTCTACGAGTTCACCGCGCGGCGCTCCGGCATCTGGATGTACCACTGCGGCACGATGCCGATGAGCCTGCACATCGCAAAGGGGATGGCCGGCGCCCTCATCATCGACCCGCCGGACCTCAGCCCCGTCGACGCGGAGTACGCGCTGGTCGCGCACGAGATTTACCACGACGACGACAGCATCCCCGCCGGCGAGTACGACGCCACCGCGTTCAACGGCACGCCGAACCAGTACGTCGAGCACCCGATTGAGGCGCACGTCGGCGACACGGTCCGCGTCTGGGTCCTCGACGTCGGGCCCGACAACCCGGTCAGCTTCCACGTCGTCGGAGAAATCTTCGACACCGTGTACAAGGAAGGCGCCTATTCGCTTCGCGACGCCCACGACACCGGCTCCCAGGCCCTCGACCTCCTCGCCGCACAGGGCGGGTTCGTGGAGTTCACCTTCGACGAGCCGGGCACCTACAGCTTTGTCAACCACCAGATGACGGATGCGGAGAAGGGCCAGCGCGGCCAGTTTGTGGTCCGTCCGTGACGGTGCGGTACGGCGCGCGGGCCACGTGGTCCGCGCCGGTGGGCGTGACGCTTCCCGACGGCGAGACGTACACAATCCGCCCGCCCCGCCGCTCCGTGCGCCCGCGGGAGGCGCGGCCCGCCTGGTAGTTGTGGTACCGGCACAGCCAGCCCAGGTTGTGGACCGCGGTCTCGCCGCCGTGCTGGTGCTCGGTCATGTGGTGGGCGTCGCAGCGCGAGGCCGGCACGTCGCAGTCCTTCCACGTGCACGTCGCTGAGTCCGCAAGCATCATCTCGCGGTGCTTCGGCGTGGCCAGGCGCATGTCGTAGGCGTTGACGGGCCCGTCCATCGCGCCGACGAGGATGATGTGCCCGAACTGCGAGAGTCGCTGCCGCACGAACTCCTCGCCGGACATGACCACCCCGTTGGCGAAGCGGACCTGCACGTCGTCGCCGGCGCCGGAGACGATCCGGACGTAGTCGCCGAGGTCCAGGTTCACGCTGAGCTTCAGCAGGTAGTCGGCCCGCGGGCAGTCCTGGTCGAGCCAGGCGGCGACGTCGTTCTTCGCGGCGTCGTAGGCCGCCTGGACGTCCAGCGCGGGGCCGGTCACGCGCAGGGTGGCCTGGCCGTCGCCGTGGTGGGTGACGCGCGCGCACGCGGTGCGCGGCGCGCGCGGCTGAAGCTCCTCCTTCAGCTCCGCCGCGCGCTTGCGGATCAGCGACAGGTCCCCCGGCGTGTTGCACAGCGTGTCGATGTAGCGCCACCGCTTCGTCGCGTCCTTGATCCCGTTCGCCGTCCTCGCAATGTACGCGAGCGTCTCGATCCGGTGCCCGTGCTCCCGCGCCCCGTCGTGCGCCCGCTGCTGGTAGCGCGAGTGGGACGCGCGGCCGCAGAGCGTGCGCGCCGCCGCGACCAGCTGCTTCGCGCGGTCGTACTGGACCCCCTCGTCACGCACCTCGCGGGCAGACTTGCCCGCCGCGGCGGCGACGAAGTCGAAACCGCTGCGGTCAAACCGGGCGAGCTGTGCGAGTGCGTTCATGGCAGCAACAATATCCGAAACAGCAGCGAAAATGAGGAAATGTGAGAAGTCCCCCAGTTCCCGCAAAAATGGAACCGGGGGCCGGGTTGCTGCGTCTAATACGGTTTGGGGGTTTTCAGCTCAGCACGGCGATGAGCACGCCCAACACGACGAGCGCGGCGGCGGATTGGGTGGCGGGGTGTTGGGTGGGTGTGGCGTCGATAAGCGAATCCTTGCCCTTGAGCACCCCAACCTGCGCGCGGATCGCGCGGGCCATGAGCGGCAAAAACGCGACGAGCACGCCGAAGCAGAGGACGCTCATCACCACGCGCAGCCACGAATTGTCCGTGGCCAGCCAGCACGCGAGCGAGCCGTTGAACAAGACGACGCGGAAGTACGCGGCGCGCGACAGTTCCGCCAGGCCGGCGCGGACGGCGCGCGGGCCACCGCCCATCGTCGTTGGCAGCAGGTAGCTCATCGTGCCGATCAGGAGCTGGGCGGCGAAGCCGAGCATGAGCGCGAGCGTCGGCAGGTCCGGCGTGGTGAGGCGGACGGCGAACCAGATGAGCGTGACGATCAGCCAGATCAGCGACGCGAAGACGCTCAACCCGGCGTAGGTGACGCGGCCGCGGGGGTCGCGAAGCACGTCGAGGACGTTGACCAGGAATCCGTGGAACGTCCACAGCCACGCGGCGATGTACACAACCGTGCCCGCGCTGGCCAGGAGGTCCAGCCCCGCGAGCGCGCCGCAGCTGGCCACGATCACGCCCGCGACCGCCAGCGGCACCGAGACCCCCGCCCGGTCGTGCATCCCGTTGACCCGCCACATGCTGGGGAACAGCACGGTCAGCGACGCCAGCGCCGCCAACCCCACGAACCCGCCGACGTTGGTGACCAGGTGCGCGAGCCGGACGCGCTCCTGCCAGTCGCCGGGCAGCCCGAACGACAGCGCGGAGCCGAACGCCACGCCGACGGGCAAAAACACCGCGCTGGCCACGTAGCCGAGCACCACCGGACGGAGCCGCTTGTCGCGCCCGGCGCGCCGTACCTGCGCGTACAGCTGCCACGAGTGCCAGCCCAGCACTCCCGCGACGATCGCGGCGCCGACCCAGGTCAGCACGTAGTGCCCGCGCCACCACCCGGCGAGGAACTGCCCCACCAGCACGCACACGACGCCCGCGTTGAGCGCCCAGGTGCGGCGCAGCTGCGCGGGCCGGGCGCTTTCGGGGAGCCGCTGCTGCAGGAACCGTTCGGTGAGGTTTTGCGACCACAGCACCACCGAGTTGGTCAGGATGCCCAGCGTGAACACGTGGATGAGCAGCCACCGCGGCTCGGGCACGAGCGGGTGCGCAAGCCCGATCACGATGAACACGACCATCCAGACCATCACCGGCCTGGACGCGCGCCGGTGCCAGGCGTGCGCGCTCCATTTCTTCGGCATGGCACTAACCTAACATTTACTCCAACTAAAGTTGTATTTAATTGAGGAGCTGGAGCAGCTTCTCGACGATCACCGCCCGGTTCCCCTCCGCCAGCGGCCTCGCGTAGATGTGGTCGTGCGCCCAAAGCCCCGACGCCAGCACCGACGCCGCCAGGAGGTCCGGGTCCGTGGCCGTGTCGTCGGGGCGCGGCAGCCACCGGTCCTCCACCTCCAGCCACGGGCGCGTGTAGTCGGGGTGGGTGTGGGCGTGGAGGGTGACCAGTAGCTCGGCGAGCGGCTCGTGCTCGCTCATGGTCACCAGCATCGCCCGGTAGCGCTCGCGCGGGGCGAGGTCGGCGGCGTCCCCGCCGGCGCGGGCACGCACCTTGTCCTCCCACAGGCCCGCGGTGTACTCGTGCAGCCCGACGAGGAGCTCGTGGCGCGACGGGAAGTGGTAGAGCAGGCCGGACTTGGACAGGTCCGTCTCGGCGGCGAGCCGGTCGTAGGTGACCGCCTCGATGCCGCCCGGTCCAGCGACGATGGCGTAGGCGGCGCGCAGGATCTCGGCGCGCTTGCTTTTACGCGGCATGGAGTTCTCCAGACTTCGGGTTGTCGCGGAAGCACCACCAGGTCGCTGCGGCGAACGCCAGGGCCGCGGCGGCGAGGAGGAGCAGGACCGCGTGGTAGGCGTCCGCGTAGGCGGTGGCGGCTGCGGGGCTGGGTGGGCCGCTATACAGTGCCTCCATGCCCTGCGGGAAGCGGCGCTCGAGCCACAGCGGGAGGAGCGAGCCGGTGACGGCGACGGTGAGCAAGGTGCCAAACTCGTACGAAACCTCCTCGACGCCCGCGGCCATGCCCGAGCGGTGCCGCGGCGCGGCGCCGAGGATGGCGATCGAGCTCACCGACATCACCGAGCCGGCGGAGAACCCGAGGAGGACGAGCGCGGCGAGCTCGAGGACGAGGCCGTCAGCGGAGTCGCCGGCGATGAGCAGCGCGGTGCCCGCCGCCGCGCCCAGGAAACCGCCGCCGATGAGCGGGAGGAAGCCGATGCGGTGCAGGTTCGCTCCGCCGACCACGGAGGCCGGGATCGCCGCGACGGCCATCGCCGTGATCACCGCGCCCGCGTGCAGCGGGGAAAAACCGCTGACCAGCTGCAGTTTCTGCGAGGTCATCAGCTCCACGCCCGCGAGGACGAACATCGCGCCGGCCGCCGCGACGACGCCGCCGGAGAACAGGCGGGACCGGAAGATGTCGAAGGTGAGCAGCGGGTCCGCCAGCCGGCGCTGCCTGCGCGCGAACAGCCAGCCCGCGAGCAGGCACACGACGACCGCGCCCCCGACCAGCGTCGCCGAGCGGTCCGGGTTGGCCACGCCCTTGATGGTCATGGTCAGGCCGGAGAGCGCGAACAGTGCGTAGATGGAGGAGATGATGTCCCAGTGCTTCGCCGGGTTGGTCACGTTCTCCGGCGCGAGGGCGAACGTGGCGATGAGCGCGACGACCACGATCGGCACGTTGATGAGGAAGACGGAGCCCCACCAGAAGTGTTCGAGCAGCGCGCCGCCGACCAGGGGGCCGAGCGCGGCACCGACGACCGCGACGGAGGCCCAGATGCCGATGGCGGTGTTGCGCTCCCGCTCGTTGGGGAAGGTGAGGCGGATCAGCGCGAGCGTGGCGGGCATCATCACCGCGGCGCCGAAGCCGAGGAGGCCGCGCGCCGCGACGAGCCACCACGCGCCCGGCGCGAACGCCGCGGCCAGCGACGCCACCCCGAAGATGCCCAGGCCGATGAGCCACATGAGACGGTGGCCGATTTTGTCGCCAAGCGTGCCGGTGCCCAGCAGCAGCCCGGAGAGCACCAGCGGGTACGCGTTAATGATCCACAGGGACTGCGCGGGCGTGGCGTGCAGCTGGGCGCTCAGCGCCGGCAGCGCGGTGTACAGGATCGAGTTGTCCAGGCCGATCATGAGCAGGCCCGTGGAGACGACGGCGAAGAAGGTCCAGCGTTGGGCGGAGGCGGAATGTGTCACGCGCCGAAACTGTAATGACCGTCCGTTTAGGTTTCAAGGCGGGGGAAGCGTATGGAGGCGTCGTCAAGCACCTGCACCTGCGCCTCCCCGCCCACGGGGAACGTGAGCAGCGGGTTCGTGTGGCCGAAGCTCGCGTTGGCCACAACTGGCTTGCCTTCAAGCTCCGGGATCGAGGCGACCGTTTCCTCGAGCATCTCGCGCGTGACGCGGCTGGCGGTTTGGAAGCGGCCGATGACCACGCCCTCGATGCCCTCGCCATCCGGCATCTGGAGCAGAGAGACGAGCTCGCGACGGAAATCCATCACGCTGTACTTGCCCGTCACCTCGGCGAAGAGGATCGCGCGCTCGAGCGACGGCATGAACTCCGTGCCGGCGAGCAGGCCCAACGTGCCCAAATTCGCGCCGAGCGCCACGCCGTGCGCGGTACCCGACTGGATCGGCCACCAGCCGTCGTCCGGCTCGCGGGTGCGATTGTCCTGGTTGATAAACCAGTCGTCGTCGGTGAACCAGGTGCCCGGCTGCCACTCGATCGGGTCAAGGCCAAACGCCGCGCGCTCGAAACACGCGCGGGTCACGTCCGAATGATCTCGCATCCCGAGCGTGGACCAGTGCGGCCCGATGTATGTGGCAATGCCCGTGCGGGCGTAGATGCCGTTCGCGATCGCCGAGATGTCCGAATTGCCACACAGGAACTTCGGGTTGGCGGCAATGAGGTCGAAATCCAGGTGTGGCAGGACCTCATTACTGGTAAACCCGCCGATCACGCTCATGATGCCCGCCACCTCGGGGTCCGCAAACGCGTCGTGCAGGTCCGCGGCGCGCGACTCCGCCGAAGAGGACCAGAACATGTCGGACTCGCGCACATTCTCGCCAAACGAGACGCTCATGCCAAGGTCCGCGAGCCGCGCGTTCGCCAACTGCTTCACGTAGCGCCCGGCCTGCCCCTGCTCCACGTACGCGAGCGAACGGGACGGGGCGACCACGCGGATGGTGTCGCCCGCTTGCAAAGGTCGCGGGTAGATAGTCATTGCTCCGACATTACCCGCACGATCGCGTCGATCGTGTCTGACGGAAGTGGCGCGGGCAGGCTGAAGCGCAGCGCGGACTGGGCGAGCTCGGGCGAGTAACCGAGCGCGGTGAGCACCGGCGAGGGTTCCGCGCTGCCCGCCCGGCAAGCCGAGCCGGAGCTTGCCGCAAACCCCGCGACGTCGAGCGCGACGAGCAGTGCCTCGCCGCTGATGCCCTCGACGACGAAGGAGGCGTGGTTGGGCAGTCGCTCGGTGCGGTGCCCGGTCAGCTGTGCGCCGGGCACATGCTTCTCGACGCCCACGATCAACGCATCCCGCGACGCCATCACCTCCAGCGCGCACTGCCCGGCGCGCGCTTGCTGCGCTTGTACCGCCGCAGCAAACCCGGCGATCCCCGCCACGTTCTGCGTGCCGGCGCGGCGCCCGCCCTCCTGTCCGCCGCCGTAGATGACGGGCTCGAGCGGCACGTCGCGCGGCAGAAGCAGCGCGCCGACACCGGCCGGGCCGCCGAACTTGTGCGAGGCCAGCGCCACCGTGGTCGCACGCGGACCGGGCCAGCCGCCCGCGGAGAGATCGACCGGCAAGTTCGCGGCGGCTTGCACGGCGTCGAGGTGCAGCGCCACCTGCGCGGGGACGTCGGGCACATCGGCGACGGTGCCGACCTCACTGTTGGCCAGGCCAAGCGCGACGAGCGTGGTATCCGGGCGCAAAAGCCGGTCCAGGTCGGCCTGTGCGATCCGGCCGGAGGGGTCGACGGGCACGTAGTCCACCGCAAAGCCGTGGAACCGCTCCAGTGCGGCGCAGCTTTGCAGGACCGAGGAGTGCTCGATGGGTGAGGTGATGATGTGGCGGCCGCGCGGGGCGGCCAGGGCGCGGCCGATGATGCCGAGGTTGTTGGCCTCGGTGCCGCCGGAGGTGAACACCACGCCCGCGGGGTGCACGCCGAAGGCCTCGGCGATCGTGGTGCGGGCCGACTCGAGGACTTTCGCGGCGCGCTCGCCCGCGGAATGCACGCTCGAGGGGTTGGCGCAGGCCGCATCATAGACCTGCAGCATCGCGGCGCGGGCCTCGGGCAGAAGCGGGGCGGTGGCGGCGGCGTCGAGGTAGGCGCTCACTCGTCTGCGACCTCATCGACCTCATCGACCTCATCGACGCTGTCGAGGCCCAGGTCGAGCGCGCGGGCGCTGTGGGTGAGCTTGCCCACCGAGATCACGTCCACCCCACAGGCGGCGAGCTCGGCGACGGTGTCGAGGTTGACGTTGCCGCTGGCTTCGGTGGGCACGTGGGCGTCGATAAGCGAGACTGCCTCGCGCAACTCGGCGGGCGAGAAATTATCCAACATGATGCTGT
>NZ_RDRE01000106.1 GCF_003693265.1 Corynebacterium gottingense
GACAGGTTCTGCGCAAGCACCGGGATCGCCAGCGCCGCCTGCTGTCCGCGCTCGAGGCGCTCCCAGTCGACGCCGTCGAGGGCCGCGTTCATGTCGTCGATAAGCGCCTTGACCTCGGGCAGCGTGGAATCGGTCGCCTCGCCGCGCGCGAGTGCCTCGCGCAGGTTCGGCATGATCTCCTTGCTCTTGTGGCCGCTGGTAAACAGCGCATCCGCAATGGGATCGCTCGCCCAAAACGCCTGCTCAAAGCGCTGCGCGCGGGCTTCGCCGAACTTTGCAGCGAAAGCGTCACGGTCGCCGCGCGCCGACGGCCACTCGGAGCGGTCGTAGTGGTCCTGCGCGAGCGGGTTTTCAGTAAAGGTCTGGGTCATGATGGGTCTCCTTGTAGTTGGGTGTGGCAGCGCGGGGTTAGCGCAGGCCTTCCTTGGATGTGTCGTGCAGCTTGTACTCGGCCTTGACGTCCGGGGCCTTCTCGGCCACGTAGTCCTCGATCTGCTGGAAAACGTCAGACCACGGCGGCTTGCCCTCTCCGGCCTTCTTGGCCTTCTTGGCCTGCGCACCCGGCAGCTTGTCCAGCAGGCGGTAGATGACCGCCTCGGACTTCGCCTTGAGCAGGAATGCGATCTTCCAGTGCAGGTACGGGGTCCCTTCGAAGCGCGACCCCTTGACCATGAACTTCGTGTCCTCGTCGCCGATGATCAGCGACAGCGCACCGAGCACCTGCCCCGGCATCTTCGGATCAAGGTCTTCCAGAATGCCCATGAGCGCGGTGGCGACGCGCACGTGGTAATCGGAGGAGTAGCCGCCGTTGGCGTAGATGAAGTCGGTCATCTTGCGCATCTCGTCGCCCGTCTTCGGGATCAGGCGCTCCTCGGCGCCCATGAGGTGCAGGACCCACGCCCAGTACATGGCGACGTCGTCCCACTCCTCGCCCGTGTGTGGGCGCCCGAAGAACTCGTCCACGCCGATCGGCATGAGGGCGAACCAGCCTTCGCCGGAGACGAGGAACGATGAGCCGATCGGGCGACCGAATTCGTTGTAGTGCTCAGGACCCCACAGCTTTTCCAGGCCTCGGTTTGCCTGCGCGTGCAGCAGGCGCACGCGCACCGCTGCTTTGAGGCCGTCACTGTAGCGGTCGAACACGCCCTTCTTGCCCAGGTCAACGAAGAACTTCACCGTCTCGATGATGCGAGTAAAGGACTCGATCTCAAACATCGCTGTCTCGCCCGTCGCCGCGGAGGTACGGTCCTCCATCGTGGTGGCCCAGTAGGCGAACCCGATAGAGAGCAGCTCTGCCGACGGCGTCACGTTGTAGTAGGCGATGCGGCCACGCTCCGCGGCCTCAAGGTCGATCCACTCCGGGATGTTGTCTACCTCGGCGAAGAACTCCACGAGCTCCGGCGACGGGTCGGCCACCGTGTCGATTCCGCTGTTGAGCGCCTGCTCGAAGTCCGCGCGGGACTTCTCGGCGCCATCGCGCTTGAACGCCTCGGCCAACTTCGAGCCGGTCTCGTCGGTCTGCCACATATGGTCATCCAGCAGCTTGGTCTGGAAGCTGTCGTAGCCCTCCCAGGCGTCGGCCACCGTGTGCCACCGGTCAAAGAGGTTGTGGCGCAGCTTCGACCAGCCGGGGCGCTTCACGCGACGCTTCGGCGCCGGTCGCAGCGGCATCCCGTCGCGGTAGAAGTAGCGGAAGTCCTCGTAAGGATTGTCCGACATGGGGAGAATCTCCGGGCGCACCGGATTTTGATACTGATGCTCCTCGCGGACATCTGTGCTGGCAGTCATCGTCATCCCGTTTCTCTGCACTTTTGCGCCGCCCCTCACGGGCGGCT
>NZ_RDRE01000107.1 GCF_003693265.1 Corynebacterium gottingense
CGGTCGGTCAGCGCGCCGTCGAGGACGATGTCCTTGGAGGCGTCGCCGTGCGGGGTGACCACCTGGACGGTGTAGCGGTTCAGGTCCGCGCCCCTGTTGTTCACCTTCAGGGTGACTTTGTCGGCATTGCCCGCCTCGAGGTTGGAGCTTGCCACCTCGACGTCGACGGTGCCCTCGTTCTTCTCCGCCTTGGTCAGGTCCTGCTGGTACTTGGCTGCAGTCTTCGCGGCAGCGGCATCAACCTTCGTGCTCTTGACGCCGACGGTGCCCACGGGCTTGCCAATGTGGCCGGTGTTGATGATCAGGTTGTCCCAGTCGGCGGGGACCCGGTAGTCACCGGTGTAGCAGTTTGCGCCCGGGTTGTAGCATTCCTGCGGCAGCTCGCCGCCGGAGACGGACTCGTGGTCGGAATAGTCAAAGTGGCTGAACTGGTAGAGGTAGTTCATCACCGAGTAGTAGTTGGGCAGGTAGTCGGAGTCCGGGACCTGGTTGGCAAACTTGGTGGAGCCGTTGTGGTCCAGGCCGAGGGTGTGGCCCAGCTCGTGGAGGATGGTGTTGCGGAACTGCTCGTCAGTGGTCATCCGGTCGTGGTTGGCCACGTAGAACGCGTTGTCACCAACCGTGGAGACACCCACCGAGTAGGTGCTCGGGTCCATCTGGTCGCCGACCATGCCGCTGCGGAAGACTGCGGAGCGGTCGCCCAGCATCTCATCGATGTTGTCCATGAGCTTGACGCCCTGCGGCTCGTTCTGGAAGTAGTACTTCGTATAGTCGCCGTAGACGCCACCGTGGCGCTCCGAGTAGTTCGGGATGTTGGTGTAGGACTCGCCGGCGTCGATGTGCAGGTTCACGTCGTGGTCCGCAAAAAGGTCGACAAGCTGCTGCAGGATGTCGTTGCTCGGGCGGTAGCTCTTCGTGTTTGCGTCCGCGCAGGCTGCCTGCTGCGGATTGTCAAAGCAGCCGAGAGACTCGTATTCGGACGGCATCCAGTTCATCTGCAGGAAAATGTCGGGGCGGTTCGGATCTGCGCCCCACGCGTTAAGGGGGAGCTCGGTGCCGTCGTTAAGCGTGAGCCCCTGCTCCTCCCACGCGTTGGCGAGGCCGTCGCCGTCGGTGTCCTCGGCGCCGTCCTGGGTGCGCATCGTCATCGTGGTCTCTGCAACGACGGTCTGGCCGGCGGCGATGTCGTCGAACCAGCGGCCGCGCTGGAACTGGGCACCGGACTCGTCGACGAAGCCGACCTCGTCCGGGTTGGTCGTGCCGTTGAAGGAGCTCGCAGCGCCGGAGTAGGTCGCGCCATCGAAAGAGATCTCCGTATCGTAGCCCAGGGACTCGGGGCCGACCGTGAAGCGGCCATCCTCGTACGACCCCTGCAGCTCGCGCGCGGTGTTGATCTGGTTGGTCATGTCCAGCTGGTAGTAGGAGTCGCTGCCGCTGGTGTTCGTGATTTCGGTACGGACGGTGGCCGTGTTGCCATCGATGCGGAACTCGCGGGTGAACTGCACTCCGAGGTTGCGGTCCTCGTTGCGCATCGTGATCACGTCGGCCTTACCGTCCTTGCGGGTCTGCACCCTGGTGTTCGCACCGCTCATCTCAAGCTTCTGGCCGCCGAAGCGGAAATCGATGTAGAAGGAGGAGTCCTGGGTGCCGCCGACAGAAGCCGGGTCGGTGAACTTAAAGGAGGAGATACGGCCCTTGTCCAGCTCGACGTTGTGGAAGAAGGGGCCGACCTCGTCGGCGGTCACGGTGACCACGCTTGGGTCGTCAACAACCTTTGCCTCCGCGGGAACCCGGAAGGCGGGAACCATTACTGCGAGCGC
>NZ_RDRE01000108.1 GCF_003693265.1 Corynebacterium gottingense
GGAGCCCGCCTTATAGACGGTGGTGAAGGGGTTCGTTGGCCAGACGTCGTAAAGCAAGGCGTGCCCGATGCCCACGGTGAGGCCGGGCACGCGCCTGGCGCTGGGGTACGCGGAGCCGTCGGCCTCCTCAATGCGCGGGCCGACCGCACCGGCGCGTGGCGCGCCGTCGAGGCAGCGCAGCAGCTCGTCGAGGCTACCAGGGCGGAACTCCACGTCGGGGTTCACAATAAGAAAGGCATCGGGGTCGATCTCGCCGGAAGCGCGCAGCGGCTCCAGGTGGCGCACCGCCGCGTTGATCGCGGCGCCGTAGCCGATGTTTCCGCCGGTAGGGAAGAATTCAACGTGCTCGTGCGCGCGGGCCGCCGCCTGCGGCGCGCCGTCCGTCGACCCGTTGTCGGCGCACACCAAGCGCACCCTGCGGGAGGTCGCGCGCTCGAGCGAGGCGACCAGCGCCGCCAGGTGCTCGCCCGGCGAATAGGTCACGGTGATGACCGCCAGCGCGGGCTGCGCGTCGGGGCCGCCGTTGAGTCGATCGTCGTTTCTCACAATGCGCTCAGCATACCCACTGGCGCGCCGAATTCCGCGCACGGCGCACGGCGAGGCGCACCGAAAACGCGGATCCGGCGGAGGCATGTCGTATAATGCATGGCCGTGAACGACAACCCTAGGCGCGCCCGCGACATCCAGCCGGCCCCTTCCCGCACGAGGGACCTGAAGCAATCGGGCCACCCGGTGGTGAAGGGGATCCTCGCCGCGTGCTCCGCGGCCGCGCTCGTCGTCTCCGGGGTCGGCTACTTCACCGTGGGCAAGCTGGACAGCCAGCTCAGCGCCTCTGAACTGAACATCGGGAAGAAGCAGCGTAACGACGACAACGAGGCGCTCGACGGCGCCGTCGACATCCTGCTCGTCGGCTCCGACTCGCGCACCGACGCCCAGGGCAACCCGCTGTCCCCCGACGAGCTCGCGCGCCTCAACGCGGGCGAGGCCGACGGCGAGATTAATACGGACACGATGATGGTCATCCGCGTCCCCGAGGACGGCTCCCGCGCCACCGCCGTCTCCATCCCGCGCGACACCTACGTGCACACCGACGACTACGGCAACATGAAGATCAACGGCGTCTACGGCGCGCACGCGGGCGCGAAGCGTGAGGAGCTGCTTGACGACGGCGAGGCGGAAGGCCCCGAGCTCGAGCAGCAAGTCGCCCGCGCGGGCCAGGAGGGGCTTATCGACGCCATCGCCGACCTCACCGGCGTCGAGGTCGACCACTTCGCGCAGGTCGGCCTGCTCGGCTTCGTCCTGCTCACCGACGCCGTGGGCGGCGTCGACGTCTGCCTCAACGCCCCCGTCAACGAGCCGCTGTCCGGCGCGAACTTCCCCGCCGGCGAGCAAACCCTCGACGGCACCCAGGCGCTCTCGTTCGTCCGCCAGCGCCACGACCTGCCGCGCGGCGACCTGGACCGCATCGTGCGCCAGCAGGCGTACATGGCGTCGCTGGTCCAGCGCATCCTGTCGGCCGGCACGCTGACCAACCCGTCGAAGCTGCGCGACCTGTCCAACGCCGCGGAGCGCTCCGTCACGCTGGACCGCGGCTGGGACGTGGTCCGCTTCGCGCAGCAGATGTCCGGCCTGGGCGGCGGCAACGTCACCTTCACCACCATCCCGGTGACCTCGGTGAACGGCGTCGGCGACTACGGCGAATCCATTATCACGGTCGACCCGCCGCAGGTGCACAGGTTCATGGAGACGGTCGTGGAACCGCAGGACGAAGCGCAGGATGATGGCACCGGAGAGGACTCGG
>NZ_RDRE01000109.1 GCF_003693265.1 Corynebacterium gottingense
GATCCGGCCGGCCCACCGCGTGGCCGTGGCACGCGCTGGATCAAAGCGTAAGCGTCCAAAAACAATTAAAAAAGATATCGAAACAATTCGTCTACCAGCACAAACGCCAGAAACCAGGCCCTGAAACCTGCCCTATCTCTTTCCGATATCTTTCCCGGTCCGAAAATCGCGCCGAAAAGAATTCTCAGGGGAAATGCGTCGTCGGAACACGAGCGCCGGGCGTCGATAGGCAGTCGATAAGCAATAGTTCCTGACCGCGCCGGGCCTACTACACTGCTTAACTATGACTGACGCGACCCCGCACCGCTATTCCGCCGAGCTGGCCAACGACATTGAGCAGAAATGGCAGTCGTACTGGCGCGAGCACGGCACGTTTAACGCCCCCAACCCGGTCGGCGACCTGGCTACCGGCGAGGAGCTGCCGAAGGAGAAGCTCAACGTCCAGGACATGTTCCCGTACCCCTCGGGCGCGGGTCTGCACGTGGGCCACCCGCTGGGCTACATCGCCACGGACGTGTACGCCCGCTACAACCGCATGCTGGGCAAGAACGTCCTGCACACCCTGGGGTACGACGCGTTCGGTCTGCCCGCGGAGCAGTACGCCATCCAGACGGGCACGCACCCGCGCACGACTACGGAGAAGAACATTGAGAACATGACCCGCCAGCTGGACCAGCTGGGCCTGGGGCATGACAAGCGCCGCTCCGTGGCCACGACGGACCCGGAGTTTTACAAGTGGACGCAGTGGATCTTCCTGCAGATTTACAACGCCTGGTTCGACGAGGAGCAGCAGAAGGCTCGCCCGATCGAGGACCTGGTGCGCGACCTCATGACCGGCGCGCGCACGACCAAGGACGGCCGCAACTTCCGCGACCTCACCACGGCAGAGAAGCACCAGGCTATCGACGAATTCCGCTTGGTCTACCTCGACGACTCGATGGTCAACTGGTGCCCCGGCCTGGGTACCGTGCTGGCCAACGAGGAGGTCACGGCGGAGGGCCGCTCGGAGCGCGGCAACTTCCCGGTCTTCCGCAAGCGCCTGCGCCAGTGGATGATGCGCATTACTGCCTACTCGGATCGCCTGCTCGACGACCTTGACCTGCTGGACTGGCCGGACAAGGTGAAGAGCATGCAGCGCAACTGGATCGGCCGTTCGCGCGGCGCGGAGGTCAACTTCGACTCCGCCGCGGGCGACATCACCGTTTTCACCACCCGCCCGGACACGCTGTTCGGTGCCTCCTTCGTCGTGCTCGCTCCGGAGCACGAGCTTGTGGGCGCCCTCGTGGCCGACGCCTACCCAGAAAACACCGACGAGCGCTGGACCAACGGCCAGGCCACCCCGCGCGAGGCCGTGGACGCCTACAAGCGCTCCATCGCCGCCAAGTCCGACGTGGAGCGCCAGGAGAACAAGGACAAGACCGGCGTCTTCCTGGGTACCTACGCCACCAACCCGGTCAGCGGCGAGCAGGTCCCCATCTTCATCGCGGACTACGTGCTCACCGGCTACGGCACGGGCGCCGTCATGGCGGTGCCGGCGCACGACGACCGCGACTACGAGTTCGCCACCGCCTTCGGCCTGCCGATCATCCCGGTGCTGGACGGCGACGTCTCCGAGGAGGCCTTTACCGGCGATGCCACCCACATTAACTCCGCCAACAACGATGGCCTTGACCTGAACGGGTTGGGGAAGGCCGAGGCGATTGAAGCGGCGCTGCGGTGGATCGTCGAGAAGCACAAGGGCGCGGAGAAGATCCAGTACAAGCTGC
>NZ_RDRE01000110.1 GCF_003693265.1 Corynebacterium gottingense
ACTGCAGTTTCGCTGCCTCCATCTGCGCCGGCTTCGGCTTTTCGCCGGTCTTCCAATCCACGACGACCCACCCTGCGCCGCCCGCGTCCCGGAACACGGCGTCCATCCGGCCGCGCACCACGGAGGTGCCCAGGGCCAGCTCAAACGGGTATTCCACGTGGGCCGGGGTCCGGGCGGCCCACTCGCTGCGCTCGAAGGAGTCCTTGAGTCGGCGCAGCGTCGCGGCGTCCACCTCCGCCTCGTCGCCGCCGGGCAGCTCGTCCTCCGTGAGCAGCGGGCGCTGGCCGTAGAACTCCTCCAGCCACTCGTGGAACGCGGTGCCGCGCTTGGCGTAGGTGTTCGGCTTGAACGGGACCGGCCGGCGCGCCCGGCGCGCGAACTGCTCCTCGTCCGCCTTGAGCGCGACGACGTCCGAGGCCGTCAGCTCCGCGGGCATGACCACCAGCGTGTCCGGGGACTTCGCCCGCTCGTGTTCCTCGATGAGCGCGGTCACGTCGCGTTCCCACAGCGAGAAGAGTTCGCCCTCCGCGAGCCCGGGCAGCTTCTCGACGCCACGCACCCACCCCGCGGCCTCCACCTCCCCCGGGGCGAGCTGGTAGGCGGGCCAGGTGCCGGTGGCGGGGGCGTCGACAAGCGTCGGGGCGTCCTCGGTGGGCGTTTTCTCGGCCTCGGCTGCCTCGGCCCACTCGACCGTCTCGGGGACCAGCTGGCGCAGCGGGGCGAAGTGCTCGTAGGGCTTCGCGTCGCGGCGCACGTCGGGTTTGCGGCGCGAGCCGGTGATGAGGAGCTTGCGCTCCGCGCGGGTCACGGCAACGTAGAACAGGCGCGCCGATTCTTCCGCCAGGCCCGCGCGGACGAGCTTGAGCCAGGCGTCGGCGGCCTTTTCAAACTGGGTGCGGTTTTCTACCTCACCGAAGTCCGGCAGGTATTCGGGGTTGCCAAAGGACGCGTCGGGCACGCGCTGGACCCAGGTGAGGAATGTCTCCGCCTTGGCCGCGTACGTGTTGGCGTCTGCGTGCAGGACGGCGACGGTGTCCCACTCCAGTCCTTTCGCCTTGTGCGCTGTGAGGATCTGCACCCGGTCCGTGCGCGTCGGCACGTTGCCGGGTGCCAGGCCGTCCTCGTGCTCGCGGGCGAGCGCGAAATAGTCCAGCAGCCCCTCCACACTGGTGCCGGGGTAGGCGGCGACCGCGGAGAGCAGACTGTCCAGGTGGACGGTGCCTGCGGTGTTGCCCATCCCCTGGCGGGCGAGGACCTCGGTGCGGATGCCAAAGACGTCGATGATGTCCGCGAACAGGTCCGGCAGGCGCTTGCCCAGGCTGTTGGTGCGCAGGGAGCGGAGCTTGGCCGCCAGGTCCTGCAGGCGGCGCAGGCCTTCCTCGCTGTACTGCTCGGGCTCGCCCAGGTCCGCCACCGCGTCGGCGAGGCCTGCGGGGCGGTCGGTAGACGCGTTGAGTTCCGCGGCGCGGGCCACGAGCTCGTCGAGCTGGGCCGACAGCCGCTCCTCCGCGGTCTGCGGGTCCGCGTGCTCGGGCCCGCTGGGGTCGACGCCGGCGCTGGCCCCGGTCGCGCGCAGGTTCACCGCACGCGAGGCCAGCGCGGCGAGGTCCGCGAGCCCCAGGCCGACGGCGGGGCCGCCGAGGATGCGCAGCGCGGCTGCCGAGTCCGCGGGCCGCACCAGCATCGTGGCCACCGCGAGGGTGTCGGCGACTTCAGGGATGTCCAGCAGCCCGCCCACGCCGA
>NZ_RDRE01000111.1 GCF_003693265.1 Corynebacterium gottingense
CCCTTCATGTGGATCCACCCGTTGCGCTCAGGGGCGTTGATGGGGTGCGCGGTGCGGCCGTCGCCAAAGGTGTCGTCGATAAGCTGCTTGCCGTGGAACTTCATGGCGTTCACGGAATGGGAGAGGACGCTGGGCTGCGGTGCGTTGGAACCGGTCGCGGGGTACTGGTCGTAGCCGTGGAACGCTGGGTTGTTATCGGGGTTGTTATCGGGGCCGTACGGGGGTTCCGGTCTCGTCATAGTTCGGAGCGTAACAAGGTGCGGACCATTGCGCGACCGGAAAATGAGCGTTGTGTCACATTACAATATGAGTGATACATAGCGAACACCCCGCGCGGCCGGCGGGCTGCGCGGGGCGGTGCGGGGTTAAGCGCTTAGAGTTGCGCCGGGAACTCGTCCTCCACCGGGACCGGGCCGCCAGAGATCTGGCGGTACGCGTGCGCCTGCGCGAGGAGCACGACCGGGATGGCAATGATCAGGCCGAGGAACGCAAGGACGTAGCCTACGAAGTAGAGCAGACCAGCGAGCACCGCCAGTCCCAGCAGCGGCAGGTAGATGCGCTTGCCGTCGGCAAAGCCCTTGCTAAACGCCTGACCGAAGGAGCCGTTGTTCTCAGAGGCGTACCACACGGTCATCATGAAGAACGGGGATACGAGCAGTCCGATGAGCCCGAACAGGCCCATGGAACCGAGGAGCGGGCCGAGCAGGGGAAGCAGCGCCTCGAAGTCCTCCGGGCTTGTCGGGTCCTCTGGCAATGCGTTGAGGTCCACGCTGCTGAAGCCGGCAACCATGCCGATGATGAGGAACACAATGATGCCGACGGTGACAATTGCAAAAAGACCGCCAGGACACCCAGGGTCTTCCCGTACGCGGGAGTCTTGATGTCGCCCCACCCGAACGAGCGGGCCAGCGTCTGCTGCAGCGCGGCAGAGAAGAACACCGGGTACACAAACAACGGGACAATGCCGAGTACGCCGGTCGGGACGATCATCGTGAGCCACTGCCACGCACACGCAATGAGGCCGAGGACGATCCAGACCTTCCAGTTGGAGAACGTGGTCTTAAAGGCCCAGGAGAACGCGTCGGTAATGTTCAGCTTGCCGTTGCCCTTGGTGTGCGTCCAGCCGTTGTTGGCCGGGTCATTGATCGGGTGCGGGGTCGCGCCGTCGCCGTAGGTGCCGTCGGTGAGCTCCTGGCCGTGGTAGCGCAGCGCGGTCGCGCCGGCGGCACCAGCCGCGGCGTTCACATCGAACTGTTCGTACCCGTTCGGGCCGAAGCCGCCCTGGCCGTACGGCTCGGAACCGCTGGCGCCGTAGCTGTTGGAGCCGTACTCGTTGGAACCGTAGCCGTTCGCGCCGTAGGCGTCAGCGCTGTTCTGGCCGAAGTCGGACTGGCCGGAACCGGTGGTGCTGGCGGAGCCGGCGCTGTCCGGGTTCCACGCGGAGGAGCCAGTGTTCTCCGGATGGCTCCCCGCCGGGTTATCGGGGTACGGCTCGTAGCCGTACGGGGAGTCTCCGTTCGGGGTGTCGCCACCCGGGGTCCCGTCACCGGGCGTGTTTCCATTGTTCGGTGTAGTCATGCGGCCGATGATAACAGCCGCCCCACCGATAACGCCTGCCTCGGCAGGGGACGGACAGGACTTCCCTACTTCACCACCAGGTTGACCATGCGGCCCGGCACCACGATCGTCTTGACGATCTGCTTGCCGCTGGTGAGTTCGGTCACGCGGGCGTCGTCAAGCGC
>NZ_RDRE01000112.1 GCF_003693265.1 Corynebacterium gottingense
ACTGCAGTTTCGCTGCCTCCATCTGCGCCGGCTTCGGCTTTTCGCCGGTCTTCCAATCCACGACGACCCACCCTGCGCCGCCCGCGTCCCGGAACACGGCGTCCATCCGGCCGCGCACCACGGAGGTACCCAGGGCCAGCTCAAACGGGTATTCCACGTGGGCCGGGGTCCGGGCGGCCCACTCGCTGCGTTCGAAGGAGTCCTTGAGTCGGCGCAGCGTCGCGGCGTCCACCTCCGCCTCGTCGCCGCCGGGCAGCTCGTCCTCCGTGAGCAGCGGGCGCTGCCCGTAGAACTCTTCCAGCCATTCGTGGAACGCGGTGCCGCGCTTGGCGTAGGTGTTCGGCTTGAACGGGACCGGCCTGCGCGCCCGGCGCGCGAACTGCTCCTCGTCTGCTCTGAGCGCGACGACGTCCGAGGCCGTCAGCTCCGCGGGCATGACCACCAGCGTGTCCGGGGACTTCGCCCGTTCGTGTTCCTCGATGAGCGCGGTGACGTCGCGTTCCCACAGCGAGAAGAGTTCGCCCTCCGCGAGCTCGGGCAGCTTCTCGACGCCACGCACCCGCCCCGCGGCCTCCACCTCCCCCGGGGCGAGCTGGTAGGCGGGCCAGGTGCCGGTGGCGGGGGCGTCGACAAGCGCCGGGGCGTCCTCGGCGGGCGTTTCCTCGGCCTCGGCTGCATCGGCCCACTCGACCGTCTCGGGGACCAGCTGGCGCAGCGGGGCGAAGTGCTCGTAGGGCTTCGCCCCGCGGCGCACGTCGGGTTTGCGGCGCGATCCGGTGATGAGGAGCTTGCGCTCCGCGCGGGTCACGGCGACGTAGAACAGGCGCGCCGATTCTTCCGCCAGGCCCGCGCGGACGAGCTTGAGCCAGGCGTCGGCGGCCTTTTCAAACTGGGTGCGGTTTTCCACCTCACCGAAGTCCGGCAGGTATTCGGGGTTGCCAAAGGACGCGTCGGGCACGCGCTGGACCCAGGTGAGGAATGTCTCCGCCTTGGCCGCGTACGTGTTGGCGTCTGCGTGCAGGACGGCGACGGTGTCCCACTCCAGTCCTTTCGCCTTGTGCGCTGTGAGGATCTGCACCCGGTCCGTGCGTGTCGGCACGTTGCCGGGTGCCAGGCCGTCCTCGTGCTCGCGGGCGAGCGCGAAATAGTCCAGCAGTCCCTCCACGCTGGTGCCGGGGTAGGCGGCGACCGCGGAGAGCAGACTGTCCAGGTGGACGGTGCCTGCGGTGTTGCCCATCCCCTGGCGGGCCAGGACCTCGGTGCGGATGCCAAAGACGTCGATGATGTCCGCGAACAGGTCAGGCAGGCGTTTGCCCAGGCTGTTGGTGCGCAGGGAGCGGAGCTTAGCCGCCAGGTCCTGCAAGCGGCGCAGTCCTTCCTCGCTGTATCGCTCGGGCTCGCCCAGGTCCGCCACCGCGTCGGCGAGGCCTGCGGGGCGATCGGTAGACGCATTGAGTTCCGCGGCGCGGGCCACGAGCTCGTCCAGCTGGGCCGCCAGCCGCTCCTGCGCGGTCTGCGGGTCCGCGTGCTCGGGCCCGCTGGGGTCGGCGCTGGCTCCGGTCGCGCGCAGGTTCACCGCACGCGAGGCCAGCGCGGCGAGGTCCGCCAGGCCCAGGCCGACGGCGGGGCCGCCGAGGATGCGCAGCGCGGCTGCCGAGTCCGCGGGCCGCACCAGCATCGTGGCCACCGCGAGGGTGTCGGCGACTTCAGGGATGTCCAGCAGCCCGCCCACGCCGA
>NZ_RDRE01000113.1 GCF_003693265.1 Corynebacterium gottingense
GGGCTCACCACGGCCACGTCGGGCCAGGTGAGCGTCCTTGGCGGCACACCCAAGCAGGCTACGGGGAACGCGCGCATCGGCGCAGTGATGCAAACGGGAGGCCTGCTCACGGACATCACCGTCAAGGACACGCTCAACCTGGTCGCCGCGGCGTTCCCCACGCACCGGCCGCTGGATAGCGTCATCGAGCGGGCGAATCTGGAACCGATTCTGAGGCGTCGCGTCGGCAAGTGCTCTGGCGGCGAGCGCCAGCGACTCCGGTTCGCGCTCGCCTTGCTGGGCGATCCGGACATCATCATCCTGGACGAGCCCACCGCCGGGATGGACGCCGGCGCGCGCCACGCATTTTGGGACGCGATGCGACTCGAGGCCGCCGCTGGACGCACCATCATTTTCGCCACCCACTACCTCGAAGAAGCCGACCAGTTCAGCGAGCGCGTCATCCTCCTCGACCAGGGCCAAGTGCTTATCGACGCCCCCTCGCACACCCTCCTGGCCACCTCCCCCACCCGCCTGCTCACCGCCGAGTTCCCCGCGGGCATCCCCGACGACCTCCACCTACCGGCCGACGCGGGGCTGGAGCGCGACGGCAACATCCTGCGCGTGCGCACCGCCGACGCCGACTCGCTCGCTCGCGCCCTGCTTACCTGCACCGACGCCTGCAATCTCACCATCGTCGCCCACACCCTCGAGGACACGTTCCTCGAGCTCACGCGCAAGAACGCCAACCAAACGGAGTGACCCATGACCACCACGCAAACCCCGACGTTTTCCAACACCCTGTCCTACATCGGCCACGACCTGCTTCGCCTGCGCCGAGAACTCACCGTCCTGGTCTTCAGCGTAGTTCTACCCATCTTCTTCTACCTCTTGTTCGGTGCGATGGACGATTACGCCGACGAGCCGGTCAACGGCGGAAACATCTCCGCCCTGGTCATGCTGGGGATGGCGGTCTACGCGGGCGTCACCGGCGCGGTCGGCGCCGCGGGGTCCACGATCACCGAGGCGGAGAGTGGCTGGTCGCGGCAGCTGGCGCTCACCCCGCTGCGCCCGTGGCAGCTCACGCTGTCCAACATGTGCAACGTGGCGTTGCGCGCCATCTTGCCCATCGCCTCCGTCTTTATTGTCGGGGCGCTGACCAGGGCGGAGATGCAGCCGCACCTGTGGTTCCTCGCGTTCATCACCTGCGTACTGGTGTGCATCCCCTTCGGGTTCTATGGGATGGCCTGCGCGATGGCGGTGCCGGGGAGTAATACGGTGGCGATAGCGTCGACGTCGATAGTCTTGCTCAGTTTTGCCGGCAACCTGTTCATTCCGCTGAAGGAGCCACTGCTGGAAATCGGCCGCTTCACCCCGATGTATGGCGCGGCGGCGCTGGCGCGTTGGCCTGTCTCGCGCGGCACGCAGCTGCTGGCCAGCGGTACAACCACCGACCCAATGTGGTGGGCCTGGGCTAACATCGCGGTATGGACAACGGTGTTCGTCACCGCGGTGTTGCTCCTCCGGCGCCGCGACAAGAACCGGAAGTAGCCGGGGTGTTGGCTGCGCCGTTGCGTGGTTTCAACACCAGCAACACCCTGTTTGCCGGCGTGTGGCTGGTGTTCCTCGCGCCCGCCATCATCGCCGTGACCGCGGATCATGCGCACGCGCCCGGGTTCCTCTCGGCAGAGGCCGGCGTCGTCCTCATCTTCTGTGTCGCCTACCTGTTCAGT
>NZ_RDRE01000114.1 GCF_003693265.1 Corynebacterium gottingense
TGTTATGTCCATAGAGTTTTTGGACAAGGAGTCCAATGACTTTTTGGACACGGAATCTATGGAGTTCTTGGACAGTTTCTAGCGGGTCATTCTGGTGGCCTGCGCTTCGGTCGGGGTTTGGACAGTTTCGGGTTCATCCGCGGCGGCCTGCGGTGCTTCATTCCTTCAACGAGGTTGATGTTGATCTGCCCGCCTGGTGGCCTGTGGCTCAGTGTGACCGGCAGTGGCACGCTGAAGAGGAACTCACCGTCGTGGGCCGTGAAGAACTCCGCGACATCGTCGTTCGTGACCGTGGCGTAGAGCTTGCGGTTTTTGAATCTTAGGCCGATGTAGAGCCCGTAGCTACACACACGAACGACACCGTCTTTGCTCACGCGGAGCTTTTCCGGGATGCCCCAATCGTTTGTTGATTGTATGGTCGGCACCGTTAGTGTGGGGGTATCGGTGCCAGGTATGCCGTGTGAAGCTGCTATGTCATCGGTGCTGGTCTCGGGTGAAGTTGCCGCTTCCCCGGGGCCGTTTCTCACTTCGTTTGCTGCCTGCGGGTTGTGCGCCTGGTTGTAGGCAAGCACGCGGGCCCAGACCTGATCTGGATCAAGTGGTTGCGTGGGCGAAGGTGCTTTGGGGAAGGTCTCGAAAGCCTGGCGTGGAGTGATGTGCATCTTGCCGACCAGCAGTGATTGGTGCCGTCGTCGTTCGTTGTACACGTGCCGATACTCAGCCAGATACGTGTTGACCTCGGCAAGGCTTACTGGGTGGCGAGCGTCGAGAAACTGGGTCAGCGTGCGGTGGGAGCGTTCGTCTTTGCCTTGGGTTGTCGGCGCGAATCCAGCAATGGCGAGTACACCTTCGCTGGCAAGCCAGGTTTCAGTCGCTGTGAGGTATCCACGGTGGTAGGCGGCAAACGCGTCGCCGTTGTCGGAAAGGATCTCTTGGGGTTTGCCGTAGGTGGCGAACGCTTCAGCGAGCACGGCGCGAGCGTCAGTACCGTTTTCCGGCAATGCAAATGCTTTGCTTCCGACGTCGAATCTGCTCGCGTCGTCGATGACCTGGTAGATCGTCACGAGCGTGTGCGCATGGTCGAAGAGACGATAGACCAGCCCATCGATCTGCCAGAGTTCACCGACGAAGTCACGGGCGAAGCGTCTATAGGAACTCCTCGGCCGTTTGCGGGCATTAACGTCGACAAACCCCAGCTCATGGAGCCATGAGGCGATTGTGGAACGTGAAGGGGTGCGATCGGCACCGACGGAGTCGAACAAGAAGTAGTAGATCGACCAAGGCCCGTAATCCAAGCCCTGTTCCATCAGCTTTTGCCTGGCGTGGACGACGGCGATCTTGTCGGCGTCCTGAAATTTTCCGGCCGGGTGCTTCGGTGCAGTCGAATCTGGCACGATGCCGGATCGACCCTTCTGCGTGATCCGGTTTTTGATGTTGTGGTACGTCTGCCGCGAGATGCCCAGTTCTTTGCAAAACTGCGTGATCGTTTTGCCGTCACGAACGGGATCGAAATCTGCGACCTTTCTGCGCTTGTGTAGTGGAATAGCCATCCGGCTATTCCACCGCTGTAGGCGTCCAAAAAGCTACTAGACATCCTGTCCAAAAACCTCCTGGACTCCTTGTCCAAAAAGTCCCTAGACATGACA
>NZ_RDRE01000115.1 GCF_003693265.1 Corynebacterium gottingense
ACGAGGAGCTGGAGCGCGAAGACGCCGCGCCTGCGCCCGCCGTGCACATCAGCCTGGACCACCGGGTGCAGCAGGCAGCCGAGTCTGCGCTGGAGCCGGTTGCGGGCCAGCAGGCGATGATCGTGGCTATCCGCCCGTCCACCGGCGGCATCCTGGCTGTGGCTCAGACCCCCGCTGCCGACGCGGACGGTAACGTCGCGACGATGGGGCAGTACCCGCCGGGTTCGACGTTCAAGATCATTACTGCGGCCGCGGGGATGGAGCGGCAGGGTCTGAATCCCGGTTCAACGGTTCCGTGCCCGGGCACGATGAACCTGTTCGGGAGGACCGTTACCAACTACGCCGGGTTCAGCCTGGGCAACGTCTCGTTGGAGTCCGCGTTCGCGCACTCCTGTAACACCTCGTTTGCCGATATTTCGACCCAGCTTGCCCCCGGAGAGCTGCAGGAGACGGGCAAGCAGTTCGGGCTCGGGCTGGACATGAACATTCCGGGGCTGGACACCATCACTGGGTCGATCCCCGAGGGCGAGGAGCCGTTGGACCGTACCGAGTCCGGCTACGGCCAGGGCTTGGATCTGGCGAGCCCCTTCGGCATGGCTCTGGTTGCGGCCACGGCTGCGCACGGGCAGATGCCGGTCCCGTTCCTCATCCAGGGGAAGGAAACGGAAGTGGACGGCCAGGTGGGCCCGATGGCTCCGGAAGTCGCCGCTCAGCTACAGCAGATGATGGCGGCCGTGACGGCCCCGGGCGGTACGGCGACGGGGATGACCGCCGGCGGGGATATACGCGGGAAGACCGGTGAGGCGGAGATTAACGGCGGCTCACACTCCTGGTTCGCCGGGTACAGGGCCGATGATGACATCGCCTTTGCCACCCTCATCGTGCTTGGCGGAGGCTCCGAAGCGGCGGTCGCGGTGACCGACCGGATGCTGCACAACCTCAACCCGTAACGCGGGTCGGCGCGAATCGGGGTTTGCGCACTTGGGGACTACCATGGGGCGCATGAGTGCAAGAGGAAAGTTGAAGCCAGGAAAGCAGACACCGATCCGCAAGGTGCCCAAGGACATCGAGCGTCCGGAGTACGCGTGGAAGGACGACGTCCAGGAGAACGTGGGCGAGCCGCTCGTGCAGACGGTTGAGACCGTGGAGCGGATGCGCGAGGCGTCGAAAATTGCGGCAAACGCGCTTGCTGTGGCCGGCGCGGCGGTGGAGCCTGGGGTGACTACCGATGAGATCGATCGGATTGCGCACGAGTTCATGTGCGACCACGGCGCGTACCCGTCGACGCTGGGGTACCGCGGGTTTACCAAGTCCTGCTGCGTGTCGTTGAATGAGATCGTGTGCCACGGGATTCCGGATACGACGGTGATTGAGGAAGGCGACATCGTCAACATCGATGTCACGGCGTACAAGAACGGGGTGCACGGCGATACGAATGCGACCTTCCTCGCGGGTGAGGTGTCGCAGGAACATCGGGACCTGGTCGAGCGCACGTACAAGGCGACGATGCGCGGCATCAAGGCGGCAAAGCCTGGCCGCGAGATCAACGTGATCGGCCGCGTGATCGAGTCCTACGCGCAGCGCTTCGGCTACAACGTGGTCACGGACTTTACCGGCC
>NZ_RDRE01000012.1 GCF_003693265.1 Corynebacterium gottingense
CTTGCTCAAATAGTGCAACCAACTGCTCGCGCTGATGCTCACTCAGCGAACTTCGAGCTCTCAATGAAAACTACTCCCCACTAGTCGGTAACTGATTTTCTCAGTCCAACTAATGGGGAGCAGTTCAGGTCACCGGCAGCGGGGGCTCTTTGGAATGCGGGCTTACAGCGCGCGCACCTGCTGGGCCTGCGGGCCCTTGGCGCCCTCGCCCACCTCGAACTCGACCTGCTGGTTCTCCTCCAGGGTGCGGAAGCCGGAGCCCTGGATCTCGGAGTAGTGCACGAAGACGTCGGAGGAGCCGTCGTCCGGTGCGATGAAGCCGAAGCCCTTTTCTGCGTTGAACCACTTAACAGTTCCGGTAGCCATGGTGAAACCTTTCACGTAAAACTTGAGTGAGATATGTTTGGTCGTCCACCAGGACCATCTCGGGGTTCCTGGCGCCCGCGTCAACGATCCTCGCGAGCACCTTTGGAGGGCGCACACAAAATCTGTGACCGTGCTCTAGTGTGCCACGAATCGCATACTTTGGCATAGCGAGTGGCATACTTCATATGGAATGACTCATACCCCCGCACCCCCACCGTCGCTCGGCGCAGAACTCATCGAGCTCCTGCGCCGCCGTTTCGGCAGCTCCACCATCACGCACGTGGAGGACGTCCCCGCTTCGCCCGCGCAGTTCGCTCCGTGGCCAGCGTGGGTGCTCCCCGAGCTGAAGCAAGTGCTTATCGACGCCTCCGTCACCGCTCCCTACACCCACCAGGCCCAGTGCGCGCAGTCGGTGCGCGACGGCAACGACACCGTCATCGCCACGGGCACCTCCTCCGGAAAGTCGCTCGGTTACCAGCTGCCCATCCTCACCGCGCTTGCCGAGGACCCCAAGGCGTGCGCCCTCTACCTCACCCCCACCAAGGCACTGGGCTCGGACCAGCTCCAGGCGACGCTGCGGATGACGTCGCAGATTCCCCAGCTCTCCGGCGTCCATCCCGCCCCGTACGACGGCGACACCCCCACCGAGGCCCGTGCCGGAATCCGCGAGGCGTCCCGCTTCGTCTTCTCCAACCCCGACATGCTGCACGCGGGGCTCCTCGGCGCGCACCCCCGGTGGGCGCGCTTCCTGCGCCAGCTCCGCTTCGTGGTGGTGGACGAGTGCCACACCTACCGCGGCGTCTTCGGCGCCAACGTGTCCCTCGTCCTGCGCCGCTTGTTACGCATCGCCGCCGCGTACGGGTCGCACCCGGTCGTGGTGTTCGCCTCCGCAACCGCCGCGGACCCGGCAGGGCAGGCGTCTCGGCTCTGCGGCCGCAGCGTCACCGCCATCACCGAGGACACCGCGCCGACCGGGTCCCGCACGATCGCGCTGTGGGAGCCCGGCTTCATCGAGGGCGCGGAAGGCGAAAACGGTGCGCCCGTGCGCTACGCCGCCTCCACCGAAGCAGCGACCATCATGTCGACGCTGATGCAGGAAGGTGCGCGCACGCTTACCTTCGTGCGCTCGCGCCGCGCTGCGGAGACGGTCGCGCTGCGTGCGCAGGAGGACCTGGTCGTGGCGGGCCGCGCCGACATGGCGGGCCGGGTGGCGTCCTACCGCGCTGGCTACCTGGCGGAGGATCGTCGCAAGCTGGAGCGTGCGCTGGACGAGGGCGACCTCCTCGGCCTCGCCACCACGAACGCGCTTGAGCTGGGCATTGACGTCGGGGGCCTCGACGCGGTGGTCATGGCCGGTTTCCCGGGCACGGTCGCCTCGTTCCGCCAGCAGGCGGGGCGCGCCGGCCGCCGCGGCCAGGCTTCCGTGGTGGTCATGGTCGCCCGCGACGAGCCGATGGACACCTACCTGGTCCACCATCCGGACGCGCTGCTGGGCCGCCCGGTGGAGTCTTCGGTGTTCAACCCGCAGAACCCGTACATCCTGCGCGGACACGTCTATTGCGCCGCCGTCGAACGGCCGCTTTCGCACGCGGACGTGGACGCGTTTGGCGCGCACGACGTCGTCGAGGAGCTCGAGCGGGAGGGCTATTTACGACGCCGCCCCCGCGGCTGGTTCGCCACCCCGCAACTGGAGGGTGAGCTCACCCCGGAGACCGCACACTCCGTCGTATCCCTGCGCGGCGGCACCGGGGAGGAGGTCCTCATCGTGGACGCGACGGACGGCCGGCTACTGGGCACCGTGGACGCCGCGCGGGCCGCCACGCAGGTCCACGACGGCGCCGTCTACCTGCACCAGGGCGAGTCCTTCGTGGTCCAGAAGCTGGACCTTGACGGCTACGTGGCGCTGGTGGCACCCGAGACGCCCGACTACTCCACGCAGGCGCGTTCCACCACGGACATCGCGATCCTGGGCGACGCCTCCGCGCGCGTCCACCCCTCCCCGGGCCTGTGGGTAGCCAACGTCGACGTCGAGGTCACCGACCGGGTCACCGGTTACGTCGTGCGGCTTGCCGACGGCACCGTGTCCGAGCACATCCCGCTCGACCTCCCCGAGCAGACGCTGATCACCCGGGCGGTGGCCTACACCATCGACCCGTTGGTCCTCGACGAGCTGGGGATCTCGGCGGGCGACGTCCCCGGCGCGCTGCACGCCGCAGAGCACGCAGCCATCGGGCTGTTGCCGCTGCTGGCCACCTGCGACAGGTGGGACATCGGCGGCGTGTCCACGGCGCTGCACCCGGACACCATGCTGCCCACGGTGTTTGTCTACGACGGCCACCCGGGCGGCGCGGGCTTCGCCGACGAGGGCTTCGCCCGCTTCCACGAGTGGATCACCGCGACGTTCGAGGCGGTGCGCGCCTGCCCCTGCGAGTCCGGGTGCCCGTCCTGCGTGCAGTCCCCGAAGTGCGGCAACGGGAACCAGCCGCTGAACAAGCACGCTGCGCTGAAGCTGCTGGGCGCGCTGGTCACCATGACCGCCGGGGACGTTCCTCCTCAGCCGGGCCAGCCCGGGCAGTAGCTTCCGCGCGCCCGATCCGGGCACGGACGGTGACGTCGCCGGTGTCCACCTCGCACAACTCTGCGGCCGCAGAGTTGAGCGTCGCGGTGCGCTCGGCGGCCTCGCAGGCGGGCGCGCCCGTGTAGAGCGCCGTCGCCCCGGAAACGGCAGCGAGGTCGGCGGCGACCTGCGCGCGGTGGTGGTCCACGACGCGCGCGCCGACCGCAGCTACCGCGAGCGCCAGCGCGATCACCGCGGTGATGATGCCCGCCGAGGTGACCGTCGCCGAGCCTTCCTCGCTGCGAAGCCTCCGGAGCCAGCCCATCAGCGTTCCCCCGCGGTGTGCTCGACGGGGAACAGCGCGGTTGCCTGCATCTGCCCCACCGCCGCCGGGACCCGCGCAGTCACCGTCACGACCCCGCCGGACTCGGCGACATCGACGCTGCCGCGCGGCGGGGCGAACTCCACCCCGATTGCGTGGGCGC
The DNA here is from genome assembly GCF_003693265.1 of Corynebacterium gottingense. Classification (GTDB taxonomy): domain Bacteria; phylum Actinomycetota; class Actinomycetes; order Mycobacteriales; family Mycobacteriaceae; genus Corynebacterium; species Corynebacterium gottingense. Next base: position 3,409 of record NZ_RDRE01000012.1, read on the forward strand.
GCGCCGCCGCGCCGGCCGTATCCACCGCCGTGATGTAGGCGGCGATGGTGGCGATGCCGGCAACGATGGCAGCCGCGACGGTGACGAGTGCGGACAGCGAGAGCGCTGTCTCGATCGTGGTCATTAGCCCGGGGTGTTCGTGAGTGCGTCGGTAATCACGCCCTCAATTGCAGAGGTCACTCCGTCGCCGTTTACCACGAGGTAGAGCACTCCGGCGAGCGCGGCCGCCGCGAGCGACCCAAACGCATATTCGATGGTTGACATCCCCCGGTCGTCCTGCATCTTTGCAGCGAGTTGCCCAGCGTAACCGCGTATCTTCTGGACGCCCATGACGGTAGCAGTGTTGATCGTATTCATAGTAATTGTGTTCCCTTCATTGGTTGAGAATGATTGTTGATTTTCGGAGTGGACAGTTAGTGCAAGATCGCCGCCCCCAAGCTGAGCACCGCCGGTGCAAGCCCGAGGACGAAGAACGCCGGGAGGAAGCAGGCGGTAAGCGGGATCGCGATGAGGACGCCCGCCCGTTCCGCTTTGGCGCTCGCCTCGTCGGCAGCTTCAGCACGAAGCTTGGTGACGATGCGCTCGCAGCCCGCCACGATGGCGGACCCCGAGGAGTTGGAGAGGGCAACAAGCCCGGCGAGCTCCGCGCCACCTGGGACGCTATGGAGCTCTGACCAGGCGCGCTCGGGGCTCACCCCGAGCGCCGTCAGCGCAGAGACGGTATGCCAAGGACTCGCGCGCGCATTGCCTCTGCCGGTGTCGCCGTAAGTTTCAGCTACAGCGGCGGCGGCGTCGGCGAGCGGGAGTCCGGCCTCGCAGCATGCCGCGAAGAGCGTGATGTCGGCTGCGCTGCGGTGGGCGTCGATACCCGGCGCTTCCCCGCGGGGACCATCCCGCGGGGTCTTCGAACCCGCGCTGGGAGTAACGCGCAGCCGCTGCGCGGGCTGGACCCGAGGCAGGGCGAGCGCGGCCGCGAGGAACAGTGATGCGAGAAGCAGGATCATTGCGCCGCCCTTTCTATAATCACCCGGGACACGACGGTGCCCGCGCACACCAGGGCGGTACCGACGACGAGGAGCACCCCGCCTATGCCGCCGGAGGTCAGCAGCCCGACGGGGTTCGCCCCCATCGCGGCGCCCATGAGCATCCCGGCGAGCGGCAACGCGGCGAGCACCATAGCCGTGGTGCGCGGCCCGGCCAGCGCCGCGGTTGTCGCGGCTCGGTGCTGCTCGGCGTGGTCGAGCTCGTCGCGCGCGGCGCGCAGAAGCTGGGCGACGGGGATCCCGCGCCCGGTTGCAAGCCGCCACAGCGTGACCATGCGTGCCAGCTCCGGCTGCGCCGTAGGTACCTCGATCTGCGCTGCGGAGTGCCCGAGCCGAATATGGTGGGCCAGCCGGTGGATGTCGCGCGCGAGTGGGGCCGGCGCGTTGTCGGGCAGGCGCTCGGCGGCAGTCACGCAGGCGCGCGGCAGCGGGGCTCCAGCGTCCAGGTTGGCCACCACGTGGCCGAGAAAGTCGGCGGTCACGGCCGCGCCTTTGGCGCGTTGCTGCTGCTCCCGGCGCCGGACGATGAGGTCGACGACGGTCGCCCCGACCATGACTGCCGCGAGGACCACGCTGACCCGTTTGGCGGCGACCAGGCCGAGCGCGAGCACGATGCCGGCGATGAAGAGTGTGTGGTGGAGGCGTGGCGTCGAGAAGCGTTGCACGTTGCGCGTGAGTGCGCCGAGGCGGGCAGAGGGAGCGGGGGCGGTGAGCGCAGTGGCCGCGGCGGCGATGAGCAATGGGTTCATGATGCCAGCTCCTTGTAGCCCGCGGCGGGACCGCGCTCGCTGTCCCACACCACGCGTGCGGTGACCGGCTGGCCTTCCAGCACGCCGATCTGGTGCACGTAGCGGGTGCCATCGGTGCCGCGGCGGACCACCACCACGGCGTCCACGGCTGCGGCGAGCTGTGAGTGCAGCCCGGCGCGGTCCAGACCGCCGAGGGCCGCGAGCGCCTCCAGCCGGGCGGGGACCTCGTGGATGGAATTGGCGTGGAGGGTGCCCGCACCGCCGTCGTGGCCCGTGTTGAGCGCGGCGAGGAGATCGACGACCTCGGCACCGCGGATCTCGCCAACCACGATGCGGTCCGGCCGCATGCGCAGGGCCTGGCGGACCAGGTCCGCGATGGTGATCGCACCGGCGCCCTCGGCGTTGGCGGCACGCGTGGTCAGGTTAAGCACGTGCGGGTGGTGCGGGGTCAGCTCAAGCGTGTCCTCGATGGCGATGATGCGCTCGGTGGGGGCGGCCTCTGCAAGCAGGGCAGACAGGAGCGTCGTTTTGCCGGAGCCGGTGCCGCCCACCACCAGGATCGCCTTACGCTGCACTACCAGCGCGCGCAGCAGGTCGGCGCGCTCCTGATCAAGGGAGCCGCCCGCCACCAGGTCCGCGAGCGAGGCGGTGGCGGTGCGCAGCACGCGCAGCGACAAGCAGGTGCCCACCTGGGCCGTTGGGGCGAGGATCGCGTGGAAGCGCAAGAGCGTGCCGTCGTCGCGGGTGAGGTGCCCGTCGCAGTATGGCTGTGCGTCGTCGAGCCTGCGCCCGCAGCTCAGCGCGAGGCGCGTGGCCAGGGCGCGCACGTCCGCCTCCGAGTCGAAGGTGGTCTCCGCCAGCTCGAGGCCGCGGCCGCGGTCGATGTAGACCTCGGACGGGCCGTTGACGCAAATGTCCGTCACATCGCCGGCCGCCAGCAGCGGTTCGAGCGGGCCGGCGCCGGTGGTGTCGTCGCGGAGCTTGCGCATGAGCGCGAGCACGTCGAGGTCGCTAATCACCACCGCCTCGTCGCGGATGATGTCCACCAACCGTGCTGGCGACGGGGGCGCAGGCTCGTCCGCAAGGCGACGCTGCACGCGCGCGAGTACGTCGTTGGCATCCATCACGCCACCTCCGCGAGCACCGCGTCGGCCGCCTTGCGCAGGGGCTTGGGCAGGCGCGCCGGGAGCCCAGCGCTCTCGATCGAGCGCGGCAGCCGGTGCAGCGTGGGCAGGCGGTGGCAGATCCGCGAGCGGGTCACTGCGACAACGCCGTCGTCGTCGATGCCCTGCCAGGGGGAGTCGCGGAGGACCAGCACGTGCTCCACGCCGGCGGCGTTGCACTCTAGCGCGATCGTCTGCGCCGCGCAGACGGAGCGCACCGTCGGCGTCACGACGATGACGGCCAGGTCGCACGCCGCCGGGAGCAGGTCGATGGGAACGTCGAGGACGGTCAGGCCCTCGCCGCCCACAGCGCGGCAGAGCCTCTCCAGCTCCGCCGTGGTGACCCGGAACGGGTCCGCGACGGTGCTGCGCGCAAACGTGAGGACCGCGGTGCCGGAAGCGGTGGAGGGCAGGGCGCGGCGCACGTCGGTGCGCGCTACGGCACCATCGCCCAGCACGATCTCGCCCCAGCGCGCGCCCGGCCGCTCCTCGACGCCGAGGAGGAGGTCGAGTCCGCCGGAGAGCCGGTGTGCGTCGATGAGCGTGGCGTTCCCGTCCACCTCAGCGAGCGCACAGGCGAGGACGGATGCGCCGACGCCGCCACCCGCGCCGAGCACGGCGACCGTGCGCCCGCCGCCGCTGTGCTGGCTCGCCTGTGCGCAACGGCCGAGCGCGACGAGGAGGTCGCCGGCCTGCGCCGGCAGGACGAAGGCGTCCGGGGACGCGGAGGCGTCGGCGAGGCTGCCGCTGACAATGAACACGTTGTCGGCTCGGGGCGGAGGGAGGTGTGGGGCCCAGGTGGCGTCGACAAGCACTGCGAACGCACGCGCCACGTATTGCGGCAGCGCGGTGGGGTCGGCAACGTCCACGATGGCGTGGCCAGCGGCTGCGGCGAGGTGGGTGACCTCCGGGTGGAGGAGTGGGTCGTCCACCGCGACGATGATGGGGCGGCTGGCGCGAGAATTCGGTACTTTTGCTTGCGTCATACCGTAAGCATTACAGGCGCAATATCAACGCGCAAGGGGTTGGATACATCTGTGGATAACCCAGGGCGCGATCGTATCCAAAACAAACAATCTGTGGATAACCCAGTCCCATCCCTCACACGCGACTCAGCATTTACACGCCGGGCGCTGAGGTTAGCTCGTTAGAATGAAGCACATGGCAACTCGCGCGCCGGTGGCGGCATTCTTCGACCTGGACAAGACGATCATCGCGACCTCGTCTGCCTACGCCTTTGGCAAAGAGTTCCTCAACAACGGCCTGATCACCCGCCAAGAGGCGCTCGACCTCTACCTGTCCAAGGCCTCCTACATGCTCGTCGGCCACTCCAGCGAGCAGATGGACGCCTCCCGCGACCAACTCGCGCAGCTGGTCAAGGGCTGGGATGTGGACGAAGTGCGGCGCATCACCACCGAAACGATGCACAACGTGGTCACGCCTGCGATCTACCGCGAGGCGCGCGAGCTGATCGAGCAGCACCGCGCGGCGGGCCACGACGTCATCATCATCTCCGCCTCCGCGGACATCCTCGTCGAGCCGATCGCCGCCGAGCTCGGCGTGGACACCGTCGTGGCCACCGAGGTGGAGGTGGAAGACGGCAAGCTCACCGGCACAATCACCCAGTACCTCAAGGGCGAGGCCAAGGCGGCGGCCGTGGAAACATTCGCCCGCGAGCACGGCCACAAACTCGCGCACTGCTACGCCTACTCCGATTCCGCCACGGACATCCCGATGCTCGCGGCCGTGGGCAACCCCGTGGCCGTCAACCCGGACCGCGCCCTGCGCAAACACGCCATGTCCTCTGGTTGGGAGATCCGCACCTTCAAGAACCCGGAGCCGCTCATCCAGATGCCCAACGCGCGCGAGGTGGGCATCGGCGCGGGCGTCATCGCCGGAATCACGGCGCTCGCCGTCGTCGGCACGCTGGTCACCCGCGCGATCATGCGCGACGGCCGCTCCGCCTAGCCCCCGCCCGAGGAGCTCGAGTAGCTACTGCCTCCCGTGCCACTGGTCGAGGCGCTCCAGCAACACGGCCCGCGAGTCCTCGTACGCGGCGCGGTTGCCCTCCGGGGTACCCCCGAGCATGATCTGCCAGCCGTTCGGCAGCTCCTCCGCGTGCGCAAAGAAGACGTGCCCGGCGTCCGGGTACACGTGAGCCTCCACCTGCTCACCCTGCGCCTCGAGCTCGCGCGCCGCGTCCGCGGACTGCCACATCTGGTCGTCCTCACCGGCGAAGAGCAGCACGTTCCCGCCGAAGTGCGAGAGGTCAATGCGCGCCTCCTCCGGTGCCGCTTCCGCCGCCGACTCGTAGGTCGCGCGGTACGACACCGGGTAGCCGGTCACCATGTCCCACATCTGCTTCGCCCCGGCCGCCATGGACCCCGCGCGGAACGACGCGAACGGCACCGCCTCACCCTTGTAGGTAAACGACGGCAACTCCTCCGCCTGCTGGAACACCAGCCCCGGGTAGGAATAGCTCGCGGGCACGAACGCGACCACGTTGTCCACCCGGAAGCCCTTTGCCGCCAGCAGCTCCACAAACTCCGCGCCCTTCGACGTCCCCACGACCGTCACTGGCCCATCGCCGTCCACGGTGGCGTCGATAAGCGTGCTGACCTCATCAAACTGCTCCAGCGGCACCTCCGCGAGCCCCTGCTGCTGCCCCTCCCGCCCGAAGAAGTACATGCTGAGCACCTCGTAGCCCTCGCCCGCGAGCCACTCGGCACGAGTGCGGTCCGCACCGCCCTCGGAGCCGCCGTACACAACCACCACGCCCGGGTGCGTCTTCCCCTCGGGCGTGATGTGGAACCCTTCGATCTGGTCCCCATGGATCGGGGCAACGCTTAACGACGCCCCACCATCCCCCTCCCCCGCAACAGAAGACGACCCCCCGCTCGCGAACGGGTAGGTGTGCCGGTTGTAAGCGCGCAACCCAACAATCACCGCCGCGAGGAGCACGAGCACAACCAGGAGCGCAACCAGCGCCTTGCCAAGGACCTTGAGGGCCTTCACCACATTCCTTCCCACGCAGCGCTCACACCCGTGAAAGAATCTGCGCATTTTGGACCATTTACAGGATGTTTTAGGCTTAAATCCTAACTTGCGCGGCAGCGGTTTCGTCGACCTTCCGGCCCCAATACAGGCACGAAGGCTGGACTATAGCTAAAGTCGTGGAGGACAATGCATCACACGTGTACGTATACGCGCGAGAGCAGCAGTAGCCACACGCCTTGTAGGCGACTCGCAGGAAGGTTTGAAAAACAGTGAGCAAAGACGGTCTGTACACCAGCGGTTCCACGGCAGTGTCTGCCAAGGTGGACTCCATCCCGCTGCGCGACGCCGACACCACCCAGCCGGGTAAGGATTCCATTGGCACGCTGGTCTCCAACGCGACGGAGCAGATTTCCACCCTGGTCCGCGGCGAGATCGAGCTGGCCAAGACCGAGGTCATCGGCGAGGTCAAGAAGGGCGCCATGGGCGGCGGCCTCTTCGCCGTGGCCGGCGTCATCGCACTGTACTCCAGCTTCTTCGCCTTCTTCGCCCTGGCGGAGATGCTCGCGTCCTGGATGCACCGCGGCTGGGCCTTCCTCATCGTCTTCCTCATCATGATCGCCCTCGCTGGCATCCTGGCCTTCATGGGCCTGCAGAAGGTGAAGAAGATCAAGGCGCCGGAGAAGACCATCGAGTCCGTCGGCGAGCTGAAGCACCTGCGCCCGGGCCAGGCCCAGCAGAACCTGTCCAAGGATTCCAGCGGCCTGTACTCCTCCGCCGCGCACACCACCGGCTCCACGGCAGTGACCAAGTAGGCGCTTTTCGCCTCCAGGGCCGCTCCGGGCATGCCCCGCCTGACCCCGACGCCACCCTCGGTCGTTGACCTGCCGGGGGAGTTTGCGCACCGCATGCTGCACACTCGCGGCGTGCGCCTGCACGCCGCCGTGGCCGGCGACCCCGCCGACCCCCTGGTCCTGTTCATCCACGGCGCGTACGGCGGCTGGTTCGACTTCCGCTACGCCCTCGCCCCGCTGGCCAGCCGCGGCTACCACGTTGCCGCGCTGGACCAGCGGGGCTTCGGCATGTCTGACAAGCCCGCCCACCGAGGCGGCAACCTGCTGCGCATCCTGCGCGGCGACCTCGGCGGGGTGATCCACACCCTGGGACATGCGAATGCCGCCCTCGTCGCCGCCGATACCGGCGCCGTGGTCGCCCGCGCCCTCGAGCAGGCCCAGCCTCAGCTCGTCCGCAGCGTGCTCACGCTCCCCAACGAGCCGCACCTCCCCGCCTGGCTCGGCCGCCTCCCCGCCCCCGTCGCGGCCGCCACCGCCACACACCTGCCCGGCGCGCTGGACCGCGCGTGGCGCAGCGCGTTTCACGCCACCCTCGCGCGGGCAGCGGCCGACAGCGCCGCCAAGCACCCCGATCACCCAGCGGAAACGCTCGCGACCCGGCTTGCGGCGCTGCGCATCGATAACGCGCTGCCCCACATCCTCGCCACGCACCGCCTGCGGCGGCACGCGCCAGCTACCGGCGCCAACCACGTCCTCCACGCCCTGCCCTACGCGGGGGATCCGGGGGCGTTTGTGCGGGGCGTCGAGAAGCACTTGGCGTCATAGCACTCCTGGTGCTTTAGACCGCGCAGGTTTGCGTGTCCACCGGGTCGGTGAGGCGCTCGACGTCGCCGATCACCTCGCGGAGCTGCGTGCCGGTCAGGGCGTAGCCGGTGTCCGCGACGTCCACGTCCGTGCCGAAAATCATGCCCGCGACCTGCCCCTCCGGGGTGAACATGGGCCCGCCGGAGTTGCCCTGGCGGATGTCGCCGCGGATCGTGTACGCGCCGCGCTCCACCCGGCCAGTGGCGTAAATGTCCGGGCCGCTGAGCTCCAACTGGGTCCGCACGCGTACCGCGTCTGCCTCAAAGGGGCCGGATTCGGGGAAGCCCATCACCACGGCGTCATCGCCGGACTTTAGCTCGCGCGGCGCCCACGTCAGCTCCGGCAGACCCAGCTCGGGGGCGTGAAGGACGGCGATGTCCACCTCCGGGTCGTAGAGCACGACGTCCGCGTGCTTCACGCCCAGCACGGTGTCCAGGTTGACCAGCTGGGTGCCCGCCACCACGTGGGCGTTGGTCAGCACGTAGCCGTCCGCGATGACGAAGCCGCTGCCCATCAGGCGGTGGTGGCAGGTCTCCGAGTCACCCACGACGTGGACGACGCTCGGTCGGACGCGGTCGACCAGGTCACCGGTCACCACCGACTCGTCCGGCGCGTCCACCTCACGCTTCGCATCGGCGCTCAACGGCGAGACCAGCGGCGGCAGGCCCGTGTCGTGCAGCAATGCGGCCGCCTTGGCGGGCAGCTGCGCCCATGCGTCCGGTGTTGCGGCGTCAATCCCGCGCAGCACCCGCGAGTCCCGCAGCGCGGCGCTCTGCGGCTCCGGAAGCGCGCTGACCAGCGGGATCGACACCAGCCACAGCGCCAGGGACATGGCCAGCGCTTGCAGCAACGCGCCCGCGACGGAATCCAGCGCGCGCATCGGGCGCCACCGCTGGGCGCCGCGCAGGGCGTCGCCAATCGCGGAGCCAGCCAAGTTCCCCAGCCCGACGAAGAACACCACGACCGCCAGGAAAATGATGACGCGCAGCCCGCGGCCGGAGAAGAAGTCGAGCGTGTACGCGGCAGCGAGCAGCCCCACAATCAAGCCGGCCACGCTGCCCACCGCGATGAACACGGACGCCAGCACGCCCCGTCGCCACCCCGCCGCGAAGCTGCCCACCACCAGAATCGCCGCGACGAGGTCCACGATGGCTGATCCGGTCACTGTTTTGCTGTCTCCTGGTTCGTGTTGTGGGGCGTCATCGGGGCCGGTCCGCGGGGGCTACCGCGTGTACCGCGGCTCCCCGTTGGCGGAGTTGGCGAGCACCTCGTCCAAATCGCGCAAAGTGCGGTCCCAGTCGCGGGCCCACGCGGCTTGCTCCAAAAGTATTGAGAGCAGAATAGCCGTAAAGCCCCACACAACGTAGCACCCGGCGCGGAAGGCGGGCCCGGCAAAATTGGCCAGCCCCACCTGCAGCCGGTTCGCGGGGTCCACCAGGTCGCGCACGGCGATGAAGAAGACGTCGTCCGTTTCAAACGGGCTGGCCACGTAGGTCTCGCCCGGCTGCTCCGCGTACGCAATCACCGGCCGCACCCGGAGTCCCCTGCCGCCCGTGGTCACTGTGCGCAGCGTGGCCAGCGGCGTCACGCGCGAACGCTCGAGGCCGGTCTCCTCCCAGGCCTCGCGCAGCGCCGCGTCGACGGGCCCGCGGTCCCCGGCGTCGATATGCCCGCCGGGAAACGCCATCTGCCCCGAGTGGCTCCGCATCCGCGGCGTGCGGTGGGTGATGAGCACGTGCGCGTCGTCCGGGATGGTCGCCGACGCCGCGTTCCCGGTAAACAGGATCAGCACCGCGGCCTCGTCCGCCGCGTCCTCCGGCACGGTGCGCCCGTGCAGGAGGGGCCGCGCCGCCTCGCGGTAGGTGCCGCGTTGAATCCGGTCGATCAGCGGCGCGAGCCAGCGGGGCGCCTTGTGGGGCTGCAGTGGGACGTCGAGAAGCTGCCCTTTCTTGCGCTCGCTCATCGCCGGAGCACCCCGTCGATGGCGCTGGCCAGTGCCTCTTCGGACTCGAAGGCCTGCGCGAGCGTGCCCACCTGCTTGCCGTCGCGGAACACCACCGTGATGGGCACGACGCCGGGCAGACCCAGCCGTCCCGCGAAACTGTTGGCGGAGTCCTGGTAGCTGGGCAGCTCCACGCCGAGCTCGTTGAGCAGGTCGGCCCCGGCCGCCGCCTGGCGGTCCGCGTGCACGCCCACGACCTCCACGTCCGGGTGGTCTGCGGCGTAGCGCTCGAACACGGGCAGCTCAGTGCGGCACGGCTCGCACCACCAGGCCCACACGTTGACTACCGTCACACCCGCGCGCTCTCCGGGCACATCGGCGCCGCCCAGGCACGGCAGCTCCACGCCACCGACCCCACCGGCCACGCAGTCGGGCCGCTGGGCCACGGGCGCTTCCTCGCTTATCGACGCCCCCGTCTCCCCCTTCCCACGCACCTCATCACCCGATCCGCCGCCGCGCAGCAGCGCTACAGCGCCGGCGACGACGAAGCAGGTGACCACCAGCGCGCCCACCACGCTGGCCACGACCGCGGTCTTGCCCGACCTCACTGCGCATCACCCAACATGCCCAGGATGTGCTCGCGCTCTTCCCCGGTGACCAGGGCCGCTGCCTCCTCCGGGCTGGTTGGCCCCGCGCCGAAGTCGGGGCAATCGAACGCGATGGGGCACGCGCCGCACGCCGGCTTCTTCGCGTGGCAGACGCGCCGGCCGTGGAAGATGAGCCGGTGCGAGAACATCGTCCACTCGCTTGCGGGGATGATTTGGGCAATCTCCCGCTCGATCTTCACCGGGTCGCGCTGCGCACTCAGCGCTAGGCGCGCGACGAGCCGCTGGAAGTGCGTATCCACGGTGAGCCCCGGCTTACCAAAGACGTTGCCCCGCACCACGTGCGCGGTCTTGCGTCCCACTCCAGGGAGCGTGACCAGGTCCTCGAGCGCGACCGGGACCTCGCCGCCGAAGTCCGTGACCAGCTTCTGCCCCAGCCCGATCAGGTTGGCGGCCTTGGCGCGGTAGAACCCGGTGGGGCGGATCAGCGCCTCTACCTCCGCCTGGTTTGCCGCCGCGTAATCCTGCGCCGTACGGTAGGTGGCAAACAGGGCCGGGGTGACCTGGTTGACGCGGACGTCGGTCGTCTGCGCCGAGAGCACCGTGGCAACGAGCAGCTCGAGCGGGTTGGAAAAGTCCAGCTCCGCGTGGGCGTCCGGGAACGCCGCCGCCAGGGTGCGGTTGATCCGCCGGGCGCGGCGGGTACGGCCCAGCTCCGTCTCCTTCCCCTTCGCCGCCGGGTGGGATCCCGGTGCGCGGCGCCGCGGCGGCGTAAGCTTGCCGGCCGGCGGTTTCCCGGCGTCCGGCGCAGGGGGAAGCAAGGCGTTGGACATGCTGCAATGCTATCGCACACGTACCATGACCCCTATGACGGTAATTTTAGTTGCGATCCTGCCCCTCTTCCTCGGCCTGTTCACCCTGGGCATGGAACGCCTCGAAGCAGCATCAGTTGAGGCCCATTAACACGCACTATTGTTACTAACTGAACGTTTGCTGAACCTAAAATTGCCGGTAGGGAAACTTTTCCGGGATATGGTACCCATCACAACATGAACTGGTAGCATCTGCCATTGTGACCACGCCGTAAAAGCGACACTTAGGTGACCAAAACCACGCAGAGGATAACAGTCACCGCCGTTCCGAGGAGGTTCAATGGAAGGCATTCAGGACACGCTGGCCAAGGCCGGCATTTTCCAGGGCGTCGACGCCGACGCGGTGGCCGCTCTGATCAAAGAGATGGAGACGCTGACGTTCTCCCGCGGTACCACCATTTTTGATGAGGGCGAACCGGGCGACCGGCTCTACATCATCGTAGACGGCAAGGTAAAGCTGGCTCGCCACGCCCCCGACGGACGCGAGAACCTGCTCTCCGTGATGGGTCCGTCCGACATGTTCGGCGAGCTGTCCATCTTTGACCCGGGCCCGCGCACCTCCTCCGCCGTCTGCGTCACCGAGGTGACCGCGGCGACGATGGACTCGCAGATGCTCAAGCAGTGGATCACGGACCACCCGGAAATCTCCCAGCAGCTGCTGCGCGTGTTGGCCCGCCGCTTGCGCCGCACCAACGCGTCGCTGGCAGACCTCATCTTCACCGATGTGCCCGGCCGAGTGGCCAAGACGCTGCTGCAGCTGGCCAACCGCTTCGGCACCCAAGAGGGCGGCGCGCTGCGTGTCAATCACGACCTCACACAGGAAGAGATCGCCCAGCTGGTCGGCGCTTCCCGCGAGACCGTGAATAAGGCGCTCGCTACGTTTATGCACCGCGGCTGGATCAAGCTGGAGGGCAAGTCCGTCCTCATCGTGGACACCGAGCACCTGGCTCGCCGCGCCCGCTAGCCCGCGAGCACCCAAATACGAACACTGCCCCGGCACCTTGCCGGGGCAGTCGCTGTTGTACGGGGCGTTACTTCTGGTTGCGCAGGTAGCGCAGACCCACGCGGGTGGACTGCTCGGCAGCGCCGCGGAGGACCGGATCGACATCGTCATAAATCGCGTCGACGAGGGTGTTGATGTCTGCGTCCTCGCCGTGCTCCTTGAGCGCCTGCTGGATCTGCTCGAGGCGCTGGTTGCGGCGGTCAATGTACTTGCGCGCGTACTTGGACAGGTCCTCGCCCTCGGGGCCGTGACCCGGCAGCAGCATGATGTTTTCGCCGCGAGTCTCCAGCATCTCCAGGCTGTCCAGGTACTCGCCCACATCTCCATCGGTTTCGGAGATCATGGTGGTGTGGCGCCCCGCAATGGTGTCGCCGGTGATGATGCCCTCCAGCTGATCGTCCTCCACCTCGTGGGTGTAGACGAAGAAGCAGACGGAGTCCCGGGTGTGGCCGGGGGTGTGCGCAACCTGCAGCTTCGGCGTCACGCCGTCGAGGGAAATGATCTCGCCGTCCTGCAGCGCTTCCGCGTTATGGCAGTACTGCGGGTCGAACGAACGAATCGGCGCGCCGGTGAGCTGGCGGAACCGCTCTGCACCATCCGCGTGGTCGTGGTGGCGGTGGGTGATGAGGATGAGGGCGACCTTGTCTGCCTTAGCCTGCAGCACGTTGAGGTGGCCTTCATCCGCCGGGCCCGGGTCCACGACGATGCTGTACTCATCTTCCGGGTCGCGGATGACCCACGAGTTCGTGCCTTCCAGCGCCGCGTAGCTCGGGTTGGGCGCCAATACGACAGCGGCGGAGGTCGTCACAGGGCGCAACTGACTGTAAGCGGGGTGCTTCATGCCTCCAACCCTACCGCGTCCTGCACCATCAGCGCAGCACGGGGCATGCGCTTATCGACGCCCCTCCGCACCCTCCGCAACCTCAACCACGAGCTCGACTTCGACGGGTGCGTCCAGCGGCAGGACAGCAACACCAACCGCGGAACGCGCGTGCTCACCGGCCTCGCCGAAGACCTCCTTCATCAGGTCGGAGGCGCCGTTGATCACGGCCGGCTGGCCGGTGAAGGACGGGTCCGAGGCGACGAAGCCGACGACCTTGGAGATGCGGGTGACATTGTCCAGGCCCACGAGCGCGTCCACGGCGGCGAGCGCGTTCAGCGCGGCCTGGCGGGCGTACGTGTAGGCATCCTCCGCGTTGACCTCTGAGCCGACTTTGCCGGTGGCCGGCAGTGCGCCGTCGATAAGCGGCAACTGCCCCGACGTCCAGACCTGGTCGCCGACGCGGTTCGCGGGGACGTACGCCGCGACGGGCGCGGCGACCTGCGGGAGCTCAATGCCGAGCTCGGCGAGTGCTGCGGTCCACGATCCTGCCATGGCCTACTCCACCTCTCGCTTGAGGTACGCGACAACGTTATCCGGGTTGGGGCCCGGGGTGACGGAGACGAGCTCCCACCCGTCCTCGCCCCAGGTATCCAGGATCTGCTTCGTGGCGTGAGTAAGTAGCGGCACAGTGGCGTATTCCCATTTCTTCATGGCGACCACCCTACCGTGCCGCGCCACGCGACAGCGGGGCTTCTATTCTCGTGTCGGCTCAGGCACGACGAAGCGGTACCCCAGCCCCGGCTCAGTGAGGAGAAACTGCGGGTTCGTCGGGTCATCTTCCAGCTTGCGCCGCAGCTGGGAGGCATACACACGCAGGTAGTGACCCTGCCCTTCAAAACCCGGACCCCAGATCTCCTCTAGCAAATCCTCCTTGCGCACGAGTCCGCCGTGGGCGCGGAGCAGCGTGGTGAGCACACCCCACTCCGTCGGGGTCAGGTGGAGGACCTCACCGGCTTTGGTCACGCTGTGCTGCGGAATATCAATGCGCAGATCCCCCGCGCGAATGACCCCGGTGTTCTGGTGCACCGGGGACTGCTGCGGCGCACCGTGCCGCAACGCGACGCGGACACGGGCAAGCAACTCTTCCATGGAAAAGGGCTTGGTCACGTAATCATCGGCACCTTGGTCCAGCGCCGCGGCGCTTAAGAAGGGATCAGCGCGGGCCGTCAGGATCACCACGGGTACCGCGGACCAGCCGCGGATCCCGTCCAGCACCACGGAGCCGTCCATGTCGGGCAAGCCCATATCCAAGATGACCACGTCGGGCTCGTTGCGCGAGACGACCTGCAGCCCCTTTGCGCCAGTGCCCGCGACAAAGACCTCGTAGCCGCGCGCTTTAAAGTTGATCCGCAGCGCGTTGAGCAGACGCGGGTCATCGTCCACGATCGCAATACGCACTTTCCTATTCGTCATCGCTTTCTCCTTCCCGCCGCGGGAAACTTAGGGTAAACGTTGCCCCCGGGGTGGCTTCGACGGTGATCGTACCGCGCATTGCCTCGACAAACCCGCGAACTACTGACAAACCAAGACCTACGCCACTGTCGTTGTTGGTATCGCCGAGACGCTGGAACGCCACGAACATGTCCTTTTGTTTCTCGGGCGGAATCCCCGGCCCCTCGTCCGACAAAGTCAGCTCTACTCGATCGTCCACAACTGCCGCGCTCAGGAGAATCTCCCCCGTTGGCGCGTAGCGCAGCGCGTTATCGAACAGGTTCGCCAGCACCCGCTCGAGCAGGGCGGCATCGGCGCAGCAGGTCATGCCCCGCAAGCTTTCATCGAGCACAAAGCGCTGCGTCTGCGCGCGCGAATGTCCAAACGCGCAAGAAGCAATCGCGCGGTGCGCCACCTCGTAGAGCTCCACCGCTTCACGACGAGCCGTCACCGCACCGGCACTCAGACGCGAGTGGTCCAACAGGTTCGTCACCAGAAGCGTGAGCTGGTCAATACTCGCAGCGGTTTCCGCCAACAGCTCCTCCCTATCCTCCGGGCTGAATTCCACCTCCGAGTTACGCAGCGAAGAGACCGCGAGCTTCGCCGTAGCCAGTGGGGTGCGTAGATCGTGGCTCACGCTCGACAACAGCGCGCGGCGCAGCTCATCTGCCGCCGCCACCGCGTTCACGCGCGCCGCCTCCTGGCTCAGCTGTTCCTCGCGCACCACACCCGCGAGATACCCAGCGACGACTGCGACTAGGGTCCGGTCGCGCGCCGACAACGCCGGGCCTTCCAGAGCCAGCTCGACAGTCTGGTCCTCACTGTAAACGACCGTCTCGATGTTTTTACCCGGGGCCGAACGCGGAATAGGGAGACGAGTGTGTTTTCGCTCCCCGCTGCCAGTGCTCTGAGATCCCCGTGCCGCAGACGAGGAGTACCACACAGCGAGGCTGTCGCCTGAGGCGTCAACAAGTTCGGCGCGGTGGCATCCAAACGCTTCGCCGACTTTCCGCATCACCGCGTCGATTGGTGCCACGTCGGCGTTGCGGTTGAGCACTGCGCGGGAGAAGACGGTGAGGAGCTCCGCGTCGCGGGCAGCTACGAGCGCATTGTGGCGCTCCCCCTTGGTCCTCCGAACCAAGATCCCCACGGCCAACGCGGTGGCAACCATGACAGCGGCGATCACCGCGTTCGCCGGATCAGCAATGTCAAAAGTATGTATGGGAGGGGTGAAGTACCAGTTCACCGCCAGTCCCGACGCCACCGCCACCAGCACTGCGGAGAGCAAGTCTGCAGCGAGGCTGACCAGGAGGATGAGTGCAAAATAGAACGCGGCGCAGGTGCCGGTGCCCAACGCCTGGCCATCTGCCGCGACAAGAAGCGCGGTCAACGCGACGAAGGCAAGAGCCGCCACCACCAACGACACCGCGCGGCGCGGAACCGAGCGCAGTGGGCGAAAGAGCTGAGTGACCCTGCGCGTTCGTTTGGGAGGCAGGTTCACAATGTGGCAGTCAATCTTGCCGGACTGGCGCACCACCGCATCCACCACAGAGCTGGGGCCGTGCAGCTCAAACCGTCCCCTGGAGGAGACCCCCAGCACCAGCTGCGTTGCATTGACACTCCGTGCAAAATTCAGCAAGGCTTCTGGCACCGAGTCGCCGGTGACCTGGTGCAATCGCGCGCCGACGTCCTGGGCCAGCGTTTGCAGCTTTGCCAGTTGCTGCGCCGACCCCGCTACGGACGAGGTACCGGATGCGAAAGAGTCCCCAAAGACCACGTGCACCACGTGTAGCTCCGCGGAAGACTTCGTGGCAATGCGACGCCCGCGCCGGATGAGCAGCTCGGCGTGCGCAACATTCTGCACAGCCACGACAACCCGCTCCCGCGCCTCCCACGTCTCCGTGATCTCCTGCTCGGCACGGTAGGCCGCCAGGGCTTCGTCGACCTGATCTGCCAGCCAAAGCAGGGCGAGCTCGCGGAGCGCGGTGAGGTTACCGACGCGAAAGTAGTTATTTAGCGCCGGTGCGATGCGCGCCTCGTGGTAGACCTGGCCGTCGCTCAAGCGCGTGCGCAACAGTTGCGGGGAGACGTCAATCAGCTCGATCTCGTCGGCGGCACGAACCACCTCATCGGGCACCGTTTCCTGCGGCGCGATGCCTGTGATCTGCGTGATGACGTCGTTGAGGCTTTCTACGTGCTGGATGTTCAAGGTGGAAATCACGTCGATTCCCGCATCCAAGATCTCCTCTACATCCTCCCAGCGCTTCGCGTGCGTTTCGCCGCGAGGATTGGAGTGCGCGAACTCGTCGATAAGCACGATGCTCGGTCGCCTCCTAAGCACTGCCTCGGTATCCAACTCACCGGCGGCGATCGCGCCAACGTGCCGCCGCGGAATGACCTCGAGGCCCTCGCACAGCGACTTCGTGTAGGCACGGCCGTGATCTTCAACAATGCCGACGACTACATCAGTGCCACCCCGCAGCAGTGTGTGCGCCTCACTCAGCATTGCGCAGGTCTTGCCCGAGCCGGGCGCAGCGCCAAGATAGATTTTGAGCCGACCCCGCTTAGGAGTCTGGGGTGTGGAGTGCGTGGACATAAGTCAATTCTCTTATGCGCAGGGCGGTGGCGTGGGCAACGCCATGTTCAGCGTGGTCACATTGACAGCGTCCTGGCCAAGAATCCCCAGGCTAGCGAGGTCAGTGTGGGTGGCAATCAGCTCCTCGATCTCCGCGACACTCATACCCTGCTCCCGCGCGACTCGAGGTGCTTGGAGTGCGGCGTACGCGGGGCTGATCCCAGGGTCGACGCCGGAACCAGAGCCGGTCACCGCGTCGCTCGGTACCTCGCCCTCCGCGACCCCTTCCCGCTGAGCAATTGCTTGCCGACGCTTGCCTATCTCCTCCTGCAGCACCGCACTACTCGCACCGTAGTTGCTCATGCCCTCGGCGCGAGGGAAGAAGTACGGGCCTTCGCTCACGCCATCTTGAATTTTGGCTGAGCCCGCCAGACATTCACCCTGGTAGAGCAGGCTCCCCTCCGCCGAATCCACCTTGATGCGGGAAATTCCCCACACCGCCGCCGGGTACGCCAAACCGAGGGCGAAGGTACACAGCAGTACTGCCACAAAACCGGCGATGAGGTTACGCATATAGATACGCATGACTATTCCTTTCCTACTGCAATCCCGGGAGGAGTGCGACGACCTGGTCAATGAGCCAGATCCCGATGAATGGTGTGAGCACGCCGCCCAGCCCCCAGATTCCGAGGTTGCGGCGAAGTAACGAGGACGCTGAAGCGGGGGTGTACGACACACCCTTCAAGGCGAGCGGGATCAGCGCGACGATAATCAGCGCGTTAAACACCACTGCAGAAACGATGGCCGACTGCGGTGAATGCAGGTGCATCACGTTGAGCTGTTCGAGGTGCGGCAGCTGCGCGGAGAACAACGCAGGCAGAATGGCGAAGTACTTCGCCAGGTCGTTGGCCAGAGAGAAGGTGGTCAGCGCGCCGCGGGTGATAAGCAGCTGCTTGCCGATACGCACGACGTCGATGAGCTTTGTCGGGTCCGAATCCAGATCGACCATGTTCGCGGCCTCCTTGGCCGCGGAGGTGCCAGTATTCATCGCCACGCCGACATCGGCCTGCGCGAGCGCCGGTGCGTCGTTCGTGCCATCGCCGGTCATCGCGACCATGCGCCCTTGTGCCTGCTCTTCCCGAATGCGGGCGAGTTTATCCTCTGGGGTAGCCTCGGCAATGTAGTCGTCCACGCCGGCCTCTTGTGCGATCGCGGCAGCCGTGAGCGGGTTATCGCCGGTGACCATCACCGTTTTAATGCCCATTGCGCGCAGTTCCGCGAAGCGCTCCGCCATGCCCGGCTTCACGACGTCGCTCAAGCGCACCACTGCCAGCACCCGCCGAGTCTCGTCCGCCTCTTCCACGGCAACAGGCAGCGGGGTCCCGCCTTCCTGCGCGATCTGGGTGATTGCCGCCTCAATCTCTTGCGGCCACTGGCCACCGGCCTCGGTGACCCAGCGGCGCACCGCGTCTCCTGCGCCCTTGCGCAGTTTGCGCCCGGCAAGGTCCAGGCCGGACATGCGAGTCGAAGCACTGAACGGGATGACCTCGGCGGTGCGTTCTTCCTCGCCTGCCCCGGAGGGCAGGTCGTAGTGCTCGGTCAGCCATGCGACAATCGAGCGCCCCTCGGGCGTTTCATCTGCGACCGAAGCCACGCGCGCGACGTTCGCTGCCTCGAGTTCATCGACGCCTTGCGCCACGATCAGGTCCGTTGCCTGACGGTTTCCGTAGGTGATGGTGCCCGTCTTATCTAGCAGCAGGGTCGCCACGTCACCGGCGGCTTCCACCGCGCGGCCCGAGGTGGCGAGCACGTTGTGGCGAACCAGGCGGTTCATCCCTGCGATGCCCACCGCAGAAAGCAGTGCCGCAATCGTCGTGGGGATCAGGCACACCAGCAGCGCGATCAGTGAGAGTGGGGACAGTTCAGCGCCAGTAAAAACACCCATTGGGGCAAGGGCGGTGACGGCGATGAGGAAAAGGATCGTCAGCGTAGACAACAGGATGCTCAACGCGATCTCGTTGGGTGTTTTCCTGCGCTCAGCCCCCTCCACCAGCGCGATCATGGTATCCACGAAGGTCGAGCCGGGCTCGGAGGTGATCGTGACAACGATGGAGTCGGACAACACGACGGTGCCGCCCGTCACTGCACAGCGATCGCCGCCCGCCTCGCGCACAACCGGGGCAGACTCACCAGTGATCGCAGATTCATCGACAGTGGCCGCGCCCTCGATCACATCACCGTCGCCGGGGATGGTCTCCCCCGCTTCAACCCGGACAATCGCGCCTCTTGTTAGCTCCGACGCCGGGACGACTTCGATGCCGTTGTCGGTCACGAGGTTCGCGGTGGCGTCGTCACGCACCGAGCGCAAACTGTCAGCCTGGGCCTTGCCGCGCCCCTCAGCGTAGGCTTCCGCAAACGCCGCGAACGCGATGGTAAACCACAGCCAAATCGTGATCACCCAGCCGTAGACACTCGGCGCAGCGATGGACCACATCGTGGTCAGCGCAGCGCCGACCCAGACGACGAACATCACAGGGTTCCGGGACTGCTCCAGCGGCGACATCTTCCGGGGCAGCGCCTGCAGCGCCGGGCCCACGAGACTGCTGTTGTCGTTGCGCTGCTTCTTTTTGGGTGTCAAAGTTTGGGTAGTCATGAGAGTGCCTCCGAAATGGGACCCAGGGTAAGAACGGGGAAGAACGTCAGCGCTGCGACCAGCACGATGACGCCAACCGTGAGCAAGGCGAAGGTGATGCCAGCCGTGGGCAAGCTCCCCGCGGTGGTTGCTTGGGCACGCTGCCCCGCAAGGCTGCCGGCCAGCGACAGCGCGAACACGATGGGCAAGAACCGGCCAAGCAGCATGACCACGCCAAGCGAGATCTGCCACCACGGTTCGGTCACCGTCAGCCCTGCGAAGGCGGAGCCGTTGTTGTTTGCCGCCGAGGTGAAGGCGTACAGCACTTCAGAGAGCGCGTGGGCGTTGTCAGGCGTGCCCGGCGCGCCAAAGTTCGTCGCGGACGCTTCAACCAGCGCACGCTGCGCAACCGACGCACCGACGCCGACCAGCACCAGTACCGGCATCGTCAGGATGTACAAGCTCACCGCGGAAATCTCCTGGCGGCCAATCTTGTTGCCCATGAACTCTGGAGTGCGACCGACCAGTAGCCCGCCGATGAACACTGCGAGCACAGCGACAATCACCAGGCCGTATAGACCGGTACCGACGCCACCCGGCGCGATTTCTCCCAACAGCATGTTGAGGATGAGCAGGCCGCCGCCGTGCGGCGAGTAACTGTCATGCATCGAGTCGACTGCACCCGTGGACGTCCCTGTCGTCGAGACCGCAAAGAGCGCGGACGCATCGATGCCGAGACGCTGCTCAATGCCCTCCATGTTGCTTCCGGCCGCAGTGGCGGCACCTCCCACCACGGTGTGCTGCGCCCACGCCACCAGCATGACCATCACTGCCCACAGACCACCGGCCACCCCAAGGAGGGTATAGGCGTGCTTGTGGGATTTGAGCATGACACCGTAGGCGCGGATGAAGCTGAAGGAGATCACGAGCAGTGCGAAGATCTCCACCATGTTGGTAAAGCCCGTGGGGTTTTCAAACGGGTGCGCAGAGTTCGCACCAAAGATACCGCCGCCGTTAGTGCCGAGAAGCTTGATTGCTTCCTGGCTTGCCACCGGCGCACGCGAAATATCGACGCCGGACGCGCTCACCAGATTGGACCCGAAGGTTTGCATCGTGCCGCCCAGGATGAGCACAGTGGAAATGACCAGTGATAGCGGCAGCAGGATGCGGACAAGGCTGCGCGTTAAATCCACCCAGAAGTTTCCGATCAGCTGCTGGCCGGACTGCTCAGCCACCGTGTCGCGGCTATACCCGAGGTGGCCAATGCCGCGGATGAGCGCGGCAGCCACAGACATGCCAACGGCTGCGGAGGCGAAGTTCTGTACCGTCAGGCCAAGCATCTGCGTTGCGTTGGTCAGCGTGTCTTCGCCGGAGTAGGACTGCCAGTTCGTGTTTGACACAAACGACGCTGCGGTGTTGAAGGCCATCCACGGCTCGACCGCCGTGTCGCGAGCGTTGCCGAAACTCGGCAGCACCGTTTGCAACCGCTGGACTAAGTAGAGCGCGAGCACGGAAGCGAGGCTGAATCCGAGGAGTGCACGCGCATAGTTTTTACTGCTGTGCCCCCGGCTGGGGTCGACGCGCAGGATTGCGTAAATACCGCGCTCTACCGCCCAATCCCGCTCGGATGTGTAGCTGCGCGCCATCCAACTGCCCAGGGGAACGTACGCGAGCACCAGCAGCGCTATAAGGACGAGGAATTGCGGCAGTACCGCCGCTATTGCGTGCATCATGCGAATCGCTCCGGATCAATGAGCGAAATGACAAGGTAGACCACGAGGAGTGCGACAACGATGAGCCCGACTGTCGCGGTTACGGTACTCATCATTTTCCTCTCCTGATCTCATTAACCAGGGAGGGGCAGCCGAGCGTAAGGAACACGACCACAATGACGAAAAGGTCCAGCATCAGGAAGAGTCCTCCATGTGAACATGTGTTGAAGCGATTGCCCGATACGTGCTGCGAATCAGGCGCCGGTGCGATTGCACCTGCCACAACTCACGTTATGGCTAGTCAGCGTCGCTTCCGCATGTTCTTTGCGCGATATTTACACCCCACCTGCCAAACTTTTACGTTTTCTTTACGCGCCCACTTCCACCCGTCGGGAGAAGCCGTGAAAAGAGTGCGGCCCCGCTCAGAAAGTTGAGCGGGGCCGCAAGACGTACGTGCGTTAGAGCCCTTCGATTTCCTTTCCGGAGGACAGGTACTCGGCCCAGTCGGTCACATCGGGGTTCTTGCGCAGCACGGCGCGACGCTGGCGCTCGGTAAGGCCGCCCCAGACGCCGAACTCCACCTTGTTGTCCAGCGCATCCGCGCAGCATTCCATCTGCACCGGGCAGCGGCGGCAGATGGCCGCAGCCTTGCGCTGTTCAGCGCCGCGAACGAAGAGCGCGTCCGGATCGCCGTTGCGGCAATGCGCCCTGGTCACCCATTCCCCGCGATCAAACATGAGGTTGCCGTCTGCGTCACACTTTCGCGCGGTGGTAGAGGCTGCGCGCAGTCCGGCGTGCAGTTCGTTGCGTCCGAGTGTTGTGGTCATGGCGGGCTCCTTTCGGGAGGGCGTTCGTGCATAATTCACACCTTGACGCAATTTATACTACGTCAAGCCTGTGCGGCACCCACATCGGCCTACCGTTACCTTGCTGCAGGTTCCCAATCGCGGCCCCGCAACCTGGCAAATAAGCTTCAGGAATGCTGTATGCATTTTGCACCTGTAAGTGTATTCACATACCCCCACCCCTGTCGAATGGGTCACATTTTTGGGGGGAGATATGTATTCACCCGCGGCACGCCGATCATTTAAGGTAAAGGCGTGTCTGCACTGAGTTCCTTAGGAAAAATTCTCGCCGCGCTCCTCGCCGCCGGCGTCGCAATCGCGCTCTGCCTGGCCCCCGTCGCGGGCATCGGCGGCATGGCTATTGCCCGCACCGACGAGACGATGCAGTCAAACCTCTCCGACATGTCGGGCGGCGAGGTGCCCGGCGTGACCACGGTGACGGACGTCAACGGCACACCCATGGCATGGATCTACAACCAGCGCCGCTACGAGGTGCCCAGCGAGAAGATCTCGCAGTATGCAAAGGACGCCCTGGTCTCTACCGAGGATCGCCGCTTCTACCAGCACGAGGGCGTCGACATGCAGGGCTTTGCCCGCGCGATGGTCACCAACGTGCTTGCCGGCGGCGTGGAGCAGGGCGCCTCCACGATTAACCAGCAGTACGTGAAGAACTACCTCTGGCTCGTGGACGCAAAGGACGACGAGGAAGCGCAGGCCGCGACTGAGCAGTCGATCCCCCGCAAACTGCGCGAGATGCGCATGGCCTCGGACCTAGACAAGACGCTGAGCAAGGACGAGATCCTCACGCGCTACCTCAACCTCGTCTCCTTTGGTAACCACGCGTTTGGCATCGAGGCCGCCGCGCGCACCTACTTCGACACCTCGGCGAAGGAACTCACCCCGGACCAGGCCGCGCTGCTCATCGGCCTGCTCCAGTCCGTGGAATACCTCAACCCCTACACCAACCCAGACGGGGCGACCGAGCGCCGCAACGTGGTGCTGAACAACATGGCCGCGCAGGGCTTCCTGGACCAGCACGAGGCCGACGTGCTGGCGGGCAAGCCGCTGGGCATCGTGGATACGCCGCGCACCCTCCCCCAGGGCTGCCTCACCGCGGGCGACAGCGGCTTCATGTGTGACTACGCGCTGCGCTACCTCGCCGACAAGGGCCTGCCCCTGGAGGAGCTTGAGCGCGGTTCCTACACCATCACCACTACCCTGGACCCTCAGGTGCAGGAGTCCACGGTGCAGGCGGCGCGCAACAACGTCAGCCCGTACACCAACGGCGTGGCCGAGGTGGTCAACGTGATCAAGCCGGGCGCGGATTCCCGTGACATCCTGGCCATGGCATCGTCGCGCTACTACGGCCTGGACCTGGAGCAGAGCCAGACCATCATGCCGCAGCCGACCTCCCTGGTGGGCAACGGCGCCGGCTCCGTGTTCAAGATCTTCACCGCCGCTGCCGCGCTGGAGCAGGGCTACGGTCTGGACACCATGTTGGAGACGCCCACCCGCGCCGTTGTCTACGGCATGGGCAAGGGCGGCGCCGCCAACTGCCCGCCCGACGCGTACTGCGTGGAGAACGCGGGCACGTACAAGCCGCGCCTTTCGCTTCGCGACGCCCTCGCGCAGTCCCCCAACACCACCTTCATCCAGCTCGTGCAGCAGGTCGGTGTGGCGCGCACCGTGGACATCGCCGTGCGCCTGGGGCTCCGCTCCTACCTGGACGAGGGCTCGTTTGGCGACGACCGCTCCGTCGCCCAGGCCGCCAAGGACGAGAACATGGGCGCCTTCGTCCTCGGCCCCACCGCCGTGAACGCGCTGGAGCTGTCCAACGTGGGCGCGTCGCTGGCCTCCAACGGCCGCTGGTGCGAGCCAAACCCGATCAGGTCCGTGCGCGACAAGCACGGCCAGGAGGTCTTCATCGACCGCCCCGCCTGCGAGCAGGCGATCGAACCCGACATCGCGAATGCGCTGGCGCAGGGCATGTCGGGCGACGCCGTGAACGGCACCGCGAAGGACGCCGCCGCCGCGGCCGGGTGGAACGCCCCGGTCGCCGCCAAGACCGGCACGACCGAGTCCCACCAGTCCTCCGCGTTCCTCGGGTTCACCCGCGGGATGGCGGCGGCGACCTACATCTTCAATGACGGCACCCAGACCACCCCGCTGTGCACCGGCCCAGTCCGCCAGTGCTCCTACGGCGACCTGTACGGCGGCAACGAGGCCGCCCGCACCTGGTTCCAAACCGCCTACGGCGTGCCCGGCGCGGCAGCGGCCGGCATCCCGGCCGCCAGCGGCGCCTTTGACAAGGGCACGAGGCGCGGGCCGATCGACGAGGTCGTCGGCTTGGACGCGAACACCGCGCGCGCCCGGCTCCAGGGCCTGGGCTACACGGTGACAGTCAACATGGTCGCCGGCGGCGGCGCGCCGTTCAACAGCGTCGTCTCCGCCGTCCCCGCGGATCCGAACCTTGCCCCCGGCAGCTTGGTCACCATCAACGCTTCTGATGGCTCGGGCGGCTCCGGCGGCGCCCCAGGCGCCGGAGGTGCAGGCGGTGCGGACGCAGCGGCCCCGGCGAACCCGTCGCCGGCCGCCCCCTCCGCCCCCGCACCGTCGGGCCCGGCGGCGCCCCAGGCGCCGGAGGCACCGGTCAACCTGGATGATATTGGCCGCCAGCTTGGCGACGCCGCCGACAACATCAACAACATCCTCGGCGGCAACGGCCAGCAGTAGGCGCGGTCAGCGCTTACTGGGAAAGGCGCGCCTTGACTGCCTCGGAGATGCGCTTGCCGTCGGCGCGGCCAGCGGCCTTGGCGGTCGCCTCCTTCATCACCTGGCCCATCTGGGCCATGGAGGTGGCGCCGGTGGCGGACACGGCGGCGTCGACAAGCTCCTTGAGCTCCGCATCATCCAGCTGCTTCGGCTGGTAGCCCTGCAGAATCTCCGCCTCGGCGAGCTCGGACTCCGCGAGATCCTCGCGGCCGTTCTGCGAGTAGATCTCCGCCGACTCGCGGCGCTTCTTCACCTCGCGGGCAATGATCTTCTGGATGTCCTCGTCGGTGACCTCGTGTTTAGACCCCTCGGTCTCCGCGGCCTGGATGGAGGCCAGCAGCATGCGGATCGTGCCGGTGCGCTCCTTCTCCTTCGCCTTCATGGCTTCCTTGAGGTCTGCGCGGATCTGATCTTTCAATGCACTCATAGGGCAAACGATACGCGACGCACCCCCACGACGGCGGGGGCACACTAAGGTTGGGCGGGTGAGCAAGCTGAAAACTATCGCAACGACCATCGGCGGCCTCGGCGCAGTCGGCATGGGCGCGCTGGCGTACGGCGCGAGCCAGACCTCCAACTTCCAGCTCAAGGAATACGAGCTGCCGCTGCTCGCGCCCGGCACGCTGCGCGGGAAGGACTCCTTCGACGTCCTTCACATCGCGGACCTGCACATGATCCCGGGGGCGAAGCGCAAAGTGGAGTTCGTCTCCTCCCTCGACGCGCTCGAGCCCGACCTGGTAATCAACACCGGCGACAACCTCTCGGACCTGCGCGGCGTGCCGTGGGTCCTCGACGCGCTCGGGCCGCTGCTCAACCGCCCCGGTGCGTTCGTCTTTGGCACCAACGACTACTGGGCGCCGAAGCCCGTCAACCCGTTCAAGTACCTGCTGGACCAGAAGCGCGAGCCGTCGTACGTGGACCTGCCGTGGGAGGGGATGCGCGCCGCGTTCATCGAGCGCGGCTGGCGCGACGCCACCCACCACCGCCTCGAGTTCAAGGTCGGCGACGTCCGACTCGCGCTCGCCGGTGTGGACGACCCGCACCACGACCTGGACCGTTACGAGGAGATCGCGGGAGCACCCAATGCGGACGCGGACCTGTCGATCGGCCTGTTGCACGCGCCTTATCGACGCGTCCTCGACCAATTCGAAACAGACGGCTACGACCTCGCGCTTGCCGGACACACGCACGGCGGGCAGATCTGTTTGCCGGGCGAGCGCGCCATCGTCACGAATGCGGACATCGACCGCGAGCGCGCCTCCGGCCTGCACCGCTACGGGAAGATGTGGATGGAGGTCTCCAACGGGCTCGGCACCTCCAAGTACGCGCCGGTGCGGCTGTTCTGCCCGCCGTCGGCGGCGCTGCTGCACATCACCGAACGAGCCGAGTAGGCACTTGACCTGCCGTTTTGGCCAAACGGCGACGCTGGGCTAAAGTATCCCAGGTACCGCTCAGCAGAGCAGTTACAACCGGGATATGGCGCAGCTTGGTAGCGCGCCTCGTTCGGGACGAGGAGGTCGCAGGTTCAAATCCTGTTATCCCGACGGTACTGAAACCCCGCCCAGCAGGGCGGGGTTTTGCTTTGCCTTGTTGGCGGGGTTGCGGTGTGTGGGGCTGGGGCCGGCCTGGGCTCCGCTGGGGCTCGGCCGGGGCGTGTTTGACGAGAACACGATGACAAACACGCAGACATTTACTCGCATCCTCGTCACCCTGCCCTCGTCATCTAGCCGAATAACACCAGAAGCCCCACGCACCCCGGCAGGCAACAGCCCCGTCCAGCCAAGCCCCACCGCCAGCGTTCGCCGTGCAAAAAGAGGACCCCGCCGGCCGCGCGAAGCGTCCTGGCGGGGTCCATCCCATCCCTAACCCATTTCACCCCAGTGGGGCGAAAGGAGACCACTCATTTCCAAGCCCCTATTACTTGGAATGAGCCAGCAAAGCGTAACACACGGTATGCACCTTTGCTTATCCGCGCCCCTTTGCGCCGGCGAACGACACCACAGCAAGGACGAGACCAGCGCACATGCCGGCCCAGAGCGCAGTGGTAGAGCCCCCGTTGCCGGCGGCAGACAGGCTCGCCGTCGTCCAGTGCATCGGGGTTGCGCCGGCGGCGTACTCCCAGACCTTGCCAACCGGTGCGGTGGATGCGGTCCTCCACAGCCAGCCGACCAGGCCGACTTGCGCCACGGCGAGGACGCCCGCGATGGGCAGGCCGACACGGGTACCGAGGGCAGCGCTCAGCACGTCGGTAAGCCCGGCGCTCGCGGCCACACCGACGACCAGGCCGAGCGCGAGCAGCCCGGCGGTCGCGGCGGTGAGCCCGCTGCCCAGGACCGCGACGAGGGCGCCGCCGGCCGCGGCGACAAACAGGCTGCCGAACCCGAGGATCCACCAGCGGCGGGCTGGGGCGAAGCGCGCGGCCGCGCCCGTGGCGGTGCCACCGAGCATGACCAGCGCCGCGATCAGCATCGCCGCGACCGGTGCGAGCGTGGACCGCGGCGCCGGAGCCTCGGAGGCACCAGCACCAGCACTAGAGCCAGCACCAGCCGCAGCCGGCATCGCCTTGCGGACGGCGGCGATCTGATCAGAGGTCTTGTTGGCCATGTCGTCGATCTTGGCCGCGCCCTCCTGCAGTTGCGTCACGCCGTCGGTGGCGCCGGAGGCTTGGTCGTTGAGCGTGGTCAGGCCGTTGGCAAGCTCGGCGGCTCCGTTGGTGGCCGAGTAGATGCCGTCGTGGTAGGCGTACCCGGGCACGGAGAGCTGGTTGGCCACGTCGCGCGATCCCTTGCGCAACTCCTCGAGCTGGCCCAGCATCTCGGGCGGCAGCTGGGCGGTCTCCGCCTGGCCGCGCAGCCCCTCGAGCGCTGTCCGTGCCTCCTTCACGTCCGGGTCCTTCGCGTCCTTGGTGGACTCCAGGGTGCGGTCGATGGTAGCCACGACCTGTCCGCGTACCGCGTCGAAGCCGGCGACCTGGTCGGCCACTCCCCCGATGGCGTCGGCGACCTGGGTGGCGCCGCCCGCCAGTTGGCCGGTGCCGGCCTGCAGCTGAACCATGCCGTTGGACAGCTCCTGCGAGCCGGTTTGGGCGGCGGCGATCGCGTTGATCAATTCCTGCGAGGAGGTGTCGAGTTGGGACACTCCGTCGACAAGCTGCCCGGTGCCCTGCGTAAGGAAGCCGGCCTGCGCGCTGGCCTCGCCGGCCGCCTTGCGAGCCTCCACCAACCCGTCCTGCCCGGGCGCCACAGCCGGGGCACCCGTGGCCTCATCGCCGGAGCGGGTCCACGTACTCGCGGGGCTGAGGGGCAGGAACACGCCGACAATGAGGACAAGGACGGCACAACAGAATCGCCATTTCATGCAACTCAATGTAACCCGAGTTACTGGCGTGACTGGGTTCGGCGCACCGAAAAGCGCTTTTCGACGCCCACGCGCAGCAGCACCATTAATAAGGTGGGATTCAGCGCTGTTGCAGATTCATCAAAACTGCCTGGTACCGTTTCAGGTGTTGTCGCCACGGCTGGGTGGCTCTGTGCGCGTGTGCGCTGCCCGGATCGGCTCACCGTGGCAGGCGCACACGAATTGGCCACCTATGTTTTGGAGAGGGTTCACCATGACACTCCCTGTCGTGCTCGCATTAGTTGCGGCGACAGTGATCCTGTCACCCATTCTCGTGCGCGCGATGGACCGCAAAGCCGGTTACCCGATCGCGCTGATCCTCGCGGCCGCCGCCGTCGTCCTTGGGCGAGAGTTCCCGGGCGTCGCCGACGGGCAGCCCCTTGAGTGGGAGGTGACTTGGGCCCGCGACATCCTCGGGGAAGGCAGCGCCGTATCGTTTGCGCTGCGCGCCGACGGGTTGAGCATCTTCTTCGCGCTGCTCGCCCTGGTCATCGGCACGGTCGTGATGGTGTACTCGGCCGCCTACCTGCCAAAGCGGGACGGCAACACGAGCTTCTACACCATCATGACGGCGTTTACGCTTTCGGTCCTGCTGCTCGTGCTGGCCAATGACACGGTGGTGCTCTTCATCGGCTGGGAGCTGGTGTCCATCGCCTCCTTCCTGCTCATCGCGCGCTCCGGGTCCGGCGGCGAGGCCGGGTCCTACCGCACGCTGATGCTCACGTTCTTTGGCGGGTTGACGCTGCTGGCGGCGTTGGCGGTGGCGTCGATAAGCACTGGCACCACGCGTCTGACGGAGGTGCTCGCGTCCGATGTGTGGCGCGAGAACCCGGGCCTGACCACCACCGTTGCCATCCTGGTGGCGGTGTCCGGCTTTACCAAGGCCGCGCAGTTCCCCTTCCACTTCTGGCTGCCGGAGGCGATGGCCGCGGCCACGCCGGTCTCCGCGTTCCTGCACGCCGCGGCCGTGGTGAAGGCCGGCATCTACCTGCTGCTGCGCTTCTCCACCATCTTTTCCGACGTCGCCGCGTGGAACTGGCTGCTGCTGGTAGTGGGCCTGGGCACCGCGATCATGAGCGCGCTGTTTGCCATCACCAAGACGGACCTCAAGCACCTGACCGCCTACTCGACCGTGTCCCACCTGGGCTGGATCGTCGCCGCCATCGGCGTGGGCACCCCGATCGCGCTGGCCGCCGCGCTCACGCACACGCTCGCGCACGCGCTGTTTAAGTCCTCGCTGTTCATGCTCATCGGCGTGGTGGACCACGAGGCGGGCTCGCGCGACATGCGCCGCCTGGGCAAGCTGTGGGACAAGATGCCGTTCACCTTCGCCTCCACCGTCAGCGCGGCCGCCTCCATGGCCGCGATCCCGCCGCTGTTCGGCTTCATCTCCAAGGAGTCCATCCTCGCCGCGTTCGAGGACACCGAGTACGGCATGGCGCTGCTGCTCATCGCCGGTTTCGCCGCGCTGCTCACCTTCATCTACTCCGCCAAGATCGTGTTCGGGGCGTTTTTCGACGGCCCGAAGGACATGAGCGGTGTCCACGAAGCGCCCGTCAGCCTCTGGCTGCCCGCCGCGCTGCCCGGCGCGATGTCGCTCGTCGTGCCCTTCCTACTCGGTTGGGTCGACGGCCCGCTCAACGCCGCGGTCCACACGATCACGGGCAACACCGAGTACCACTCCCACCTGGCGCTGTGGCACGGCGTGAACGCACCGTTCATCGTCTCCATGGCCGTGCTGGTCATCGGCATCGCGCTCGTCGCGTTCGCCCGCCGCAGCATGTTCGCCTCGGTGGAGAACAAGCAGCTGCTGCCCACCAGCGGCAACGACCTCCTCGCCGCCACCGTCTCCGGACTGGGCGCCGTGGGCAGGAGCCTGGGGCAGATGGCCAACGGCTTCAACCCGTCGCGCCACCTGCTGCCCATCCTCATCCTGGTGGTCCTGCTGGGGCTGACCACGCTCCTGGGCACCGACGGCGTCGACGGCATGCCGCTCGCACCGCGCGCCGAGGGCATCGACGTGTGGTGGGACCTCATCCCGTTCTCCATCATCGCCCTGTCCGTGGTGGGCATGGTACTCACCCGCTCCCGTCTCGCGTCCGCGGTCCTGCTGGGCACTGCGGGCGTGGGCATGTCGCTGCAGATGCTCATGCTGGGGGCGCCCGACGTGGCGCTCACCCAGTTCCTGGTGGAGTCGCTCACCGTCATCGTCATCATGGTGGTGCTGCGCTACCAGCCGCGCATGTTCCCGCAGACCAACAACCGGCGCAAGCTCTTCGCCGCCATCTTCGCGGTCATCGCCGGCGTGGTCGCATTCTTCGGCGTCTACGGGCTGCTCGGCCGCCACGACCGCTCGGACCTGGCACTCTGGTACCTCACCGAGGGCGGCGAGGCCACCGGGGCGGACAACATCGTCGCGGTGATCATCGTGGAGTTCCGTGGCTTTGATACCCTCGGCGAGCTTTCCGTGCTGGGCATGGCCGCCGTGGTGATCGCCGCGGTGACCCAGTCCATGCCGCGCCACATGTTCGAGGCGGGCACCCGCCCGCGCCCGTTCGGCCAGTCGCAGTTCAACTCGCTGCCCGTGCGCAAGGGCGCGGCCCTGGTCGTGCCGATCCTCGTCGTCCTGTCCGTGCTCATCTTCTTCCGCGGCCACACCGCGCCCGGCGGCGGCTTCGTCGCCGCCCTGGTACTGGCCACGGCGTTCGGCCTGAACTACCTGTCGCGCGGCGCGGACACCGAGGTGGTCAAGCCGTTCACCCCGATCGCGCTGACCGGCTGGGGCATCATCATCGCCATCAGCTCCGGCTTCCTCGGCTTCCTCGAGGGCGGCTTCATGTACGCCATCCACGGCGAGATCGCCGGGGAGCACATGACGACGTCGCTGATCTTCGACTTCGGCATCTACCTCGCCGTGCTCGGCATGGTCACCCAGGCCATCAACGCGCTGGGCGGCTACCTCCGCCCGGGCACCGAGCGCGACAACCTGGACTACACGCGAGACGAGCCAGAAAACCCGCTCCCGGACGTGCCAGCGCCGGAGGAGCCGGAGGACGCGGTGGACGCACACCCGGCCCCGCTCAACCCCGCCGACAACCCCAAGCCTATGCAGACAAAGGAGCTATAAACCATGGTCATGGCACTTTCTGTCGCAGTCCTCGTGGCCGGCGCCGTCTACCTCGTGATGCAGCGCGGCATGGTCCGCGTCGTCTTCGGGATGTCGCTGCTGGGCCACGCCTCCAACCTCACCCTGCTGGCCACGGGCGTCGGCGCCTGGCGCGGCGAGGCGTTCCCGTCGCGCACCGCGTTCGACGACCTCTCTGACCCGTTGCCGCAGGCGTTCGTCCTCACCGCCATCGTCATCGCGATGGCCACCACGACGATCATGCTCATGCTCGCGTCGCTGGGCAAGAACGATGACACCTTCGACGTGCCCAAGACGGTGGGCAAGTCCCGCGAGGGCGAGCAGTTCGACCCGAACCAGCTCTCCCCGTCCGCCCTGTCCACCGCCGGCCGCAACTCGCGCCTCAACCCGAAGAAGCTGGAGGCAAACAACTGATGTCAGTCGACGCGATCCTCCCCGTCTTTGTCGCCCTGCCCCTCATCGTCGCGGCTGTCACCGCGCTGAGCCCGAGCAAGGCGCTTAACGACGCCCTCTCGCTCCTCATCCCAGCCATCAACCTGGGACTCGGCGTGTGGCTCTACACTTACACCGCCTCCCACGGCACGATCTCCCACGTCATCGGCCTCTACCAAGGCGGCGTGGGCATCTCCTTCGCCGCCGACCAGTTCTCGGCCGTGATGATCGTGACCACCATGATCGTGGCGCTGACCGCCAACTGGTTCGCCATCGCCGCGGGCGAGACGCAGGCCCGGTTCTACACGCCACTCACCCTCGTGCTGGTCACCGGCGTCTCCGGCGCACTGCTCACCGCTGACCTGTTCAACTTCTTCGTCATGATCGAGGTCATGCTGCTGCCCTCCTACGGCCTGATCGCCATGACGGGTACGCGCAGCCGCCTGCTCTCCGCGCGCGCCTTCGTGCTGGTCAACCTGGCCGCATCCACGATGCTCGTGATGGGCGTTGGCTACCTCTACGGCGTCGCGGGCGCGGTGAACATCGCCGCCCTACGCGGCGCCGCGGCCGGCAACGGCCCGGTCACCGTGGCGATGGGCCTGGTGGTCATCGCCATCGCCGCCAAGGCGGGTGTCTTCCCGGTCCACACGTGGCTGCCCAGGACGTATCCGTCGTCAAGCGCTGCGGTGATGGGCCTCTTCTCGGGGCTGCACACTAAGGTGGCCGTGTACATGCTCTTCCGCATCTGGGTCGTCATCTTTGACATGGACCCGCGCTGGAACACCCTGATCATCGTGGTCATGGTGATCTCCATGCTCATCGGCGGCTTCGCGGGCCTGGGCGAACACACGATCCGCCGCGTGCTGGCCTACCAGATGGTCAACGGTATGCCGTTCATCCTCATCATGCTGGCGTTTACCAGCGCGGGTGCGGACGCGCGCTACGCGCTGGCCGCCGGCCTGATCTACACGCTGCACCACATGATCACCGTCGCCTCGCTCGTGCTCAACTCGGGCGCGATCGAGGAGACCTACGGCACCGGCGCTATCGGCAAGCTCTCCGGCCTGGCCCGGCGCGACCCCTTCACCGCGACCGTCTTCGCGGCCGGCGCTTTCTCCATCGTCGGCTTCCCGCCGTTCTCGGGCCTGTTTGGCAAGGTGACCATCACGATGGCCGCCGCCAGCGCGCACGACTGGCGCACCTGGGTGGTCATCGCCGCCATCATCATCGCCTCCTTCGGCGCGCTGCTGTCCATGATGCGCGTGTGGAAGGAAGTGTTCTGGGGCCGCCCGATGCAGCAGTACCCGGACGCGCTCAACGTGCGCTGGAAGTTCCTGCTTCCGTCGCTCGCGCTGATCGTGCTCTCGCTGGTGATGTTCATCGGCGCGGGCCAGCTGTGGGGCATCACCACCTCGGCTGTCGACGACCTCCTGGACGTCGACGCCTACTCCACCGCCGTTCTGGGCACCGACCCGATCGGCATCCCCGACCCCGACTCGCTGCAGGGAGGCCAGCACTAACATGGCACAGCAATCTGCACTGAAACACGTCGGCCACGCGATCGGATACGGCGCCTGGCTGATCAAGGAAATCTACGCCGCGGGCATCGACGCTACCGTCGCCGCCTTCAAACCAGACTCCGGCCTGCACCCCTGCGTGATCTTCTACCCCATGCGGGTGCGCACCGACTGGGAGCGCTTCTGGTTCTCCACGTCCATCACCGCCACCCCGGGCACGCTCTCGCTGGGGTTCCGCCACGCGGCGTCTGAGGGCGGGAGCGACCTGCTCATCGTGCAGGCCGCGTTTGGCGACGACCCCCTCGGCGTCATCGAGGACCTCGCCGACATGGAGGAACACCTCAAACCCTCGCTTAAGGACACGCCTCTCGACGCCTCCAAGGTCCTCTGGAAGCCCTACAAGCACTTGGGGCCCGACCTGGACCACGAGCACGCAGAGAACCTGCCCGCCGCAGAAAGGATGGACTAACCCATGTTCCAGACCATCATGACCGTCTGCATCGTCATCATGGCGCTGAGCCTCCTCGCGGGCCTGGCCAAGATCATCGTCACCACAGACGAGCTCTCCCGCTCGGTGCTGGCGGACCTTGTGTTCTACGCTATGGTCGCCATCTACCTGGTGTGGACCCTGTTCAACCAGAGCATGATCACCTACGAGATCGCCGTCCTGGCCGCCCTGGTCTGCGGCGTGATCCCCACCATTTCCATGGCCCGCATCATCTCGAGAGGACGCCGCTAATGAGCATCATCGAAATCATCGTCGCTGTCCTGGTCATCATCTCCACCATCTTCGTGGTGGCCACCGCCTCCCTGCAGCTGCGCGCCCCCGACGCGCTCACCCGCGCGAACTTGCTCGGCCCCCTTGTCTGCCTCGCCTTCCCGCTGCTGATCGTGGCGAACCTGCTGATGAGCTGGTCCGCCGAGGGATTCAGCATCAACGCCTTCATCCGCGCGATCCTGGCCATCGCCGGCGTGTGGATCATCGGTTCCGTCGGCTCCTTCGTCATCGGCCGCGCCATCCACGGCGTCACCGTGGTGGACCCGAAGGACAAGACCTCGCGCAACGTGCCGCAGTAGGCGCTACAGCCAGCCGCGTTCGCGGGCGATGGTGTACGCCTCGAAGCGGTTTTCCGCGCCGGTCTTCGCGATGCCGGAAGAGATGTAGTTCCGCGTGGTGCCGGTGGCCAGGTGCGCTGCGCTGGCGATCGCCTCGATAGACCCGCCCTGGCCCGCCAGTTCGAGCACCTCGGCCTCCCGCGCAGTCAGCGGCGATTCCCCGGCAGCAATCGTGGCGGCTGCCAGCTCCGGGTCGATGTAGCGTTTGCCTGCGTGCGCCGCACGGACCGCCGCAGCGAGCTCGCCGGCCGCGGCCGTTTTGGGCAAGATGCCGAGCACTTGAGAGTCGAGGGCCCGCCGGACAACGCTTGGCCGCGCGTGGCTGGTGACGACGACCACGTGGGCGTCGATAAGCGAGGCGACCTCAATGCCATCCGCCCCACCTTGCCCAAGCTGCAGGTCGGTGACCACTACATCCGGGCGCGCGGCGGCGGGCAGCGACCGCCACCACTCGAGGAATCCCGCGCCCGAGTAGGCGACGTGCACCACGTCAATGTCCTCCTCCAAGCCGATGAGCATGGCGAGGGAATCGGCCACCAGCGTTTCATCATCAATCAGCGCGACCCTGATCATGCGCCCACCTCCAGTCGCACGCGGAAGGATTCAGCTGTTCGCTCCACGCTTATCGACGCCCCATGCGCCGCCGCCCGCCGACGCAGCCCCTCCAGGCCCGTACCGCTCCCCTCTCCAGGGCGCGGATTGTTGTTCACCAAAGTGATCGCGTCCGGCTGCAGATCAATCGACACCGCCGTGGCCTGGGAATGGCGCAAGATGTTGGTCGTGGTCTCGCGCACGAACCACGCGGCGGTCACCCGCAGGTCCGGGCGCACGTCGTCGCTGGTTCCGGCCATGGAAACCTCGGCGCCGGCGCCGCCGAGCACCTGCTTCGCGCTTTCGAGCTCGGTGGCGAGGTCCGGGGTCCGATAGTTGTTCACCACGCTGCGCATATCGGCGGCTGCGCGCTGCGTGAGCTGGTGCAGCTCACGCAGTTCCTGGGGCACGCGCGGATCATCGCGCTCGGCGAGCGCGAGCGCAAGCTGCGACTTGATCGTCAGCGCCGCAAGATGTTGCCCCATGGTGTCGTGGAGATCCTGCGACATGCGCAGACGCTCCTCCGCGGCGGCGAGTTGCGACTCCAGACGGCGGGCTCGCTCCGTTTCAATGATCGCGCGGGAAAACCACGTGGTGAAGGGGACCGTGACCACGCACGCGATGCTGTACACCACAACGATCGCAGCGATCTCCACCGAGCCGAACAGGAATACGCTCGCGAGCGCGCACGCGAGGGCAAACGCCGTCCACATCCGCTGCTTGGCCATGAAGGGCAGGAAGGCAAGCTGGATGCTAAAGAACGCCGCCCCGACCGCGATCGCTGAGGCCGCCTTCCACTCCGCCGGGCCGAAGAGGAGCACCACCGCGCACACCGCCAAGACAAGAAGGTGGGCGAGCATCCCCCACCGCAGCCAGCCGCTGCTGTGCTCGCGCGTCTCCAGACGCAACTCTGGCCTGGTTTCCAGCACCACCGTCCCGACAAGACTCGCCAGCACCGCAATGCCCACGCCAACGAACGTCTCGGCGAGGGTTGCCCCCGAGCGCCTCACAATGACCGAGGAAAAGGTCCCGACGAACAGCCACAGCATCCCGATGAGCGACCAGCGGTTGAGCGTGAGGAACCGCGACGAGTACTTCGGTTCTGGTTGCTTCGCCGAGGTGCGGGGCGGTGTTTGCGTCATAGTGTGCTCCGAGCGTAGCAGTGGTCTCACACCTCGCGGTGCGTTTCCCAGCGCATGCGCCGATACCCCACCGAGATCAGCACCGCGGCCCACACCGCGAGCAGGAGCATCGGCGTTGCCGCGCCTGCCAGCAGCGAAGCGAACGAGCCTTCGCCGACCCAACCATCGCGAAAGACGTCGCTTGCCAGCACAAAGGGTGTCCGGTTGATGACGTTGGCAAGGGACTCCGGAAGGTACTCACGTATACCGGTCTGCGAGAAAATCACGAGCATCAGCACCGGCATCGACGTGATCTGCGCGCCTTCCGCGTTCTGGGTAAAACGACTGGTCAGCATGGCCAACCCGTGGGAGACCGCAACGCCGAGCAGCATCGCAATCACCATGATCAACGGGTTTTTCGGCCACACGTGGGGTACCGGCGGGTCAATCGGCAGCACCATGGACATGCTCGAAAACGCGACTACCACGATGACCGCCAGCACGAGGGTGAGCGCAGCAAGCGGGAGACAAATGGCAGTCAGAAGCTCCCAGTCGCGGGACTCGCCCGTGCGCAGACGCTTGAGCACCCCCTCGTCGCGCCTGGTCACCGCCATGGATAGCGCGGGATAGAACACGCCGAAGCTCAGCGCGAACAACACGAACACCTCAGATGCCGCCGCGGTCGACCCCACCGACTGGTCCCCGACCAACCACAGGAAGAGGGGCAACAGTAGTGGGAAAACGAGGCCGGCGAAGACAAGCAGCCGGTTGCGGGTGAACTGCAGCCACTCGGCGCGGCCGAGGGCCCGCAGCCTGCGCGCGGCGTGGTTCGTGGGGTTCATCGTGGTCGTGCTCATGCTACTTCGTCCTTTCGGGTGGTGTGGGTACGCTGCGTTGCTGCGACGCCGTGGAAGACTCGTTCCAAGTTCGCGGGCTGCGCTACAAATTGAGCCAGTACGAGGTTCCGCTCGCGCGCCCACTGCAGGATTGCGGAGGCGTCGTCCTGCAGCCTGGAGGTGTGCACCGATACTTTCGTGCCCTCGGAAATGTCGGTGCTGTGCACCAGCGCCCCGGGAAGGTTTGGCAGCGCAGGGGCTGATGTGCTGTGCAGTACGAACTCGATGGTGGAGGGCACCGTGCTCGCTAACTCCGTGGTCGTGCCCTCGACCTCGATGCGGCCGCCGTGCATAATCGCGATGCGGTCGCAGAGGAACTCGGCCTCTTCGAGGTAGTGCGTGGTCAACACGATCGTCACCCCACGGTCCTTCAGTCCGCGCAGCAGCTCCCACACGCGGCGGCGGGACTCAGGGTCGAGTCCGGTCGTCGGCTCATCTAAGAACACCACGTCCGGATTCCCCAGCAGCGCGCAGGCAAGGTCAAGGCGCCGCTGCTCGCCGCCTGACAGCGCCCCGACTGTCACCTCACGTTTATGCGTCAACTGAACGTCTGCCAGCACGTCGTCGATTGGCAGCGGGGCGGTGCACGTGCCCGCCCACATGGTCAACGTTTCCTCCACGGAAAGTGCGCGCGGCAGCCCACCGGACTGCAGCATGATGCCCGTGTGCGGACGGAGGCGTACCCGATCCGCCACCGGGTCCATCTCCAAGACGCGCACCTCGCCCGCGCTCGGTGCGGCGAGCCCCTCCAGGATTTCCAGCGTGGACGTCTTGCCCGCGCCGTTGGTGCCCAACAGGCCGTACACCTCGCCGCGAGCGACATGGAGGCTGATGCCGTCGACCGCGGTGAACTCACCGTACCGGCGTTGTAAATTATCTACTTCGATGACGTTTTCCATGACTTCTACCCTGCCGAGAATGCATCCCGGCTGGTAGAAGCGTTTGTCACCGATTGCACATGACAAAAGTCATGCCCGTTTAGTCTGCGGCCGCAGACTAAACGGGCATGTGGCTTACGCTGGCTTACGCAGCGAGAGAGGAACTACTTCTCCTGCTCAGCGCGCTTCTTGGCGAGGGACTCGCGGACCTTGGTCTCCAGGTCGGCGTCAACCTTGCCCCAGTAGGCGTAGACGCGCTCTTCCACGTCCTTGTTCTTAATCGCCATCATCTTGTTGGTGATG
The DNA here is from genome assembly GCF_003693265.1 of Corynebacterium gottingense. GTDB lineage: Bacteria > Actinomycetota > Actinomycetes > Mycobacteriales > Mycobacteriaceae > Corynebacterium > Corynebacterium gottingense. The sequence goes on from NZ_RDRE01000012.1 coordinate 41,683, forward strand.
TTGTGCACGAATCGCTCCTTGGCCGCGTCGTCGAAGACGTCGCGGTAGAGCGTCGTGGCCTGGTCGAAGTCGTCGTCCTCGGCGTGCTTCACGTAGGCGTCGCGCACCAGGTCGGTGCCCTCCGGGTCCGGGTTGACGTAGAGGTTCTCGGCCTGGCCGTAGTCGGTGAAGTTGGAGGAGGAATCCTCGTTGTTGTCCAGGTAGCCGGTGCCCTTCTCGGTGCGGTTGGGCACGTAGTTCGGCTCGTTCTCCTCGTTAAAGAAGTACGCCATGCTGCCGCGCTCGGAGTAGGTGTTCACCTCGTTGAGCGGGCGGTTGACCGGCAGGTCCTTGTAGTTCGCGCCGATGCGGTAGCGCTGCTGGTCGGAGTATGCGAACACGCGGGCCTGCAGCATACGGTCCGGGGACAGGCCGACGCCGGGCACGAGGTTGGCCGGGTCGAGCGCGAGCTGCTCAATCTGGGCGTGGAAGTTCTTCGGGTTGCGGTTAAGCACGAAGTAGCCGACGGGGATGAGCGGGTAGTCCTTCTGCGACCAGACCTTGGTCAGGTCGAACGGGTTGAAGCGGTAGTCCTTTGCCTCCTCGAACGGCATGATCTGGACCTTCACGTCCCAGATCGGGTAGTCACCGTCTGCGATGGCGTTGAAGAGGTCCTCGCGCTGGAAGTCCGGGTCGGTGCCGGCCTTCTCGGTGGCCTCCTCGTCGGTGAAGCACTCCCAGCCCTGGCGGGTCTTGAAGTGGTACTTCACCCACACCGGGGTGCCTTCCTCGTTGATCCACTGGAAGGTGTGGGAGCCGAAGCCGTCCTGGTGGCGGGAGGTCTTCGGGGTGCCGCGGTCGCCCAGCAGGTAGGTCACCTGGTGCGCGGACTCAGGCGTGCGGGTCCAGAAGTCCCACTGCATCTCGTCGTCGCGCAGGCCGGAGTTGGGCTGACGCTTCTGAGAGTGGATGAAGTCGGCGAACTTCAGCCCATCGCGCATGAAGAACGTCGGAGTGTTGTTGCCCACGATGTCGTAGTTGCCGTCCTCGGTGTAGAAGCGCAGCGCAAAGCCGTGGACGTCGCGCCAGGTGTCCGGGGAGCCGGCCTCACCGGCGACGGTGGAAAAGCGCGCCGCCATCGGGGTCACGGTGCCGGGCTGGAACAGCTTGGCCTTGGTGTACTTGGACACGTCCTCGGTGATGTGCAGCTCACCGAAGGCGCCGTGGCCCTTCGCGTGCGGGATGCGCTCCGGCACGTTTTCCCGGTTGAAGTGGGCCAGCTTCTCAATCAGGTGGACGTCGTTAAGCACATTGGCCCCACGACGACCCTGGACGATCGACAGGTGCTCCGAGGCGACCGGCTGCCCACTCAACTCGGTGGTGCGGCCGTTGCCCGCGGGGCGCTCGCCCTTGGCAACGATGTCTTCTGCCTTGCTCTTCTCAGCCATTGGTGGCTCCTCCTTGACTGTCGCTAGCACGTACCCTGCCAAGCCTAGGGAATTTCGCGCGCGCTGGTAGCCTAAGCATTCGTGAGCAGCACTGACGACGCCTACGTCACCGACCTCGCGCTCAAAGCAGGTCGCGGTGACAAGGCCGCGCTGACTCAATTTATCGCCGCCACGCAAGACGACGTGTGGCGGCTACTCGCCCACCTCGCCGGCGCCGAGCACGCTGACGACCTCGCCCAGGAGACGTACCTGCGCGTCCTCGGCTCACTCCCTCGGTTCAAGGCACGCTCGTCGGCACGCACCTGGCTGCTCTCGCTCGCGCGTCGGGCGTGGGTCGACTCGGTGCGCCACGACATGGCGCGGCCACGCAAATCGGCCGCCGAGTACGACGAAGTGGCCGCGCAGGAAGCCAGCCCCGATGATGCGAACGCCTGGTCAGAGGCTATCGACGCCCGCCTCCTCCTCGACAGCCTCCGCCCCGAGCGCCGCGAAGCCCTCGTGCTGACCCAAGTCCTGGGCTACACCTACGAGGAAGCCGCGGAGATCACCGGCGTGCGCGTGGGCACAATCCGCTCCCGCGTCGCGCGCGCGAGGCGTGACCTCATTCACCACACCAAGGCGGAATAAGCGAAGTCACACACGGTGAGCTAGGTCACGCTACACTTGTGTGCGGAAATCACACGAACATTCTTGAAAGTAGTGAGCCTCTCATGCTCAAAAACGCAATTGGCATCGCCTTCGCGTTCATTGGCGTCCTCGTCGGCGCCGGTTTTGCCTCCGGGCAAGAGACAATGCAGTACTTCATCGCGTTCGGCACGCAGGGCATCTGGGGCGCGGCCTTAAGCTCCGCGCTCATGCTCATCGCCGGCGTCTCCATCCTCCAGCTTGGCTCGTACTTCCAGGCCAACGAGCACATGGAGGTACTGGGCAGCGTGTCCAGCAAGGTCATGTCCTGGATCCTGGACATCGCCACCATCACCACCCTGTTCTCCATCGGCTTCGTCATGTACGCCGGCGCGGGCGCCAACCTGAACCAGCAGTTCGGCTGGCCGGTGTGGATCGGCGCGACGCTCATGCTCGCGCTCGTGCTGGTCATCGGCATGATGGATGTGGACAAGGTCACCGCCGCAGTCGGCGCCGTGACCCCGCTGCTGCTGTTCTTTGTCATCTTCGGCTGCATCTGGACCCTGTGCACCAGCGACCTCGACTGGTCCAACCTCAACGTGCAGGCCCAGGAGGTTTCCACCACACTGCCCAACTGGTGGATCTCCTCTCTGAACTACACGGGACTCAACGCCATCTGCGTCGCCTCCATGGCCCTGGTTATTGGCGGCAACTACCTGGACACGCGCGCCGCGGGCCTGGGCGGCTTCCTCGGCGGCATGGGCTACCTCGTCATGCTGCTCCTGCTGTCCTGCGGTCTGCTCGCCGCAGTGGGCAGCATCGCGGGCGATGCCATGCCGATGCTCACCCTTATCACCAACATCCACCCGGTCCTCGGCTTCATCATGTCCCTGGTCATCTTCGGCATGATCTTCGCCACCGCACTCGGCATGTTCTTCGCGCTGGGCAAGCGCCTGGCCCGCGGCCGCCAGGAGCGGTTCCGCCCCATCTTCATCACCACCTGCCTGATCGGCTTTGCGCTCTCCTTCGTCGGCTTCAAGACGCTGGTGTCCGTGGTCTACCCGATCCTGGGCTACCTGGGCATCCTGCTCGTCGCTGTCCTCGCCGCCGCGTGGCTGCGCAGCTCGCAGAAGCTCCGCAAGGAAGGGAATCGCCGCCGCCGCGCCCGCGAGCTCATGCGCCTGAAGCTCGACCCCCGCGAGCGTTTTACCAAAAACGATGAAAAGGAACTGGACTACATCATCCAGGCTTCCATCGTGGACAACGAGGAGCTCGAGGCCGCCCTCGAGGAGGAGGTAGGCAAAGAGCTTATCGACGACAACGAGGTCGAATACGACCCCGAGGACCGGGACGGCGACGTGGTCTACGTCACCTACACGGACCCGCAGTCCAAGGAGGACTACGCCAAGCACCCCGACGAGCCGTGGAAGGGCAACCCGAGCGAGGAAGACCTCGCGGCTCAGTGGGCCGACGACGAGTCGGAGCGGGAGGACGGCGGCAGCACTGTCGTCAGCGAGCGGTAGCTGTGGGCAGCGTGGCGTCGCAAAGCATGCTCCCCGCTTAACTGCCATTGAGAGCAAATGACGATACTATTGCAAAGGTTTATCCGAACATTCCTGATTTCTTACGGAAAGATTTCATGCTTAAAAACGCAATAGGTATCTCCTTCGCCTTTATCGGCGTGGTAGTTGGCGCGGGTTTCGCATCCGGCCAGGAGGCAATGCAGTACTTCTCGGCGTTCGGCACTGACGGCATTTACGGCGCCATCCTCGGTTCCCTGCTCATGCTCATCGCCGGCGTGTCCATCCTCCAGCTCGGGTCGTACTTCCAGGCCAACGAGCACATGGAAGTGCTGGGAAATATTTCCAGCAAGGTGATGTCCTGGATTCTGGACATCGCTACCATCACCACCCTGTTCTCCATCGGCTTCGTCATGTTCGCCGGTGCGGGGTCGAACCTGAACCAGCAGTTTGGCATCCCCGTCTGGATCGGCGCGGTGCTCATGCTCGCGCTCGTACTGGGTGTGGGCATGCTCGACGTGGACAAGGTGACGGCCGCGATCGGCTCGCTCACCCCGTTCCTGCTGGCCTTTGTCATCTTCGGCTGCTCGTACACCCTCATCACCACCGACATTGACTGGCACAGCATCAACATGTCCGCAGAGCAGGTCAACACCACCCTGCCGAACTGGTGGATGGCGGCGCTGAATTACACGGGCCTCAACGTGATGTGCGTGGTCTCGATGGCCCTCGTGATCGGCGGTAACTACCTGGACACCCGCGCCGCGGGCCTGGGCGGCTTCATTGGCGGCATGGGCTACCTGGTCATGCTCATGCTGCTGGCCACCGCGCTGATGGTCAAGATTGACACGGTCTCCGGCGAGGACATGCCGATGCTGACCCTGATCAATGACATCAACCCGATCCTGGGCACCATCATGGCGCTTGTGGTCTTCGGCATGATCTTCGCCACCGCGATGGGCATGTTCTACGCGCTGGGCAAGCGCCTCTCGCGCGGCCGCGAGGACAAGTACCCGATCATCTTCAGCGTGACCTGCCTGGTCGGTTTCGCGCTCTCCTTCGTCGGCTTTAAGACGCTGGTTGCGTACGTCTACCCGGTCCTGGGCTACATTGGCATCCTGCTCATCGTCGTCGTCGCTGCGGCATGGTTGCGCGGCGCCCAGAAGCTGCGCAAGGAGGGCAACCGCCGCCGTCGCGCCCTCGAGCTGACCCGCCTCAAGCTGGATCCGCGCGAGCGCTTTACCAAGAACGATGAGAAGGAGCTGGAATACCTGACCAGCAAATCCGTCATCGAGGAGGAGGAGTTCACCGAGGCCCTCGAGGACGAGGTGGGCCAGGAGCTTATCGACGACGACGAGGTCGAATACGACCCCGAGGACCCCGACGGCGACGTGGTCTACGTGTCCTACACGGAGCCGCAGTCCAAGGAGGAGTACGCCAAAAACCCGGACGAGCCGTGGAACGACACCACCGTGGACGACATGATTGCCAAGGAGGAGGCCGAGGAGGCCGAGTCCGGCGACGACGCCGACACGGGCAACGGGAACGGCAGCACCCGCCTGTAGCGGCCGCCTAGCGGCTGAAGAGGCTGTTCACGCGGGACACGATCCCGCCGAACCAGCCCTCGGACGCCGCGCCGGTCTCGGATCCCGGTAGCGCGGCGGGCAGTACCGCCGTCTCGCTGGTCGGCTCAGCCGAGGTCATGGGGGCCTCCGAGGTCGCCACCACCGCGACGGGCTGCGCAGCCACGGGGGTCGGGGTCGGACGCTCCCCCGCGCTTGTCGCGGGGGCTTTTTCGTCCTGTTCTTGCTTGCGTTCGCTGGTCTCCGGCGCGGGCGCCAGCGTGGACGTGGCGGTGGCTCGGGCGCGCTTGCCGGTGCCGCTGGTGTCCAGGCGCACCTTGAACTCATCAACCACGGCGCCGCCCTCCGTCACCTGGACCGTGGCGTAATCGCTGCCATTGGCGGACTGCGGCGCGGTAAGGCGCAGCCCGTTCGGCCGGGAAATGGCGCTCCAGCCCGCGGGCAGCGTGCTTGGGTCTTCAGAATTCATGCGTAGCGACGCCCCGCTCTCCTTCGCCGTTACCAAGAACAGCGTCTGGCCGGGTTTGATCGTGGTGTTCGACCACTTGCCCGTCTCCGCCGCCAGCGCGCCAGGCGCTGGCGTGACGGCCCCCATAGCCCCCAGGAGCAGAGCGCCGACTGCTGCGTGTGCCACGAATTGGGCACGGTGGCGTCGGCGTCGAATACTCATAGCCACCATTTTTGGCGAAATCTCAGCTACAGGCAACTCTCGTTACAGAATTGCAACCGTTTGTCGCCCTGCTCGTGACCTATCGCAGGACGACCGTATTGCTACACCAGCAGCTCGGCGATCTGGATCGTGTTCAGCGCCGCGCCCTTGCGCAGGTTATCCCCGGAAACGACGAAGATCAGGCCACGGTTGCCCTCAACTGTCTGATCCTGGCGGATGCGCCCAACCAGGGACTCGTCCTTGCCCGCGGCGGCGAGCGGCGTGGGCACGTCCACAACGGAGACGCCCGGCGCGTCCGCAAGCACGGCCCGCGCCTCATCGGGCGTGATCGCCTTGGCAAACTCGGCGTGGACCACCATTGTGTGGCCGGTGAAGACCGGGATGCGGACGCAGGTGCCGGCGACGTTGAGCTCGGGGATCCCCAGGATCTTGCGGGACTCGTTGCGCAGCTTCTGCTCCTCGTCGGTTTCCTCGGTGCCGTCGTCAACAAGGTTGCCCGCCAGCGGGACCGCGTTGTAGGCGATCGGGGCGACGTAGGGGCCAAGGTCCTCAGGGGCGAGCACGGAGCCATCCAGGGTGAGCTCGGTGTTGCGGTCGCCGATTTCCGCGACCTGGTCCGCCAGGGCCTCCACACCCGCTAGGCCAGAACCGGAAACGGCCTGGTAGGAGGCGACGCGCATGGTGGTGAGCGAGGCTGCGTCATGCAGCGCCTTCGCCACCGGCATGATCGCCATGGTCGTGCAGTTGGGGTTGGCAATGATGCCCTTGGGCAGGGCCTTCGCGTCGTCCGGGTTGACCTCGGAGACGATGAGCGGAACCTCGGGGTCCTTGCGCCACGCGGAGGAGTTGTCCACGACCTTCACGCCAGCCGCGGCGAAGACCGGGGCCCACTCCTTGGAGGTGGAGCCGCCCGCGGAGAACAAGGCGATGTCGATGTCCTTGACGGAGTCCTCGGTGACCTGGGTCAGGTCCTCCACGACCACCTCGGTGCCGCAGTAGTCCAGCTTCTTGCCCGCAGAGCGCGGGGAGGCGAAGAAGCGGACGGTGTCTGCCGGGAAATCACGCTCCGCGAGGATGGTGCGCATTACGCGCCCGACCTGCCCGGTTGCTCCGACGACGGCGATGGTGGTCATGGGGAAAACAGCTCCTTGAAAGCGTTGCGGTTATATACAGTGTGGCGTGAGCTTAGCGGCCGGTGCCGGCGTAGACCACGGCCGGCTCGTCGCCGCCGAGGTCGAAGCGATCGTGGATGGCGCGGCACGCGTTGTCTAGCTCGGACTCGCGGATCACGGCGGTGATGCGGATCTCTGAGGTGTTGATCATCTCGATGTTCACGCCGGCGTCGCGAAGCGCCTCGGCAAAGTCAGCGGTGACTCCAGGGTGCGACTTCATGCCCGCGCCGACAAGGGAGACCTTGCCAATCTCATCGTTGTGGGTCACATCGGTCCACCCCTCGTCCTGCTGCAGCTTGGTCAGCAGGGTCATGGCGCGCGGGCGGTCCGCCACCGGGAGGGTGAAGGTGATGTCCGTCTTCTTCTCCTCGCGGGTGGAGATGTTCTGCAGCACGGTGTCGATGTTGATCTCCGCGTCCGCGAGCGTGCGGAAGATCTTCGCGGCCTCGCCCGGGGTATCCGGGATGCCGAGCACCGTGATCTTTGCCTCCGACTTATCGGTGGCAACGCCGGACAGGACTGCTTCTTCCATGGGAATATCCTCCAATGCTCCGGCGACGAGAGTGCCGGTGTCGTTACTGTAAGACGAGCGGACTCGCATGGGCACGTTAAACGCGCGCGCGTACTCGACGCTGCGCAGCACCAAAATCTTCGACCCGGACGCGGCCAGCTCAAGCATCTCCTCAAAGCAGAGCTTGTCCAGCTTGCGGGCGTCCGAGACAATGCGCGGGTCCGCGGTGTACACGCCGTCCACGTCCGAGTAGATCTCACACTCATCCGCGTTCATCGCCGCGGCGAGCGCCACCGCGGTGGTGTCGGACCCGCCGCGGCCCAGGGTGGTGATGTCGCGCGTATCGCGGTTCACGCCCTGGAAGCCAGCGACGATGGCGACCTTGCCTTCGTCCACCGCTTCCTGCACGCGGCCCGGGGTGACCTCTATAATGCGCGCGTTACCGTAGCGTTCGGTGGTGATCACGCCGGCCTGGGAGCCGGTGAAGGAGCGCACGTCCACGCCGAACGAGGCCACCGCCATGGCCACCAGCGAGTTGGAGATGCGCTCGCCCGCGGTGAGCAGCATGTCCATCTCGCGCGCGGGCGGGGTCGGGTTAACCTCCGCGGCAAGGTCCAGGAGCTCATCGGTGGTGTCGCCCATTGCGGAGCACACCACGACGACGTCGTGCCCGGCCTTCTTCGTGGCAACGATTCGCTCAGCGACGGCGCGGATCCGCTCCGCGCTTTCGAGGGATGAGCCTCCGTACTTCTGGACGATCAGTGCCATTGGTGTTGTACGCCTTCCGTTCAGGTGACAATTCTGGGGCCGCGCAAACGTTGCAAACCCGTCACCCAACCTTAGCGGGCGAAAACTCACGATTCGAGGTATCGCACTAATATAATTCTGCGTGCACAACAACTATCTTGCGGTCGGCTTCGCATTCACGTCCGCGCTCCTGATCGCGGTGGGCACCGTCTGGCGCCACCAAATCTTGCGCGCCGGACGCGACCAAGGGGAGGTCAATGACTCCCCGCTCAGCGCCCTCAAGCGCCCCGCCTGGTGGTTCTCCCTCGCGCTCGCGCTCGCGGCGTACGGCTTCCAAGCGGTCGCGCTCGCGTTCGGCTCACTGCTCGTCGTGCAGCCAGTCCTCGTACTCTCCCTCATGCTCACGCTGTTGCTCTCCGCGCGCGTCGAGCGCCGCCGCATGTCCGCCGCCACCTCGTTCTGGGCCATCCTGCTCACCGTGTTCGTCGGCGTCGTGGTCGTCGTCGGCCGCCCGCTGCCCGGCGAGCGCGCGCCGCACACCTGGGAGTGGCTCACCGCCGTCGGCATCGGGCTCGTGGGGCTCTTTTCGACGTTCGCGTTCGCCCGCGCCTACTCCGCGGCCGTCCAAAGCCTCGCCTTTGGCATCCTCTGCGGCGCCATCTTCGGCTACCTGGCCGTGTTTTCCAAGGTGGCCGTGGACGCCTACGTCCACGGCGGCGTCCTGGGCATCCTCGCCTCCTGGCAGTTCTGGGCCATGCTCGCCTGCGCCGTGATCGGCACCGTCGTGCAGCAGTTCGCCTTCGGCGCCGGCAAGCTCGCGACCACGCTGCCGGCGATGAAGGTCGTCGAGCCGCTCGTGGCCCTGACCTTGGGACTTGTACTTTTGGGCGAAAAGTTCTCGCTGTCCGGGGCCCTCGGCTGGACAGCGATGGCGCTGCTCATCGCGGGCATGCTGTTCAGCGCGGCGATGGTGACGCGCGTGAGTATTCGGTAGCGGTGGCGTCGATAAGCACTCCCTGCATATAAATATGTGATCCGCGTGACACAGTGTCTGGGCTATGTAAGATGTCTGGCATGTCACACAGGCAGCTACTCCTTCTACGCCGCGGCGGGAATCAGGCCCTTCACTAACACGGCCGGCACCCCGTCGCGGAGTTCGTGTTTGCCGGCCGTGAATAGTGCAAACGCCCACCCGTGGAAGGAAGACCAATGAGCAACGCCAACGACTTTTACGTACCCCGCGAGATCCAGACCCCGAATGGCCCCAAGAACGAGGGCCAGCCGGCGTGGAACAAGCAGCGCGGGTCCCATATGCCGGCGGACCGGTACCTGACGTTCGCCGAAGAAGTCGAGGACATTACCCTGCCGGACCGCACCTGGCCGGACAAGAAGATCACGGTCGCGCCGCAGTGGTGCGCCGTGGACCTGCGCGACGGCAACCAGGCGCTGATTGACCCGATGAGCCCCGAGCGCAAGCGCCGCATGTTCAACCTGCTGGTGGAGATGGGCTATAAGGAGATCGAGGTAGGCTTCCCGTCGGCCTCGCAGACGGACTTCGACTTCGTGCGCGAGATCATTGAGAAGAACATGATCCCAGAGGACGTGACCATCCAGGTCCTGGTGCAGGCACGCGAGCACCTGATCCGCCGCACTTTCGAGGCCTGCGAGGGTGCCAAGAACGTCATCGTCCACTTCTACAACTCCACCTCCAAGCTGCAGCGCGAGGTGGTCTTCCGTAAGGACCGCCCGGCGATTAAGAAGCTGGCCACCGACGCGGCCGAGCTGATCAAGTCCATTGCGGAGGACTACCCGGATACGCGCTGGCGCTGGGAGTACTCGCCGGAGTCCTACACGGGCACCGAGCTGGACTTTGCCAAGGAGGTCTGCGACGCGGTCGTGGACGTCATGGAGCCGACGCCGGCGGACCCGATGATCATCAACCTGCCGTCCACGGTGGAGATGATCAGCCCGAACGTATACGCCGATTCCATCGAGTGGATGCACCGGAACCTGGCGCACCGTGAGTCCATCATCCTGTCGCTGCACCCGCACAACGACCGCGGCGAGGGCGTTGCCGCCGCCGAGCTGGGCTACCTGGCCGGCGCCGACCGCATCGAGGGCTGCCTGTTTGGCAACGGCGAGCGCACCGGCAACGTGGACCTGGTCACCCTGGGCCTGAACATGCTCACGCAGGGCGTGGACCCGCAGATCGATTTCTCGGACATCAACAAGATCCGCCAGACCGTGGAGTACTGCAACCAGCTGCGCGTCCCGGAGCGCCACCCGTACGGCGGCGACCTGGTCTTCACCGCCTTCTCCGGCTCGCACCAGGACGCGATTAATAAGGGCCTGGACGCGCTGGCGCAGCGCGTGCACCCGAACGCTTCCTCCAACGATGTCACCTGGGAGGAGCTGCGCGACACGGTGTGGGAGGTGCCGTACCTGCCCATCGACCCGAAGGACGTGGGCCGCACCTACGAGGCCGTGATCCGCGTGAACTCGCAGTCCGGCAAGGGCGGCGTGGCCTACATTATGAAGACGGACCACGGCATCAACATGCCGAAGGCGATGCAGCCCGAGTTCTCCGCGGTGGTGCAGAACATCACCGACAGCGAGGGCGGCGAGGTCAACTCCAAGAACATGTGGGACATTTTCGCCGGCGCCTACCTGGATCTGGACTCCCCGCTGGAACTGGTGGACTACGAGGTCACCGGCGCGGTCGCGGAGGACGACGACTCCGCGGTCCAGGTGACGGTGGACTACAAGGGCGAGCGCCACGAGCTGCGCGGCACCGGCAACGGCCCGATCGCCGCATTTGCAAACGCGCTCGAGTCCCTGGGCATCGACTTTGAGGTGCAGGACTACTCGCAGCGCTCGCGCACGGCGGGCGACGACGCCGACGCGGTCTGCTACATTTACGCCGACGTCGACGGAGCTACAGCCTGGGGTGTTGGCATCGCCGCGTCCACGACGCGCGCGTCGCTCAAGGCGATCACCTCGGCTGTGAACCGCGGCCTGACTGCGGGAAAGGCTGGCGGCGTGTAGCCGATCACCATCGCGAGTCCAACGTTTTGCTGCCCCGCTTCGGGGGTGGCGGCGCGGCTCGGGGATCCTGAGTATGTGCCCGAGTCTCTTAAGTGGTTCACGCACGTCGGACCACTCGCCTCCCGACGCTCTCTCAGCCGATTTCTAGCAGAACGCGCGTTATTGCACGTAAACCCCGTAAATTACACGATTGTTCAACAGGCACACTTCGTCCCGATTACGGCGACACATATACTTGATCCAGAACCGGCAGTTGCAGCGCAGCGCAAGTTCTGCACTGGGGAGACACCCGGCACGTCGAACATCACCGCGCTCTGAGATAGGCTGCCAGCTAAGAGCAACGTGACACAACAACATCCCGCCCGTATTTCCAATCCGAACAGTAAGGTGGAGGAGGATCATGCAAAGCCCGAGCTACGTGGTTCCTGACCACGGGATCGGCGCCGTCCGAAGCATTCCTACCTGCGATGTGGATCAGGCGCTTGTGCGCAACTATCTGGCGAATGCTCGCGACGGGCACGCCGACTTCCAGGTCACGCTGTTGCAGCGCGGCGAGGACGCAGGCTTTTACATCGCCGCTGACGGCAAAATTCTGGGCGCGATGGCCGAGCACGACGCGCTGGAGTACCAGGAGCTCGCCCACATCGCCGAGGCGGGCCTGACGCCGGAGGTCACCGCAAGGGCCGAGTCGCATGCTGGCGGCACCGTGAACCTCACCCTCCGCCTCCCCCGCCCGGGCCTGTGCATCCCCGCCAACGAGCCCCCGACCGAGCCCTGGGCACTGCTGGACGGCACCGGCCCCCGCGTCGTGTCCTACCTGCCGGACGCTGCGGAGCGCGACATGAATGACCGGATGAGCTTACTTGTCCGCCTCGGCTTCGACGAGGCCGGCGACGTCATCGCCTGCCTGGGCAAGGGCGGCGTGGGCACGCTTGACCCGCGCACCGCGTCCGAGATCACCCCGACGCTGCGCAACCTTGAGCAGCGCGGCCTCATCGTGGTCGTGCGCGGCTACCATGCGCCCACCGCCAACGGCGTCGAGCTCACCGTCAACCTCAGCGGGGTGGACGAGACCGGTACTCCGAATGAAGTTTCGCCGGTGCCGTTCCTCCCGCTGCCGGAGGCGCAGCGGATTCCGGAGCTCGTCACCGTCGGCGCCCCGAACGAGGCATCCTGCGGTCGCCCCTCCCTCGCGTCGGGCGAGCTCACCGGCGACTCGACCCCACTAGCCCCCTCCCCGCTGCTGGACGAGCCAGCGCCGGCGGAGCCCGAGGTGGACCCGGCGTCGCGCGAGGTCGCCGCGGCGACGGTGGCCAAAGACGCTGAGGACGCCAACGACGCTGAGGAACCTGCGGGTGCTGTGGCCGCGTCCACCACGCTCATCGGCGAGTCCGAGGAGAGCGTCGCGGAACCCGATCAGCCCCGGCGCCGCTTCCCGCGCTTCCGCGCCGACGACGACGCGGAAGCAGCCGCGCTCGCCGCGGAGCAAACCCCGGACCAGCCAGCCGCAGCGGTCGCGGAGGACACGGAGAAGAAGCCGGCGGCGGCGAGCCGCCTCCACCCGGCTTGCATCGCCGCGGGCACGCTGCTGATCCTGCTGACCATCGCGGGCGTCATTGCCATCAGCACCCAGTGGAACAGTGGCAACAGCGCCGCGGCGCGCATCTCGCCGACGAGCTACGACGACACCGTCGTTGCCTCCGTGGAGGACCCTCAGGATCCGGCAGTGCTGGACCAGTAGGCCAGGGCGCGGGCCGCACCGCCCGCGGCCCGACTACTATGTGAACAATGACATCGAACGAGTCCTACCCCTACGTTGCGCTCTCCGCGCAGACGACGGGCATCCACCCGTCGACCGGGCGGATCCTCACCATCGATGCCGTGACCTTTGATGACGGCGGCCGCGTCGGCGAGGAGTTCCACGCCGTCATCAACCCCGGTTGCGACCCGGGCCCCCGCCACACCCACGGCCTGAGCACCCACGAGGTCGCCCAGGCCCCGCGCTTTACCCGCTTCCTTAAGTCGCTGGACAAGCTTCTCGACGACCGCGTGCTCGTCACCTTCGACACCCCCACTACCTGGGGCTTCATCGTCAGCGAGGCGCGCCGCGCCATGAGCGCCGCCGCCCGCGCCAACCGCTCGCGCAAGAAGCGCAACGGGCGCCGCCGCCAGCGCGTGGGCCACGTCCCGCACCCCACCCAGATCGTGGACCTGCTGGCCGCGGCGCGTCGGCAAGGCGTGGTGCCCACGGACCTGCGCATCGGGGCCGTCGCGGACCTGATTGGCGTGGCCTCCGAGTCGCCGGTGGCCAACGCGGAGCGCGCCGCCCGCCCCGAGGCGGAGATCTCGCGCGAGCAGACCCTCAAGCTGGTGGCCATGTACATGCAGCTCCGTGAGCACGGCGAGGTGCCGGGCCGCGCGCCGGACGAGCTCGCCGCGGACCGCTTCGGCCTGCAGCGCTCCACCGTGCGCGTCGACGCGGAGAAAGCCGGCGCTGCGGCGGATAATCCCGGCAAGTACTCCCGGGAGACCGGCCTGCGCAAGGGCATGGAGGTTGTGATCACCGACGACATCGCGCTCGAGCCCGACACGCTTATCGACGCCGCCGTCCGCGCCGGCCTGACCTACACCGAAAAGCTCACCCGCGAGAGCTCCGTGGTGGTCACGGACGCCCTGGCGAGGGGCGCGTCGCCGGACGAACTCCGCGGGAAGGCGATGCACGGGCACCGCAAGGACATCCCGCTGCTGACCGGGGAGGAGTTCCTCACCGCCGTGGAGCAGATGGGTTCTGCAGAGCGCGTGCACTAACGTAGAGCGCATGAATCCGAGAGGACGCCTTGCACGCATCCGCACGAACGCCGCGCTCACAGCGGCGAAGCTCGCCACCACCGCCTCCCGCGCCACCGGGCGCGGCGCAGGCGGCATGATCGGCGGCCTGGTCGCGGGCGCGATCGACCCGAACATTATGGACGGCCTGGGCCGCGGGCGGCCCACGGTGCTGGTCACCGGCACCAACGGCAAGTCCACCACGACCCGCATGCTGGCCCAGGCGCTGCGCACGACGTACACCGTGGCCACGAACGAGGGCGGCGACAACATGGACGCCGGCATCATCTCCGCCCTCATGGCGGGCGGCGACGCCGCCAACATCGTCCTCGAGGTGGACGAGCTCCACGTCCCCCACGTGGCGGAGAGCCTGGACGCGGACGCGCTCGTGCTGCTCAACCTGTCGCGCGACCAGCTGGACCGCGTGGGCGAGATCAATAAGATCGAGCGGGCGTTGCGCGCGTGTGTGGAAAAGCGCCCCGAGATGACGGTGGTGGCCAACTGCGACGACGTCCTCATGACGTCGGTGGCGTGGGACCACCCCAACGTGGTGTGGGTGTCCGCGGGCGCGGGCTGGGTCAATGACTCGGTGACCAACCCGCGCGGGCCCGGCTACGTCGTGCGCACCCCGGAGGGCGATTGGTACGCCACCGAAAAGCTCGCGGACGGCACCGAGTTCCGCCGCCCCTCCCCCACCTACACGGTAGATGCGCAGGGCCTGACCACCCCGTCCGGCCAGGTGCCCATGCACCTGACGCTGCCCGGCCGCGCGAATCGCGGCAACGCCGCCCAGGCCGTCGCCGCGGCCGTCGAGGCCTACGACGTCCCGCTGGACAAGGCCGTAAGCGCCGTGGAAGGCGTGGACAACGTGGCCGGCCGCTACGCCACGGTCACACTCGGCGAGCACGAGGTGCGCCTGCTGCTGGCCAAGAACCCGGCCGGCTGGCAGGAGGCCCTGACCATGTTGGACCGCGACGCGGACGGCGTGGTCATCGCGGTCAACGCCCAGCAGGGCGACGGCGCGGACGTGTCCTGGCTGTGGGACGTGAAGTTTGAGGACTTCGACGGCATCGCGGTGAAGTCCGCCGGCGAGCGCGGCACGGACCTGGCGGTGCGCCTGCTGTACGCGGGCATCGAGCACGAGGTGGTCCACGACGTGGTTGAGGCGATTCGCGCGTGCCCGCCGGGGCGCGTCGAGGTGCTGGCAAACTACACCGCGTTCCGCGATCTGAAGCGGGACCTGGCCAAGCAGGAGGATTACCGTGGCTAAGCAACTGACAATCGGCCTGATTCTGCCCGACGTCCTGGGCACCTACGGCGACGACGGTAACGCGCTCGTCCTGCGCCAGCGCGCCCGCATGCGCGGCCTCGACGCGGCAATCCGCCCCTTCCTGCTCACCGACGAGATCACCGCCGACTGCGACGTCTACACGCTCGGCGGCGGTGAGGACTCGGCACAGGTGCTCGCCGCGGAGCGACTCAAGGCGTCGCCAGGCCTGCAGCGAGCCGCCGACAACGGCACCCCGATCCTGGCCATCTGCGCAGGCCTGCAGGTCCTCGGCCGCTCCTTCAACGCTGCCGGTCGCTCGGTCGAGGGCATCTCGCTTATCGACGCCACCACCACCCCCCTTTCCACCCGCGCCATCGGCGAAGTCACCACCACCCCGGCGACCGACCTCCTCACCGAGCCCCTCACCGGCTTTGAAAACCACATGGGGGGCACCGTCCTCGGCCCGGACGCCCAGCCACTCGGCCGGGTCACGCGTGGCGTGGGCAACCTGGACAGCACCGTCGAGGGCGCGGTCCAGGGCAGCGTGATCGCCACCTACATGCACGGCCCGGTCCTGGCCCGGAACCCGCAGCTGGCGGACCTCCTCCTCGCCCGCGCCCTCGGCGTGGACACCGCGGAGCTCGCCCCGCTGGAGCTGGACGTGGTGGACGCGCTGCGCGCCGAGCGGCTGAAGTAGCGGGTCCCGCTTACAGCTTCAAACGGCCGCTAAGCGCGCGCGACAGCGTGAGCTCGTCCACGAACTCCAAGTCGCCGCCCAGCGGCATGCCCGACGCCAAGCGCGAGATGGTCAGCTCCGGGAAGTCCTTGAGCAAGCGCACCAAATAGGACGCGGTCGCCTCGCCCTCGGTGTCTGGGTCGGTGGCCAGGATCACCTCGCTGACCTGCGGCGAATCCTCGCCGTCGCGGTCCGGCAGCACTCCACCGATGCGCTTGAGCAGCGGGGCGATGGCGAGATCCTTCGGTCCGACGTTGGCCAGCGGGTCCAGCGCCCCGCCGAGCACGTGGTAGCGCCCGCTGTACTCGCCGGTGCGCTCGATGACCTGGATGTCCTTGGCATCCTCCACCACGCACACCGTGGTGGCATCCCTGCCGGAGTCGGCGCAGATACGGCACACCTCGTCGCGGGAGACGTTGTTGCAGATCCGGCAGAACGTCACGCCGTCGCGCACCGCAGCCAGCGCGGAGCGCAACCGGTCAATGTCCTCCGGCTCCGTCTTCAGCAGGTGGAAGGCGATGCGCTGGGCGGATTTGGGGCCGACGCCGGGTAAGCGCGAGAACTCGTCGATTAGGTCCTGCAGCGGGCCTTCAAACATGGCATTGCCTCCTTGGTTTGCCCTGATTTGCTTTGGTTTGCGGGGGTACTACACGCCAAAGCGCCCGGCCCCACGGCCAGGCGCTACAGACGTAAAAACGGTGCGGTGCTTAGAT
The DNA here is from genome assembly GCF_003693265.1 of Corynebacterium gottingense. GTDB lineage: Bacteria > Actinomycetota > Actinomycetes > Mycobacteriales > Mycobacteriaceae > Corynebacterium > Corynebacterium gottingense. The sequence goes on from NZ_RDRE01000012.1 coordinate 58,527, forward strand.
GATGCCGCCGAACGGGATCTCACCGTCACCAGCGGACTGGCCGCCGGTCGGGCCGCCCTGCTGGCCCAGGCCGGAGCCGCCGGTCAGCGGGCCGATCTTCTCCTGCGCGAGCTCGCCGGCCTTGGTGTGCGCGTCGCGGTACGCAGCGAGGATAAGGTCCTGCAGGGACTCGACGTCTTCCGGGTCCACCGCTTCCTTCTTGATCTCCAGGTTGGTGATCTCAGCGCCGCCGGTCATGGTGACCTTCACCAGCTCGCCGCCGGCGGTACCGGTGACCTCAGTAGCCAGCAGCTCCTGCTGGGCCTGCTGCAGCTGCGCCTGTACCTCCGCCGCCTGGCGGATGAGGTCCTGCATATCGTTCGGCATGTTCGGCTCGGTCATGGTGTGCAACCTTTCTCAGTATTGTTTCCCCCGCCTGGGGCGGTGCGTTCCCGGCCTAGTGTACCCGTTCCCGCGCCGGCCTCCGCGCCTGCTTGCTACCAGCGAACGGCTACATCGGCTTCGCGCCGAGCTCCTTGCTCAACAGCTCCATGGCCACCTCGGTGGCGTCGCGGTGATCGATCGTGCCCTCCTCCGAGAACGCCTGTTCAGCCATGTCGCGCTCCTCGTCCTCGCGCGTGTACGCAGGGGCCGACTGCGGTGCCGGCTCGGGCTGCTGCGGCGCCGGAGCTGTCTGTGACTGTGACGGAGCCTGCGCCGGGTCCTGCGGCAATCCGGCGCCGTCGGCGTACGGGTCGTAGTCGGGCTCGTCGTCCATCGGCTCGGGCGGCAGCGGGATCTCGTCGCGCTCGCGCTGCGCCTTTTCCGCAGCCTTCCGGCTCGCCGCCTGCGCGGCAGCCTTCCAGTCGTTGGCTGTGTTCCTTTGGTTCTTCTGGTTCTTCTGGCTCTTCTGTGCTGTCGGCGCCCCCGCAGGCTCCTCCGGTGCCGGCTCGTTCGAGGAGGTCCCCTTGTTCGGGTTCCACACCTGCTCCGCACGCGGCGTCGCCCGCGGTCGCACGTTCGCCGCGGCCGGGTCGGTGCCCACCACGCAGCGCACCTGCACGCGGCGTCCGAGTTTCTCCTCAAACACAGCGACGATGTCGGCGTTGTTGCGGTCCGCGTTGATGCGCTCTGCAAGCGCGCCCGTGTTGTGGCCGATCACGAGGGTCTGACCATCCATGCCAAGGGGCTTCGCCTCCGTGAGCATGATTTCCGCGACCTTGTTGCGCTCGCCAACGGACTGGCGCAGCCGCGTCCAATCGCGGTGGACGCGCTCGAACAGCTCGTCAGGGTCCTGGGAATCCTGGGCCCGAGCAGCCGCAGGCTCCTGCGGCGCGGGCTTCTGCTGCTTTGGCTCCTGCGGCGTGGGCTCGGCTGGCGCAGCCGGCCTGGCGGGTTCCGCGGGCGGGGTGGGCTGCGGCTTTTCCTGCGGAGGAGTTTCCTGCGGCGCCTGCTCGCGCTGCTGCGGCTCCGGCCGCGGGGCACGCTGCGGCGGCGGGGTGGACTTGCTGCGCACCTGGCCTCGCCCACCGGCAGCCGCCGCAGCGGCCGCCGCCGCAGCCGCAGCGCCGCCACCAGCGCCACCACCAGCAGAGCCGCCGGACGCTGGCCGCTGCGCCGGGGCGGCAGAACCGGGAGCGGGAGCCCCGGCCCCACCATCGATGGTGAGCAGGTGCGCCATCATGACCTCCAGCAGCAGGCGCGGCGAGGTGGCGCCGCGGAGGTCCTGGATGCGGTCGTTGACCTCGGTGGCCAGGGCCGAGAGCTGCGCGGGGCTGAACTGCTCGGCTTCTGCGCGGAGGATGTCGGCGCGGTCCACGGGGGCGTCGACAAGCCCCTGCCCAAACGCGTCAGGGACGGTGCGGACCACGAGCAGATCGCGCAGCCGATCGAGGAGGTCGAGGGCGAAGCGGCGCGGCTCGTGGCCGGACTCGATGACGTTGTCGATGGTGTGGAAGATGGCGGAGGCATCGCGGGAGGCGAGGGCGTCCACGGCGGCGTCGAGAAGCGAAAGGTCCGTCACGCCAAGCAGCGGCAGCGCCAGGTCGTAGGTCAGGCCGTCGGGGCCGGCACCGGCAAGCAGCTGGTCCAGCACAGACAGGGTGTCGCGGGGCGAGCCGCCGCCCGCGCGGATGACCAGCGGATAGACAGCATCGTCGACCTGCGCGCCCTCCTCGGCCACGACGTGCTCGAGCAGCTCGCGCATCGCCTGCGGGGTGAGCAGGCGGAACGGGTAGTTGTGGGTGCGGGAGCGGATCGTGCCCAGCATCTTCTCCGGCTCGGTGGTAGCGAAGATGAATATGAGGTGCTCCGGCGGCTCCTCCACGATCTTCAGCAGCGCGTTGTTCCCGGACTGGGAGATCATGTGCGCCTCGTCGATGATGAAGACGCGGTAGCGCGACTCCGCCGGCGCGAACATGGCGCGCTCGCGCAGGTCGCGCATGTCGTCGACGCCGCCGTGCGAGGCCGCGTCCAGCTCCATCACGTCCAGGTTGCCGGACCCGCCCGGCGCGAGCGACCGGCACGAGTCGCACACCCCGCACGGGGTGGACGTCGGCCCCTCCACGCAGTTCAGGGAGCGCGCGAGGATGCGCGCCGACGAGGTCTTGCCGCAGCCGCGCGGGCCTGAAAACAGGTAGGCGTGGTTGATGCGCCCGTTGTCCAGGGCGGTCGACAGCGGGACTGTCACCTGCTCTTGGCCAATTACTTCACCAAAGGTCGCGGGACGATATTTCCGGTAGAGAGCCACGCCGCCCAAGTTTAGGCATCACGGTGCCAGTCGGCCATTGCGGCCCCGCGCCGCCGCATCCGCCGCTCGAGCACGGCCCCGCCTTGCTCCGAGGCAATGGCGAACTCGTCGTCCGTAAGCAGCACCAGCTCCAGCAGAAGCGTCAGGCGCCCGGGCTCGCGCACCAGCGGCGTGCCCTGCTCGAACAGGCGCGGCTCGCGCAGCCACCCGTGCCGCACACTCACCCCAGCCGGCAGGTCCACCCGGTCAAGCAGGTGCTCCAGCAGCACCCCGGGCTGCGCGGGCACGCCCAGCTCCAGGACCATCGTCGCGGCGGCACCCAGTGCGGCACCGAGCAGTTGCTTATCGACGCCCGCGTGCACCACCATCTCGCACCGCACATCCGTGCCCGTCTCAGATTCGAGCGCGAGCCCGGTATCTACCTCGGAGAACCCGCAGGTGGCGGCGATCCCCTCGGCGGCGAGTGCGGGGAAGGGGGCGGGTGGGGCGTCGATAAGCATGGGCTCGGGAGGTAGCAACGACCCGAGCCACTCGGCAGCCTGGTTAGGCCTCACGCTGCTCGATGGCGGCGAGGAGGACGCACAGCGCGACGCCGTCCATCGCCTCGACGACCTCATCGAGCGGCGGCAGCGACGGCGCGAGGCGCAGGGTGCGGTCGTGCGGGTCATCGTGCAGCGGGAACGGGGAGCCCGCCTGCGTGAGCTTGATGCCGGCCTCCTTGGCCAGCTGCCACACGCGGGTCGCGGTGCCCTCCGGCACATCGAGGGAGACAAAGTACCCGCCCTCCGGCCTGGTCCACTGTGCAATGCCGTAGCCGTCGAGGCGATCCTCCAGCGCGCGGTTGACGGCCGCGAACTTCGGACCGAGCGAGCCGGCATGCTTGCGCATCACGGCGCGGACGCCCTCCGCGTCGTGGAAATACATGGCGTGCGCGAGCTGGTTCCGCTTGTTGGGGCCGATGCCACGCACCCCGGCGATCTTGGTGTACCAGGCCAGGTTCTCCTCCGAGGAGGCAAAGAAAGCCACGCCCGAGCCCGCGTGTGTGATCTTGGACGTGGAGCTCATGTACCAGAAGCGGTTCGGGTTGCCCGCGGCCGAGGCGATCTCCAGCACGTTCGGGTTCTCCGGGAACTCGTCGGTGAGCGTGTGGACGGCGTAGGCGTTGTCCCACACGATGCGGAAATCGGGCGCGGCCGTCTCCATCGCGGCGAGGCGATCGATCACCTCGCGCGAGTAGACCGTGCCGGTGGGGTTGCTGAAGACGGGCACGGTCCACATGCCCTTGACCTGCGGGTCCTTCGCCAGCTCCTCGACCTTGTCCATGTCCGGACCGTCGGCGAGCATGGGCACGGTGACCATCTCGAAGCCGAACAGCTCGGTGATGGAGAAGTGGCGGTCGTACCCCGGCACCGGGCAGATCCACTTGACGTGCTCCTCATCCTTCCACGGGCGCGCGGAGTCATTGTTGCCAAACATGTAGGAGAAGGACACCAGGTCAAACATGATGTTCAGCGAGGAGGAATCGCCGGCGATGACCAGCTTCGGGTCCACGCCGAGCACCTCCGCCCACAGGTTGCGGATGTCCGGGATGCCCACGCCGCCGCCGTAATTGCGCACGTCGCCGCCGGAGCTGTCCGTGAAGCGGTCCTTGCCCGGCAGCTCCAGGAGCTCGTTACCAAAGTCCAGCTGCTCGGACGACGGCTTGCCGCGCGTCAGATCCAGCTTCAGGCCCTTCGCCTGCAGGTCGGCGTACTGCGCGCGGACCTCTTGCGCCAGCTCAGCGAGCTGCTCCGGGGTGTGGTCTGTCAGCGGAGTGTGTCCCATGTGCGATTCACGCATCCAATCGTGGGTAGGCGATAACGTTTTGCCCCGATCTTACAACGGGGCTGCGATCGCCCAGCAACGCAAAACCGGCACCTCGCGTGATTGCGGGGTGCCGGTGAGTTGGCGGAGGATGTGGTGTCCGAAGTCACGACATAGTTGACACGGCGTGCCTGGGGGAACCTTCCTGATGGTTGACAGGTCAGCCGCGACATGGTTGACACTTAGCCCAAGAAAACCACCTAGGGTGATGGTTGACACCTCA
>NZ_RDRE01000116.1 GCF_003693265.1 Corynebacterium gottingense
CCCCGGCTGCGCCTGACCGAGCTGGAGTTCCCCCGCGCCTTCCAGACACTCGGCGCGACGGCGGTGGTGGAGCTCATCGGCTTCCTGAGCTTCGCCCTCTGGCTGGGTATTGCAGCCCCCTCCTTCGCCGCGTTGGTGGACCCGTACGGTGAGCGACCACCCACCCCGCTCTACGCCGACCCGGCCGCCTGGTTCATCCTCGGCGGATTCGTGGCCTTTGTTGTGCTCGCGCCCCTGTGCAGCTTCCTGCCCCTCGCCGCCGCTGACGGCCACGGCCTGCTGGCCGCGACGAAGCGCGCCGCCGCGAACTGGCTGCGCCTCATGGCCCTCGAAGCCTTGTCCCTGCTCACCCTGCTCATCGGCGCAGTCTGCATCGGCGTCGGGCTGCTGGTGGCGGTGCCGATCGTCGTGTGTGCGTTCGCCCACGCGTACTGCCAGGCCGTGGGCCGCACAGTGGAGGAGCCCACAGAGCCGACAGCACCGACAGAGCCCACGGAACCAACGGAGCCCGAAAAACCCACACCCGCCCCCACACCAGCCCCCGGCGAAAACCCGTACGCCCAGGCCAGCAACACGTACCTCGACCCGCAGGCCTGGCCTACCGAGCCCGGCACCGGGCGGGTCCGGGTGGGCCGCGCGTTCTCCTGGGCGTGGGCCGCGTTCACCGGAAACTGGGCCACGTGCGTGCAGCTGACGTTCGCGTTCCTCGTCATCAGTGTCGTGGCTGGCAACCCGCTGCTTTTCATCGTTGCGCTGTTCCTCTTCCCCGCCGTGTGGTTTGTCGTGGTGGTCCCGTTTGCCGTGTCGGCGGCGCTGCGGCAGACGGACCGCATCACGTTCTCGATCGGGGAGGCGAAGCCCCTGCACTTCGCGCAGACCGTGGTGGTCGGGCTGTTCGCCGCCGCGATTTCGTGGCCAGTGCCCTCCGCCGTGCGCTGGGCGCTTCACCAGACGTTGCCGTGGGACGTGCCGGAGGGGACGCCGATGGGTCCCATCATGCTGGGCATCGGTTTGCTGTGCTACCTTGCCGTATCGCCGCTGTGGGCGCTCATGCCGTTCTTCGCGGCGGACGGCAGCGGGATCGGCCAGGCGATCGGCCGCGGGTTCCGGCGCGGCGTGCGCAACTATTTCCCGCTGCTCGCCCTTGCGCTGGCGTGCACGGTCCTCAACATTCTCGGCGCCGCGGTTCTTGGCCTGGGCCTTTTGGTGACGATCCCGCTCTCACTGCTGGCGTACGCCCACGCGTACCGGGAGGCGTCGCGGGGACCGGTTCCCGTCGATAAGCACAGCACATACCGCGGCAGAAATTAATAGGGGACGTACCCGTGCAAACCCTGGGAACTTTGGTAGCGTGCGGTGTATGCAGGAGGAACATTCACGCGCGGGCACGGTCCGCATCCGCCCGGCGCTGACGTGGGGGTGGGCGGCGGCGACGTCCAACTGGCGGCTCTGGGTCCCATGCACCGCCGTCGCGCTGCTCATCACGGCGGCCAGCCTCGCGCTGTGCTACTACGTCACGCCGCTGGTCGTCGCGGCGCTCGTGATCCCATTCGCCACGGTCACGGCGCTGCGCCAGACTCGCGAGCGCGCCCCTCGCCTGCG
>NZ_RDRE01000117.1 GCF_003693265.1 Corynebacterium gottingense
GCGGGCTCGGATGCATCGCTTGCCGACGCCATCGCGCAGGACCCCATCGGCGCACTCGCCGTCATCCTCCCGACCTGGGTGCTGGTCCCGTTCCTGATCACGGCGGTGCTGGCTCTCGTATCCGGCGCGGTGCTCGGCATCTACTCGTCGGGCCTGACGCTGCTCACGCTGGGCATCAGCATTCCGCGCCCGGCGGCCGCGGCGGTCGACGGCGTGATCCTGACCGTCGGCACGATCTGGGTCGTCTTCTTCGCCCAGGACTTCCTCGGCCCGTTCCAGTCGTTCCTCATTACCCTGGGCGTGCCGCTGGCGAGCTGGGCGGGCATCCTCATCGCGGACATTTATAGTCGGAAGCAGGACTACGACGAGGCCGCGCTCTACGATCCAGCGGGGCGTTACGGCGGGGTGGATGTGGCGTCGATAAGCATTCTGACGATTGCTTCGATCCTGGGGTGGGGGCTGGTGGCCAACGCGTTCGCGGAGGAGGCGGCGTGGAATAACTGGCAGGGCTACCTGCTGCCCCTGGTGGGGGAGCAGTGGGCTGATGCGAACCTGGGCGTGCTTGTGTCGCTGGTGTTCTCGCTGGTCGCGGCGTGGGTGGTGCGCCGCGACCGAGTGCGCGCGCAGGAGCGTTAGTCGGCGCGCAGGTAGACCTGGGAGCCTTCCTCGCGGAACTTCTCCGCCATCTGCTCCTCGCCGACCGCGAGCGTCGGGATGCCCAGGTTCTGGATGGTCTGCTGCGTGTCAGCGTCCAGGACGGCGTCGATCTTGTCGCCGAATTCGTCGCGGATGTCCTGGGAGATGCGCATGGAGCAGAACTTCGGGCCGCACATGGAGCAGAAGTGCGCGGTCTTCGCGGGCTCGGCAGGCAGGGTCTCGTCGTGGTAGGCCTGCGCGGTGTCCGGGTCCAGGGAGAGCGCGAACTGGTCCTCCCAGCGGAACTCGAAGCGGGCCTTGCTCATCGCGTCGTCCCAGTCGCTCGCGCCCGGGTGGCCCTTTGCCACGTCGGCGGCGTGCGCGGCGACCTTGTAGGTGATCACGCCGGTCTTCACGTCGTCCTTGTTGGGCAGGCCGAGGTGCTCCTTCGGGGTGACGTAGCAGAGCATCGCGGTGCCGCCGGCGGCGATGTTTGCCGCGCCGATGGCGGAGGTGATGTGGTCGTAACCGGGCGCGATGTCGGTGACCAGGGGGCCAAGCGTGTAGAAGGGGGCGCCGCCGCACCACTCTTCTTCCTTCTCGTTGTTGAGCTGGATCTTGTTCAGGGGCACGTGGCCCGGGCCCTCGATCATGACCTGGACATCAAAGTCCCAGGCGCGCTTGCACAGCTCGCCGATGGTCTTGAGCTCGGCGAACTGGGCGGCGTCGTTGGCGTCGGCGATGGAACCGGGGCGCAGGCCGTCGCCAAGCGAGAAGGCGACGTCGTACTGAGCGAAGATCTCGCAGAGCTCGTCGAAGTTCTCGTACAGGAAGCTCTCCTTGTGGTGCGCCAGGCACCAGCCGGCCATGATCGACCCGCCGCGGGAAACGATGCCGGTCACGCGCTTCGAGGTCAGCGGCACGAAGGGGAGACGCACGCCGGCGTGGATGGTCATGTA
>NZ_RDRE01000118.1 GCF_003693265.1 Corynebacterium gottingense
CATCACTACTAGACTTGTCGGGCATGAGTATTTTCGCCGACGACCTCGCCCTCGCACTTGAACTGGCCGACGCGGCCGACGCGCTCACGCTCGCGCGCTTCGAGGCCTCTGACCTGCGGGTGGAGTCAAAACCGGACATGACGCCCGTTTCCGACGCGGACCTCGCCGTCGAGGAGGCGCTCCGCGAGGTGCTCGCTAAGTCGCGGCCGGCGGACGCGGTGCTTGGCGAGGAGTTCGGCGGTGAGGTGGCGCTCGAGGGCCGCCAGTGGGTCATCGACCCGATCGACGGGACGAAGAACTTCGTCCGCGGCGTGCCCGTGTGGGCAACCCTCATTGCGCTGCTTGTGGACGGCGAACCGGTCGTCGGCGTCGTCTCCGCCCCCGCCCTGACCCGCCGCTGGTACGCAGCGGCCGGCGGCGGCGCGTGGCGCACGTTCAACGGCGGCGAGCTCACGCGACTCGAGGTCTCCGGGGTGCTCACGCTTGCCGACGCCTCCCTCGCCATGTCCTCCCTCGCCGGTTGGCGTGATCGCGGCCTGCTGGAGAAGTTCATCGGCCTGACGGAGCAGACCTGGCGCCTGCGCGGCTACGGCGACTTTCTCAACTACTGCTTCGTCGCGGAAGGAGCGGTGGACATCGCCGCCGAACCGGAGGTCTCCCTCTGGGACCTCGCCGCCCTGTCGGTGCTGGTCACGGAGGCCGGCGGGCAGTTTACTTCTCTGTCCGGCGAGGACGGCCCGCACGGCGGCGACGCGCTGGCCAGCAACGGCGCGCTCCACGACGCGGCACTCTCGGCGCTGCGCTAGGTTACGGCAGGCGGAACCCGTTGTTGAGGTCCGCCAGGATCGCGTCCATGCGGGCGGCGCTGGTGGGCGCGTAGATCGGCCCCTGCAGCGGGGTGGTGCACTGCACGTCGAACGGCGCGGGGAACAGGCCTCCGTTGATCATGCCGACGAGGCGGTCGTCCGTGTACAGGGGCGCGCCGGAGTCGCCCTGCATGGCGCAGACCTGGTTCACGTTCTGCACGTTCCAGTCCGACCAGGTGATCCCACAGGTCTCACCGGAGGCCACGCCCTTCTTGCACACGTTTTTGCCCGGCTTCACCGGCGCGGAGCCGAGGTGGTTGATGGTCACGCCGTCGTAGGAGCGGGTGACTTCGGCGTTGGAACCGAGCTCGATGAGCGCGTAGTCCAGGCGCTCGTTGACCTTGACGATGTTGCCAGAGTGCCCCACCTGCCAGGAGTCCGCCGAGGAGACCGGGTCCCCCACCTTGCCGCAGTGCCCCGCGGTCAGGGCGTACTTGTTGCCGTGCTCGCCGTAGCCGGCGACGGCGACGGTGCACATGACCTCGTTGTCGCCCTCGCCCACGTAGATGGGGGTGCCGGGGCCGTACAGGGAGTTGCCGCGCTGCAGGGCCTCGTTGGACTCGCGCGGGATGCGCGGTGCGTCGTGGAAGGAGCCGGGCACGCGGTGCAGGACGTAGTCCGCAAGCGGCTTGCCGGCCAGCACCTTTGAAATCGGGTCGTTGTGCCAGGTGTAGTTCGGGTCGATCGGCGCCGGCTGCGGTGCAGGCGCTTCACCAG
>NZ_RDRE01000119.1 GCF_003693265.1 Corynebacterium gottingense
TTGTCCGACATGGGGAGAATCTCCGGGCGCACCGGATTTTGATACTGATGCTCCTCGCGGACATCTGTGCTGGCAGTCATCGTCATCCCGTTTCTCTGCACTTTTGCGCCGCCCCTTGCGGGCGGCTGGGTTGGTTCGCTTGCCGCAAATGGAGTGATAGCAACCGCCTTTCACCCGAGTCTGTTATCTATCCGATAGTCATCCACTGGTGTATTGCCGGTCACTTTTTGCGTGGTTTTATACTATCCATTACAGAACGGGGCCGGCAACCATTTTGGCGCCCTTTTTGGATTACACATTTTCTATTCGCTTTTCGACGGAGTCCACCATGGGAAACGACACTGGCATCGGCAGATTTACAGCGTTTTTTGGAGGAAAAAAGAAGAAAGCAGACCCAAACGCAGCCGACCGAGAAGCCGCACTGGAATCCCGGCGCGCCACGAAGACGGAACGACGCGGTAGCGGAGACATCATCGAACTCACCGTCACCGGTGTCGAGCGGGCACACGAGATCGCGCTCATCACGTTCACAACCACCGACGGCGCCCCGCTTCCTGGGTACGAGCCCGGCTGCCACGCAGACTTTCTCCTGCGCACCCCAGACGGCGAGGAACTCGTGCGTCAATTCTCCCTCTTCCCCACCCACTACCTGGGTGACAAGGAGGGCGCCTACGGCATTGAGGTCAAGCGCGAAGCCGGTTCCAAGGGCGGCTCTGCGGCAATCCACCGCATCGAGGTCGGCGACCCCCTCCGCATCCGCCCACCCCGCAACAATTTCCCCCTGGCCAAAGACGCGAAGCGGTCTGTGCTCGTCGGTGCCGGGGTGGGCATCGCCCCAATCTTCTCGCTGGCACGAGAACTCCAGATCCAACACGCCGACTACTCGGTGCTGTATTTCGCTTCAAGCGAGGAACGCGCGCTGATGCGCCACCTCATCGACACCTATCTGCACGGCCAGACCAAGAGCATCTTCGCTTCGGGCGAGCGCGACAAGCAGGCCGGCTACATCGAGGAAGCACTCGCGGCTTCAGCGGTTCCTGCGGAGGACACGCACTTGTATGTCTGTGGACCCCACGGCTTCATGGACGGCGTTATCGAAACTGCGTTGGCCTCACTCCCCCAGGACAACATCCACTTCGAGACCTACCGCCCCACCAAGGAAACGCTCGCCGGGAACCACGACGCCGACGGCGCTTTCGACGTCATTTTCAACGGCGAGACCTACCACATCCCCGAGGGAGAATCCGTCCTCGACGTCTTCGAGGACGAGGACGTGCCCATCCTGTCCCAGTGCGCGGAAGGCACGTGCGGCACCTGCGTGATGCGAGTGATCGACGGCATCCCCGACCACCGCGACAGCGTGTTCACCGAAGAGCGCCACGAGAAGGGCGCATTCACCACCTGCGTGTCACGCTCGCTCTCCCCCACGCTCACGCTCGAGCGCTGGCGACAGACCCCATAAACAAACCTGAGAAAACTGCGCAATGCGCAGTTTTCTCAGGTTCTGGGCGGCGAGCCGTTCTTCAGCTACAGGAACTGCTG
>NZ_RDRE01000120.1 GCF_003693265.1 Corynebacterium gottingense
CCAGCCCGCGCTGATAGCCTGCGCAGGCTAGCGCGTGGCTCGCTCCAGCAGTTCCAGCACGTGCACGTACGGCTCGCCCGTGGCCTGCGTCATGCCGAGCTCGCACGTGCGATTCGACGACGCGTGGTACCGCGAGTCCAGCTCCGCCACCGTTGTCGCCTCCGCTTTCGTCGCCGACGCCGTCAGTTCCGGGTGCAGCATCCCGCGATCGCCTGCGTACCCGCAGCACCCCCAGTCCACCGGGATGTGCACGTCCTCGGCTGCGGCCTCTGCAACGGCGCGCAGATCATCAATAGTGCCCATGTGCGCAGTCGAGCACGTCGGGTGCAGAGTCACCGAGTCAAGTGTCGAGCGCACCTCGAGCGAGTCCAGCGCCTCGCGGGCGATAAAGGTCACGGCGTCGAGCACCTCGATGCCAGCCTCGGCGGCGAGTTCCGCCACGCCGTGCGCGCACGATGACGCGTCCACCACAACCGGCAGGCGTCCGCCATCGGTGGTGTGCAGCAGGGATTCGCGTACCCGCTCGCCCATGACCGCGGGTCCCTGGGACATGCCTTTCGACGCCCACGGGGTCCCGCAACACAGCGCGTCCACATGTTCTGGCACGAGCAGCGACATCCCCGCCCGCTCCGCCAGGCGCACAAACGCGGCAGTCGCGCCGATCCCCTCCCGTTCCGGCCCGAACATTGCGTTCACGCACGCCGGGAAGAACACGGCAGTTGGCTTGGCGTAGACGTCGCCAACCACGGGGCCCAATGCGTGTCGACGCCCACCTCCCCGCCCCAGCTGCTTCTGGTACCCCGGCACGAGCTCAGTACTCGTCAGACCGCGGGCCACATCCGTGACCTTTTGCACCAACCCCGCGGGCAGGAAGTACGCGCCGGTCAGCGCCTTCGATGCGGTCACCGTGACGGTGTCCCACTGCTTCGCTGCAGCCTTCCACCCCGCCTGCGCGACCTTTCCGTTGCGCTGTTCGCGCAGGGACTTCACAAACTTGCCAGTATCAATGCCCACCGGGCACGCGGTCACGCACATCGAGTCCGCAGCACACGTTTGCTCACCCTCGTACGCGTAAGCCTGATCCAGTTCGCGGACGGTGTCCAGGTCGCCGTCGGCAAGCGCCTTGGCCCTCGCCCTGCGCACCACGATGCGCTGGCGCGGCGTCATGGTCACATCCCGCGACGGGCAGACTGGCTCGCAGAACCCGCACTCCACACAGCGATCCACTGCTTCTTCCACGGTGGGGTTGAGCTTCATATTGTGCAGGTGCTCCTCCGGATCCTCGGAGATAATCACGCCCGGGTTCATCGTGCCGCGCGGATCCACCGCGCGCTTGAGCGCAACCATCACCTCGTACAGCTCGTCGCCGAACTGCTGGCGCACAAACGGCGCCATCACACGCCCCGTGCCGTGCTCCGCTTTGAGGTTGCCGTGGCGGCCGATGATCAAACGGGCCAAATCATCGTTGAACCCGTTGTAGCGGGTGAGGTTCTCTTCCCCCTCAAAGCGGTCCGTAATGAGGAAGTGGATGTTGCCGT
>NZ_RDRE01000121.1 GCF_003693265.1 Corynebacterium gottingense
CGCCGGATACGAGAGCCAGCACCGCCGTGATCAGGAACGGGACCAGCACCCAGGTCGGGAGGATGACGGCGAGTGCGCCGATGGGGTCCTGCGCGATGGCGTCGGCAAGCGATGCATCCGAGCCCGCGAGCAGGAGGCCGAAGACGATGAGCACCACCGTGGCAACCGAGCCGCCGAACGTGTTCCAGAAGATGATCGCGCCATCGGAGGTGTCGCGGCGCTGGTAGCGCGACCAGTCTGCGGCGATGTTGATCCAGCCCAGGCCAAAGCCGGTCATCGCCATCACGAGCGCACCGACCACGGCGCTTGCGGGCCCGGACGGAATAGCGCGGACGGCGTCCAGGTCGATGTGCGGGATGGCGAGCACCGCGTAGATGATGGTGACCGCGCCGGTGAGCCAAGTGAGCACGGACTGCATCCGAATGATGGTGTGGTAACCGAGGACAGACGCCGCCACGATGAGCGCCGCGACGATGACGGTGGCGATGACGGTGACAGCCGTGCCCGGGTCCGCACCGAGCTGCCGCAGCACGGTGTTCGTAGCAAGCACCGCCATGATTGAAAGGAACGTCTCCCACCCGATGGAGGTGAGCCAGGAGATAATGCCGGGCACTTTCTGCCCGTGCACGCCGAACGCGGCACGCGAGAGGACCATAGTTGGCGCGGAGCCTCGCTTGCCCGCAACTGCGATAAGACCGCAGAGGAAAAACGAGAACGTCACCCCGACTGCGGTGACGAGAGCCGCCTGCCAGAACGAGATGCCGAACCAAAGGATGAACGAGCCGTACGAGATACCGAAGACGGAGATGTTGGCTGCGAACCACGGCCAGAAGAGGTCGGAGGGTTTCGCGGTGCGTTCAGATTCAGGGACGATGTCGATCCCGCGGGATTCTATAAGTGGTGTGCCTTCCATAGCAGCAGGTTAGCCCCACGACTCCCAACCGTGGGCCGTTTCAACGACTTTTATTCCACGCAGCGGCGGGCTAGGCCGCTTTTGGCTGCGGAGCGGGTTCCGGGGCGGGTTCGCGGACCAGCTTGCCGTTCGCGTCGTAGCTGTACTCATTACCGCCATACTTGAGGTACACGACCGTGGCGATGATGAAGATGACAATCATTGCGATGTCTGCGAAGGTCTCGATGCTCATGGTCGTGCTCTTTTCGACTCGAAGTAGCTCGTGCGGCGGAAAAGCACTGGTCTTTCCCTACTCCCCAGCGTAGACCGGTTGTGAGGCTTTCCCCAGCGCACGGGGTGTTGGATATGTCTCACCGCGCAGCACAAAGCCCCCTCACCGGCATCACTGCTGGTGAAGGGCTAAAAAGTGGTAGCGGGGGCCGGCCCTATGGTTGATGATCTGCAACATCGAGGACAAGCGCGCCGCCCAGCGTGCGAAGAAGGCGAAACAGGCAACTGAGTGCAACGGCTATATTGAAGGGGCGAAAGCCAAGAGGGTGGAAACAAGCCATCAACCAACTAGCCGTGGCATACCCCATGTATTGGTGTTGTAATACAAATGTATTGGTAAGGTGATA
>NZ_RDRE01000122.1 GCF_003693265.1 Corynebacterium gottingense
CCGCTCATTCACGGCAAAACCAGCACGAAGCAGCGCGAGCAGGCGTTCCAGGCCTTCCGCGACGGCGAAGTATCCACGCTCGTGGTGTCCAAGGTGGCGAACTTCTCCATCGACCTGCCCGAGGCGGCCGTTGCAATCCAGGTCTCCGGCACGTTCGGCTCGCGCCAGGAGGAGGCACAGCGGCTCGGCAGGCTGCTCCGCCCCAAGCACGACGGTGCCGAGGCCGTCTTCTACACCGTGGTCGCGCGCGACACACTCGACGCCGAGTACGCGGTACACCGCCAGCGCTTCCTCGCCGAGCAGGGCTATGCCTACAGATTGGTCGACGCCGCCGACCTATAGACTGGTCGCCCATGAGCACGTTTCACTTCGACGTTGACGAGGAATATGCCAAGCAGCACAACGAACTGCTCCGCGACACTAAGAGCATGGTGCTCTCCGGCATCGCACTCTTCGTCCTCAGTATCGCCGGCGGCATCGCCGCGTGGATCTTCATCGACCCAACGTCGCCCTGGCGCCTCCTCGGCTCCGTCGGCCTGATCCTGTTTGGCGTCATGATGCTCATCGTCGCACTCATGTTGCCGAAGTCAGTGGGCAAGACGCAGACGCTTTACGACGCCCACCCGCTCGCCCCCGCCATCATCACCGAAAATGTCGGGACGACCCTCACCTTGACCGCGCTGGTGAACATGAACGCCTCCGACCGCGGCCCCGCCCGCTGGGCACTCACGTCCCGCGTGGTCAAGCGCATCCCCAACACCCACGACACGGTGGGCACGAAGGTCCCCGTCGTCGCCGTAGGCGGGCAGCGCTCCACCCGCGACAAGCACACCTGGCAGGTCATCACCCCGATGCCCATCGCCTGGGCCACCCCAGACACCAAGGAAATCTCGCGCGCACGCGCCGAGATCCCGCAGGACCAGTGGCAGCGCCTGGAGAAGGCGCGCAAGGACTCCGAGCTGGTCACTGCCGCGAAGAACACCCTCGTGGAACTCTAGGGAGTTCTTCGCCGCCCAGGACGCACAACGCCTGCCTTCATTTGGTGGAGGTGGGCGTTGTGGAGTTCAGTCCTCTTGAGTAGGACAAAGTTATCAGCGGATCAGGGGTTGCCCGAGGGACAGCCAATCCTGATGTCGGGTGGGCTTTCTGCACCGTCATAGGAGCCACTATCACCGGGGCAACAGTAGCCCCGAGCCACCACAAGAAACGCAGTAATCGCGTAAAGTTCCATTACACGTGGTGCAGATAGGCTCGCGGCAGCGTGTGTACTTAACGATCAAATACAGAAGGACTCATGAACGGGCACAAAATATCTCCCAATGCGATTGTCGTTGCACTATTCGGGCTGGCAATTTCGAGTTATGTCGCCATCACAAACAAGTCGATCCTCGGATTCATCATCCTCATGCTGCTCACCATAGTTGCAGCTGTACTGGTTAATCGCATCAAAAACAGTCATCAAGAATAACCAGGAAGTAAAGTCGTCTGCCCGACGCTGCCCCGACTTCTACTCTGCG
>NZ_RDRE01000123.1 GCF_003693265.1 Corynebacterium gottingense
AAGTCGTTGCCCTTGTCGGTGGCGAGCGCGTCGCGGAAGTTGTCCAGCGTCACGTGCGTCGGCCACGGGGTGGTGTCGAAGGTGTGCGCTTGGTCGCGCAGCGCGGTCACGAGCATCCAGTAGAAGGGAGCGAGCCCCCAGAACATGATGAAGATGACGCCTGCGTAGTGCCAGAACTTTTTCATCGCGTGCCTTTCATGCTTTTCGACGCCTGCCTGCCACCCACATCAGCGCCCAGGAACCGGATCATGACGAATGCGACGGCGAAGATGAGCAGGAAGATGAGCGTGGACAGGGCGGAGGCGCTGTTGAAGTTGCCTTGGCGCATGTCCTCGACCACGAGCTGGGAAATCGTGGCGGTGGGGGAGTTGGAGGACCCGGAGATCATGATGACGGGCAGGTCGTACATGCGCAGCGCGTCGAGCGTGCGGAACAGGATGGCGACCATCAGCGCGGGGCGCACCAGTGGCAGGGTGATGCGGGTGAAGGTTTGGAGGGACGACGCGCCGTCGACACGCGCTGCCTCGTAGACGTCTCGCGGGATCATCTGGAGGCCGGCGAGGATGAGCAGCGCCATGAACGGGGTGGTCTTCCACACGTCGGCGATGATGACGGCGAAGCGCGCGGCCCACGGGTCGGTGGTCCAGGCGATATTGTGGCCGAGCAGCGAGTTGACGATGCCGCTGGGCGCGAACATGAACTGCCACAGCTTCGCCGTCACGGCGGTGGGGATGGCCCACGGGATGAGCACTGCGGCGCGGATGAGGGCGCGGACGCGCGACGGGTGGTTCATCACCAGTGCCATGCCGATGCCCAGCACCGTCTCAAGCGCGACCGTCACGACGGTGAAGAAGAGGGTCACGCTTACCGACGGCCAGAAGTCGGTCGCCAGCACACCCGGCGGACACGCGCCGACCTCGCCGGAGGCGGTCATGCACCGGTTGGTCAGCCAGTACAGGTAGTGCTCGACGCCCGCGAAGCCGCCCTCGGTGAACAGGCCGGTGGCGGGGTCGAGGTGTTTGTCGGACTGGAACGAGAGCCAGATGGCGCGCACGATCGGGTAGCCGATCACGACAGCCAGCACGGCGAGCGCCGGGGCGACGAGCGCGGCGGCCTTGCCGGCGTCGCTGCGGTGCCTTCGCCGTTTGGGGGAAGCGGTTGTCATACACCACACTCCATTTCTTTTGGTGCGTAAACGGGCAAAACGCCCGCGACCGAAGTGTAAACGGTGGCGGGCGTGATGCGTGGGCTACTAGGAGGCCTGCTGGATGGCGCTGGCCATGTCCTTCGTCGCGTCGTCAACGCTCTTTCCGGAGGTCAGCGCGGCGTACGCGTTGTCCTGGATGGCCTTGGAGATCGCCGGGTAGAACGGGGAGACCGGGCGCGGCTTCGCGTTCTCCAGGGACTCCTTCAGCGCCGGCAGGTACGGGTGCTCCTTGACCAGCTCGGCGTCGTCGTAGATGGAGGCCAGCACCGGCGGGAAGGAGTTCTCGGCGAGCGAGAGCTGGTTTTCCTCG
>NZ_RDRE01000124.1 GCF_003693265.1 Corynebacterium gottingense
CCGGCATCTTGCGCTTGTACACGAAGTACCCGATGGCCAGGCCGGGCAGGGTGAAGATCACCCACATGTGGATGCCAAAGTGGTAGTACGTGAACTCGAAGGCCTGCACGATCGCCTCGCGGCTCATCGGGTCCATATCGCCGCGCGGCGGGTTGTACGCGTGGTTCAGCGGCTCCGCGGCGCCCCAGAACATGAGCGTCGCGCCCATGCCGGCGGCGAAGAGCATGGCGAACCAGACTGGGTAGCTGTATTCGGGCTCGTCTTCGTCGTCGCCGAGCCGCATGTTGCCAAAGCGGGAAACGAAAATGACGATGAGGAAGATGAACACCGCGGAGATGCCGCCGATGTACATCCAGGAGAAGTTGTCCATCAGGAACCCGGAGATCGAGCTGTAGAGCTGGCGGGCGCGATCACCGAACGCCAGCGTCGCCGCCACGAAGACGACGATGAAGCCGAGCGATGCCCCGAAGATCACCGGATCAGTTTGAAGGCCGCGCTTGCGTGCCATGGTGTTTTCCAATCGTTGGGAACTCAAATCGGTGACCATTGTAGGGCACTTGCTTATCGACGCCCTGCTACACTCTCTCTCCGTTGAAGGGGAGTAGCCCGCAATCGGTTGTTCGACATACTGGCGCACGCGCCCGGGCAACCGGCTCCGGTTTGGAGTGAGCGAGACCTTCGGACCGTTGCACGCACGGCGCCGAAGCGCCCCAATTGTGGGAGGACACTCGCATGCCTGAATTGCCCCCTTCACTCCAAAAAGAGCAAAAGATCCTGGAACGCTTCATGTGGCTTTCCATCGCGGTATCTCTGCTCACCATCGTGCTCAAGATGGTCGCTGCCTGGGTCACCGGCTCCGTCGGCTTCATGTCGGACGCGATCGAGACCGTGATCAACTTCGTGGCCGCCGTCGTCGGCCTCTGGGCGCTCAAGCTGTCCGCGAAGCCGGCGGACGCGAACCACAACTTCGGACACTCCAAGGCTGAATATTTTTCCGCCCAGGTGGAGGGCTCGCTCATCCTCGTCGCGGCCGTGGCCATCATCTACACCGGCGTGGAACGGCTGATCACTCCGCAGCCGGTGGAGCAGCTCGGCGTGGGATTACTGTTCTCCGTCATCGCCGCCGTGCTCAACGCCGCCGCCGGGTACGCGCTCGTGCGCGGCGGGAAGCGCTACCGCTCTGCAGCCCTGGAGGCGGACGGGAAACACCTGCTCACGGACGTGTGGACCACCGTCGGCGTGATTGTCGGCATGGCGCTCGTTGCGCTGACCGGCTGGCAGGTCCTCGACCCGATCGTCGCGCTGCTGGTTGGCGCAAACATTCTCTACACCGGCTTCGTGCTGTTACGCAGCGCCATCCTGAGCCTGCTGTCTGAGGCTTTGCCCACGGAGGAGCTTGCAAAACTCAACGCATTTCTGGATGCATTTGCCGAGCAAAACGGGGTGGCGTTTACCTCCGTACGTACGGCTGCGTTTGGTCGCGAGCGCTTGATCAGCTTGGTCATGCAGGTGCC
>NZ_RDRE01000013.1 GCF_003693265.1 Corynebacterium gottingense
CGAGCTTGACGGGCACGCCGAGCTCCTCCTGGACCTGGAAAACGATGCCGCCCTTCGCCGTACCGTCGAGCTTGGTCAAGACGACGCCGGTGATGTCAACGACCTCGCGGAACACGCGCGCCTGCGCGATGCCGTTCTGGCCGACGGTGGCGTCGAGCACGAGCAGCACCTCGTCGACGTTGCTCTTCTTCTCCACTACGCGCTTAACCTTGCCCAACTGGTCCATGAGGTCGGTGGAGGTGTGCAGGCGGCCGGCGGTGTCAATGAGCACCACGTCCGCGCCCTCCTGCACGCCGGTCGCGACCGCGTCGAAGGCGACGGACGCCGGGTCCGCGCCCTCCTTACCGCGCACGGTCGAGGCGCCGACGCGGCGGCCCCAGGTCTCCAGCTGGTCGGCAGCGGCGGCGCGGAACGTATCGGCTGCGCCGAGCACCACGGAGTGGCCCATGGACACGAGCACGCGCGCAAGCTTGCCGGTGGTGGTGGTCTTGCCGGTGCCGTTCACGCCGGCGACCAGGATGACGGCGGGCTTGCCCTCATTCGGCATCGCCTTGATAGAGCGGTCCATGTCCGGACGCGCGGCCTCGATGAGCGTCTCGCGCAGCATCGCGCGGGCCTCAGCCTCCGTGGACACGCCGCGCTCCGCGATCTTCTCGCGCAGATTCTCGGTGACACGCAGGGTCAGGTTGGTGCCGAGGTCCGCCATGATCAGCGTGTCCTCGATCTCCTCCCATGCGTCCTCGTCGAGGTCGCCGGCAGTGAGGATCCCGAGCAAGCCCTGCCCGATCGCGTTCTGCGAACGCGACAGGCGCCCGCGCAGCTTGCCAATGCGCCCGGCAGCAGGCTCGATCTCGTCGAGCTCTTCCGCGGGGGCGTCATGCTTCTCGACGACCACCTCATCACTCGGCTCAGCACCCGCTTCACGCGCAGCGCCGGCGCTCTCGGCGGTCACAGCAGCGGCTTCGGCGGCCTCGGTGGCTTCGGTCTCCTGCTCGGTGGGCGCGACGTCCTCCGGGGCCACGACGGTCTCGGAGGCCTCCGGCTCGTCAGTGTTCAGCACGACCGTCTCGTCGGTGTCGCTGGAGTCGCTGGGATTGCTGGTGTCGCGGTCGGCGGCTTCCACCGGCGCCTCGTTCTGTGCGGGCTCCTCAACCGGCTCCGCAACCGGATCCTCCACCGGCTCCTCCACCGGCTCCGCGACAGGTTCCGGGATGGGAGCCGCTGCAGCCTTCGGCTCTTCCTTGGCTACTGGGGCCACGGGCTCGTTGCGAAGCACTGGCTCCTTGACCGGCTCCTTCGCAGGTGCGTCGGGGGCGGCGGCGGGCGCAAAATTGAAACCACCCTTGGCCTGGTAATTGCCGGATTTCTCCTGCTGGGTGAGCTCCTTCGGCTCCTCCGTCTTTTCAAAGGAGACGGTCTTTTCTTCTTTCCTGCGGCGCCCGACCACGACGATGCCCACGATGATGAGGACAACGACGATGATCGCGACGATGATCCACAGCAGTGGCGAGTTCATTGCTAGTTCCATATCCATGGCACCCATAGTGCCAGGCGCGGCGGAGCTAGTCAGCCGCAGGCTGCATTCGCTGCGACAGGACGCGCGTCACGCCGTCGCCGCGCATGGTCACGCCGTAGAGCACGTTCGCCACATCCATGGTCGGCTTCTGGTGCGTGATCACGATCAGCTGCGAGTCCTCCCGCAGCTCCTTGAGCAGGGCGATGAGGCGGCGAAGGTTGACGTCATCAAGCGCTGCCTCGACCTCATCCAGCACGTAGAACGGGCTGGGGCGGGCGCGGAAGATGGCCACCAAGAACGCGAGCGCGGTGAGCGACTTCTCGCCGCCGGAGAGCAAGGACAGGCGCTTAACCTTCTTGCCCGGCGGGCGCGCCTCGATCTCAATTCCGGTGGCGAGCATGTCGTCAGGCTCGGTGAGCACGAGCCGCGCCTCGCCGCCCGGGAACAGGGTGTGGAAGACGCGCGGGAACTCGTCCTCGACGTCTTTCCACGCCTCGGTGAAAAGTTGCAGGATCTGCGCGTCGACGTCGTTGATCACGCCGGTGAGATCCTCGCGCGCCTTGATCACGTCATCCAGCTGCGTGGACAGGAACGAGTAGCGCTCCTCGAGCGCCTTGAACTCCTCGAGCGCCAACGGGTTCACCTTGCCCAGCGCGCGCAGATCCTTCTCGGCTTGCTTCAGCCGCGCCTGTTCGGCGGCCTCATCGAAATCCTCTCCCGGGGTGTAATCGCGCAGGAGGTCCGGGATGGCAACGCCGAGGGACTCGGTGATCTTCTTCTCGGCTTCGTCGATACGCACCTGCGCCTGCGACTGCGCAATCTCCGAATTGTGCGCGCTGTCGGTGAGCCGCTTGAGCTGCTGCCGGGCCGCCGAGACCTGGCTGCGGGCCTGCTGCAGTCGCGCCTGCAGCTTGACGACGCTCCCCTGCCACCGGTCGCGCTCCTCCGCCGCACGGGACAACGCGTCCTGGATCCGGGCGATCAGGTCGCGGCCCTGCTCGGAGACGGTGCGGGCGAGCTCCGCCTGCGCGCGACGCTTCTGCATCGCCGCGTCGTGGCGTGCCTTCGCCTGCTTCTCGTGCTCCGCCTGCCGGCGCAGGGCGTCGCCGCGCCCTGCGCGCTGCTCCGCCTCGGCCTGCGCGGACCGGGAGGCGAGCGTGGCCTCCATCTCCATCGCCTTGACCTGGTTCAGTTCCTGCTGCGCCGCGTCGCGCTGGGCGGACGACGGCTCCTCGCTGGGCGTGTCCTCATCGTTGACGCGGGCAAGTCGGTCACGAGTCTGCGCCAAGTCCTCGCGGCGGGCGGCGAGCCGGGCCTCTGCCTCCGTGGCGCGCTGCGCAGCACGCTCATGTTCGTGTTTGTTGGCCTGCCACTGCTTTTCCAGCCGCTCGTGGTCGCGCTGCTGGCGCTCAGACTCCGCGTCGTATTCGCGCAGCGCCGCCTTCGCGCTCGCGGCGGTCACGCGCGCGTCCTCCGCGGCCAGCTTCGCACCCTCCAGCGTGCCCGAGAGCTCCTCAAGTTGGGCCTGGGCCACGTCGAGTTCCTCGCGGGCGCGTTCGATCTGGGCGCTCACTTCCACCGAGGTGGTGGCGCCGGTGCCGGCGGCGACCCAACCTTCGCCGACGACGACGCCGTCGCGCGTAACGGCGCGAAGCCGGGGGTCGTCGTCCACCAGCTGGCGGGCGGTGGGGAGGTCGTCGGTGAGCGCGACGTCGACAAGCAAACGCGTCACCGGCCCCAGCACCGACGCCTCGATGCGCAGGTGGTCAAGCAGCCAGTCCACCGGGGATTCCGCGTCGAGGCGCCACGCGCTGCCGCCGCTGCGGTCGATCACCACGGTGCGGGCCGCATCCGCGAGGAGCTCGACCGTTTCCGCGGTGACGTCGCCGGCCAATGCCTCCGCGTACTGGCCGAGCGCGGCGGACAGTGCCCGGTCCACGCCCGGTTCCGCGGTGACCAGTCCCGCGAGCGGGGCCGCCTCGCTGATGACCTCCGCCGCCGGTTGCTTCGGCGCCTGTTCCTGCAGCGTGGAGATGCGCGACTCCAGGGTGAACACGGCCCGCTCGCGCTCGCGCTGCTGGGCGCGCAGTTGCTCGAGGCGCTTGTCGGCGGCGTCCGACTCCGTGTAGGCGCGCACATGGGCCTCGTCCAGGGGTGCGCGCTGCGTATCCACGTTGGCCACCTGCTCGGCGGCCTCGCGTGCCTCCTTCTCCGCCGCGCGGGCACGGGTGCGCGTCTCTTCGAGCAGCTCGGTCAGGCGCGCCACGTCCTCCTCGGCCGCGGTGATCGCGCTCTGCTGCGATTCCTCCTGCGCGAGCAGCCGCACCACACCTTCGCGCCGGTCCGCGAGCGCGCGCACCTGCGCCATGTGCTCGCGCTCGGCGGCGTCGAACGCTTCCTGTTTCTCCGCGACCTCCTCGCGCAGCGTCTCGAGCCTCTCGGCGGCCTCTTCTGCAGCTTCAAGCGCCTCGGCGTAGTCCTCGTCGGCGAATGCTGCGCGGCGCAGCAGCTCCTCCGGGTCTTGGCCCGCGTAGGGCACCTGCGCGCCCGCGTTCTGTGCGCGCTCGGTGGCGATGCGGACTGTCGCATTGGCACGCTCCGCCAGGGTGGACAGCGTGAACCACACCTGCTGGGCCTGCTCCGCCTGCGGCTGCGCCTCCTCCTGCTCGAACTCGATCTCCGCCTGCGTCTGCTCCGCTTCTTCCAGTGCGGCAGTCGCGGTCTCGACCTGCTCGGCGAGGAGTTCGGCGGCGCGGGTGGCGTCGAGAAGCGTGCTGCGCAGCGTCACCACCTGGTGGCCAGCGAGCGACATGCGGGCCTCGCGCAACGTGGACTGCACGGTGGCGGCACGCTTCGCGGCCTCAGCCTGACGGGCCAGCGGCTTGAGCTGTTTGCCCAGCTCCTCGGTCAGGTCGGTAAGGCGGTCGAGGTTCGCCTGCATGCCGGTGAGCTTGCGCTGCGCCTTCTCCTTGCGGCGCCGGTGCTTGAGCACCCCCGCCGCTTCCTCGATATAGGCGCGGCGCTCCTCGGGGCGCGACTCCAGGATTTCGGAGAGCTTGCCCTGGCCGACGATGATGTGCATCTCGCGGCCGATGCCGGAATCCGACAGCAGCTCCTGGATGTCCATCAGCCGGGCCTTGGACCCGTTGATCTCGTACTCGGACGCGCCGTCGCGGAACATGCGGCGCGTAATCGCTACATCGGTGTACTCGATGGGCAGGTGCTTGTCCGAGTTATCAAAGGTGAGGGTGACTTCCGCGCGGCCGAGCGGCTTGCGGTCACCGGCGCCGGCGAAGATCACGTCCTGCATCTTCCCGCCGCGCAGGTTCTTCGCGCCCTGCTCCCCCATCACCCACGCGAGCGCGTCCACGACGTTCGACTTGCCGGAGCCGTTCGGCCCCACCACGGCGCAAATTCCGGGCTCGAATTTCATCGTGGTCGCTGAAGCGAAGGACTTGAATCCTTTGAGCGTCAGCGATTTCAGGTGCATTGGCGTCAGTGTACCTGCCCGGGCCGCAGCCCGTCCTTAGCGTTCCTCAAAGCCGGAAAGCCCCTTCGGCTCGCCGTACTGCACGCCGACAAACTCCACGCACCCCGGGCGCTTCGCCGTCGACGATTCCTCGTTCAGCAGCGCAAAAAGCTTCTCGACGCTCCCTCGCTCCCCCTCCGCAACAACCTCGACACGCCCGTCGGCGAGGTTCTTCGCGTACCCGCGCAGCCCCAGCTCCAGGGCGCGGGACCGGGTCCACCAACGAAAACCCACGCCCTGGACGTGTCCATGGACGTGGGCTGTCATTCTCACACGCTGTTCAGTCATGCCACCACACTAGCCGCGGCTACTGATCCGGATGATCCGCCACCTTCAGGTCCTCCGCGCTGCGGCGGGTGACCGGGTCGGAGCCGTCCCAGTACTCCACGTTTTTCAGCCCCGGGACCATGTCCCGGTGGAAGACCGGGTCGACGCCCTTGGCGCGTTGCTCGTTGTAGTTCTTCAGCAGCTTGAAGGCCACCCCGCCGAGCGGGACGAGGGCGATGATGTTGATGATTGCCATGGTGCCCGCCATGGTGTCGCCCAGCGCCCACACGAGCGGCAGCGAGCCGAAGGCGCCGAAGATGACAAAGCCGATCACGCCGAGGCGGAAGAGCAGCATGACGAGCTTCGAGTCGGTGAGGTACTCCACGTTGGCCTGCGCCAAGTAGTAATTGCCAATCACGGAGGAGAAGGCGAGGAAGAACAGGATGAAGGTGACGGCGTGGGTGCCCCACGCGCCGACGCTGTCCGCCAGCGCGGACTGGGTCAGCGACGCGCCCTGGATGTCATCGTTGCCGTAGGAAACAGCTGGGCCGAGCAGCACGATAAAGGCGGTGATGGTGCAGACCACGAGGGTGTCAAAGTACACGCCGAGGGTTTGCACCAGGCCCTGCTTGACCGGGTGCGACACCGTCGCGGTCGCCGCCGCGTTCGGCGCGGAGCCCTGGCCGGCCTCGTTGGAGAACAAACCGCGGCGCATGCCCTGGGCGAACGCGACGCCCAGCCCGGCGCCGGCGACCTGCTTGAGGCCGAGGGCGTGTCCGACGATGAGGGCGAACATCCCGGGCACCTCGGTGATGTTCATGATGATCACGAGCAGGCCGATCAGGATGTACGCGATGGCCATGAACGGCACGATGATCTGCGTCACGCTCGCGATGCGGGTCACGCCGCCGAAGATGATCATCGCCGTCAGCGCCGCAACCGCCGCGGCGACGATGCACTTCATGGCGACGGAGTCGGTGTTGAACGAGCCGCCGACTGCCTCCACGATTGAGTTGGTCTGAATGGCGTTGTACACAAAACCGTAGGTCAGCGACAGCGCGACGGCGAAGATGACGGCCAGCGGCTTCCAGTTCAGCCCGCGCGTCATGTAGTAGGCCGGGCCGCCGTGGTAGTTCCCGTCCTCGTCCTTGGTCTTCCACAGCTGCGCGAGCGTGGACTCGACGAACGCGGTAGCGCCGCCGACCAGGGCGATGATCCACATCCAGAACACGGCGCCCGGCCCGCCGACGGAGATGGCCAGCGCAACGCCGGCGATGTTGCCGGTGCCCACGCGGGACGCTGCGGAGATAGTGAAGGCCTTGAACGCGGAGATGCCACCGTATTCCTCATCAAGGTCGCGGCCCTCGCGGTCCTTGCCCTTTGGTGTCTCGGTGACCGCCTTGAGCATTTCAGGCAGGAGTCGGATCTGCACAAAGATGGTGCGGAGGCCGAAGTAGATACCGGCTGCCAGGAGCAGCCAAGGAACGACGTTCCAGATGATGCCATTGAGCGAGTCGTTCACAAACGACGTTGCGGATTCCATGGCGGGAATCTTAATGGGTGATATGAGGAAACTCGCAACGACGATGTACGCTTCCCCACATTCGTGGGCGGGCAGTTAGCCGCGTTGGCACTGGGGGCAGTAGAAGCTGGAGCGCCCGCCCACCACCATCCGTTCGATGGGGGTCCCGCAACGGGCGCACGGTGCGCCCGCTTGCCCGTATGCGTTTAACGAGCGCGAGAAGTACCCTGAGGCGCCGTTGACGTTGACGTAGAGGGAATCGAAACTGGTGCCGCCCTGCTCGAGGGCGCGTGCCATCACGTCCCGCGCGTGGTCCAACAGCGCGATGGTGTCGCGTTGGCGCAGCGAGCGGGCGCTTTTCGACGGCCTCACGCCCGCCGCCCACATCGCCTCATCGGCATAAATCGACCCGATCCCGCTCACCACCTCTTGGTTGAGCAACACCGTCTTAATCGCCGAGCGTTTCGTGCGAATCAGGCGCGCCGTTGCAACCGCGTCAAAGTCGTCCTCGAACGGGTCCGGGGCAATGTGCGCGACTGGTTCGGGCACATCGCCGGAAAACGGGGCGTACTGCCACAGCCCGAAGGTGCGCTGGTCCACGAAGTCCAGCTCGAGCGGCTCCCCTGCCACTGCGCTATCGCGGCCGGAACCGCCAAGCAGGGCCCGAATGCGCAGGTGCGGGCTGTCAACGCTGCCCGGAGCGCCGACGAGCATCTGCCCGCTCATGCGGAGGTGGATGACAAGGGCGTCGGCGCAATCCAGCGTGAGCCACATGAACTTGCCGCGCCGCCCGGTGCCGGTAATGGTTGTTCCGGGCAGGACAGCTGCGAGGTCGTGGGTGTTCCCGCGGACCGCGCGGGGGTGCAGCACCTCGACCGCGGTGAACGTGCGGCCGACCACGTGGCGATCGAGCCCGCGGCGGACCACCTCCACCTCTGGCAGTTCGGGCACTTAGTGCTCCTTGGCGGTGCCCGCCACGGCCTCGGGGTGGTCGCGGAGGAACCGGACCGCGTTGCGCGCCGCTTCTTGCTCCGCCAGCTTCTTGCTCGGGCCGACACCGCGGCCACGGGACTCCTCGCCGACGAAGACGTCGGAAGTAAAGGTCTTGTCGTGGTCGGGGCCCACCGAGGTGGCGCGGTACTCCGCCAACGGGGCCTTCAGCTCTGCGAGGCGCTCCTGCAGTTCGGTCTTCCAGTCCTTGTGCTTGCCGGAGACGGTGGCGTGCTGCAGCTTGTCGTCGAACAACCGGAGCACGACGTCCCGTGCCGCGGTGAAGCCGTGCTGCCGGTAGATCGCGCCAAACAGGGCCTCGGTCGTATCGGCCAAGATCGAGTCCTTCTTCCGGCCGCCCGTGGCCTCTTCGCCTTTGCCCAACAGGATGTGCGGGCCCAGGTCAATCTCGCGGGCGATGTCCGCCAGCCCGTAGCGCGACACGATGGCCGCACGCATCGGAGACAGATCGGACTCCGGCCGTGACGGATAGAGCTCGAACAGTTTCGTGGCCACCGACAGCCCCAGCACGGCGTCGCCGAGGAACTCAAGGCGCTCGTTGTTTGGGAGGTGACCGTGCTCGTTGGCAAAGGAGCGGTGCGTCAGGGCGAGGCGCAGGTAATCGTCGTCAAGCTGCACGCCGATGCGCTCGAGCAGCGGCGAGTGGTCCACTGCGGCGAAGGCTTGCGCAAGGGCTTCCTCGCCGGAGAGTTTGTGTTTGCGGGAACGGCTCACAGGAACTTCTCCAAACCGGCCCAACGCGGGTCGACCAGGTTGTTTTCCTCCCCTGACACGCCGTCCGGGTCGGGGACCCCCGTGTCGCCGTCGCACTCTGGCTCGCAAACCGGGTTGAACGGCAGGGTCAGGCCCGCCTCGTCCACAAACGCCTGCTCAAGGTCAACCGTTTCGTCCTCAATCCGGCGGATCTCATCGCCCGAGCCCTGGTCCTCCTCGGCCTCAGCATCGCCGACGATGAAGCCGTCGTCGCCTTCAAACACCTGCGAGATCTGCAGTGTCTTCGTGGGCGTCAGCGTCTTCAAGCAGCGGACGCACTCGCCCTTGAACTGAGCGGTCAGGCTGGCGTCCACGAGCACGCCCGAGCCGAGCGGGGTGATGGTCGCATCCACTTCCACTTCCTGGCCCTCCGGGAGGGCAATCATCTCCGGCCCCACCCTCGACGGGCTCGGGCCGGACAGGTGGACGGTGACTGGCATTCCGTCGCCGTGGAGTGCGTCGGCGACATCAACAATGAAAGGATTCTTAGCCATAACAGCCAGTATCCTACTCACGGTTTCCGCGGTCAGCTCGCTGGCTCCGGCCGCTGCGCGGGTAGCCGCGAGGATCGTAATGGTCCGTCCTTACGTCTCCCCTGCTGTCACCGCGGTCGCGCGACGTACCGGCTGCACCGGCACCACGGCGCAGCGCGGAACGGTCCGAGGACACAGTGCGCAGGACGGAGGACAACGACTCCTCGAACTCCGCCAGCTTGGAATCCACGTAGTCGTCGCACTCGCCGCGCAGTCGGGACGACTCGGAGTGCGCCTGCTCGACCAAGCGGTGCGCCTCCTCGTCGGCGCGGCGCATGACCTCGGACTCGGAGATGAGGTGCTCCTGCTGCGCAAGGCCCTCGTCGATGGAGCGCTGGTACTGCTGCTTCCCGTCCTCAACGAGGCGCTCGGCCTCGGTGTGGGCGCTGTCGAGCGCGTAGTCCGCTTCCTCCTGAGCGCGCGAGGTGATGCTCTCCGCGTCCTGCTCGGCACGGGCGACCAGCGAGGTGGCCTGCGCCTGCGCGTCGCTCAACATGGATTCGGACTGGGACTGTGCGTCCCCGAGGATGTGGTCTGCCTCCGCCTTCGCGTCGCCCACGAGCTGGTCCGCGCGGTTTTCGGCACCAATAAGGATCTCGTCCTGCTTATCCAGGACGTCCTGCGCATCATCGATCTCCTTGGGGAGGGACTCCCGGATGTCGTCGAGAAGCGTGAGCATCTCGTTGCGCGGAACCATGCAGTTGGCGGTCATTGGCACGCCGTATGCACCCTCAACAGTCTTGACAAGCTCGTCCAGTGCTTCAAATACGCGATACATAGCTCAATAGCCTACTGGAATCCGCCCCGCGCGAAGCGAAGGCGGAACCAGTGTCCAACGACTGCGGCGGTTAGATGACGCCCTGCGCCAGCATCGCGTCTGCGACCTTCTTAAAGCCCGCGATGTTCGCACCGATGACGTAGTCGCCAGCATGGTCGTACTCCTCCGCGGTGTTCGCCGTGACGTTGAAGATGCCGGACATGATCTGGTGCAGGCGGCCGTCGGTGTAGTCGAAGGTCCAGGAGTCACGCGACGCGTTCTGCTGCATCTCCAGTGCCGAGGTCGCCACGCCACCGGCGTTGGCGGCCTTGCCCGGGCCGAAAGAGATCTTCTTTGCGCGGAAGACCTCCACTGCCTCTGCGGTGGACGGCATGTTTGCGCCCTCCGCCACGTACTTCACGCCGTTGGAGATGAGCTTCTTCGCGTGCTCACCGTCCAGCTCGTTCTGGGTCGCGCACGGCAGGGCAACATCCGCCTTGAGGTCCCAGATGGAGCCGTCCTCGTGGTAGGTCGCGCCCTCCGTCTCCTTTGCGTAGTCACTGATGCGTGCGCGGCGAACCTCCTTGACGTCACGCAGCAGCTCAACGTCGACGCCGTTCGGGGTCTCGACCCAGCCGGAGGAGTCGGACATGCCGACGACCGTGGCGCCGAGCTCCTGCGCCTTCTGCGCTGCATAGATGGCCACGTTGCCGGAACCGGAGACGATGACCTTCGCGCCGTCGAGGGACTCGCCCTTTGCCTTCATCATCTCCTGCGTGAAGTACACGCAGCCGTAACCGGTTGCCTCGGTGCGGACGAGGGAGCCGCCCCAGGTCAGACCCTTCCCTGTCAGGACACCGGACTCGTGCTGGTTTGCCAGGCGGCGGTATTGGCCGAAGAGGAATCCGATCTCGCGGCCGCCCACGCCAATGTCGCCGGCGGGGACGTCGCGGTACTCGCCGATGTGGCGCCACAGCTCAGTCATAAAGGACTGGCAGAAGCGCATGACCTCGCCCTCGGACTTGCCCTTCGGGTCAAAGTCGGAACCGCCCTTGCCGCCGCCGATGGGAAGGCCGGTCAGAGAGTTCTTGAAGATCTGCTCGAAGCCAAGGAACTTGATGATGCCCAGGTTCACGGACGGGTGGAAGCGCAGGCCGCCCTTGTAGGGGCCAAGCGCCGAGTTGAACTGGACGCGGAAGCCGCGGTTGACGCGGATCTCGTTATTGTCATCCATCCAGGGGACGCGGAAGATGATCTGGCGCTCCGGCTCGCACAGACGCTCAATGAGCCCGTAGTCCGCGTAGTGCGGGTCCTTGCCCAGGACGATCTTCAGGGAGTCGAGCACTTCGGCGACGGCCTGGTGGAATTCCGGCTCACCGGCGTTGCGCTGGAGCAGCTTGTCGTAGTAGCCAGCGACCTCTTGTTCGATCGAGCTCATGAGCTTTCCTTTCAATACCTGTTAGGCAGTAGGTTTCAGGATCGCGGTTCAGCCTACAGTAGGTTTCGGTCTCGCGATAGAAAACTGCCGAATTTTCATTCTTGGCCGCCAGCTACAATGCCCTCAACATCCCAGCACGCACGGAAAAAGGGGAAATTATGAGCTTGATCACAAATGACGTCGACGGTGTTGAAGCGCCCTCCGCGCGCATCGTTATTGCACCAGACTCGTTCAAGGGCACCGCCACTGCGGAACAAGCCGCACAGTGGCTCGGCGAGGGCGTCCGCAGCGTCATCCGCGACGCCGACATCACCCTCGCACCCATGGCCGATGGCGGCGAGGGCACCTCCTCCCTTTTTGCTGGTGAGCGCATCACTCTCCCCACCACGGACGCCGCCGGGCGTCTCACCGAGGCGACCTACACCTACGACGCGGCCACCGAGACCGCCTACATTGACGTCGCCGCAGCCTCCGGCCTCCCCGCCGTCGCTGACCACCCGGTACCGCTCACCGGCGACACCTATGGCACCGGCGTGCTCATCGCGGATGCGGAAACGCGCGGCGCGAAGCGTATCGTCCTGGGCCTCGGCGGCACCGCCACGATCGACGGCGGCACCGGCATCCTCGTCGCGCTCGGTGCGAACCCCATCGACCAGGCCGGCTACCAGCTCAAGCCGGGCGGTGGCTCCCTCACGCAGCTCGCCGACCTGGACACCGCCAAAGTCAATGTCCCCGCCGGCGCGCTCGAGTGGCTGTTGCTTACCGACGTCACCTCGCCGGCCACCGGCCCCTCCGGTGCAGCCGCAGTGTTCGGCCCACAGAAGGGCGCGTCTGCCGAGGACGTCGAACTCCTCGACGCGGGCCTGACCCGCCTGTGCGAGGTGGCCGGGATCGACCCCGCTACGCCGGGGATGGGCGCCGCGGGCGGCCTGGGCATCGGCATCACGTGGCTCTCCACGCTGCTGCACGGCGACGCCAACCACGTCCACATCACGCCCGGCGCGCGAGCCGTCGCCGACGCGAACGGCGTAGCGGACCTGATCGGAGCTGCCTCCCTTGTGATCACCGGAGAGGGCCGCTTCGACTCGCAGACCGCGAGCGGCAAGGTCGTCGGCGCGATCTGTGAGATGGCTCGCGAGGCAGGAGCAGGCTCCCCCACCGTCGCAGTGGCGGCGGGAAGCTTTGAGGGCGAGCCCGACGGGGGCGTGCTGGCTGTGCAGCTGGAGGATATTGCCGATATCCGCGAGCAGCTCGTCCGCGCGGGCGCGCAGATCGCGGTCGCGTACCTCAACGACGGCGCTACTGGCGCCGAGTAGCCGAGGCATCAGCGAGGGGGCGGCGAAGGGTCAGCGCAGGATCGTGACCATCCACGGGAAGAGCGCGGGCACCTCGAAGCGGTCCTGCTGCTCAAGCGCGACCGGGTCGCGCGGCAGGTCCGCCTTCGGGGTAAGGATGCGCGAGAGGCCCATGGCCAGGCGGTTGTAGCTGTCCACACCCTCGGCGCTGATGAGGTACCGGTGCACCTCGGCCCCGTCGGCGGCGGGGTCGGTGCCGCGCTCTTCCTCGTAGGCGCGCGTGAAAACGGCGAGCACGGGGGCGTCGAGAAGCACTGGGCCCTGGGCCTCGAGCGAGGCGGCGCTGAGCTTGCCACGACGAACGAGAATGTCCAGCGCGCGCTGTAACGCATCGCCGATTTCGCCAGCGTGGGCGGGCGGGACAAAGATATCGAACTGGATGTGAGGCATGCGACAAGCCTAACCAAGGGGTTACGCTGGGTCGCATGAGCTTTCCGCTGCCCTCGCATCGCGACGCACTGTCCACCATGGCCGACGGGACGATCAAGCAGGTCAACCCGTTTTCCGGTACTCAAGTGTGGACCGTGCCGGGGCGTGGGAACCGGCCGCTATCCACACCCGCGGCCGACCCGAAGCCGCTCTCCGGGGACGACTTCACCCACGCGTGCAACTTCTGCGAGGCGAAGCAACTGGCCACGCCACCGGAGAAGTCCCGGATGGTGCGCAACGGCGAGGAGTGGCGCATCCTGCGTAACCAAATGCCGCACGAGCTGGAGCAAACACGTGCCGAATTCAGGCGCGTACCCAACCTCTTCGAAATCGTCTCCTACCAGTACTGGAAGGAGAACTACGGCTACGAGATCACCGAGGCCCAGCGCTCGCGTATGGATGGCTACCTGGCAGACCACGAGGGCCGCGAGCACATCTACAACATTGTCCGCACGCGGCTGAAGGCCTCCGGGCACCAGGGCGAGCCGGACGAGGCGACCCTCATGTCATACGTGCCCGCGTATTTTGCGGGCGGGCATGACGTGATCATCGGACGCAGGCACTACGTTGACGGCGCGGAGAATGACTCACAGCTCGCTGGCTCGGGCACGCTCACGCCGGAGGAACACTTCGGCTTCATCACCTTCACCATCGACGCGCTCGCGGACCTGCTCGACCAGAACCGCTACGCGCCCTACGTGGTGGTGTTTCAAAACTGGCTTGCCCCCGCGGGCGCGTCGTTCAATCACCTGCACAAGCAGCTCGTGGCTATCGACGAGCGCGGGGTCCAAGCCGAGCTGGAGATCAGCAAGTTGCGCCAGAACGTGAACATGTACAACGAGTGGGGCGCGAACTACGCCAGCTACCACAACCTCGTCATCGCGGAGAACGAGCACGCCATTGTGCTCGTCGGCATCGGGCACCGCTACCCCACCGTGAGCGTCTACTCCAAGTCCCCGACTTGCGAGCCGTGGAAGCAGACCTCGGACGAGGTCCGCGGCATGTCCAACCTGCTGCACGCGGTCCACGCAGCGACGGGACCGGAGGTGTCGACGAACGAGGAGTGGCACTACAAGCCGGTGGACCTGGACCTGCCTATGCCGTGGCGGATCAACATCAAGTGGCGTATCTCCACGCTCGCGGGGTTCGAGGGCGGTACGAAGATCTACGTCAACACGCTCTCCCCGTTTGATATTCGCGACCGTGTGGTGACCAACATGTACCGGCTGCGCGAGGAAGGCGCGATCGACCCGGGCATCCGGATTGCGACGGAGTGCGCACCGGCGCGCAACGCGCTGCGCTACAACCCCGCGGTTGGGTGAACGCGGGGCGCACGCGATCGCTCGAGCGCCGCGCAAGGTGGTAAACAGGTAAATACACCCAAACCATCGAGCGTGTGGGTTGACCACACGGAGGAGCAACCTTGAGCGACACGAGCAATATCGCGTCCATAATTGAATCCTACGAGATCGATCCGGCCTGGCAGCGCAGGCTCTACGAGCTGCTGCACGCTAACCCGGAACTCTCGCTGCAGGAGGAGGAAACGCACCAGCGCCTCCTGTTGGAACTGAGCTTCCTTGACTGCGAGGTCATCGCGCCGATTGGCAAGTACGGCATCTGCGCTATCTTCCGCAACGGCGAAGGCAGCACGGTCTTGCACCGTGCGGACTTCGACGGCCTGCCCGTGACCGAGCAAACCGGCGTCCCCTACGCGTCGCACAAGCGCGTCACCACGAAGGACGGCGAAGTAGTAGGGACCATGCACGCCTGCGGCCACGACATTCATACCGCCGCACTGATGGGCATGTGCCACTTCCTGGACAACACGCGCGACAAGTGGTCGGGCACGTTTATCGCCCTGTTCCAGCCTGGTGAGGAGATCGGCGCAGGCGCAGAAGCGATGGTGGACGATGGATTGGTGGACCGCATCCCCTTCCCCGAAGTCTGCTTCGGCCAGCACGTCATGCCCGGGCGCGCGGGGCAGGTCATGTCCAAGTCCGGCCCGCAGTTTGCTGCCTGCGACTCCATCCGCATCCGCATCCCCGGCCGCAGCGCGCACGGCTCGATGCCGCACAACTCCAACGACCCCACATACACTGCCGCGATGATCATCTCCCGTATGCAGGCACTGGTGGGCCGCGAGGTGGATCCGAACGACTTCGCCGTGGTCACCGTGGCCAGCATGCACGCGGGCACGACCAACAACATTATCCCGGGCCACGCGGAACTGGTGTTGAACTGCCGCTTCTACAGCGAGCGCACCAAGGCCCGCATCTACGCCTCGATCGAGCGCGTCGTCCACGCCGAGGTGCTCGCCTCCGGCTCCACCGAGGCGCCCACGATCGAGTACTTCGCGCACGGCGAGCTGATGAGCAACGACGCGGTGGTGTACAACAAGGTCCGCGCCACGTTTAATGATGTCTTTGGCACCGATTCCGTCAACGCCGCGCGCAAGACCGTTTCCGAGGACTTCCCGGTGCTGCCGCAGGCCTTCGGCGTGCCGTACTTCTTCTGGCTCATCGGCTGCACCCCGCGCGAGCAGTGGGACAAGGCCGTCGCGGCGGACCGCGTGGAACAAGACGTACCGGTCAACCACATGTCCACGTTCCTCCCCGAATACGAGCCAACGATCAAGGCGGCAACCAACGCCGGTTTGGCCGCGGTGCTGACCTATCTGGCCACTGATGCGCCCGCGAAGAGCCGGTAGGCTCGGGCAACGTAAACTCATTTTGCAAAATTCCTGGAAGGCAGAGCATGAATAACCCCGCACACGCCCCGTCGCTCGAGGCCGCGCTCGGCGGCCACGTCCGCGCGTTTTCCGGTAGCACGCCGGAAAACGCCACGAACAAGAAGTTCTGGACCGGCTTGTCCTCCGCCGTGATGGAGCAGCTGGCGGACAACTGGAATGCCACCCGTTCCAAGTACGCCGCGGGCCGCCAGGCCGCATACTTTTCCGCCGAGTTCCTGCAGGGCCGCGCACTGCTCAACAACCTGACCAACCTGGGTCTGGTCGACGAGGCACAGCGCGTGGCGCGTGAGTACGGCCACGAGCTGTCGGACGTGCTCGAGGTTGAGCACGACGCGGCACTGGGCAACGGCGGCCTTGGCCGCCTCGCCGCCTGCTTCCTCGACTCTGCAGTCACCCAGGACTACCCGCTGACCGGCTACGGCCTGCTCTACCGCTACGGTCTGTTCCGCCAGGAGTTCGTCGACGGGTTCCAGAAGGAGCACCCGGACGCTTGGAAGGAGTCCTTCTACCCGTTCATCGTGCGACGCGGCTCGGAGCAGCGCATCATCAAGTTTGATGACATGCACGTGCGCGCCATCCCGTTCGACATGCCGATCACCGGATACGGCACCGACAACGTGGGCACCCTGCGTCTGTGGGACGCGTCGCCGATGCACGAGTTCGACTACGACGCCTTCAACCACCAGCGTTTCACCGACGCGATCATGGAGCGCGAAGCGGTCCACGACATCACCCGCGTGCTCTACCCCAACGACTCCAGCTACGCGGGCAAGGTGCTGCGCGTGCGTCAGCAGTACTTCTTCGTCTCCGCGTCCCTGCAGGAGCTGGTAGACAACTACGTCGAGCACCACGGCGAGGACCTCAGCGAGTTCCACAAATACAACTCCATCCAGCTCAATGACACCCACCCGGTCCTAGGCATCCCCGAGCTGATGCGCTTGCTTATGGACGAGCACGGCATGGGCTGGGAGGACGCGTGGGAGGTCACCTCCAACACCTTCGCCTACACCAACCACACCGTGCTGCAGGAAGCGCTGGAGACCTGGGAAGAGTCCATCTTCAAGCAGCTGTTCTGGCGCATCTGGGAAATCGTGCAGGAGATTGACCGTCGCTACCGCATCGACATGGAACAGCGCGGCATCGGCCCGGAGGAAGCGCACCACTACTCCCCCGTGCACGACGGTTCCATCCACATGGCCTGGATCGCCTGCTATGCGTCGTATTCCGTCAACGGCGTGGCCGCGCTGCACACCGAGATTCTCAAGCGTGACACGCTCGCCTACTGGTACGGCATGAACCCGGAGCAGTTCAACAACAAGACCAACGGTGTGACCCCGCGCCGCTGGCTGCGCATGTGCAACCCGCGCCTGTCCGCGCTGCTGGACCGCCTTGCGGGCAGCGACGCCTGGGTGACCGACCTGTCCAAGCTGCAGGAACTGAGCCGCTACGCCGACGACCCGGCCGTGCTCAAGGAGCTGCGCGAGATCAAGGCCGACAACAAGCGCGACTTCGCCGAGTGGATCGCGGAGCGCCAGGGCGCGGAGATCGACCCGGACTCGGTCTTTGATACCCAGATCAAGCGCCTCCACGAGTACAAGCGCCAGCTGATGAACGCGCTGTACATCCTGGACCTGTACTTCCGCATCACGCAGGACGGCGAGCGTGACATCCCGAAGCGCACCTTCATCTTCGGCGCCAAGGCGGCTCCGGGCTACACCATGGCCAAGGGCATTATCAAGCTCATCAACACCATTGCCGAGCTGGTGAACAATGACCCGGAGGCCTCGAAGTACATCACGGTCGTGTTCGTGGAGAACTACAACGTCTCCCCCGCCGAGCACATCATCCCGGCGACCGACGTGTCCGAGCAGATTTCCACGGCCGGCAAGGAGGCCTCGGGCACCTCGAACATGAAATTCATGATGAATGGCGCGCTGACCCTGGGCACCATGGACGGCGCCAACGTGGAGATTGCCGAGGCAGTGGGCGAGGAGAACGCCTACATCTTCGGCGCCCGCGAGGAGCAGCTTCCCGAGCTGAAGCGCAACTACGACCCGAAGCAGGTCGCTGCCGACACCCCGGGGTTGATGCGCGTGCTCGATGCGCTTGTCGACGGCACCCTGGACGACAACGGCAGCGGAGCCTTCCACGACATTCGCACCTCCCTGCTCGACGGCTTCGGCTTCGACGACCCGGACGTCTACTACACGCTCGGCGACTTCGCGGACTACCGCGACACCCGCGACCGCATGGCCGCCGAGTACTACGCAGACCCGGATCACTGGGCGAAGATGTGCTGGATCAACATCTGCGCGTCCGGCCGCTTCTCCTCCGACCGCACCATCCGCGACTACGCGGAGGAAGTCTGGAAGATCGAGCCGCGCCCGGTCAACGCGGAGCACAACGCGTCCACCGCAAACTAGGAGGCGCACACCCCAGCGGTAAGATCATCCGCACCATGATCTTGCTGCTGGACAACCGCGATTCCTACACCTACAACCTCGCCCACCTCGTGGCGAAGGTGACCGGCAGCGAACCCCTGGTGGTCCGCTGCGACGCCCCAGAGGCACCGGAACTCCCCGCGCGCATCCGCGCCGGGGAGTTCTCCCATATCATCATCTCCCCCGGCCCCGGCACCCCGGAGAGCGACGAGGATTTCGGGGCCTCCCGGCGCGCCATCGAGGCCGCAGCGGAGGCCAAACTTCCGCTGCTCGGGGTGTGCCTCGGGCACCAGGGACTCGGGCTTTTCGCCGGTGCGCCGATCCACCGCGCCGCACCGCAGCACGGCATGCTGTCCACGCTCACCCATTCCGGCGAGGGCATCTTCGCGGGGCTCCCGCAGGGCATGCACGTGGTGCGCTACCACTCGCTGTGCGTCGCTGATCCCGCAGCCAGCAACCCGCGTTTGGAAGTCCACGCCCGCGCCGAGGACGGCACGGTCCAAGCGCTCAAGGTCGCGGGCCTGAACCACTGGGGTGTGCAATTCCACCCCGAGTCGATCCTCACCGAGCACGGCGAGGCGCTCATGCGTAACTTCCTCGGCCTGCCCGGTCCGTGGCGCGTGGCGCGCACACGGCTCGAGGGCGCGCTCGACACCGAGGCGCTCTTCCGCGCGCTGCGCTCCACCCTGCCTGCGACGGAGGTGTTTTGGCTCGACTCCGCTACCGGCGACGGCACCACCATCATGGGCACTTCCGCCGGGAGTCTCGCTGCGGTGTTTGGCGGTGCGGGGAGCGTCGATAAGCTTTCTGCCCAGCTGCAACGCGGGGCAGTCGGGCCGATCCCTGGCGGGCTCGTGGGCTACTGCGCCTACGCGCGCACACCCGGCGCGGGCTGGTGGCTGCGCCCGCACGCGTTTGTGGTCTACCACCACGATGGCGCCGTGGTGGAGTGCTGCGTGCTCGTCGACGAGCACGAGACACCCGAGACCGAACGCTTGATGCAGCAGCTTATCCACGCCGTCCGCACCACCCAGGCGACCCCCACCCCGCGACCGCACGAGGCGGGACCGATCGAACTCGGGACCGGGGCGTGGCGGATGGACAAAGACACGTACCTCGGGCGCATCGCGGACATCAAGGAGGCGCTCGCACGCGGCGATTCCTACGAGGTCTGCCTCACCGACACGTGGGAAACCACAATCACCGGGAGCGGTCTCGACGCGTACTGCCGGCTACGCCGCGCCAACCCCGCGCCGTACGCTGCGTACCTGGACACGGGCACGGAGGAGATCCTCTGTTCCTCGCCCGAGCGGTTCCTCCGCCTCCGCGGGGGCATCGTGTCCTCCAAGCCGATCAAAGGCACGATCGCACGCGAGGAAGACCCGGCGTTCCTGCGACAGGACGCGAAGACGCGGGCGGAAAACCTCATGATCGTGGACCTGCTGCGCAACGACCTGTCCCGGGTGTGCGAGCCCGGGTCGGTCGAGGTACCCAGTCTGATGGCCGTGGAGACGTACGCGACGGTCCACCAGTTGGTCTCTACGGTGACGGGGCGGCTGCGCCCCGGAGTCACCGCGGCGGAGCTATTGCGGGCCACGTTCCCCGGGGGCTCGATGACGGGCGCGCCGAAGGAGCGCACCCTAGAGATCATCGAAAGCCTGGAGGCCGGCGAGCGCGGCATCTATTCCGGCACGATCGGGTACTTTGCGTTCGACGGGACGGCGGACCTGAACATTGTGATCCGCACCGCGGTCAAACGTGGCGAGCAGCTCACTGTGGGCGCCGGAGGGGCAATCGTCTGGGATTCTGATCCCGTGGCAGAGTGGGATGAAAAGCAGTTGAAGGCCGATGCAGTAGTGGAGGCGTTGCAGTGTCCGAAAAGTTCGCGGAGTTCCCGTTAACGGAATACGTCTGGGAGGACGGTTTCCGCCCTCGCCGCTGGCAACCCGGCTCCTACGTGGACAGGTACACCGTCGCTGATTCGTGGCGCCATTCTCGTGGCCGTACGAACCGCCTTGACCTCCACCTCGACCGATTCGAGGAGACCGCGGGACCGCTCCCGGAAGGGTTCGTGGAGGAGATGGTCGCCATGGCCTCCGAGGGCGAGCTGTTCCCCCGCATCGCGTTGTACAAGGGTGAACTCATTTTGCAGCTCCGGTTCGCGCCGCTGCCCCGCGACACCACGAGTCTCACCTACGCAGACGCGCCGGACCCGCGGAAGCACCCGCTAGTGAAGGGCCCCGACTTCATCCCACTTCGCTTGCACCGGCGCGAGTACATGGATACACAAACCGATGACATCGCCATCACCGACAGCTCCGGCGCGATGGTTGAAGCGTCAAACGGCGCGCTCGTCGCGTGGGACGGTGAAACGCTTGTCACCCCAGAGGGTGTCTACCTCCCCAGCATCACGCTGCGGCAGGTGACGGAGCGCGCCCGCTGGTTGGGCGTTCCCGTGCGGAAGGAGGCGCTCACCGTGGAGTCGTGCTGCGACCGCCCGCTGTGGTACCTCAATTCACTCCACGGGATTAGCCCGGTGAGCGAGATCCGGACAGCGCAGGGCACGATCATCCCGCCCGCGCACGCGGCGACTGAGCAATGGCGGGAGTGGTGGTGGTCCGGCTTTACGCCCGCGACCGCAGTGCTTCACCAGTAGGCGTATCCAGGCCTGCGAGCTGAGCGGGCGTTGCATCCGCAACGATTTGGCCGCCCTCGGCACCTGCGCCCGGCCCCATCTCCACGATGCGGTCCGCCTGGGCCATCATCGACAGATCGTGCTCGACCACCACGACGGTCTGCCCGGCGTCAACCAGCTTGTGCAGCTCCGCGTTGAGCAGTGCGATGTCGGCCGGGTGCAGGCCGGTAGTCGGCTCGTCCAGGATGTAAACCGTGTGGCCGCGGCGCGAATTGCGGGAGCGCTGCAGCTCGGTGGCGAGCTTAATGCGCTGGGCCTCGCCGCCGGAGAGCTCCGGCGCGCCCTGCCCCAGCCGCAGGTAGCCAAGGCCGACGGCCTGGAGCGTTTCCACCGCGCGCAGGATCTTCGGCTCGTCGGCGAAGACCGTGGCGGCGTCGTCGACAGTCAGCTCCAGCACCTCTGCGATCGTGCGGCCCTCCCACTGGACCTCGAGCGTCTCGTCGTTGTAGCGGGCACCGCCGCAGTCCGGGCAGGTGGTGTACGAACCCGGCAGGAACACGAGCTCCACCTCGATCTTGCCCGCGCCGCCGCAGGTTGGGCACTGGCCTTGCTTCACGTTGTAGGAGAAGCGGGAGACGGTCCACTTGCGGCGCTTCGCCTCGTCGGTGGAGGCGTAGAGCTTGCGCACGTTGTCAAAGAGGCCGGTGTAGGTGGCCAGCGTGGAGCGCGGCGTGCGTCCGATCGGCTTCTGCGTAATCTGCACGACGCGGCTGACGCGCTCGAGGCCTTCCGCATGGTCGACGGACCAACCACGCTCCTCGGCAGGGCTGTCCTCGTCGGTCACCATCGTCGCGTTGCGGCGCAGCAGCCCCGCGAGCACGGTGCTGATCAGCGTGGATTTGCCGGATCCGGAGACGCCAGCCACCGCGGTGAACTGGCCAAGGTGCAAGGTGAAGTCCAACGCGTCGATGCTGCGGGCGCGAACACCGGAGAGCACGAGGTCGCCGGCAGGCTCGGTCGGCTCCACCTTCAGCTCAAGTGTCCTATTGCGCAGGGCGCGCGCGGTGGGGGTGTCAGCGTCGTAGTCCGCAACCGGGCCAGAGTAGACCACGTCGCCGCCGCGCTGGCCGGCGAGCGGGCCGACGTCTACAAGCCAGTCGGCCTGCGCGACCAAGTCCATGTCGTGCTCGACCAGGAGGACGGAGTTGCCGGCGTCGATGAAGCGACGGCAGATGTCCAGCACCGCTCCCCGCTCGGCCGGGTGGAGGCCGGCGGACGGCTCGTCGAGCACGTACGCCACGCCGAACAGGCCGGAGCGCAGTTGCGCCGCCAGGCGGATACGCTGCAGCTCGCCGCCGGAAAGCGTTTGCGCCGGTCGGTCCAAGCTAAGGTGACCCAGCCCGAGCTCCAGGGCGGAGGTCAGCGAGGGCAGAATCTGCTTGAGCAGGAGCGCCTCGGCGGAGCTGGGGTCCTCCGGATGCTGCTGCGCCAACAGCTCGTGGGCGCGGTCGAGCGGGAGGGCGCCGAGCTCGTCGATAGGCAACCCTGCGTAGGTGACCTCGAGGGCGCGCTGGTTCAGTCGGCGGCCGTCGCAGGTTTCGCAAGTCCGCGACTCCATGAAGGACAGGGTGCGCTTGCGCAGCGAGTCGGACTGCGTCTCCGCGAGCGTCTTGCGCAGGTAGCTCGCCACCGAGCGCCAGGTGCCCTCGTAGTTGCGCTGGATCTGGTCCTTGCCGCGCAGGGGTTTGACGGTGACCACCGGGCGCTCGTCCGTAAACAGGATCCACTCGCGGTCCTCCTGTGGCAGGTCCTCCCACGGTGAGTCCAGGTCGTAGCCGAGTGCCTGGAGGATGTCGTGGAAGTTCTTGCCTGCCCACGCGCCGGGCCACGCCTTGATCGCGCCGTCCTCAATGGACAGCGACGGGTCGGGGACCATCGTTGCCTCCGTCGGCTCGTGGACCACGCCCGTGCCGTGACAGGTGGGGCACATGCCTTCCGGCGTATTCGGGGAGAAAGAGTCGGAGTACAGGCCGTGCGGGTTGTCGCCCGCGCGGGAGTATAGGAGGCGGATGCTGTTGGACAGCGCGGAGATCGTGCCCACGGTCGAGCGCGTGCCGCCGGAGGTGGTGGACTGCTGCAGTGCGACGGTGGGCGGCAGGCCCTCGACCTGGCTCACTTGGGGGTCCACGGCGGAGCCGATGAGGCGGCGCGCGAAGGGTGCGACTGACTCGAGGTAGCGGCGCTGGCCCTCGCCGTGGATGGTGCCGAATGCGAGCGAGGACTTGCCCGACCCGGACACGCCCGTGACCGCCACGAGCTTTCCCCGAGGCATGTCGACGTCGACATTGTTGAGGTTGTGCAGGTGGGCGTCGCGGACAGAGATACTAGACATGCTGCCACCATACGTCCGTCCCTGGAAACGCGACATCGCCCCCGGCTGAGCACATGTTTCAGTGCGTCAGCCGGGGGCGATGCGGCAGCAGTTCGCGCGGAAGTCTTAGCGCGGGCTGCGGGTATCCTCGCCCAGCTGGTGGACGTGGATGGTGTTGGTGTTGCCGGAGATTCCCGGCGGGGTACCAGCGACAACCACCATGGTGTCGCCTTCGTCGTAGCGGTCCATGCCCAGCAGGATTTCGTCGACGACCTCGATCATCTCGTCCGTGGAGTGGACATCGCGGCAGAGGAAGGTCTCCGCGCCCCAGGACACGGCGAGCTGCGAGCGCACCTGCGGGTGCGGCGTGAACACCAGAATGGGCAGGTCCGGGCGCAGGCGGGCCACGCGGCGGGCGGTGTCGCCGGAGGTGGTGAAGGTGACAATCGCGCGGGCGTGCAGGTTCTGAGCAATGTCCTTGGCTGAGTACGCCACCACGCCGCGCTTGGTGCGCGGGACGTGCTGGAGCTTCGGCACCTCGCCGGTGCCCTCTGCGGAGCGGACGATGCGGCTCATGGTGCGGACCACGTTGTGTGGGTCAACGCCCACGGAGGTCTCGCCGGAGAGCATGACCGCATCCGCGCCGTCCAGCACGGCGTTTGCAACGTCGGAAGCCTCTGCACGGGTCGGGCGGGAGTTCTCAATCATGGAGTCCAGCATCTGGGTTGCCACGATGACCGGCTTCGCGTTCTCGCGGGCGATCTGGACCACGCGCTTCTGCACGGCCGGGACCTCCTCGAGCGGGATCTCCACGCCGAGGTCGCCACGGGCAACCATGACGGCGTCGAATGCGAGGATGATCGACTCGATGGCGTCAACCGCTTCCGGCTTCTCCAGCTTTGCAATCACCGGGACGCGGCGGCCGACCTCGTCCATGATCTCGTGGACCAGGTCGACGTCCGCCGGAGAGCGGACGAAGGACAGGGCGATCATGTCCACGCCCATGTTCAAGGCGAAACGCAGGTCGGCCTTGTCCTTCTCGCTCAGGGCCGGCACGGAGATGTTCATGCCGGGCAGCGACACACCCTTGTTGTTGGACACCGGGCCACCCTCTGTCACGCGGCACACGACGTCGTTGCCGTCGACCTCGACGCACACCAGGCCGACCTTGCCGTCGTCCACAAGCAGGCGGTCGCCCGGCTGCGCGTCGTTGGCCAGGCCCTTGTAGGTGGTAGAGACGCGGTCGTGCGTACCCTGCACATCATCGATCGTGATGCGGACGGTCTCGCCGGTCTCCCAGTAGGTCTTTTCGTCCTTGAAGCGGCCCAGGCGGATCTTCGGGCCCTGCAGGTCGGCCAGGATGCCGACGGCGTGACCGGTCTCGTCAGTCGCCTCGCGGACCCAGTCGTAGTTCTTCTGGTGATCAGGGTAATCACCGTGCGAGAAGTTCAGGCGGGCGACGTCCATGCCGTCCTTGACCAGCCCGAGGATGCCCTCCTTGGAAGCCACAGCCGGACCCAGCGTACAAACGATCTTTGTTCTTCTATCCACGATCTCCAACCTATCTGGATGTTGACGAACTCTTCAGGGCAACGACCCCGCCTCAGCCTTCATGACCGGGGCGATTGCCGGGCCCTGCTTCCGGTTTCCAACGGTACTCCTTTTCGCCTTCCGATGACCGTTCGGGCACAATCGGACATTCCGCCGTATCTTCCTGCGCTTCCCCGCCGACCGGGCCAGACCCCCTAGTCGACTGCACCTGAGCTGTGGTTTCACGCCCCTTGGGCAAGCGCAGGAACAAGATAACCGCGATCAAAAACACAATTGCAGAAACCCAGGTGTTGACTCTCTGCCCGAAAATCATGGTCGCCTCGTCGCTACGCATGAGCTCCACAAAGAAGCGACCGAACGTGTACCCCGCCACGTAGAGCCAGAACACGCGGCCGTGCCCGAGGCGGAACCGGCGGTCCGCCCAGAGCAGCAGCGCGCAGACGAGCAGGTTCCAGACCAGCTCGTAGAGGAACGTCGGGTGCACACTGGTCAAGACCTCGCCGGTCGAATGCCCGGTCAGTGGCGCGAACTTCCCGGACTCGTCGACCCGGTAGTAGATGTCCAGCGCCCACGGCACATCCGTTTCCGCGCCGTAGAGCTCCTGGTTGAACCAGTTCCCCAGTCGCCCGATGCCCTGTGCGAGCACAACGCTGGGCGCGAGGGCGTCGGCAAGCGGTGCGAACGGCACCTTGCGGTACCGCATGAGGGCCCACACCGCGAGCGTGCCGAGCGCGACCGCGCCCCAAATACCCAGGCCACCGGCGGTAATGTTGAGCGCCTGCAGAGGGTCCTTGCCGGGGTC
The DNA here is from genome assembly GCF_003693265.1 of Corynebacterium gottingense. Lineage (GTDB taxonomy): Bacteria > Actinomycetota > Actinomycetes > Mycobacteriales > Mycobacteriaceae > Corynebacterium > Corynebacterium gottingense. The sequence goes on from NZ_RDRE01000013.1 coordinate 25,660, forward strand.
GAAGTATTTCTCATGGTCCGTAATGACGTGGTAGAGACGGCCGCCGACGATACCCGCCGGGATCGCCACGATGGCCGCGTCCCACACCACGTCCGGGTCGCCGCCGCGCGCCTTGTAGCGCCGCACGCCGAGCCACATTGCCGCGAGGATGCCGGTGATGATGCACAGGGCGTAGGCGCGGATCGGCACCGGCCCGAGGTGCCACACGCCTTGCGGGGGCGACGGAATATTTGCCAAATAAAAGGTTTCCACGACACATAGTGTGCCTGAGCGTGCCCCGAATCTCGAACAGGGCCTCGTGCTTATCGACGCTACCTCCGCGACGGGCAGGCCGGGTGCTGCCCAGCTGCCGCAAGCTTCCTGGTTGCCGCCAAGATGTCTCCCCCGTTCATGATCGCCTCGGCGGCCAGCACCGCGTCCGCCCCGCACGCGGCAGCCGCCATCAAGTCCTTCGCGGTCGCGACGCCGCCGAGGCTGATCTTGATCACCTCGCTGGGCAGACCCGGCGCGATTTCCGCAAACGCGTCGCGGTTGAGCGAGTTGGTCTCAAACGACCACGAGTTCACCGCGATGACGCTCGCCCCGGCCTGAAGCGCGCGGTCCGCTTCCTCTGGGGTGCGCACCTCCGCCATGACCACCATGCCGAGCGACTCCGCGCGGTCCAGCAGCGCGGCGAGCCTCGCCTGCTCCAGGATCTCCACCTGGAGGGGAAGCACGTCCGCGCCGTAGCAGCGCGCCTCGTGGATCTGGTAGGGGTCAACGATCACGTCCCTGCACACCATGGGCAGCTCCACCGCTTCCCTGGCGGCCGCCATGTCCGCCAGGGAACCGTCGAAACGCAGGCGCTCCGTCTGGCACGCGATGAGGTGCGCCCCGCCCTGCTCGATGGCGTGCGCCACCTCCTCGATGGACTGGTAGGTGGCGGCGGTCGGTCCGAACACCGGAGAGTTGCGCTTAATCTCCGCAACCACCCCGCACCCGTGGCGCAGCAGCGCGGCTTTGGCGTCCCGAGTTGGCGCCATTGCGCGGGAGCGGGCCTTAATGTCCTGGAAGGAAACGACAGATTCGCGCTTGGCAACGTCGCGCAGGACGCTGGCGACAACGGTGTTGACCTTGTCGGGCGCGTCAGCCGTGTGCGGTGCCAACATGACTACCTCCAGGAGTCTTGACTGTTGTCCATAGAATAGACGGGTTGGCCGCTGCGCACGAAATCTCCCCTGGTTACTGGTCCCGTCGGCGCACGGAGTGCTCCGGGTGCTCCGGGTGCTCCGGCTGGCCCAACTGCTCAGTCGGATCGATGTCTGCGTCCAGCGCGTCCCACAGGACGCGACCCGAGTCCGGACGTGCTTCGAGGTCCTCATGGATCTTCTCGCGGCGCACCGTCTCCTGCTCGTACTTGTTCAGCTTCGCAGAGTCCTGTCCCGGCTTGGCCGCCAGCAGCACGCCGCCGACCACCGCAACGAGGCAACCGAGCAGCGCGCCGATCGGCCCGAGCGGTGCCACCGTCGTGGCAGTAATGTCGGCCCATTCCGCAATCACAGCTCCTGATGACTGGGATTGTTGCGCGGTCTGCGCGGTGTCGGACCCCACGCTGAGCAGCGTGTGCACCCGCTCGGGGTCGATCGTGCCGAGCAGCGTCGTCGCCGGCGAAATCGCGCCGCCGACGCCCGCGAGCGCGCCAACGATGCCCACCGCGCGCCGACCCCAGCGCCGCAGGGCAACGCCTGCGATCATGCCGACGATGAGCAGCAACGCGACCGCCGTCGTCTCCGTGGACCACTCCGCCCCGCGGATGGCCACGCTGCCTCCGCCGGAGAGGTCGTCCTGGTAGTCCACCTGGATCCATTCCATGCGTGCGAAGGCCCACAGCGCGGCGCCGCCCACGCCGAGCGCGATCGCGCCCGCGCGGGACCAGCCCTTCGACGGTTGGCTCATGTTGTGCTCCTTTGTAGTCGTGCGCGTCAGAGTAGCTGGTCCGCGTCAAAGCAAGTGCGATCGCCCGTGTGGCAGGCCCCACCGGTCTGTTCCACCGTGACAAGGAGGGTGTCGCCGTCGCAGTCCAGACGCACCCCCGTCACGCGCTGCACGTTCCCGCTGGTCAGTCCCTTAATCCAGTAGTCTTGGCGGGAGCGCGAATAGTAGGTCCCGCGCCGCGTGACCAGCGTGTAGGCCAGCGCGTGGTCATCCATCCACGCCATCATAAGCACCTCGCGGGTGTCCGCCGCCTGCACCACTGCCGGAACGAGCCCCGCATCGTTGCGCTTCAAGCGCTGCGCGATCTCCGGATCGAGCGCATAGTCGGCGGGATTATCGCTGTGCTGGGTGTCCATTTACCGGACCTCCTTGCCGGCATCCCGCAGCGCGTCCTTCACCGCGGCGATGGAGACCTCGCCAAAGTGGAAGATCGATGCGGCAAGCACCGCGTCGGCACCTGCATCGACCGCGGGCGGGAAGTGCTCCGCTTTACCGGCGCCGCCGGAGGCGATCACCGGGATCGTCACGGACTCTCGCACCGCGCGCAGCAGGTCCAGGTCGAACCCCTCCTTCGTGCCGTCACCGTCCATGGAGTTCAAGAGGATTTCACCCACGCCCAGGTCCTGGCCGGTGCGGGCCCACTCCACGGCGTCGATACCTGCTGAGCGCGTGCCGCCATGGGTGGTGACCTCGAACCCGGACGGCTGTTCCGCGCCGCCTTCGGGGACGCGCCGCGCATCGACGGACAACACGATGCACTGGGCGCCGAACTCCTCGCTGAGTTCACGCAGCAGCGACGGGTTCGCGATGGCTGCGGTATTCACGCTCACCTTGTCCGCTCCCGCGCGGAGGAGCTCGCGGACGTCGTCAGCAGAGCGCACTCCCCCGCCGACGGTGAGGGGAATGAACACCTGCTCCGCGGTGCGGCGCACGACATCCAACATGGTGCCGCGGCCCTCCTTCGACGCGGAGACGTCGAGGAACGTCAGCTCGTCGGCGCCTGCCTCCCCGTACTTCTTGGCCAGTTCGACCGGATCGCCGGCGTCGCGGAGGTTGGCAAAGTTGACCCCCTTGACCACCCGACCCTCGTCCACGTCGAGGCACGGGATCACACGAATTGCAACGGGCATGGGCGGGCACGTCCTTTCGGGCAGGGCTACAGGGCTACAGGGCTATCTACACAATGGACTTCATCGTACTCAGGGTCCGAGCGTGCGCCTCTGGGGTGCCGAGCAGGGCGCCGACGGAGTGCATGTGCCAGGGCTTGCCTACGGCGTCGGTCACGCGCGCCCCGGCGCAGCGCGCTAGGCACACGCCCGCCGCGTTGTCCCAGATGTGCGGCGAGAAGCTCACGGCCGCCTGGTAGATGCCCTGCGCCACGAACGCCAGGTCCACCCCCACGGAGCCGGAAATGCGGGGGCGCAGCTCCGTCTCCGCGAGCGCCCCGACAAGTCCCAGGCGCATCCGGGCAGGGAACCGCTGCCGGTCGTCCGAGCCGACGGAGCCCACGCCAACCTGCCACGCGGACGCCGTCCGGCTGTTCACCGGTGGCAACGCATCCCCGTTGAGCATGACCGGGCCGCCCGCGACGGCGCTCAGCTGCATGTCCATCAGCGGGATGTCCGTCAGCGCGAGGACCGGCTCGCCGCGCACCACCAGCGAGACCAGAATCGCGCAGTTGGGGTTGCCGGTCGAGTAGTTCGACGTGCCGTCGATGGGGTCCACGACCCAGCACGCGTGCTCGTTGAGCTCCCCGCCCTGCTCCTCCCCAAAGACGGGCACGCCGGTTTCTGACTCGAGGCGGCGCCGCAGGAGCGCCTCGATGGCTAGGTCCGCTTCGGTGGCGAAGTCCCCCTTCCCCTTATCCAACGCCGGCGCCGCCCCGAGGTGCGCGGTGAAGAGCTCGCGAGCTTGCGCTACCACGTCGCGCGCGGCGTCCATGCACCCGGGAAGGTCGACGCCTGTCCCCGCCGCATCGGTGTTGGAATCGGGCTGGTGCAACTCGCTCACGTGCGGTGCCCCTTCTCCTTCGTCTCGCAATTATTCCTGGGCCGCAGGCGTGGCGTGCGCCACCGCGCCCAGCGCTTCGGTCAGCGTGAACTTCCGCTCGTAGAGCGCCTTACCAATGATGGCCGAGTCGATGCCTTCCTCCGCGTAGCTGGCCAGCTCCCGCACGTGGTCGAGTGTGGCGATCCCACCGGAGGCGGTCACCGCAGCGTCGCTCGCCGCCGAGACCTCCCGCAGCAGTTCGATGTTCGGACCGGTCAGGGTGCCGTCCTTGCTGACGTCGGTAAGCACAACGCGCGCGCACCCCGCCGCATCGAAGTACTCCAGGACCTCCCAGAGATCGCCCCCGTCCGAGGTCCAGCCGTTGCCCTTCGTGCGCCACTCGCCGGCTTCCTCGCGCACCGCCAGATCCACCGCGATATTGTCACCAAAACGCGCGATGACATCGGCCGCCCACTGCGGGTTCTCCAGCGCTGCGGTACCGATGTTCACGCGACGCGCACCGGTGGCCAGGGCGCGCTCAAGCGAAGCGTCGTCCCGAATCCCCCCGGTCAGCTCCACCTGCACATCAAGCTTGCCGACGATGTCCGCCATCATCTCGTGATTCGACCCCCGCCCAAAGGCGGCGTCCAGGTCAACGAAGTGGAGCCACTGCGCCCCCTGCTCCTGCCAGCGAAGGGCAGCCTCCAACGGGTCGCCGTAGCTCTTCTCCGTCCCGGCCTCGCCCTGCTCGAGGCGGACGGCCTGGCCATCAACAACGTCTACGGCGGGCAGCAGTGTGAAATCCATGCACACATGGTAGCAGCGCCGCAGCGCGTTTAGCGCAGCGTGTTCACCCAGTTCTCCAGCAGCGCCAGACCCGCGTCTCCGGACTTCTCCGGGTGGAACTGCGTGGCCCACAGCGGGCCGTTCTCCACCGCAGCGACGAACCGGCAGTCGCCGTGCGTTGCCCAGGTGACCTTGGGGTACGCGATGTAGTCGTCGGCGGACAGCGCGAAGTCGCGCACCCCGTAGGAGTGCACGAAGTAAAAGCGCGTCTGCGGGTCCAGACCGGCGAACATCTCACTGTTGTCCGCGATGTCGACGGTGTTCCAGCCCATATGCGGCAGCACCGAAGCCTCGAGCTTCTCAACCACCCCGGGCCACTCGCCGAGCCCCTTGGTGTCCACGCCGTGCTCCACGCCGCGGTCAAACAGCACCTGCAGGCCGACGCAGATCCCCAACACCGGGCGCGACCCGGCGAGGCGCTGGCCAATGACGCGACCGCCGTTGACGCGGTTGATGCCGCGCATGCACGCGTCGAACGCGCCCACCCCAGGAACAAGCAGGCCGTCAGCCTCCACGGCCACGTGCGGGTCTTGTGTGACGGTCACCTGCGCGCCGACATGCTCGAGGGCGCGCTGCGCGGAGCGGATATTGCCCGCTCCGTAATCAAGCAGGGCGACGCTGGGGGCACTGCTCGGCGTTGTCGCGTGGTCCGGGCGCTCAGGGGTGGCGTTCATGGTGGCTCATCTTACCGGTCGCGGCGGCGGTGGCGGCGCGGTGCCTGCACCGACTGGAGCCGGGCGGCGAGGTTGTTCACCTCAACCACGCGGTTGCGGCCCAGCTGGCGGTCCAGCAACGTCACCACCAGGCCGATCATGATGACCGCCGCGGAAATACCGAACATGGGCGAAAACGCCATCGTGGTCAGCAGCATGCCGTAGAAGGTTGAGCCGAGACCGGTGCCGCCGTCGTAGGCCACGTTCCAAATCGCCGCGGCTTCTGAGGTCTTGGACCGGGGCAGCCGGTAGAACATCATGGTCAGCGCCTCGTTCTGCACGGCGCCGAAGCCGAGTCCGTACAGCAGAGCCGCGAGCACCATCCACCACACAGACAGCTGGAACACCAGGATCGCGGCGATGAGGAAGACGCCGAGGGCGGCGGTGATCTGGAAACGAATCATCACGGTACCCGGATACCCCACGCGGTCCATGACGCGGCCCGCGTAGTAGCGCGAGAGCATGGAGGCGAAGTTCATGAACCCCAGCATGAGCCCGCCCAGGGTTGCGCCGGCGACGGGGTCGAGCTCGCGCATCGACGCCGGCAGGAAGTTCGTAATCGCACCGTATGCGGTGGTGACGAACATGAGCGCGAGCGCAGGGACGAGCACCAACCGCCAGATCGGCACGTAAATGTGGTCCGTCTCTGACGTTTCCTTCTCCGGCGGCGGGATGGGCGGGATGCCCTGGCAGGCCACGAGCGCGAGCAGGCCGACGCCGCCCGCGATCAGGTAGACAGCGTCGTACCCGATGCGCTGGACCAGGGCCATGCCAGTGGGCAGCGCGATCATCTGCGCCAGGCCAATCATGATGCCCACCACGCCGGTCGCGCGGCCCAGCAGGCGGATGGGTACCAGCTCCGCGACGATCGCCGCCTCCGCCACCGTCAGCGCACCGAATCCCACGCCGCGGATCGCGGAAATGGTGAGCACCTCGGGCGCCCCCATCCCGAGAAGGTACCCCACCGCGGGGAAGCCCAGGAGAAACGCGGAGACCGACATCACGGTGGTGTAGCCGAACTTTCGTAGCAGCCGCGGAGTAAATACCTGCGTGGTGACGGTAAAGAGCATGAACACACCGGTCGTGGTGCCGGCGAGTGTCTCGCCCCCGCCAGCGTCAAGGACGGCGGTGGGAACGACGGGCAGGAGCAGGGCCCACGCGCCGAACGCGCACGCCATGGCTACGAAGACCGCTTTGAGACCGCGTGCCTGCCACACGCTTGTTAGGGAATTGATCTCTTCCGTAGTCACAGGACGACGGGAAAAGAAGGACACCTCACACCACCTTTGCCATGTTGAACAGCGCGAACACGAATGCCAGCGCAGCGAGTAGAGCTAATACAATTGTGACGGCCTTTGAGCCGTGTTGATACGCCGACCACACTCCCCCGGCGAGCAGCCCGGCAAGCAGGAAAAGGACGACAACCCACATTCCGGCAGCGACGTTAAACACCTACAGCGCCCCTTTCGTCGACGGTACCCCCGAGATACTGGGGTCGCGTTCCACCGCCTGGCGCAGGCTGCGGGCCACCGCCTTGTACTCCGCCTCCGTGATGTGGTGCGGGTCGCGCCCGTAGCGCACGTTGAGGTGGAGCGTGAGGCGCGCGTTGTACGCCAGCGTCTCGAAGAAGTGGCGGTTGATCACGGTGGCGTAGTGCCCGCCGATGACCTGCCAGTCCATGTGCTCGGGCTCGCCGTGCATGACAAAGTAGGGCCGCCCGGAAAGGTCGACGACACCTTCCACCAAGGTCTCGTCCATGGGCAGCAGCATCGAGCCGAACCGGCGGATGCCGCGCTTGTTGCCGATGGCGTCGATAAGCGCCCAGCCCAGCGTGATGGCGGTGTCCTCGACGGTGTGGTGGGCGTCGATGTGCGTATCGCCCTGGGCACGCACGGAGAGGTCGAACGCGCCGTGGGTGCCAAACGCGGTGAGCATGTGGTCAAAAAATGGCAGGCCGGTGTCAACCTCGACTTGGCCCGTGCCGTCAAGGTTGATCTGCACCGTAATGTCGGACTCGCTGGTCGTGCGGGTCGCGGTGCCGATGCGCTGCGCGGCTGGCGCCGGGGACTCAGCCATGGGAAACCTCCTTCGCTGCGGTGAGAAATGCGTCGTTTTCGTGCGGCAGGCCGATGGTCGCGCGCAGGTGGCCGGCCACCCCGACATCGCGAATCAGCACGCCGCGATCGAGGAACTCCTGCCACGCGGCGGGCGCGTTGGCAAACGGCCCGAAGAAGACGAAGTTCGACTCGCTCGGCACGACATCGTAGCCCATCTCCTCCAGCGCCGCCTGGACTCGGTCGCGCTCCTGCGCGAGCTTCTCCACGGTTTCCAGGGTCTGCCCCGCGTACCGAAGCGCCACGCGCGCGGCCGCCTGCGCAAGCACCGAGAGGTGGTACGGCAGCCGCACGAGCATCACTGCCTGGATAAACGCCGGCGCCGCCACGAAGTAGCCGAGCCGCCCGCCCGCAAAATCGAAGGCCTTGGACATGGTCCGCGACACCACGAGCTTCTCCGGGTACCGCTCCAGCAGCGTCACCGCCGAAGCGCTCGGCGAGAACTCGGCGTACGCCTCGTCCACGATCACGATGCCCGGCGCGGCCTGGATGAGCCGCTCGATGTCGTCCAGGGTCGTTACGTCGCCAGTCGGGTTGTTCGGCGTGGTGATAAAGATGACGTCGGGCGCATGCTTATCGACGCCCACCAGCGCCGCCTCAAGATCAATCCGGAAGTCCTCACCGCGCGGGACCGCGATGAACTCCGTTTGCGTGCCCGCAGACAGAATCGGGTGCATGGAGTAGCTGGGGATAAACCCCATCGCACTGCGGCCGGGGCCGGCGAAGGCCTGCAGCAGCTGCTGGAGGATTTCGTTCGAGCCGTTGGCCGCCCAGACGTTGTCGCGGGTGACGCGGACGCCGGTTTGGCCGCTGATGTAGGCGGCGAGGTCGCTACGAAGCGCGAGCGCGTCGCGGTCCGGGTAGCGGTTGAGGTTGCCGGCGACGGCGGCAACTTCCTGCACGAGAGCGTCGATAAGCTCCTGCGATGGCGGGTACGGGTTCTCATTGGTATTCAGCGCGACCGGGACCTTGAGCTGCGGCGCGCCGTACGCGGACTTGCCGCGCAGTTCCTCGCGCAGCGGCAGCCCGGCGAGCTCGGTGGACGCGGCGAGTGTGCCGTCCTGAAACTGCATGGTTAGCGGCCTCCTTCGAGTCGTGCGCGGATGGATTCGCCGTGGGCGGGCAGCTGCTCCTCGGCGGCCAGGGTGATGATCGCCTGGCCGATCTCCGCCAGCGCGGCCTGGTCGTACTCGATGAGGTTGACCGGCTTGAGAAAGGTGTGGGTGGACAGGCCCGCGGAGAACCGCGCGGTGCCGGACGTGGGCAGGACGTGGTTGGAGCCGGCAGCGTAGTCGCCAAGCGGCACCGGCGAGTACGGGCCGACGAAAATCGCGCCGGCGTTGGTCACGCGCTCCGCAACCTCCCGGGCGTTGGCGGTGTGGACCTCGAGGTGCTCCGGGGCGTAGGCGTCGGCCACGGCGACCGCGGCGTCCATGTCGCTCACCAGCACGATGCCGGATTGCGCCCCGCCCAGCGCGCTGCGGGCACGCTCGGCATTGAGCGTGGACGTGGAGTGCTGCTCCACCAGCTCGTCGACGCGGCGCGCGAACGCTTCCGAGTCAGTGATGAGGACACTGGCCGCCTGCTCGTCGTGCTCCGCCTGGGAAATAAGGTCCAGCGCGACGTACTCGGCGTTGGCGTGCTCGTCCGCGATCACCGCGATCTCGCTGGGGCCCGCCTCTGCGTCGATGCCAACCACGCCGTTGACCAGGCGTTTGGCGGCGGCGACGAAAATGTTGCCGGGCCCGGTGACCATGTCCACCGGCTCGAGCTCGACTGCGTCGTCGCCGAACGCCATGAGCGCCACGGCCTGTGCGCCACCGACCGCCCAGACCTCGGTGATGCCGAGCAAGGAGCAGGCGGCGAGCGTGGTCGGGTGCGGCCAGCCGCCGAACTCCTCCTGGGGCGGTGTGCACACCACCATGGAGGTGGCACCCGCCTCCTGCGCCGGGATGACGTTCATGAGCACGCTCGACGGGTAGACCGCCTTGCCCCCGGGGACGTAGAGGCCCACGCGGTTGATGGGAACGAACTTTTCGGTGACGTGCGCCGACGCCGCCAGGCGCGTCGTGTGCGCCGCTGGCTTCTGCTCCGCGTGGACGCGGCGGATGCGCTGGATGGCCAGCTCAAGCGCGTCACGCACCGCGGGGTCAAGGTCGGCGACGGCCCGCTCAATGACCTCGGCGGGCACGCGCACCGACGCGGGGCGGATCCGGTCGAACTGTTCGCCGTATTCCAGGGCTTTCGCAGCTCCTCCGGTGCGCACGGCCTCCACCATCGGCGCCACGGTGGGCAGGACCGCGTTCACGTCCGTCCCGCCGCGCGGTAGTGCGCGACGGAGCTCGGATGTCGTCGGCGTGGTGTCCCGGAGGTCGGTGACGTGCAGCATGGAAACTCCCAACATCGCTCGCGTTGCTTTGAGGTACGGGGCGCGGCCTTTGCGTGGCTGTGCCCCAGGACGTTTCCAGTGTAGGGGTCGGTACCGCTGCGCGCGGCAAGTTCGTCAGTCAGTTGGCGGCTCGTCCCGCTCCACCACGAGGGACATCGCATTGAAGGCCCAATAGATCAGGGAGGAGACAAACGGGCCGACCAACCATGCAGCGCCGAGTTTGGCGGGAGGCACCATCTCGACCTGCTGGCCGTCGGCCAGGTTCGCGTGGTCCAGCGGGTGCAGCGCCGCGGCGAGCACGTCGCCGGTAACGGCCACCGTCAGGACCGCGGAGACCGCGCAGGCGATGAGCCAACATAGCGAGCCGAGGCCTCCACGGGTGCGTCGAGTAGCGAACTGGCGCAACGCGACGACGGCCAGGACGACGCCGATGGCCAGAGTGATCAGGCTGAACCAGCCGGTCGCGGCGAACTCCACGTTTTCCGGACTGGCCACCTGGTCGATGGCGAGCCTCCCGTCATCCGCCGTGCCCACGTACGCCGGGCGCAGCCAGCCCCACACGAGGCCGCCGCCGATACCGAGCAGCAGCGCGCACACTACAAGGCCCGCGTCCGCCCCGATCCGGGCTGGGAACCTCGGGATGCGGGGCCGCGACGCGGGCTGGGTTGTTTCTAATGCGGTACTCAACGAGGGGCGCTGACTAGTTGCAGAGCTTCCAGCGGCCATCCTCGCGCTGGAAGAGCTGGGTCTGGGTATCCTCGCCGGAATCATTCTTGGCCGTCACGGACGCGGAGGCGCGGTCGCCGTCAACGCGCACGTCCGCCAGGGAGATCTCGGACTTCGGCAGGTCCATGGTCATGCCGGCATCTTCCTGCATTCGCGCCGCTTCCTCGACGGAGTCCAGGGTCATGCCCTGACGCTCAAGCTCCTCCATGGCAGGGTCGCGCACGGCCTTGCAGGAGTTATCCAGGATGGTGCGGGTCCAGGTGGCGAGCGACTCCGGGTTGGAGACGGCCTCGACGACCTTGGTCATCTCATCGATGTCGCCCTGCGACGCATCCTGGCCACCGGCGATCGGCTCGTGGGTGACCTGCTCGTACTCACCGTCCGCAAACGGGTTAGCAATGGTGGGCACATCGCCGTTCTCGCCCTGGTTGTCGGAGCCAGAACCCTTCTCGCCGGAGTCCTTGGCGTCCTTCTCCGAGGTCTTCTTCGCGGCATCCCCGCCCTTGGAGTCCTGGTCCTTCTGTCCGTCCTTCTGGTCCTTGTCGTCCCCGGACTTCTTTTCCGATTCCTTCGCGGCGCCGTCGACGGACTCGGTGTTGTCGGCCCCGTTGCCCCCGGCGGCCTCAGCTGCCGTGGACAGACCGCCGCCGTTGGTTTCCTCCCCTGAGCCACACGCAGACAGTGTCAAGGTCAGGGCGATTGCCGTGACGCCTGCTGCAGCAGCTTTCGTCGTCTTGGTGGAAAACCTCACGAATTACCTCTCTTCATCTCCCGGGAAGTCGGACCGCCCGGGTTCGTATCACTCTTGGACGCGCGAACGCACGCTCGAGATACTTGTAAGTTGTCTCGACCATCCTAACAACACCCAGCTGGGGCAATCGTCGAGTTGAGGTGACAACATTCTGGGCGCTTCCTGTGAGCAATCGGGGCAATGAACCTCCCGTGCCCTGACTGCACCACAGTTACGATGGAGCATTATGCAGTTGACCCGGGACACCATTACCGCATCCGCGCTGCGCATTTTGGCAGAGTACGGGCTGGCGGACGTCTCAATGCGCCGCGTGGCCACCTCACTCGGCGTTGCCCCGGGGGCATTGTATTGGCACATCGAGAACAAACAGGAGCTCATCTCCTGCATTGCCGCGGAGATTGTGCGACCAGTTGCAGCCGACGCCGCGGGGGAGGCGACCGCGCCGGAACAGCTCGCGCGCGCCCTCCGGGAGGCCGTCCTGGGCATCCGCGATGGCGCCGAGGTCGTGCTCGCGGCAATGAGCCAGCCGGGAGCGCGCATCCGCGGGGAGCTTTCCACCGTCTTTGAGGAGGCAGTGCGGGAAGTCGCGAACGAGGGCGCTCCGGCAAGTGTCCTTCGCTCAGCGGCGGCGGGCCTGGTCACCATGACGCTTGGCGCGGCGACGGTGTACCAATCGGGCGCGCAGCTGGCGGAAGCCACCGGGGAGCGGCCGGTGGTGGGCGCCGAGGAAGCGACGCGCGAGCACGAGGAAGGCGTCGCGCTCCTCATGGCGGGGTTGCGCGCGGGAGGCACGGCGGGCGAGGCGGGCGCGTAGCCGGGACCGGGCGCGCAAATTTGGCTAGGATCGGGCGACATGACTGAACCTTCTGCACCTTCTGATGCACCCACCACCTCCGAGGCACCGATCGTGTGGCCAGGATCCGCATACCCGCTTGGCTCCACCTACGACGGAGCCGGCACGAACTTCGCGCTGTTCTCCGGTGTCGCCGATGCCGTCGAGCTGTGCCTGATCGACGACGACGGAGCCGAAACGCGCGTCCCACTGGAAGAGATGGACAACCACATCTGGCACGGCTACCTCCCCGGCATCGCCCCCGGCCAGCGCTATGGCTACCGCGTCCACGGGCCGTGGGACCCGGCTGACGGCAAGCGCTGCGACCCGAGCAAGCTGCTCATCGACCCCTACGCGCGCGCATTCGACGGCTCCTTTGACACCCACTCCGCGCTGTTTTCCTACGACCCGGACGCTGAGGAACCCGGCACCGGCCGCAATGAGGAAGACTCCTTGGGTCACACCATGCTTTCGGTCGTGATCAACCCGTTCTTCGATTGGGGCGACGACCGCAGCCCGCGCATCCCCGACGAGGAAACGGTGATTTACGAGTGCCACGTCAAGGGCATGACGCAGTCGCACCCGGACATCCCGGAAAACCTGCGCGGCACCTACGCCGGTATGGCACACCCCGCAATGGTGGAATACCTCAAGGACCTCGGCGTCACCTCCGTCGAGCTGCTGCCGATCCACCAGTTCTTCCAGGACGACCGCCTGAAAGAAATGGGGCTGCGCAACTACTGGGGCTACAACACCTTCGGCTTCTTCGCCCCGGAGCACGACTACGCCTCCACCTCCAACCCCGGCGACGCCGTGGCCGAGTTCAAGCACCTGGTGCGCGCCTACCACGAGGCGGGCATGGAGATCATCCTGGACGTGGTGTACAACCACACCGCGGAGGGCAACCACATGGGCCCGACGATTGCGTTCCGCGGCATTGATAATGAGGCGTACTACCGCCTGGTGGACGATGACAAGTACCACTACATGGACTACACGGGGACGGGCAACTCCTTTAACGTGCGCGACCCGCACTCGCTGCAGCTGATTATGGACAGCCTCCGCTACTGGGTCACTGAGATGCACGTCGACGGTTTCCGCTTCGACCTCGCCTCCACCCTTGCCCGCGAGTTCTCCGATGTGGACCGCCTGGCCACCTTCTTCGACCTCGTGCAGCAGGACCCGGTTGTCAGCCAGGTCAAGCTCATCGCGGAGCCGTGGGACGTCGGCGAGGGCGGCTACCAGGTGGGCAACTTCCCGTCGCTGTGGAGCGAGTGGAACGGCAAGTACCGCGACACCATGCGCGACTTCTGGCGCGGCGAGGGCTCCACCCTGGGCGAGTTCGCGTCCCGCCTCACCGGCTCCTCGGACCTGTACCAACACAACGATCGCCGCCCGACCGCGTCGATCAACTTCATCACCGCGCACGACGGCTTCACGCTCAATGACCTGGTGAGCTACAACGAGAAGCACAACGACGCGAACGGCGAGGACAACCGCGACGGCGAGAGCCACAACCGCTCCTGGAACTGTGGCGTGGAGGGCCCGACGGACGATCCGGAGGTGCGCCAGCTCCGCGCCCAGCAGCGCCGCAACTTCCTCACCACGCTCCTGTTGTCCCAGGGCACGCCCATGATCGCCCACGGCGACGAGTTTGCGCGCACCCAAGGCGGCAACAACAACGTCTACTGCCAGGACAACGAGATCGCCTGGATGAACTGGGACCACCTGGACGAGGCGAACGAGCTCCACGACTTCACCAAACGCCTCATTGCCATCCGCAAGGCCCACCCCGTCTTCCGCCGCCGTCGCTTCCTCTCCGGTGGTGCGTTGGGTGAGGACGTGCTGGACCGCGAGATCGCCTGGCTCGTCCCGGACGGGCAGCAAATGGAGCAGAAGGACTGGGACTTCGCCTTTGGCAAGGCGCTGATGGTCTACCTCAACGGCGACGCGATCTCCGAACCCGATTCGCGCGGCCGCCGCATCACGGACGATTCTTTCGTGCTCATGTTCAACGCCCACTACGAGGACATCGAGTTCCGCATCCCGCCGCAGAAGTTCGGCGCGAAGTGGGAGGTGCTCATCGACACGACCGAGCCCCTGGGCTACCCCGTCGGCTTCGATCCCGCCGACGCTGAGGGCACCCTGACCGTGCCTGCCCGCTCCACCATGGTGCTCAAGCAGATCGAGCCGCCGGTGATGCCGGAGGACTAAGGGGCAGGTGCTTATCGACGCCCCACCGCCCCGGTAGACTAGTGCGAACCCGCATTTGCCTGTGATTGGAGAGTAGTTCACGTGATTTCCGCCCACGGCGCCCTGGTAACGGTGACCAACTCGAAGGTGGTGTGGCGCCCCTCGCCGCTCGCCGCCGCCCTCGCGGGCAAGTCTGACGAGCACAGCGTGGACGTCGCGGACATCACCGAGGTGACCACCGAGCCCGGGGACGGGTGGCAAGAAGGCCGCCTCTCCATCACGCTCGGGGCCGGGGACACCAAGGTGGTGCGCTTCGCGCCCGGCGAGGCGTCGCAGGTAGAAGCGCTCGCGTCGCTCGTGGCTGCGGCGCGCCGGGGCGAAGCCCCGGACGTCGATAATGCGGAAGCCTCTGGCGCGATCCCCGGCTTCGATTTCGTGGGGTTCGACGTGGAGACCGCCAACCCCAACTGGGGCTCCATCTGCCAGATTGGGCTGGTCAAGTTTGTGGACGGCGAAGAGGTCGACCGCGTGTCGTGGCTGTGCCAGCCCCCGGAGAGCTGCAACCAGTTCGAGCCGGGCAACGTGGCCATCCACGGGATTACCGCCGATGATGTGGCTGACGCGCCCGGCGTGGCTGATCGCATCGACGCGATGATTGACTTCGTCGGCGAGCTGCCGTTGGTCGCGCACAACGCGCAGTTTGACGCCTCGGCGCTGCACAGCGCGTGCGTGGCTACGGGGCACCCGGTTCCGCCCATGCTGTTCGCGTGCACGCTCGCGCAGTCGCGCGCGGAGCGCCTTGACGTGCGCAACCACCGCCTGCCCACGCTTTCGGAGTATTTCGGTGTGGGCCTGGACAACCACCACGACGCGTGCGCCGACGCTGCCGCGTGCGCCGGCATCATGCTCGGCCTGGCGCGCCGGGCGCACCACACAGGCTCCCTGGCCAGCTTCGTGCACAGCAGCGGCTTTGTGCTGGGCACCATCGAGCAGGCGAAGGTCACACCGGTGACGCGGGACCGCTCCGGGAAGCGGAGCGCCGCGCAGGCGGAGCTGCTCGCCGATGGCGGCGTGCAGGCCGTCGTGGAGGCTGCCGCCGCGCCGCGCGGCAGCAACCAGGCCGGGCCGAAGCGCGGTGGGCAATCCGGCTCGGGCAAGGGTGCGGGGGCCTCGAGCGGCGGGCAGCGCGGCCCGGCTCCCTGGCAGTCTGTGGCCACGCCCGACAAGGTCCCCGAGCCGAACCTGGACGCCAACCCTGATTCGCCGCTGTACGGCCAGCACGTCACGCTTACCGGCGAATTCGAGCCCTTTGACAAGGGCACGCTCTGGAACGGCATCGCCGAGCACGGCGGCCAGGTGGGCAAGAACGTGACCAAGAAGACGACGATCCTGGTGGTCGGCGCCTGGAACAGCGTCACCTCGAAGGAAAAGCGCGCCAAGGAACTGCAGGAAAAGGGCCAGGAGATCCAGATCTGGCAGGCGGATCGCCTGCTTTCGGTGCTCGAGCTTGACGACGAACCACCGTTCTGACCTGCCAACTCCCCCCTCCGTCAAAAAACTTTCAGCTTTTTTGGCAACGCATGGAACCGGGGCGGCACTTTTTGCGTCTAATAGTGCATGACGCATTTTTCTGACACCCTAGCTCCCCGCGCCCCGGAGCTGCCCGCCTTGCTCATCCCCCGCCTCGCCCGGCGCGACGAGCGTTATTCCACCGGCCCGTACGCGTGGCTCACGCCCGGGCTGAGCTCATCAACTGCGTACATCGGCCTGTCGCCCGGCCTGGCGTGCGTGTTTGACACCCCGGCAACGGCAGCGCTCACGCACCAGCAAGTGGGCATGTTGGGCTTTTCTGAGCACCAAGCGTGGAAGCACGCTGCCGCGCGCCTGCTCCGCTTCGCCGAGGAGCGCGGCCCGGAGGAGGCCTTTTGGGTCCGGGACGCGTCCATCGCGCTCGGTGGTGCCCCGGGCTCGCTCCCGCGCGGCGTTGAGGTCCAAGCGCTTGGGTGGACGGCCGCGGGGTGGGTGACGCACCCGACAACCTTCGACGCGCTGCACTCGCACTTCACGGAAGTGCTGCGCCCGGAGCACGAATTGCTGTACTACGTTGCTGATGACAACAAGTTGTTCGTCTTCGACGCACCACCGAGGGACGTCGCCGGTGTCGTCGGTTGGGAGCGCCTGATGCGGTACTCGCTCGGCTTCCCGCTCCTCCTGTGCCGTCCGCGCAAGATTCGCCGCTTTTACTAGCCACCTCGCTATGGTGAATGGGGTGTCCCTGTGTCCCCGTTCATTCCAGCTCAAGGAGCAGCACGACCATGCGTCGACCCATCACTTCCACCTACCGCCTCCAGCTGCGCGGCCCGGGGGCCGACCCGGCGGGGCGGGCGTTCGGATTTGCTGAGGCGCAGGCGCAGATCCCCTACCTGCGCGACCTAGGGGTATCGCACCTCTATCTCTCCCCCATATTCACCGCCATGCCGGAGTCCAATCACGGCTACGACGTCCTCGATCCGACCGAGGTCAACCCCGAGCTGGGTGGCATCGAGGGTCTGCGCGAGCTCGCCCGGGCAGCACACGACGCCGGACTCGGCATCGTGCTGGACATCGTGCCAAACCACGTGGGCGTGGAGGTCCCGCATCGCAACCGCTGGTGGTGGGACGTGCTCAAGCTTGGCGCGGACTCCGAGTTTGCCACCTACTTTGATATTGATTGGCACGAGGACAACGGCGCCGGCGGTAAGCTCGGGCTCCCGGTGCTTGGCAAGGAGGGCGACGAGGAGCAGCTCCGCCTCACTCACCTGGCCGAGGATGAATTCCCCGCAGGCACTGCCCCGGGCGGGGAGGATGTCCTGGCCTACTACGACAACTACTTTCCCCTCGCGCCGGGGTCGTACGGCGGTCTCGACGACGACCCGCTCGAGGTCTACCAGCGCCAGCCGTACAAGCTGATGTACTGGCGCGACGGCGTAATCTCGTACCGCCGCTTCTTCTCCGTCGATGGGCTCGCAGGGGTACGCCAGGAAGATCCACTCGTCTTCGAGCACACGCACCGGCTCCTTCGCCAGTTGATCGCAGAAGAGCTTATCGACGGCGTACGTGTCGACCACCCCGACGGGTTGACCAACCCCTTCGCGTACCTCTCCCGCCTGCGGGACCTCGTCGGGCACGACCGGTGGCTCGTGGTGGAAAAGATCCTTGGCGTCAACGAGCCGCTCGACCCGCGCCTGCATGTGGACGGCACCACCGGGTACGACGCGCTGCGGGAACTCGACGGCATCTTTCTCAACCGCTCGGCCGAGGACACGTTGAGCATGCTCGCCCTGCAGCAATCCGGCTCGACCTGGGACGAGGAAGCCATCGCGGCGAGCGAGCAGCAGCTCAAGCACGACGTCGCCTCCTCCGAGCTGGGCGCCGAGGTACGCAGGCTCGTCCGCGCCATCCGCCGCGACAACTTCTCCGCGGTGACCGCGGAAGTCTCGGATGAGCAATTGGCGTCGACAGTGATCGAGCTGGTCGCGGCGATGCCCGTCTACCGCGCCGACTACCGGTCGCTCTCGCGCATCACCTCCAGCGTCATCTCGGACATGGCCAAGCGCTTCCCCTCTCGTCGCAACGCGCTCGACCTCATCGCGGCTGCCTTCCTCGCGTCCGGCGAGGCGAAGAACCGCTTCGCCCAAGTCTGCGGTGCCGTCATGGCCAAGGGCGTCGAGGACACGCTGTTCTACCGCGCGAGCAGGCTCGTGGCGCTGCAGGAAGTCGGCGGAGCGCCGGGGCGCTTCGGCGTCGGGGCGGCGGAGTTCCACTTGCTGCAGGACGAGCGCGCCGGGCTGTGGCCGCACGCGATGACATCGCTGTCCACGCACGACACAAAACGCAGCGAGGACACCCGCGCGCGGATCATCGAGCTCACCGAGGTGCCGAACGACTTCGCCGAGCTGGTGCGGCAGGTTGTTGCGCTGGTGCCGCCGCCGGACAGCGCGACCGGCCACTTCCTCCTGCAGAACATCATCGGCGTCTGGCCGGAGGACGGAGCGGTGACGGACGCACTGCGGGAGCGCCTGCACGGTTATGCCACGAAGGCGGTGCGCGAGGCAGCACTCCACACCACCTGGGTGGACCCGGATGCGCGCTACGAACAGCGGGTGCTGGACTGGGTGGACGCTGTCCTGTACGGACCGGCCGCCGCGCGGGTGAGCGCGTTCGTCCGGCAGCTGCACATCGGGGCGGTCCAGGTGTCGCTGGGCCGCAAGCTGCTCCAGCTGGTCGGGCCGGGGATTCCGGATACGTACCAAGGGCAGGAGTTCGTAGAACTTGCGCTCGTGGACCCGGACAACAGGGCGTTCGTAGACTACACTGCGCGCGCGCAAACGCTCGCGCAGTACGACGCCGCCCGCGACGGCGAGTCGTTCGACATTGCTTCGTTCCTGTATGACGAGGTCCCGCCGACCCCCGAGGCGCTGGCGGAGCGCGGCAACCGCGCGAAGCAGGCGGTTACGGCGGAGGCGCTGCGGCTGCGCCGCCAGCGGCCGGAGGTGTTTACGGAGGGCTCGTACCGGGCCGTGTTCGCGCTGGGTCCAGCGCAGCACCACCTCGTCGGCATGGCGCGCGGTATGCAGGGCGAGGACGCGCAGGTGATTGGGCTCGCCACCCGGGAGCCGCTCAAGCTGGCCAGGACCGGCGGCTGGGGCGAAACGACGGTGGACCTGCCGGAGGGTACGTGGGTCGAGCGCCTGAGCAGGCGGGAGTTTCGCGGGACTGTGCAGGTCGCCGACGTGTTCTCCGCGCTGCCGGTGGCGCTGTTCGTGCGGGCGGGGGCGTGAGGATGGGACTGTGGGGGCGTCGATAAGCATGCAGCGGGGTATGCTGTAGCTCCTGATGAGCAACGAGCAGGAGAAGCGCGCCCGGGCGGGCAAGGGGGCGAGGAGGGCTGAGGCGAGGGTTCCCGACGCGACCATCGCCCGGCTCGGCTCTACCTATTTCAACTGGCTCAATGCGCACGAGGACCCGGCGACGGCGTTCCGCCACGCGCTACACGAGCTGATGCGCGATGCCGCCGTGAACTTCGACCGGGTGGACGTGCGGATCAAGACGTGGCCCTCGCTGAAGGAAAAGGCGCGCAAGATGCGCGACGGCGAACCCGTCTACCCGGAACCGTGGACGGACATTAAAGACATCATCGGGGCGCGCATTACGGTGCTGCACTCCACTGAGATCCCCGCTGTGCAGACGCTGCTGGCGGAGGAGTTTGAGGTCCTGCGCAGCGTAGATAAGGCGGAGGAGACGCGCGTGGCCGGTGGATTCGGCTACGGCTCGCACCACCTGGTGCTGCGGGTGCAGGAGAGCTCCGAGGGGCTCGAGGAGTATGTGGGGACCGCCTTCGAGGTGCAAATCCGCACGGTGCTCCAGCACGCTTGGGCCGAGTTCGAGCACGACGTGCGCTACAAGCGGGCCGTTGAGGACGTCGACCCGCAGGTGGACCGTGCGTTCACGCTCGCGGCCGGGCTCATCGAGTTGGCCGATCAGCAGTTTGACCAGATCGCCGGGATCACGGATGTGAAACCTGCGGAGGGGGCGGACGTGGAGGCGCAGATCGCGCCGGAGACCCTGCCGGGCATCCTCACGGTGCTGCTCGGTTCGCGCTACCCGCTCTCGCGGGCGGCGGACTACCGGTTCCTCAACGAGCTGCTGCGCGCGCACGGCCTCGAGCGGGTCTCGCAGGTCGCGGAGCTGCTCAACCCGGCGGACCTTGAGGCGGTAACCAACGGATTGCGCTACTCATTCGTGCCCGGGCAGGTCAGGCTTGTCGACGACCTCCTGCTCAACCGCTACGGCACCGACCACATCGAGCGCACCTGGGACGCCGGCAACCGGCCGAAGGTGCGCCGGGCGCGGCTGACCAAGCGGCTGGCGCAGCTCAGGGCGGCGAACTAGCGGCGCCGACCCAGCAGGCGGTCGGTCTCGCGCCGCTCCTTCTTCGTCGGGCGCCCCGCCCCCCGCTCGCGCTTGGGCATCGTGGCGAAAATGTCCATCGGGGGCGGTGGCGGCGAGTGGTCGAGGTAGCACTGTTTGGCCACGGGCGCCCCGACGCGCTTGCGCACGGTTGCCGTGACCTCCAGGTCGCGGTAGCGGTGGTCCTTCCACACGCGCACCGCGTCGCCGGGCACGACCTGCGCGGCAGGTTTCACCGATTGTTCGTTCAGCTTGACGTGCCCGGCGCGCACGGCCTCCGCGGCCTGGGTGCGGGTCTTGAAGATGCGGACGGCCCACAGCCAGGCGTCGATCCGCACTGCCCTCCCATCGGGTTGGGTCATTCGCCCGCGCCTTTAGTACTCGTCTTTGTGGTTCACGATCTTCTGCACCTTCATCCAGTTGGCCACGCCGCCGACCACGGCGACGACAAAACCGAGGATGAGCAGCGACCATGAGCCTGCGATGAGGCCGAGGGCGACACCGCCGACCACTCCGCCGCCGGCCCAGAGGACGGCGTTCCGGCTGTACTTGCGCACAGCTTCCTTGCGGCGCGCGATGGGGTTATTGAGGCGAGGCTTCATCGTCATGCTGCACAGTCTATCGCGGGATCACGCGCAGCCGGCGTTTGCCGCGGATCAGTCGGTCGTTTCGCCCCACCGGTGCCCGGCTTCCTTCGACTCGACGGTGCCTTGGGTGGACGCTGCCAGGTGGGCGTCGACAAGCTCACGCTCCCCCGGGGCGAACCCGAGCGTGTACGTGGCCAGTGACCCGTAGGCGATGTCCACGACCTCGATGCCCGCGTTGCGCAGTTCCGACTCGATCCGGCCGGCCTCGGCGTGCGGCAGGTTGACGGTGATGAGCTCGCGGAGGTTGCGGGTGGCGCGCGGCAGGTCATCGAGCGCGCCGGTCACCGCGTGCGTGTACGCGCTGACAAGCCCGCCGGTGCCCAGCTTGGTGCCGCCGAAGTAGCGGATGACCACTGCGCATACGTTGACCAGACCCGAGCCTTTGAGCACCTCGAGCATGGGCGTGCCCGCGGTGCCGGACGGCTCGCCGTCGTCGGACGAGCGCTCGATGGGCTGCGCGCCGTCGACGTGGACGATGAACGCCGAGCAGTGGTGGCGCGCATCCGGGAACGCCTCTCGCGCTGCGTGGATGAACTCGCGCGCCTCGTCCTCCGATTCGACGCGACCCACCCAGGTGATGAACCGGGAACGTTTAGTTTCAAGTTCGTGGGTGGTCGGCGCGCCCGCGGCGGGCAGCTCGTAGGTGGTCAGCATAGGGGTGCAGTCTACCGGGGGACGACGTCATTGCGGTGCTCGAGTCGCCTTCTTAGGCTGGAGAACATGAGCGAATCACACAGCACAAACGCTGCCAATAATGCTGCGTCCCACACCGCCCCGGCCCAGTTTGAGGTATGGGCCCCGAAGGGCCAGCAGGTGCGCGTGACCGTCGACGGCGAGGAACACGACATGCAGCCCGACGCGGAGCGCGCGGGCTGGTGGGTGCTCGACCCCGCCACCGCCGCCCCGCAGCCGGGTCAGCACTACACCTTCTCGCTCTTCGACGGCACCCAGTGGTCCATCCCCATGCCGGATCCGCGCACGCGCCTCCAGCCCGAGGGCGTGCATGGCCCGTCCGAGGTCGTGAGCACCGACTTCGCGTGGAACGATGACAACTGGTCCGGCATCCCCACCAAGGACATGGTGATTTACGAGCTCCACGTGGGCACCTTCTCCCCCTCCGGCACCTTCGCCGGCGTGATTGAGAAGCTGGACTACCTCGCCGAGCTGGGCGTCAACACCATCGAACTCATGCCGCTGCAGCCCTTCGCCGGAACCCGAAACTGGGGCTACGACGGCGTCGACTGGTTTGCCATCCATGAGACGTACGGCGGCCCGCAGGGGCTCAAGGAGCTTATCGACGCCGCGCATACCCACGGCATCGCCGTCCTCCTCGACGTCGTGTACAACCACTTCGGCCCGGAGGGCAACTACAACGACGCGTTCGGCCCGTACCTGACGGACGGGCTCACCGCCTGGGGCGAGGTCATCAACATCTCCGGCCCCGGTTCCGACGAGGTGCGCGCCTACATCCTGGATACGGTGCGCCAGTGGCTCGGCGAGTTCCACGCTGACGGGCTGCGCCTGGACGCGGTGCAGACCTACGACGACCGCCTCGCCTTCTCCATCATGGAAGAAATCGCCCGCATCGGCGACGACCTCGCCGCGGACACCGGCGTGCCTCGCACCGTGATTGGCGAGTCCGACCAGAACGACCCGCGCCTGATCAGCGCCCCCGAGCGCGGCGGCTACGGGCTCGAGGGGCACTGGCTCGACGACGTCCACCACGGGATCCACTCTCTGCTGACCGGTGAGACCCAGGGCTACTACGTGGACTACGGCACCATGGAGATCCTCGCGGATACGCTGCGCAACGGCTACCGCTTCCGCAACTCCTACTCGAAGTACCGCGCCCGCACGCACGGCCGCGAGCTGGACCTCTCCCACGTCGCACCGTGGCACCTGGTGTCCTACACCACCAACCACGACCAGACCGGCAACCGCGCTGCGGGCGACCGCCCGAGCCAGAACCTCACCCCCGCCCAGCAGGTGCTCAAGGCCGCGGTGCTCCTGCACTCCCCGTTTACCCCGATGCTGTTCATGGGCGAAGAGTTCGGCGCGAACACCCCGTTCCCCTTCTTCGTCTCCCACTCCAACGAGCAAATTCTGGAGGGCACCCGCCAGGGTCGTCTCCACGAGTTCTCCCGCCAGGGCTGGGACCACGACGAAGTGCCGGACCCGGGCCACGAGGACACCTACACGTCCGCGAAGCTGAACTGGACCTTTACCGACGAGCAGCAGCAGGTCCACGACGCCTACAAGCGCCTGATCCAGCTGCGCCGCGAGCACGGCTGCAACCGCGAGGACCTGCGCACGCTGCAGGTGGACAACGGCGAGAAGTGGCTGACCATGGCGGACGGTAGCGATGACGGAACGGTCGTGCTGGCGGCGAACTTCAGCGACGAGCCGGTCACCGTGCCGGTCGGCGGTACGCTGCTGTACTCGTTCACCGACCCGCAGGTCGGCGCCAATGAGACGGTGCTGGATCCCTGGGGCATCGCCTACATCCAGCGCTAGGCGGGATCCGCACGGCCCGCTCGGCCCACTGGGCTAGCTGGAGACGATGAACTCGTACTCCGGCGTGCCGGGCGTGAGCTGGCGGCACTCGATGACGGACTCATCCATGCGCTCCAGCAGTGGCTCCAGGTCGCTCGCGCGGGTGAGCTCCAGACCGACCAGCGCCGCGCCGGTCTCGCGGTTGTTCTTCTTCAGGTACTCGAACAGGACGATGTCATCGTCCGGGCCGAGGATGTCGGTGAGGAAGGTACGCAGCTGCCCCGGCTCCTGCGGGAAGTTCACCAGGAAGTAGTGCTTGAGCCCGCGGTGCACCAGGGAGCGCTCCATGACCTCCGCGTAACGCAGCACGTCGTTGTTGCCGCCGGAGATGACGCATACGACGGTGGACCCCGGCTGGACCTTCATCCCGGCAAGTCCCGCGACAGACAGCGCGCCTGCGGGCTCGGCGATGATGCCCTCGTTCTGATACAGCGCCAGCATCTCGGTGCACACCGCGCCCTCGTCTGCGCGCAGGAGGTGCGTACGCCCTTGGTTGTGCTCAATCACCTCAAACGGGAACGCGCCGATGCGCTTGACCGCCGCGCCGTCGACGAACGGGTCAATGTCGGTCAGCGTCACCGGGCCCCCGTGCTCGAGGGCAGCGGCGAGCGACGCCGCGCCGCGCGGTTCCACCCCCACCACGGCCGTGCGCGGCGACATGTCTGCCACGTACGACACGATCCCGCCGAGCAGGCCGCCGCCGCCGACGGGCACCATGATGGTGTCCAGTTCCCGGCCAAGCCCCGTCAGCTGTGCGAGGATCTCGGCGGCAACCGTGCCCTGCCCGATGACGGTATCGCGGGCGTCGAAAGGCTCGATGATTGTTGCCCCGCGCTCGCGGGCGTCGGCACGAGCCGCCTCCGCCGCCTCGTCGAACGTATTGCCCGTCACGACGAGCTCGACGTTGTCGCCGCCGTGGACCATAATCCGATCGCGCTTCTGCTTCGGTGTGGGCTTGGGCACGAAGATCTTGCCCTGGATCCCTAGCGCACGGCAGGCGTACGCGACGCCCTGCGCATGATTGCCAGCCGACGCCGCGACCACCCCCGCTGCGCGCTGCTCAGCGGACAGGCGAGAGATGTTGTAGTAAGCGCCGCGAATCTTGTAGGAGCGCACGTCCTGCAAATCCTCACGCTTGAGGTACACATCTGCGCCGTACTGCTGCGACAGCCGCGGGCAGTACTGCAGCGGGGTCGGCTCAATCACCGAGGAAATTTTCGCCTGAGCAGCTTGAATGTCGGCAGCGTGGACCGGTTGGTAGTTGCTCGTTGACTGTTCATTGTGCTCGGTGGCTGCGTTCATGGTGGACAAGTCTATCCGTGAACAGGTATTCGCGCGGGCTATCGCCGCCAGTTTTCATTCACCCGCACGGTTCACCAAGTGTTCACCACGCGTTCTCCTTGGAACTACCTGCCCACTTTAGGATGCCCATTACGTTGTTAGCAGTTCCACCCCAGGGCACCGAAGATTCATAACCTGTCCGCCCGATTGGGCGGGCTATGTTTACTTCCGTTCCCTCCGTCTGAAAGGACAGGGGAACTAGTCACTGGCTTCGGTATGGCTTATTCCTGTCCCTGTCTGAAAATGATCCGGGGGGTGATGTCGCCGAAGACAGTGACATACTCAAACTGCTAATAGGAACCTGACCCAGCCCAGGTGGTATGAGGTCTCACAGTAATGTGGGTGCCAGTCCAAGTATGTCCGACCAACCCCAGTGATGAAGCTTAAATAGTCCAACTTCTCATTCATCGCTAGGAGGCACACACCCATGGCCTATGACTTCGTCATTGGCGTAGACGTCGGCAAATACTTCCACCACGCCTGCGTCCTCGATCCCCAAGGCAGGCAAGTCCTATCCAAACGCATCAACCAGCATGAAGGCTCACTACGCAAGCTCTTCGGCAAATTCCTCACCGACAACGCCTCGGTCCTGGTCATTGTCGATCAACCCAACAACATCGGCCGATTAACCGTCGCAGTCGCCCAAGACATGGGGGCAGATGTTCGCTATCTACCAGGGCTTGCGATGCGACAGCTCTCTCGCATCCACGTCGGCAACTCCAAAACCGATGTACGCGACGCCTACGTCATCGCCCATGCCGGTCTTAACCTTCCAGATTCCTTGCGCAGTGTCGACCGCGTTGAGGAAGTCTTTATCCAGCTGAAAGTACTCAACGGTATTGACGAAGATCTCGCCCGGGCCTACACACGCCTGATTAACCAGATGCGATCCGCGCTCGTAGGAACCTATCCTGCATTCGAACATGTTCTGCGCGGACAGATGATTCACCGAAAATGGATCCTCCACCTACTTGCGAAATACGGTGACCCCACCAAGATTCGACGCATCGGTAAAACACGCCTAGCAGCCTTTGCGCGCAGTCACAAAGCGCGCAATCCCGAGCCTGTCATCGATGCCATGCTTGCTGCCATCCACGGACAGACCGTGTCCATTGCCGGCGCAGAATACGCCGAACTTGGCGTAGCAATGTCCGCCAAAGACGCACTGGCCAAACTAGAGCATCGCAAGGAAATAGAAGCACAGGTACTCAAGCTCATTCAAGACATTCCTCAAACCGAGATTCTTTTATCCATGCCCGACATCGGCCCACGTAGCGCAGCACAGATCCTCATGACCGTTGGCGATATGTCCGACTTCCCCGATGCAGCGCACCTAGCGTCCTATGCAGGCCTATCACCACGGACAAATCAATCAGGAACGTCCATTATGTCGAATTCGCCCAACCGCGCTGGCAACAAAAATTAAAGAACGCCCTATGGCAATCGTCTTTTGCATCGATCAGATTCCACGAGCGTTCCCGGCAATTCTATGAACGAAAACGCAAAGAAGTCAAAAGACACAACGCCGCAGTCGTCGCACTCGCACGCCGACGCCTCAACGTCCTCTTCGCCATGATGCGAAACGGCGAGCTCTACCGAGACATCCCCACAATCCAGGAGGCCGCAGCAGCCTAAAGCCACCAGACCCCCATCCAAGCCGATTGCACAGCAAGCCCAATCGGCTCCTCAAGGTACCCAAAACAACATCTACGAGACGAAGCAGAAGCCGTTCACACCCCCAACAAGCCCACCCGCGGAGTTGACAACCTATATAGGAACACCCCCCCCCAACCGCAGACCACGCTTTTGACAGGCGAACCCAAAGCCGGTCCGAAGCCAGCTCCAAGAAAGGCCTACGCATGTTCCCTTCGCTCCGCCGTCCCCGCTCCCGCGCCCTGCTCGCGTTGCCGGCTACTGCCGCGCTCTCCGCATCGCTGATTGCTGTTGCCCCGGCGGGCGCGGTGGTCGTCGATAAGCCTGTGTACGACCAGGCCAAGGATGCTTCCGCTAAGATCGCTCCGATCGGCTCGTACGACGCTGGCGTCTTCGACGAGTCCGGCGCGGAGATCGTGGCCTACCACAAAGCCTCGAAGCGCGTGCTCACCGTGAATGCGAACTCGGGCAAAATCGACGTGCTCGACGTCTCCGACCCGACGGCACCGACCAAGGTGGGCGAAGTTCACGGCGGCGACGACACCACGATCAACTCCGTCGCCGTGCGCGAGGACGGCCTGGCGGTCGCGACCGTGGAGCCGGACGAGGACAAGACGAAGCCCGGCGAAGTCATCTTCTTCGACGCCGGCGCGGACACGCCGGGCGAAGTGCTCGGCCGCGTGGGCGTGGGCTCCCTGCCGGATATGGTGACCCTGACCCCAACGGCCGCTACGCCCTGGTGGCAAACAAAGGCGAGCCGGCCGAGGACTACTCGGTTGACCCGGAGGGTTCCATCTCCCTCATCCGCCTCGAGCACGACGTTGCCGCACCAACGCAGGACAAGGTCCGTACCGCCGACTTTTCGGCGTTCGAGGGCACGTTGGCGGACAAGGGCGTGCGCATCTTTGGCCAGGTCGGCGCCTCGAAGACTGAGGCGCAGAACCTGGAGCCAGAGTACATCGCCGTCGACGGCAACAAGGCGTATGTGACCCTGCAGGAGAACAACGCGATCGCTGTCGTGGACATCACCTCCGGCAAGGTCGAGGACGTCTGGCCGCTCGGTGTTACCGACCGCCGCGAGGTGCCTTTCGACGCCTCCGACAAGGACGGCACGACCAACATCTCCAAGTGGCCGGTGAAATCCCTCCTGCAGCCGGACTCCATCGCTGCCTACAACGTCGGCGGCGAAACCTACCTGGTCCTGGCCAACGAGGGCGACTCGCGCGACTGGGACGGCTACTCCGAAGAGGCGCGCTTGAAGAAGTTTGGCAAGAAGGACGTCGCCCCGATCTGCGAGGGCTACGCCGGTCTCTCCGCGGACCAGCTCGAGGAGCTGCAGTCCGACGAGCAGCTGGGGCGCCTGAACATGACCACCTCCATGGGCCTCAACGAGGAGAAGGGCTGCTACGACGACCTGTACAACCTGGGCGGGCGCAGCTTCTCCATCTTCACCGCGGATGGCAAGCGCGTCTTCGACTCCGGCTCACAGTTCGAGGAAATCACCTCCCGCATCCTGCCCGAGTACTTCAACTCAAACCACGCCGAAACCTCCTTTGACACCCGCTCCGACGACAAGGGCCCGGAGCCGGAGGGCGTCACCGTCGGCGAGGTCAACGGCCGCACCTACGCGTTCATCGGCTTTGAGCGCCTCGGCGGCGTGATGGTCTACGACATCACCGAGCCGAGCGTTCCGAAGTACCAGGCCTACGTGAACAACCGCGACTTCTCGATCAACATGGAGGCGCTTGCCGACGAGGGCGAAAAGCAGCTTCGCGACGGCCTGTCCAAGGTCGGCGACCTCGGCGCCGAGGGACTTACATTCATCCCGGCCGAGGACTCCCCGAACGGCGAAGCGCTCCTGGCCGTGGGCAACGAGGTCTCCGGCACCACCACGCTCTTCCAGGTGGAATCCCTGCTGGACAAGGCGGAGGAGCCGGAGGAGACGCCGGGTGAGGAGCCTGGCGAGGCGCCGGAAAAGAAGCCGGAAGAAAAACCGGACTCCCCGGATCAGCAGACTGGTGACGAGCAGGAGGGCTCCTCCACCGCGGGCAAGGTTGTCGCTGCGGTCACAGGCGTGCTCGCCGCTCTGGTGGCACTCGTTGCCGGAGGCGTTTCCCTGGGCCTGATCCAGAACCCGGTTGACCAGCTGCTCGGCCAGAATCCGGGCGCACCCAAGCTTCCCTTCTAGCGGGATTTCGCGGACGCTTGCCCCGCGACCCAGTAGTTTTGCGAAGCAAACCCAGCTAAGCTGGAGCTCGTTTTGAACAAATGGATGGTGTGGCACCCTGCACTATCCTTTTCGTAAGAAACCTGCTACTTTCTCTAACGACATCGCTGTAACCGAGCTGTAATCTTTCAGCCCGGTTTCGGCGCAGGACCAAAACTCTCACGAGGAGCTAGAAACTAATGAAGCGTATTTCCACCGCTGCCGTCGCAGCTGCAACCGCACTGGCCATCACGGCAGGACCGGCACTGGCTGAGGACGCGACCACCACCCAGACTGCTACGGTTACCGCTACCCCGACCGAGAAGCCCACCACCGCGGCTACCGAGACCTCCGAGCCGACCGCCGAGGCTCCCGCAGGCACCGAGGGCACTGAGACCACTCAGCCGACCACCCCGAACAAGCCGGCTCCGCAGCCGAACAACGGTGGCTCGAAGTCTTCCGGCTCCTCCAACGGCCACATCGTCGGCTTCGTGTCCGGCACCCTGGCTGCAGTCCTGACCACCACCCTGATCGTTGCTTCCGACCCGACCGGCGCAAACAAGATCATCGACATGGTCAACGCGCAGTTCCACCTCGGCATCCCGCACCTGAACATTCCGAAGGTATTCTAAGACGCGGCACTTCGGCGGGGCTTTCACTCGAAGGCCCCGCCGATTTTTTTCTCTCTACTCCCACTGGAAGGACACAAAGTGAAGGCGACCTACCCCGTTGCTGCTGCCACCGTCGTTGCACTCGCCGTAGCAGGTCTGAGCCCCGTTTCTGCGAAGAGCACTGACTCAAGCACGACCGAAGCTTCCGCGACCACCAGTGCGGCTCCGGCCCGCACAACTGCCACGCCCAGCCCGTCTGCAACCGCGGCACCGAGCCCCTCTGCGTCAGCAACCGGAACCGCCACTCCGTCGTCCTCCCAGGACGGTCCTACGCCGGTGACGGTGACGGTGACTGCACCGGCTGTGACCGCAACCCCCACCCCGTTCCGCGCAACGGGTCCGAGCTCGGAGTGGATCAACAAGGGCATTCTTGATGAGCGCGGCAAGGAGATCTTTACCTACATCAACTTCGCCATCACGATGCTTGCCGGCCTGATCCAGGCGCTTTCCCTGGTCGTGGCGTCGAACCCACGGATGCAGGAGCAGCTTAAGGCAATGCTCGCCCAGGCGGGTATCAAGTCCTAGACGCTGGACGGCCGCGCGTTTTCGGGGGGGGCGCTGCGGTTGTCGGCGTGGTGGTTACCGGCGTGGTGGTTACCGGCGTGGTGGTTCTGAGCGCGGTGGGTCGGTGCCAAACGGAGCTAGCTCTGTCATGTCTAGGGACTTTTTGGACAAGGAGTCCAGGAGGTTTTTGGACAGGATGTCTAGTAGCTTTTTGGACGCCTACAGCGGTGGAATAGCCGGATGGCTATTCCACTACACAAGCGCAGAAAGG